>CAJXBI010000001.1 GCA_913050005.1 uncultured Bacteroidota bacterium
AAGGGTTGGGCTGTTCGCCCATTAAAGTGGCACGCGAGCTGGGTTCAGAACGTCGTGAGACAGTTCGGTCTCTATCTGTTGTGGGCGTTAGAAATTTGAGAGGATCTGACTTTAGTACGAGAGGACCGAGTTGGACATACCTCTGGTGTATCTGTTGTGCCGCCAGGTGCAGTGCAGAGTAGCTACGTATGGAGCAGATAAGTGCTGAAAGCATCTAAGCACGAAACTGACCTCAAGATGAGATTTCTTTTAAAGGTCGTTAAAGACGATGACGTTGATAGGCTACAAGTGTAAAGGCAGTAATGTCATAGCTGAGTAGTACTAATTACCTGTAGACTTACCATTTTATTTTTAAAATTTTAGTTTTTATTTTACTTCCAATTATTGTCATTTACGCAATTGCGTATTAAAGATTTTAAGGTGGTTATATCGTTGGGGTATACCTCTTCCCATTCCGAACAGAGAAGTTAAGTCCAACTGAGCCGATGATACTTGGGTAATACCTGGGAAAGTAGGTCACCGCCATTCTATTTAAGCCTCTGCACTTTTTGTGTTGAGGCTTTTTTGTTTATTTATGTCCTATTGACATAATTGATACTCCGAATGGAAATTTTACATTGAGGTTTAATAAATACTTTTCGGAATAAAAAATACTGAATAAGATAGTATTTATAATCCTAGATGATTTCATGATTTCATTGTCAGATCCAGAAGAATTTTTATCTCTTTTTATTGGGATTACATTGAGTATGAATCTTGTTATTAGTATAGGAATGAATAATAAAAAATTAAAATACAGTGTGTACTCAATTTTTAAACGAGATTTAGTTATAAGTTTATTTAAGTTATTCTTTTTATATCTTCTGTAATGATGATTAACTACGTCATGATTACTCCATAATGTTTGAAATGCAGGAACTGTTATAAAGTACTTCGCTTTAGGTTTGAGAACTCTGAATATCTCATCTACTGCTTTTTCATGATTTTCAATGTGTTCAATCACGTCAAATGCACATACTAAATCAAATGAATTATCTGTAAACGGAAGATCAGTAAGCGAAGCATTGATTGCTTCAATACCTGTTTTTTCTTTCAAGAATCCACAACAATATTTGTCATATTCCAATGAAGTTACCTCCCCATATTTTGCTAGCATTTCTGAAGTTGCTCCCGTTGCAGCACCCACATTTAAGATAGATATATTTGAGTCAAATTTTAATTTTTTAAAGAGTGATTCTAAAATAAATAATCTTGCTTTGAACCACCACCCTTCTCTTTCAAGTGTGTAGTATTCTTGGTAAAATTTTTTATTCATTTATTTTTTTAGGTGTTTTTCTGCATGATAGCTCGACCTAACTAATGGACCACTTTCTACATATTCAAAGCCAATTTCTAACCCAACTTCTTTATATCTTTTAAATGTGTCAGGATGAACATATTCTGCAACTTTTAAATGTCTACCTGTAGGTTGCATGTATTGTCCTAGAGTAACAATTGATACATTTGAATTTCTTAAATCTATAAGAGTTTCGATTACTTCTTCTTCAGTTTCTCCCATGCCACACATAATACCACTTTTAGTCTTCATTCCAGCTTTTTGAAGATATTCTAAAACAAACATTGATCGTTCATATTTAGCTTGAACTCTGACCTCTTTTGTAAGTCTTTTTACAGTTTCTATATTATGAGATACAATTTCTGGTGCAACATTTATTATTGTATCTAATTGGTCAGTTTTACCTTGAAAATCAGGAATTAGAGTCTCTAAGGTTGTGTCTGGGTTAAACTCGCGAATAGTTTGAACTGTTTTTGCCCAATGTCCACTACCTCCATCTGACAAGTCGTCGCGATCTACACTTGTGATTACTGCATGTTTAATACCCATAATATTAATTGATTGAGCAACTTTAAATGGTTCTAAGTTATCTAAAATATCACCTTTTCCTGTAGCGACATTACAAAATTGACAACTTCTGGTACATGTGTTACCACCTATCATAAAAGTAGCTGTACCAACCCCCCAACATTCACCAATATTTGGACATTTACCACTTTCGCATATGGTATGTAGTTTGTTGTCTTTTACAAGTTTTAGCATTTCCGCGTACTTCCCATCTCCTGGAATCTGGGTTTTTAACCAGTCTGGTTTAATACGTTTATTTTGTTTTATTTTTACTGTAGGCTTATTTTCTATTTTGTTTGCCATTTATGATGCAAATTTAAACTAGATTTTTAGTTTTTAATTAATATGTAATTATTGAAATTCAATAATAAAACAATGCAATCATTCGTTAGTTTTGTTGAAAAATTTAAGTATGCAAAGACTACTTTTTCTAGTTCTTTTATTTGAGAACCTATCAGGGTTTTGTCAAAATAATACACCAACTTACACTTGGCGAATGCACTTACCGTACAATAGTGTTAGGCAAATCGTTGAGGCAGACGATAAGCTATTTGTTCTTTCGGATATAGGAATTTACGTATTTGGTCTAAAGAGTGGTGAAGCTGAATTTCTGACAAAGGTCAACGGTTTCTCTGAATCGAATGTTGTTGCTATGAGTTATTCAGCGGATTATAATACTCTGGTTATAGCCTACAAAAGTGGTAATATAGATTTGTTGAAAGGAAATTTGATAATCAATTTACCTGGGATTAAACGATCAAGCATTTTCGGGTTAAAGGATATTTATGAGATTGAAATTTATAATGAACTTGCATATTTATCTACTGCATTTGGTGTAGTTATTATTGATATCGAAGCTGAGGAAATAATTGATGATTATCAAAATTTAGGATTTGGAGGTGTTCCGTTAGCAGTGAATTCTCTCGATATATTTAATGAGAAAATTTATATTGGAACTACAGAAGGCCTGAAGTACGCACCCGCTTTTGACAATAATGTGAATTTGAAGAACTTTTCAAGTTGGGAAACTATTGAAGAGTACGATTCTGCTGTAAATATTAAAACTTTTAATGATAAGTTATACTTTGTGTCTGATAGTATTTTATTTTCATTTGACGGAACGAATTATGTTCCTGTTGAAATGAGTCTAAGAATGGGTTACAAGAGTTTAGCTGTTTGTCACAGAAATTTGGTTGTTTGCAGATATGAGGGGATTGCAAGTATTAATGAAATGGGGATAGTAAAAGAGTATGGTGAAGTTGCCATGAGTTCTGCCATAATTGATTATCAGGATAATCTTTGGTTTGGCGGTTTTTATAGAGGTTTAATTAAAAAAAATAACGCAGGTCAAATAAGTTACTTCTCTCCTCAGGGACCATTTTCATCCAATAGTTATGACATGGATGGACAAGGAAATAGTTTATGGGTAACTTCAGGTGGATACACACCCGCTTTTGCACCAACGTATAATACGTATGGTTATTATCGGTATGAGGATGGAAATTGGTATAATAGAAATACATCTGATCCATATTCTGCTGGTATGACAGATTTTACATCTATTTATGTACCAAAAGACAGAAATGAAACTTGGTTGGGGAGTTTTGGTAGTGGTTTACTAAGGATAAAAAATTATGAACCTAATCAACGATATACCAATTCAAATAGCTCATTAAAAAATTCTGTAGGAACTAACGAAGTAGCTCTGGGAATGGCCTACGATAGTAAAAATAATTTATGGGTTTCAAACTACGAAACAGATAGGCCTCTTGCTGTCTTGAGAGCCAATGGAAGTTGGAGTGATTTTAATGTTGGAACCAAGCGTTTAGGAGAAATGATAATTGATCAAAGTGATCAAATTTGGATGTTGGTACCTAGAACCTCAAGTAATGGTATTTTAGTAGCGAAAGAGCTCGAAAATGGGTCGCTTAGAACTCGATTTCTAGGCACTTCAAAATATGGAGGAGGTTTACCAAATAATAATGTTAAAGCAATAGCTCAGGATAAAGATGGTGAAATATGGGTAGGGACTGAATCTGGAATTGCTGTTTTTTATAATCCCAGTCTGGTATTTGATGGAGGAGTTAATGCAGATGCTCAACAGATTATTATTGATGATGGAAAAGATATTGGTTATTTGTTAGGTAGTGAAGTAGTTAATGATATTAAAATTGATGGGGGAAATCGTAAATGGGTTGCTACTAATAACGGTGTGTGGTTAATCAAAGAGGATGGTTCTGAGATTGTACTTCATCTTACGGTGGACAACAGTCCACTACCCAGTAATATAATTAATTGCGTAGGAATCATTCCAAATACAGGTGAAGTTTTTTTTGGAACGACAAATGGAATTACCTCATTTAGAAGTGATGCCACCGAATCAAAAGATCTTCACGAAAACACCCTAGTTTTTCCAAATCCTGTTCATCCTGAGTATGACGGGCCTATAACAATTACTGGTTTGCCTGAGGATGCTACTGTAAAGATCGCGGATGTTGCGGGAAGAGTTGTTTATGAACTTTTAGCTGTCGGAGGAACTGCAGTATGGAATGGATTAAATTTTGATGGTCAAAAACCACAAACTGGAGTATACTTGATTTTTACTGCAAATAAAGAAGATGAAGATTCTCTGGTTTCTAAGTTATTAATCGTTCGATAATGTATTTAAAGACAAGAGCCATTGTTCTAAAGAATACAAATTATAGTGAAAGTAGTATAATTAGTAAAATATATACACGAGAATTTGGGGTGAAGACTTATATCTTGAGAGGTATTAGAAAAGGTAAGTCAAAAATAAGAACCTCCATGATTCAACCTTTATCAATAGTTGAAATTGATGTATATCAAAAGACCAATTCTTCAATTAACACTATAAAAGATTTACGTAATTCACCAATTCTTTTTGAAATTCAAGATGATATTGTAAAAAAAACGGTAGCAATGTTCATGACTGAAATCATCAATCTTTGTCTAACCGAGGAGGTTGGCGATAAAGAATTATTTGATTTTCTTGAAAATCAAATAATAGACCTTGAACAAAAAGAATTATCAGTTTTATTTCCATGTATTTTCATGTTGAAGTTATGTAATTATCTGGGTGTTTTCCCTCAAGGTAGATTCACTAAAGAAACTCCATTTTTCAGTTACGAAGAGGGTATATTTACAAACAAATCAGATATTTACACCGCATCTGAGGAATCGTCACAACTTATTTCGCATTTGATTCATGGGGGAAATGTTAATTTTAAACCAAGTACAACCGCTCGAAAAATTGTACTTAATTCGATTATAAAGTATTATCAATTCCATGTAATCAGAAATAAAAAAGTAAAATCGATTGATATATTATCGGAGATCTTAAACTAAATCAATGACAAAAAATGGAAATTAAATTGAATAAAAATAGCTATTTTCTTTTCCTCATAATAGTCATTTCTCAAATTGCTTATTCGCAAAATAATGAGGAATCAGATACGTCTATGATATTACGTAAAGTTTTGATGGATGGAGATACATTCTATTTGTATTCGTTTAATCAATTCACATTAAAAGAATTTAACTCAAAGAAGGATAGAGATGCGTATATCAAACTTGTCAGAAATGTGAAAAAGGTTATGCCATATGCAAAGTTAGCTGCATTCAGGTTGCAGATGATGGACGATAATTTAAATCAATTACCCTCTAAAAGAGCGAAAAAAAAATATATCAAAGCAACCGAAAATGCTATTAAAGAAGAATTTATAGGACAACTTAAAATGCTAACCATTTCGCAAGGTAAATTGTTAATCAAGTTGATTCATCGAGAAACAGGTAACACTACCTATGAAATCCTAAAGCAATATAGGGGCAGTGCAAGCACAATGTTTTACGGTATATGGGCGAAGATGTATAATGCCAATATTAATACAAAATATGATCCTATTAAGGATTATCAAATTGAATATATCATAAAAAATGCTAAACTTGAATAGAATATTTTTGTTCAATATAAAATGAAATTAGACGTATTAGCTTTTGGAGCACATCCTGATGATGTTGAATTGTCATGTTCAGGAACTCTGTTGAAATTAAAAGAAGAAGGGTACAAGATAGGAATAGTGGACTTGACAGCAGGTGAACTGGGGACAAGAGGCACAATAAATACTCGTAAAGAGGAGTCCGATGCTTCAAGCAAGATATTAGACATTGATTCTCGTGAAAATTTAAATTTAGGTGATGGGTGGTTTGAAAATAACCAGGAAAATAAATTAAAGGTTATTCAAGCCATTAGGAGGTACAAGCCAACTATGATTTTTGCAAATGCTACAGATGACAGGCACCCAGACCACCCAAGAGCTGCTGAACTTCTCAAGGAAGTATTTTTCTTGTCAGGTTTAAAAAAAATAGAAACATTCGATAATAAAATACCACAAGATGCCTGGAGACCAAAACATCTTTTTCACTACATACAATATCGATATATAAATCCGGATTTTGTTGTTGATGTAACTCCTTATTTTGAAATTAAAATGAAGGCAATAATGAGCTTTAAATCACAGTTTTATGAATCTGGCAAAAAGTCTGACACGTTAATTAGCTCTAAAAAATTTCTTGATTTTATAAACGGAAGATCTCATGAGATGGGGAGTGCCATTCAAGTTAAGCATGGAGAAGGTTTCACTTCGGCGGTCCCTCTTCAAATGGACCTCAACAGATTGTTATAAATAAATGCGAATGGTCTAAACAATGGACGAGAATAAACTACCTCGTAAAACGGTTCATTTTTGGCGCCAAAAGAGGAATAATAAGCGTGAACTGATTTAATACTCGAGCCTTCAAAATCCAAAATCATGTTTTGTTTTGCGAATTTTACAAGAACTTCGTTTAATCCGTAGGAAAGAGAATTGAGGGATCTTCCCTTTTTGCTTGGTGCTCCCAAAATATAATGAATCCGACTTTTACCCACGGCAAATAATAAGCTGGCAGTAGTTTCTTCATTGTAATTCACTTGAATATTTATGAAGTTGGATGGATTTTTATGAACTAAACTCTTAATAAGATTAAAATTTACTTCTTTTAGGTGTTTTGTCTTATCACCATATGCAGATTGATATAAATTTATGGTTTGCTGGACATCCATATTGAAGCTTACAGAATGAAAAGCCTTTGCTTTTTTAATATTCTTCTTTAGCGATTTACTGAAATTATTATGTAAGATTTTGATATCATCTATCTCTAAAATAAGATTATCTCTTTTTTTAGCAAATGTTATAAAATCGATATTAGTATTAAAATGTACAATGCTAAAATTAGATATAATGATTAATTTGATTTGTTCAAGTTCTTTTGCGTCAGGCATTTCACCAATCCAATTACATTGCTGAACAAAGTTGGGTTGAAGAAGAGCTTTTATACCCCATTTTCTTGAAACTGGGAGAGGAATAGCTGCTTCATAATCATCAATTATAACCGCATCCCAACTACATAATTGATCTAAATACCAAGAGTAATTGAATACTTTACCAGTTGTGCTAGTGTCAATTAAATTATCCCATTTTACCTGATTAATTTCATCATGATTTAGGTATTTAACTTTTTTGATCATTTAATTAACTTACAATAAGAGACGCAATGATAAAGACATTTCACTTTATAATTACCTATAATTTATTCTCTTAAACGGCATCAAAATATATTATCTGATTTTTTTGGAGCTAGCCCTTGCAATCTTATATATAAATGCTACTTTTGCAGACCTTTTAGAAATTTGGATATAAATATATGCCTACAATACAACAGCTAGTACGTAAAGGAAGAAAGGAACTTACTAAGAAAAGTAAGTCCAGAGCTCTTAATTCTTGCCCTCAAAGAAGAGGTGTTTGTACAAGAGTATACACAACCACTCCCAAAAAGCCAAACTCCGCGATGAGAAAGGTAGCAAGAGTAAGACTTACCAACGGAAATGAAGTAAATGCATACATTCCAGGCGAAGGTCACAATCTTCAGGAACACAGTATAGTGTTAGTTAGAGGAGGAAGAGTTAAAGATTTACCAGGGGTAAGGTATCACATTGTACGTGGTGCATTAGACACTGCTGGAGTTGAAGGTAGAACTCAAAGAAGAAGTAAATACGGAGCAAAAAGACCTAAATCAGCTAAGAAATAATGAGAAAGTCGAAGGCAAGAAAAAGAGAAATAGTACCCGATCCCAGATACAATGATGTTTTGGTATCAAAGTTTATCAATAATATGATGATGCAGGGTAAGAAAGAAACAGCTAGAAAGATATTTTATGATGCAATCGAAATTGTCGACGGTAAAGTAGAAGAAGACTCTGGTATTGACACTTGGAAAAAGGCTCTCAATAATGTAATGCCATCTGTTATGGTTAAAAGTCGTAGAGTCGGTGGTGCCACTTTTCAAATTCCAATGGAAGTTAAACCAGATTTGAAGATTTCGTTTGGGATTAAGTGGATGATCAACTTTGCACGAAAAAGAAATGAAAAGTCTATGGCTAATAAATTGGCTGGAGAAATTATTGCTGCTTCCAAAGGTGAGGGAGCTGCAGTAAAGAAAAAAGAAGATACACACAAAATGGCAGATGCTAATAAAGCATTTTCACACTTCAGAGTATAAGTCATGTCAAAAAGAGATTTAAAATTCACAAGAAATATTGGTATTGCTGCTCACATTGATGCTGGTAAAACAACTACAACAGAGCGTATTTTATACTACGGAGGTGTAAGTCATAAAATTGGCGAAGTGCATGATGGTGCTGCAACTATGGATTGGATGGAGCAAGAGCAAGAAAGAGGAATTACAATTACTTCTGCTGCTACTACTCTTAACTGGAAATATAGAGATCAAGATTACCACGTTAATATTATAGATACACCAGGTCACGTTGACTTTACGGTAGAAGTTAACCGATCACTGCGTGTTCTTGATGGTTTAGTATTCTTATTCAGTGCTGTTGATGGTGTTGAGCCTCAGTCTGAAACTAATTGGAGATTAGCTAACAATTACAATGTGCCTCGAATCGGTTTTGTGAACAAAATGGACCGCCAAGGTGCAGATTTTATAAATGTATGTGCCCAAGTAAAAGAAATGTTGGGTAGTCATGCATTACCTCTTCAGCTAAATATTGGTGCAGAGGACGGTTTTAGAGGCGTTGTTGATTTAATTAACTTTAGAGGAATTACTTGGAATGATGCTGATCAAGGAATGACTTTCCAAGAAATAGAGATTCCAGCAGATGTTATCGATGAAGCAACACAGCTAAGAGAAGAACTCCTAGAAGCTGTTGCTGAATTTGATGATAACTTAATGGAGAAGTATTTTGAAGATCCTGAATCCTTGACTGAGCGAGAAATTTTAGATGCACTTAGAGAAGCTACAATTGCAGGAAAAGTTGTACCCATGATGTGTGGTTCAGCATTTAAGAACAAAGGTGTTCAAGCAATGCTTGATATGGTTATGGAAATTCTTCCATCACCCGTTGATGTTGAAGCAATTGAAGGAACAAATCCAAAGACAGATGAACCTACTTCACGTAAGCCGTCTGCAGACGAACCATTTTCGTCATTAGCATTTAAAATCGCCACTGATCCTTTCGTTGGAAGATTATGTTTTACAAGAGCTTACTCTGGTGTTTTAGATTCAGGTACGTACGTTTACAACACGCGAACTATGAAAAAAGAACGTATTTCTCGTATTTTCCAAATGCATGCCAATAAACAAAATCAAATTCCACAATTACAAGCTGGAGATATTGCGGCTTTAATTGGATTTAAAGATATAAGAACAGGAGATACATTATGTGCTGAAAATGCTCCTATCGTCCTTGAGTCAATGGATTTCCCAGACCCAGTAATTGGTGTTGCGATAGAGCCAAAAACACAAGCTGACGTAGATAAGTTAGGAATGGCACTTGGAAAATTAGCTGAAGAGGATCCAACATTCGTAGTTAAATCTGATGATGAAACTGGCCAAACAGTAATTTCCGGAATGGGTGAGCTTCACTTAGAAATTATTATTGATAGACTCAAAAGAGAATTTAACGTCGAAGCTAATCAAGGACAACCACAAGTTGCATATAAAGAAACAATTTCCAACACAGTTACTCACCGTGAAACCTACAAGAAACAGTCTGGCGGACGTGGTAAATTTGCTGATATTCAAGTTGAGATAGGTCCTGCAGACGAAGGGAAAGAAGGATTAGAATTTGTGAATCAAATCGTTGGCGGTTCAATACCTCGTGAGTTTATTCCTGCCGTTGAAAAAGGTTTCAAAGATGCAATGAAAAATGGTGCTCTTGCGGGATATGAAGTTCAAAACCTTAAAGTAAGGCTATTTGATGGTTCATTTCACGCTGTGGATTCGGATTCATTATCTTTTGAAACAGCTGCGAAATTTGCATTTAGAGAAGCTTCTAAAAAAGCTAGTCCTGTTATTCTAGAACCTATCATGAAACTTGAAGTAATTACACCAGAGGAGAATATGGGTGATGTAATCGGAGATTTAAATAGAAGAAGGGGGCAAATGCAGGGAATGACAGAAAAAGGAGGTGCACAAGTAGTTAAAGCTCTTGTTCCTCTTTCAATGATGTTTGGATATGTCACAGACTTAAGAACAATAACTTCTGGTCGTGCTACTTCTACTATGGAGTTTAACAACTATGATGTTGTTCCAAATAATTTAGCAACTGAAATCATAGAAAAAGCAACTGGAACAACTGTAAAAGCATAAATAAAATGATCAATCAAAAAATTAGAATCAAGCTTAAGTCTTACGATCATAATCTGATCGATAAATCAGCTGAAAAGATTGTCAAGTCTGTTAAAGCTACTGGAGCTGTTGTTAGTGGTCCAATACCACTGCCAACACAAAAAAAAATATTTACAGTTTTAAAATCCCCTCACGTAAATAAAAAAGCTAGAGAGCAGTTCAAGTTATGTTCTTACAAGAGGTTAATGGATATTTATAGCTCAAGTGCAAAAACAGTAGATGCACTAATGAAGCTTGAATTGCCAAGTGGTGTGGACGTAGAAATTAAAGTATAAAAAACATGTTAAGTGTTATAGGAAGAAAAATAGGAATGACTTCAATTTTTACCGACTCGGGTAAAAAAGAAGCTTGTACAGTGGTATCTTGTGAACCAAATTTTGTGACTCAAGTTAAAACTGGAGATAAAGAAGGTTATGATGCCGTGCAGATTTCTTCAATTGAGAAAAAAGTTAAAAGCTCTAACGGTCCTGAAAAAGGTCACTTTGCAAAAGCTAAAACAACACCGAAAAGAGTTATTGTTGAAGTAAGAAATTTTGACGGAAAGCAGAATTTAGGAGATTCTTTTGGGGTTGAGATTTTTGAAGAAGGAGAATTCGTAGATGTTGTTGGAACATCTAAAGGTAAAGGTTTTCAAGGTGTTGTAAAGAGACATGGCTTTAGCGGTGTTGGTGAATCTACCCATGGACAACACAATAGACTTAGAGCACCGGGTTCATTAGGAGCTGGCTCAACTCCTTCACGTGTTTTCAAAGGGACCAGAATGGCTGGTCAAATGGGAAATGAAAGAGTTAAAGTACAAAATCTTAAAGTACTAAAGGTTGATACTGATAAAAATCTACTGGTTATTAGTGGAGCACTTCCAGGTCACAAAGGTTCATACGTAGTTATTGAAAAATAAAAATGAAATTAAAGGTAATTAATACATCTGGTGATGATACGGGCAAGCAAGTAAACCTTCCTAAGGAGATTTTCGGTGTTGAACCTAATGATCACGCAATTTATTTAGATGTAAAGCAATATTTAGCTAGTCAAAGACAAGGAACTCACTCATCTACAGAGAAGGGTGCAGTTAAAGGTTCTACCCGAAAAATTAAGAAACAAAAAGGTACCGGTACTGCAAGGGCCGGTTCTATCAAATCGGGTGTTTTTGTTGGTGGAGGTCGTATGCATGGTCCAAGACCAAGAGACTATAGTTTTAAACTAAATAAAAAGTTAAAGAAAGTTGCACGTCTTTCTGCTTTATCTCATAAGGCTAAAGGTAAAGAGATTACAGTTATTGATTCCATTTCACTGGATTCTCCAAAAACAAAGAATTATTTGGATATACTAATTAATCTTAAAATGTCAGACAAGAAAACACTTCTTCTTACACCTGACTATGATAATAATGTGTATTTATCTTCAAGAAATATACCTAACGCTCAAGTAATGAACGTAAGTGATGTCAATACCTATAGTATTTTGCATGCTAACAATATAATCTTGGTAGAAGGTTCAATTAACAAATTAAAAGAAACATTGAGTTAAAATGGCAATCCTTGTTAAACCACTAATTACAGAAAAAATGTCCTTGTTGAGCGAAAACAAAGGACAATTTGGTTTCAGAGTAGCATTAACTGCAACTAAACCAGAAATAAAGGCTGAAATAGAGAAGATTTATTCGGTTGAAGTTACTAAAATTAGAACTTTAGTTGTTGCTGGTAAGAGAAAAACACGTTTTACTAAGTCTGGTGTTTCAAACGGAAAGAAAAGTAACTATAAAAAAGCGATAGTTAGTTTGAAAGATGGACAGAGTATTGATTTTTACGAAAATATATAAGCTGAGAAATGGGAATTAAGAGAATAAATCCAGTTACACCTGGTCAACGTTTTAAGTTAGCAGTAACTTTCGAAGCATTAACCTCTAGTCGACCAGAGAAGAGTTTACTAGCTCCAATAAAAAAGTCAGGTGGTAGAAACGACACAGGAAAGATGACCATGAGAAATCGTGGTGGTGGACACAAGCGCAGATATCGTATTATGGATTTCAAACGAAATCGCTTCGAAAGTGCTGAAGTCCTAACCGTAGAGTATGATCCAAACAGAACTGCTTTTATTTCATTAGTTCAATATGCTGATGGAGAAAAAAGGTATATTGTTGCACCAAAAGGAATCAAAGTTGGCCAGAAAATTACTTCAGGCCCTGGCTCAACTCCTAATCTTGGTAATGCTCTTCCATTGGGAGAGATTCCATTAGGAACAACTGTTCATAACATTGAAATGAAGCCCGGTAAAGGCGCAGAAATATGCAGAAGTGCAGGAACAAGTGCTCAATTAGTTGCTAAAGACGGTAAGTATGCTGTTATCAAACTTCCGTCTGGTGAGAGTAGAATGATATTAATTACTTGTCTTGCAACAATAGGAGAGGTATCTAATGCAGATCATCAATTACAAATTTCAGGCAAAGCAGGAAGAAGCCGTTGGTTAGGTAGAAGACCGCGTACACGTCCTGCTGCAATGAATCCTGTTGACCACCCTCAAGGAGGTGGTGAAGGCCGATCTAAAGGTGGTCAAGCAAGAACTCGAAAGGGTACAATGTCTAAAGGTTTGAAAACGAGAAGTAAAAAGAAAAAATCTTCTAGATTAATTTTAGAAAGAAAACGAAAATAAACTATGGCGAGATCATTAAAAAAAGGACCATTTGTTCACTATAAATTACAACGTAAAGTGGATGCAATGAATGAAGGCACTAAGAAGTCTGTTATTAAAACTTGGAGTAGATCTTCATTAATAACTCCTGACTTTATAGGGCACACACTTGCTGTACATAATGGTAATAAATTTATACCAGTATATGTAACAGAAAATATGGTAGGTCATAAACTTGGAGAATTCTCACCTACAAGAACATTTAAAGGTCATCAAGCTAAGAAATAATCATGGAAGCAGTAGCTAAATTAAATAACTGTCCAATGTCTCCCCGTAAGATGAGACTTGTTGTTGATCAAATAAGAGGTCAGCGTGTAGAGGATGCATTAAACACTCTAAAGTACAGCCAAAAAAGAGTTTATGCAGAAAAAGTTGAAAAATTACTAAAATCTGCCATTGCAAACTGGCAACAAGTCAATGATGAGCGTGTAGATGAAGAAACTGGCTTAATTGTAAAGGAAGTTTTTGTTGATCCAGGAAGAATGTTAAAAAGAATTCAACCTGCTCCTCAGGGAAGAGCTCACAGAATTAGAAAGCGATCAAACCATATCACCCTAAAAGTTGACACCGGGATCATTGACGCACAAAACGAAGAATCAAATTCAGAAGAATAATATATGGGACAAAAAGTAAATCCAATAGGTCTTAGACTAGGTATCGTCCGAGGTTGGGAAAGCAACTGGTTCGGTGGTAAGGAATTTGGCGAGAAATTAGCTGAAGACAACAAGATACGTCAATACTTAAAAGCTCGTATGCCAAGAGCAGGAATTTCTAAGATACTTATTGAGCGAATGTTAAAACGAGTAATTATAACAGTTCATACGTCAAGACCGGGTATTGTAATCGGTAAAGGTGGTTCTGAAGTTGACAAATTAAAAGGAGAAATCAAAAAATTAACTAAGAAAGATGTTCAGATTAATATCTTCGAAGTTAAGCGTCCTGAGTTAGATGCGATGCTCGTTGGTCAGTCAATTGCTCAGCAAATAGAAGGTCGTGTTAACTTTAAGCGTGCTATAAAAATGGCTATTGGATCAACCATGAGAATGGGTGCACAGGGAATCAAAGTTATGGTATCTGGTCGTTTAAACGGTGCTGAAATGGCAAGAACTCAGCAATTTAAAGAAGGAAGAATTCCTTTACATACTTTTAGAGCGGATGTTGATTATGCATTATCTGAAGCACTTACTGTTTATGGCAAGATTGGCGTTAAAGTATGGATATTTAAAGAAGAAGTTTTTGGCAAGCGTGACTTATCCATAAATATGGGAATGGGAGTGCCAAAGCAACAACGTGATAAAAGAGGTGGTCACGAAAGAAGAAGAATAAAAAAATAATAAGGCAAGATCATGTTATCTCCAAAGAGAATAAAATATAGAAAACGCCAGAAAGGCAGAGTTAAAGGTTTAGCTGGCAGAGGCCATCGTGTTGAATTTGGTGATTTCGGATTAAAATCATTAGAACCACATTGGATTACTTCTAGGCAGATAGAAGCAGCAAGGATTGCTCTTAATCGTTACATGAAGAGAGAGGGTAAAGTTTGGATACGTATATTTCCAGATAAACCTGTGACTAAAAAACCTGCCGAGGTAAGAATGGGTAAGGGTAAAGGTTCTCCAGAATATTGGGTAGCTGTTATCAAACCTGGGACAATCATATTTGAGGTTGATGGTGTAAGTGAGGAGATAGCAAAAGAAGCAATGAGATTAGCGGCTCAAAAGCTTCCTGTAACAACAAAATTCGTAGTAAGACCAGATTATAGTGCTTAAGAAATATGCAGTATCAAGATATTAAAAATTTGACTGAAAAGGAGCTTCATTTGAACTTAAAAGATGAAAGAGCTCAACTTCAAAAGATGAAATTCAGTCACGCAGTATCTCCAATAGAGAATCCGCATAAAATTAGAATTGCGAGAAAAACTATTGCGAAATACCTAACTGAGATTAACAGACGTAGAAACGAAAAATAGGAACTAAAAATGGAAAGAAATTTTAGAAAAGAAATTGTTGGGGTTGTTAGAAGTAACAAAATGGAAAAAACCATTACGGTATCCGTTGAGCGAAAGATGAAACATCCTAAATACAAGAAATTCGTTAAATCTACGGCAAAATTTAAAGCTCACGACGAAAAAAATGAGTGTAATGAAAATGATATTGTTCGTATTATGGAGACAAGACCACTGAGTAAAGATAAGCGTTGGAGATTGGTAGAAATAATTGAAAGAGCTAAATAAATAAGATGATACAACAAGAATCTAGATTAAAAGTAGCTGATAACAGCGGAGCCAAAGAAGTTCT
This sequence comes from uncultured Bacteroidota bacterium, assembly GCA_913050005.1. GTDB lineage: Bacteria > Bacteroidota > Bacteroidia > NS11-12g > UBA9320 > UBA9320. Next base: position 15,651 of record CAJXBI010000001.1, read on the forward strand.
TTGTATCCGTGTTTTAGGTGGAACGAAAAGAAGGTATGCTTCAGTCGGTGACAAAATCATTGTAACTGTCAAAGATGCAATGCCTGCAGGTAATATCAAAAAAGGTACTGTATCTCGTGCAGTTGTAGTTAGAACGAAAAAAGAATTTAGAAGACCAGATGGTTCGTACATAAGATTCGATGATAACTCTTGTGTTCTTCTTACAGCTACTGATGAACCCAGAGCTACTCGTATTTTTGGACCAGTAGCTAGGGAGTTGAGAGACCGTAAGTTTATGAAAATTGTATCATTAGCCCCAGAAGTACTGTAATTATGAGAAGGAAATACAACAAAATACCTAAACTACATATTCGTAAAGGTGACACCGTTAAAGTTTTGTCAGGTAATGATAAAAATAAAACAGGTGAAGTAAAGCGAGTAAATCTCAAGGAGGGTACTGCTATCGTTGATGGAATCAATATGGTTACCAAACACAGAAAACCAGATGCAGATAATCCAAATGGATCAATTGTTAAACTTGAATCACCTATTCGTGTGAGCAAACTTCAGGTTATGGTGGATGGAGCTTCAACACGTATTGGAAGAAAATTAAACGAAAATGGGAAATTGCAGAGATTTTCTAAGAAAACAGGTGATTTTATAAAATAACTAGTATGAAGCCAAGATTAAGAGAAAAATTTGAAACAGAATTAGTTGGAAAGTTAAAGGAAAAGCACAATTACAGTAATGTAATGCAAATTCCTAGACTAGATAAGATTTGTTTAAACCAAGGTGTTGGTGCTGGTGTAGCTGATAAAAAGCTAGTTGACACAGCGGTTGAAGAAATGACAACTATTGCTGGTCAGAAAGCAGTGCCTACATTTTCTAAGAAGGCAATCTCAAACTTTAAATTAAGAGAAGATATGCCGATAGGATGTCGTGTTACCCTTCGCGGTGATAGAATGTATGAATTTTTAGATCGCTTTATTGCTGTTTCACTCCCTCGTGTGAGAGACTTCAATGGAATTAGCGATAAAGGATTTGATGGACGTGGTAATTACTCAATGGGTGTTACTGAACAAATTATTTTTCCTGAAATAGATATTGACAAAGTATCAAGTATTAATGGCATGGATATCACATTTGTAACTACTGCAAAGACTGATGTTGAGTGCCACAGTTTGTTAACAGAATTAGGATTACCTTTTATAAAGAAATAAGAAGAAGATGGCAAAAGAATCAATGAAAGCAAGACAGCGTAAAAGAGAGCATGTGGTTAAAACCTATGCTGCTAAAAGATCTGCACTTAAAGAAGCTGGAGATTATGAGGGGCTTCAGAAGCTACCTAGAAATGCTTCGCCTACCCGATTGAGAAATAGATGTTCTGCTACTGGCAGACCCAGAGGCTATATGAGAGATTTTGGAATTTCTAGAAATGTGTTTAGAGAAATGGCATCTAAAGGTTTAATCCCAGGTATAACTAAAGCAAGCTGGTAATAATATGAGTAAAATTACAGACCCAATAGCAGATTACCTTACTCGTGTGAGAAATGGTATTAAGTCAAATCACAGAATTGTTGATGTCCCTGCTTCAAATATTAAAAAAGCAATAACTCAGGTATTGTTTGATAAAGGCTACATCCTTAATTACAAGTTTGACGATTCTGCAGGTTCACAAGGAACTATCAAGATTGCTTTAAAATATCATCCAACTACTAAGCTTTCTGCAATTAGAGAGCTTAAGAGAGTTAGTAAACCTGGTTTAAGACAATATAGAAATGCTGAAGAATTGCCACGTGTTTTAAATGGTCTTGGTATTGCAATTGTTTCAACATCGAAAGGTGTAATGACAGACAAAGAAGCAAGATCGCATCACGTAGGAGGAGAAGTTTTATGTTACGTATCTTAATTTAAAATTTAGAATAGATGTCAAGAATAGGAAATAATCCAATAGCTATACCCTCCAACGTGGAGATAAAAGTTGATGGGAATATGGTTGCTGTCAAAGGTCCAAAGGGAGAGCTTAAACAATCTGTTGATCTAATTAATGTAAAGGTTGAAGATAATCAGGTAATTCTATCAAGGTCCGGAGAATCCAAAGAAGAGAAGTCCAAACATGGACTTTATCGTTCTTTGATTAATAATTGCATTGAGGGAGTTAGTAGAGGATTTAAAACTGAACAAGAACTTGTTGGGGTTGGTTATAGAGCAAGTGTAACTGGTCAATTATTAGAGCTAAATTTAGGTTTTTCGCATACTATTTTTATGCAAATTCCATCTGAAGTTAAGGTTACAACAGAAGTAGTTAAAGGTAAGCCACCTTTAGTAACTTTTGAAAGTATTGACAAGCAGCTACTAGGACAAGTAGCAGCCAAACTAAGAAGTCTACGTCCACCTGAGCCATACAAAGGCAAAGGAATTAAGTACAAAGGAGAACAATTAAGAAGAAAAGCTGGTAAGACTGCAGCTAAATAATAGGTTATATTATTATGATAAAAAGTAAAGCTACAAGAAGAGCTAAAATTAAAGACCGAATCAGAAGTAAGATTCAAGGTACAGCAGAGATACCTAGACTTTGTGTTTTTAGAAGCAATAAGGCGATTTACGTACAACTTATTGATGATACCAAAGGAGAAACAATATTGTCGGGTTCTTCATCAGGTATAGCTAAAGGTACAAAATCTGAGATTGCAAGAGAAGTTGGAAAGGTAATTGCTAAAAAAGCTACAGCAAATGGAATTGAAAGTGTAAAATTTGATAGAAATGGATACCTATACCACGGGAGAGTTAAGAATTTAGCTGAAGGTGCAAGAGAAGGAGGTTTAAAATTTTAATAATATGGCAACACAAACATTAAAACAAGTAAAAACAACAGATCTTGAACTTAAAGAGACTGTAGTAAATATTAATCGAGTAGCAAAAGTTACTAAAGGAGGTAGAACATTTAGTTTCAACGCGATTGTTGTAGTTGGAGACGGAAACGGTATTGTTGGCCACGGGCTTGGTAAAGCTGGTGAGGTAATAGATGCCATCCAAAAAGGTATTGAAGATGCAAAAAAGAACTTAATCAAAGTTCCACTGAATAACAATACAATACCTCATGAACAATATGGTAAGTATTCTGGTGGTAGAGTTTTTATGAAACCTGCCTCAAATGGTACAGGTGTAATTGCTGGAGGAGCAATGCGTGCCGTATTTGAAAGTGCTGGTATTCATGATGTTCTTGCAAAGTCAAAGGGTTCATCAAACCCGCACAATGTTGTTAAAGCTACAATTGATGCGCTATCGAAATTGAGAGATGCATACACTGTTGCAGAACAACGCGGGACAAATTTAAATAAAGTGTTTAACGGTTAATCAAGATGGGAAAGTTAAAAATTACACAAATTAAAAGTGCTATTAGAAGACCTGAGGATCAAAAACGCACATTGATTGCTCTAGGACTTAAAAAGTTAAATAAATCTAGAGTTATTCAAGAATCACAAACTGTATCAGGTATGATTCGTAAGGTGAGCCACTTATTAAAAGTAGAAAAAGTATAGTTATGAATTTACATAGTTTAAAACCGGCTGTTGGTTCGGTTAAAAGAAGAAAAAGAATAGCTAGGGGACAGGGATCTGGTAGAGGAGGAACCTCAACTAAAGGTCATAAAGGCGCACAATCGAGAACAGGTTATAGTAGATCAGTTGGTTTTGAAGGGGGGCAAATGCCACTTCAGCGTAGAATTCCTAAGTTTGGATTTAAAAATCCTACTCGCGTTGAATATGTTGGTTTAAACTTAGATAGACTTCAAGATTTTATTGATAAAACCAAGGCAAAAGAAGTTACAACCTCATCATTGATTGAAGCTAACGTAATCAAAAAGACAGAAATTGTTAAAATATTAGGTAGAGGCGAGTTGACCAGTAAGGTCGATGTTAAGGTGAATGCTTTTACTAAAACAGCAAAAGCTGCTATAGAAAAAGCAGGAGGAACAGCGGAGGTTGTATAGATTTATGAAAAAATTAATAAGTACATTAAAAAATATATTCTCAATTGAAGATTTGAGGACTCGTCTTTTAAATCTTTTTTTATTGTTACTCGTATATCGTATAGGAACATTTATCGTGATTCCTGGAGTTGATCCACTTATCCTAAGCGATCCTAATTTTTACGGCAACAAAGAGTCTGGAGGTTTTTTAGGTCTTGTTAACACTTTTTCTGGTGGTGCCTTTGATAGAGTTTCTATTTTCGCTCTTGGTATCATGCCTTATATTTCTGCATCAATCGTTATTCAGCTTCTAACAGTTGCAGTTCCGACTTTTCAGAAAATGCAAAAAGAAGGTGAAGATGGGAGAAGAAAAATTAACGCAATAACAAGATATTTAACCATTGCAATAACAGCGGTTCAAGGAATGGCATATTTAGTAAACATGAAATCAACTTCAGGTTCAGGTAAGCCATTAGCTCTTATGTCAGAAACTTCTGATGTACTTGGTTGGACAACATTTTTAATTTTAGGTGTACTTATTTTGGTAGCTGGTACAATGTTTACTATGTGGTTAGGAGAGAGAATTACTGATCGTGGTGTTGGTAATGGGATATCTATTATTATCATGGTAGGTATTATTGCTCGACTGCCATCTACATTACTAGCTGAAATTATCGATCGATTTGGAGGTAGTCAGGTGATGTTACTTATTGTTGAGCTTGTGATATGGGTGATTGTTATTCTCGCCGTAATTGCACTAGTTCAAGCTACACGAAGAATTCCCGTCCAATACGCAAAACGAATTGTTGGTAATAGACAAATGGGTGGAGTTAGACAATATCTTCCATTAAAAGTTAATGCTGCAGGTGTAATGCCTATCATTTTTGCTCAAGCATTAATGTTTTTGCCTGGATCAGCTGCAAGAATTCCTGGATTAGAAGATTCAGCATTTTTGAATTCACTTTCAAGACCAGATGAAATTGGATATAATATTCTGACATTTGTTCTTATTGTATTATTTACTTATTTCTATACTGCTATTACGATTAATCCAAATCAGATAGCGGATGATTTGAAAAGAAATGGTGGATTTATACCCGGCGTAAAGCCTGGTAGAAAAACAGCTAACTTTATAGGTTCTGTAATGTCACGTATCACACTTCCAGGGTCAGTTTTCCTTGGATTTGTCGCCATATTCCCATTTTTTGCAATTCGAGCGGGTGTAAATGACCAGTTTGCACAATTTTATGGTGGTACTTCATTGCTAATTATGGTCGGAGTTGTGCTTGATACACTTCAACAGGTTGAGCAATACCTTATTATGAGACATTATGATGGTTTAATGAAAACTGGAAGAATTAAAGGGAGATCTTCCTCTGGTGGAGCAATAACAGGATAGTTTGTATAAGAGAATAAAAAAAATTAAATTTGCAGCCCTTTAAAATGGCAAAACAACAAGCAATAAAGCAAGATGGCGTAATCACTGAAGCATTGTCAAACGCAATGTTTAGAGTAAAACTCGAAAATGGTCACGAAATAGTAGCTACCATCAGTGGTAAAATGAGGATGTATTATATCAGAATTCTGCCTGGCGATAAAGTACAAGTTGAAATGTCACCATATGATTTAACTAGGGGTAGAATTAGCTACAGATATAAATAACACAATGAAAGTTAGAACATCAGTTAAGAAAAGATCTAGTGATTGTAAAATCGTTAGAAGGAAAGGACGTATTTACGTCATTAATAAAAAGAATCCAAGATTTAAGCAAAGACAAGGTTAAGAAATGGCACGTATTGCAGGAATAGATTTACCAAAAGGTAAAAGAGGAGTCGTAGGACTAACTTACATCCATGGTATTGGTAGTAGTAGAGCTACTCACATTTTAGCCAAGGCTAAAGTTAGTGAAGATAAAAAAGTTCAAGATTGGTCAGATACTGATATCTCAGGGATTCGTGAGGTGATTGGTAAGGAGTTTAAGGTTGAAGGAGAGCTCCGATCTGAAGTTCAAATGAATATTAAACGTCTAATGGATATTGGATGCTACAGAGGTTTGAGACATCGAAAAGGTCTTCCTTTGAGAGGTCAGCGTACAAAAAATAACGCAAGAACTCGTAAAGGTAAAAAGAAAACAATGGCTAATAAGAAAAAAGCACCGAAATAATTAGATAATGGCAGGTAGTAAAAAAACAGTTAATAAGAGAAAAGTTAGTATTGAATCTAATGGTTTTGCATATGTTAAATCTACATTCAATAATATCATAGTATCAATTACAAACAATCAGGGACAAGTAATTTCTTGGAGTAGTGCTGGTAAAATGGGTTTTAGAGGTTCTAAGAAAAACACACCTTATGCTGCTCAAGTTGCAGCCCAAGATTGTGCTAAAGTTGCTATCGATCTTGGTCTTAAAAAAGTAGAAGTACTTGTTAAAGGGCCTGGTGCGGGTAGAGAATCGGCTATACGTACGTTAAGTCAATCTGGTTTGGAGGTTTCTGCAATTAGAGATGTAACTCCACTTCCTCATAACGGATGTAGACCACCTAAAAGACGTAGAGTTTAATTTATTGTAATTTAGATAAAATAGATAAATATAATGGCAAGATATAGAGGACCAAAAGCTAAGATAGCACGTAAATTTAAAGAGCCTATTTTTGGACCATCGAAGGCGTTAGAAAAGAAAAACTACCCTCCTGGTCAGCATGGTAATTCACGACGAAGAGGTAAGAAATCTGAGTATGCTATTCAATTAGCTGAAAAGCAAAAAGCTAAATACACCTACGGTTTGCTCGAAAAGCAGTTCTCTTTAACTTTTAAAAGAGCAGCTCGTAAAAAAGGAATTACTGGGGAAAATCTCCTTAAATTTTTAGAAGCTAGATTAGATAATACAGTATTTAGAATGGGCATAGCTCCCACAAGAAGAGGTGCAAGGCAGTTAGTAGGGCACAAGCATATTCGTGTAAACGATGTTATTACTAACATTCCGTCCTATCAAGTGAAGCCTGGAGATATTATTGAGGTTAGAGAAAAATCTAAATCTCTTGAGCTTATTTCAGATTCAACATCTGCTGGCAGATCGTTCAGTTGGTTAGAATTCGATAAAACAACATTAAAAGGTACTTTTTTAAACTACCCTGAAAGAGAAGATATTCCTGAGAATATCAAAGAACAATTAATAGTAGAACTTTACTCAAAGTAACAATATGGCAATATTAGATTTTCAACAACCTGACAAGGTTATAATGCATAAAGAAACAGCCAACTATGGTATGTTTGAATTTAGTCCTTTAGAAAGAGGTTATGGTGTTACCGTTGGTAATGCTATGAGAAGAATTCTTCTTTCATCACTCGAAGGTTGGGCAATTACTTCTATTCGTATTCCTAGCGTAGATCATGAGTTTTCAACCATCAAAGGAATTTTGGAAGATGTAACAGAAATTATCCTTAATCTTAAGCAAGTTCGCTTCAAAAAGCTTATTGATTCAAATGATTCTGAAAAGATTTTTGTATCTATTAAAGGTAAGGAAAAGTTCAATGCTGGTGAAATAGCAAGATATACAAATGCATTCGAGATATTAAATCCTGATTTTGTGATTTGCAGTATGGAGCCATATGTTAGCCTTGAAATTGAGTTAACAGTTGAAAAAGGAAGAGGTTACGTGCCTGCTGAAGAAAATTCTATAGATAATGCTCCTATTGGAGAAATTTCTATTGATTCTATTTTTACACCAATTAAAAATGTGAAGTATCATGTTGAAGATTTTCGTGTTGAACAAAAAACAGATTATGAGAAGCTCATATTTGAGGTTAAAACTGATGGTTCAATTCATCCAGAGGAAGCCTTGAAAGAGGCGTCTAAAATAATGATGAGACACCTTGTTTTATTCTCAGATGAGAGTATTCTCGAGGATACACAAGTACATTCTCAGAAAAATGAAGTTGACGAGAATATGCTACACATGAGAAAAATACTCAAGACTTCATTATCAGACCTTGACTTATCAGTTAGAGCGTATAATTGTTTAAAAGCTGCTGAAATCAGAACGCTAGGGGAGTTAGTTAGTTTCCATATTGAGGATTTATTGAAGTTTAGAAATTTTGGTAAAAAGTCACTTACAGAATTAGAAGATTTTGTGAAAGAAAAAGGATTGAACTTTGGTATGGATGTATCTAAATACAACCTTGACGACGAATAATATTATAAAAAATGAGGCACGGGAAAAAATTCAACCATTTAGGTAGAAAGAAAGGACACAGAGATGCAATGTTGAGTAACATGGCTGCTTCACTCCTTACGCATAAACGTATATTTACGACGACTGCAAAAGCAAAAGCTTTAAGAGTTTATGTAGAACCTTTGATTACTAAATCTAAAGATAATACCACACACTCAAGAAGAGTAGTTTTTGGATACCTTCAAAGTAAGGGTGCTGTGAATGAACTATTTACAACCATTGCTCCTAAGGTTGCTGATCGACCAGGTGGATATACGCGTATTCTTAAGACACACAATCGTTTAGGTGATAATGCTGATATGTGTATGATGGAACTTGTTGATTTTAATGAAGCAATGCTTGAAGCTAAATCTTCAAAAGCTAAGGCTAAATCTGGTTCAAAGCGTACACGTAGAGGCAAGAAAACAGATAAACCTGCAGAAGCTACGGCTACCGAAACTGTATCAGCTGAAGAACCTACACCTGTAGTTGAAGATGCTGTTGTTGTAGAAGAAAAAACTACCTCTAAAGAGGCATCTACCGAAGATACACCAAAAAAAGAAGCTAAAGCAAAAGTTGCTGAGAAAAAACCAGCTGCCAAAAAGAAAGCACCCGCTAAGAAAGCGGCTACAAAAAAAGAAGATAAAAAAGACGAAAAGTAATCTTCTTTTAATGATAAACCAAAAGAGGCTTCCAATTTTGGAAGCCTCTTTTTTTGTCATTGTTATTTTAATTTACTTAAAGTATCTAAAATCTTGCCCTGCTTTTAGAGAGCATATTGTATGATACATTAATTGAATGCAATTCTCAATATCTGTATATGCTACAGTCTCAACTGTGGTGTGCATGTATTTAAGGGGTAGAGATACTAAAGCTGAAGCTACACCAATGTCACTATACGCAAATGCATCTGTATCTGTTCCTGTACTTCTACTTGCCGCTTGTTTTTGAAGTGTTATCTTATTTTTATCAGCTACGTCAATGATGTGTTGGAGAAGATTATTTTGTACAGCTGGTCCAGTTGTTACCGCTGGTCCACCTCCACACGATGTATCTCCCTGTACCTTTTTATTGTACATGGGGCTTTGTGTGTCGTGAGTTACGTCCGTTACAATTGCTACATTAGGTTTTAATCTACGACTAATCATCTCCGCACCACGAAGACCTATTTCTTCTTGAACAGAGTTTACAATGTATAGCGTAAAGGGAAGTTCTTTTTTGTTCTCTTTAAGCATTCTTGCTACTTCGGCAATCATGAAACCACCACCTCTATTATCAATAGCTCGAGCAACTACATACTTCTTATTAAGTTCCATCATTTCAGCATCAAAGGTAACCACAGTCCCGACATCGATTCCCATGGCGAGTACTTCCTTTTTGTTGGCAGCACCCACATCTATAGTAAGATTTTTTAATGAGGGCTTTTCTTCTCTTTCTCGGTTACGAACATGGATCGCAGGCCAACCAAATACTCCATCAACCTTTCCTTTCTGGGTATGTAGTTTGACACGCATACTTGGAGCTATCTGGTGATCACTTCCGCCATTACGGATGACGTATATATACCCTTTCTCATCAATATAATTCACAAACCATGCTATTTCATCTGCATGAGCTTCTAATACTACTTTATAATCTTTACCTGGATTGACAATCCCAACCACAGATCCATAAACATCCACCTCATATTCATCGATATAGGGTTTGAGATATTCCAACCATACTTTTTGTCCAGCAGTTTCAAAACCCGTGGGTGCGTTTGCATTCAGATAGTCACGTAAGAACTTTTTGCTTTCTTTTCTCATTATGTACAAATTTAAGAGGATGTAAGGTTTAAAAAATTTGTTTTCTTTAGTTAGAGAATACTTTACCTACAAATTGTTTAACAGAAATGGTCAATCGATCGGTGAGGAAGTACATTACAGGTACTATAACCAATGTTAAGAAGGTAGAAAAAATTAAACCATAAATAACAGCCCATGCCATGGGCCCCCAGAAGTCTGCATTCTGTCCACCCCAGTATAGCTCTGGATTTCCGCTACTTAGTAAGCCCACAAAGTTGACATTTAGCCCTATAGCTAGCGGGAACAAACCAAGTACAGTAGTAATTGCGGTTAATAAAACAGGTCTTAGTCTAGTTCGGCCAGATTCGATAATGGTTTCTTTTATTTCTGTGATGCTAAGTACTTCTTTTTGATCCATTCCTTTGGATGCTTTTTTTCTTCGTCTAAGTAGGTTTGTGTAATCAATGAGAACAATCGCATTATTCACCACAATACCAGCCAGTGATATTATTCCTATGCCAGACATCATGCCCGAGAATGTAGTCTGAGTAATTGAAAAGGCTAAAAATACCCCTACGGTACTCATGACAACGGATAGTAAGATGATGAATGGACCAGCAATGGAGTTGAATTGAGAAACGATAATTAGGAAGATTAGAAACACAGCAATAAGCATAGCTCCTCCCAGAAAAGCCATTGATTCTGCTTGTTCTTCTTGTTCTCCTGTAAATTTAAATTCATACCCATCACGAATTTCATGATCAGCCAATAAGTCTTTATACTGAGCTACAAGTTCATTGGCATTTGCGCCTTCTTCTACTCCAGAATAGATAGAAATGACACGATCCATATCTTTACGCTTAATGGATCCATAGGTAGAGTTATAGTTTACCGTTGCTACCGCAGAAATGGGCACTTGACTTATTTGACCATTTGCAGGGTTTCGGAATGTTATTCTAGTATTTAGTAGATTATTTAGGTTGTATCTGTATTCGTCCTTAAACCGTAGTTTAATTTTGTAGTCGTCTTCACCTTGTTTATATTTTGATATTTCTTTGCCAAGCAATGCTGTTCTAATCGTTCCAGCAATTTGCATGGTACTTAGTCCAAATCTTCGTGATGCTTCTTGATTAATTGAAATTTCGAGCATCGGCTTACCCAATTCTAAGTCTGTTTTAAGTTGGTCAACTCCTTTTAGATTAGCATCTTCCATCTTTTTTTTAATTTTCTCAACTTCTTCGATTAAGGTTAAGTAATTTTCTCCTTTAATCTCCACATTGATGGGCTTACCAACTGGAGGTCCCATATTATCTTTACCAACGGTGATTTGTGCTTTTGGAAAGTCTTTTGTAGCATCTTTGATATTACTCATGATATTCGATGTATTTACATCGGATAAGAATACACGTTTTTCATATTCGAAGAATGATACCGTAATTCTAGCTTTATTAGGAGAAGATCCCATGTTTGGAGTGCCTCCGTTTGGATCTGCAGTTTTTTCACCAACTTGAGTCAATATAGCTTCAATAATGATGCTATCTTTTTGCACAGCTTTGGTAATTCTGTTTTCTAATTCTTTAGAAATATCGTTGGTTGTTTCTATGTCTGTCCCAAGAGGTGTCTCAATAAATACATTTACATAGTTGGGTTGATTGTCTGGGAAAAATACAATTGGTGGAGGATTTAGTGTAAAAGTCATAATGGAGACAATAAATACTAAGATTATACCAATCATAAATAGTATAGGTTTCCATCCGGTAAGGGCATATTTGATAAACTGAGCATATCTATTTTCAATACGAGGCATCATTTTTTGCATAAACCAGTTTCCTCCTGGTGTGAGTCCATATCGGTTAAGGATGGGTATAATTACGGCAGCCAAAAATAGTCCAACCCAAACACCAGCAGAGCCCAGATATAAAAGAATGGATATTAGAAATAAAATGCCATTTTTTATCCAGAACTTACGTTTCGGGGATCGTTCAGAGTTTCCGATTTTTATTAAATCAGAGGTAAGTACTGGGTTGACAACAAGAGCAACAAATAGTGATGAAGAGAGAACAATAATCAATGTGATAGGTAGGTATTTGAAAAACTCGCCCATCAAACTGGGCCAAAACATGAGAGGAATAAAAGCCGCAACCGTAGTGGCTGTTGAAGCAATAATTGCTGTAGCGACCTCGCCTGTTCCTTCTTTGGAAGCTTGATCTTTGGTCTTTCCTTTCTCGGAGTATAATCGATAAACATTTTCAACAATCACAATTCCATTGTCTACCAGCATACCAAGAGCTAGAATCAAGGAAAAAAGAACCATCATATTCAGTGTAGTTCCACTAAAATTCAGAATTGCAATTCCCATGAGCATACTTAATGGAATAGCAATTCCTACAAATAGGGAGTTTCTTACTCCCAAGAAAAAGACTAGTACACCTACTACTAAGAGAACACCCATGATAATGCTGTTTTCTAAATTAGTAATCATGTTTTTAGTCATTTTACTCTGGTCATTTGTAATAACCACATCTAAATCTTTTGGGAAAATTCCAGCTTTGGCTTTTTTAACGATATTTTGAATACTTGCTGCTGCTTCAATTAAGTTACCACCACTTTTTTTCTTGATATCAAGCGTCACAACAGGATTACCATTTAATCTAGCATAACTAGTTGCTTCTTTCTGGCCAAAGTTAACAGTTCCTATATCTCGTAGATAGACGATGTTCTGAAACTCATTTTTAATGATAATGTTTTCGAGATCTCGCCAGTCTTTAAATTCACCATCTATTCGAATATTTCTTCGAGTAATATTTGATCCTTCGATACTTTTAATATCACCACCAGACATGGTTACATTTTCATTTACAATGGCACTTTCCACATCATATAATGAAATCTCTAAAGCTTCCATTTTAACCCGATCAACAGATACTTCTAATTCTTCTTCTGATAGTCCAGTGATATCTACTGAGGAAATAGCAGATAAGTTTTCTATTTCGTCTTGAAGATGTTCTGCATATTCTTTTAATTTGTTTTGGGGGTAGTCACCTGATACATTTACGTTCATTACTGGAAACTCAGAGAAATCCATTTCCATGACGCTTGGGTCTGCCGGTAAATCATTTGGTAAATCAATTTTTGCACGATCGATAGCATCTTTGACCTCTAATAAGGCTTTTTCACCCTCAACACTTAGCTCAAACTCTGCTACAATGATTGAAAAATCCTGAATATTGGTGGTATTAAGTTTCTTTAGTCCAGAGATTGTATTTATTTCTTTTTCGATTGGTCTACACACCAAGTTTTCCATATCCAGAGGTGAATTACCTGGATAAGCAGTATTGATGTAAATAATAGGTTGTTTTACCTCCGGAAAACTTTCTTTTGGCATAGAATCATAGCTATTTATCCCAATAAAAGTGATAATACCGATAATAACATAAACTGATATTTTATTATTAACAGCCCATGATGAAAGCCTGAATTCTTTTATTATCTCGTTGATTTTCTTTGACATAATTTCGATTTAAATTATTCAGTAATAATTTTTACTTCATCACCAACAATTACGGAGTTCACACCTTCAGTAATTATCATATCACCTGGTATAAGTCCAGATTTGATGATTGTTTCGTTAGGGAATTGCTTGTCAATTTCAATGATACTCTTTTGAACAGTTTTCTTATTACCATTTGTTTTTATGGTATAGATAAAGTGTTGCCCTTTAGCTATGCGAACCAATTTTGTAGGAACGCTTATCGCATCATTTGCTTCATAATCGTGTGCAGTTATCATTGCTAGTAGGTTAGGCTTCATCATTTTAATATATTTGGTTGGTTTTACATAGAATGAAAAAGTTCTGTTATTGGCATTAATTACATTACTTACAGCTGATACCTTTTCAGTGGTGCTTAATTCGATAGATGGGAATGAAATATTCACTTCTTGCCCTACGTTTAATTTACCCAAATAAGTTTCAGAGGCAGATGCTACGATTTTAATATCGCTTAAGTTTACGATACGAGCTACAGGTCCGCCCGTCATACTTCCAACAAACTCACCTTCATTGGCCATAATTTCATCTACAGTTCCACTGATTGGTGAACGAAGTGAATATTTTCCAAGCTGTGTTTGTGCAGTTTGGATTGCATTTTGTAATTGCTCGTATTGGTTTTTTGCTTGTAGATATTGCATTTCGCTACCTATGTTTTTATTCCATAGGCGTTGTTGTTTTTCAAAATTGAGTTTTGCAAGTTCCATACTTTTTTCTAATTCATTTATTTGAGCATTGGCTGTACTGCCATCTAATGTTGCAATTATTTGACCTTTAGACACCTTTTGCCCTTCTCTAATAAGGAGCCGAACAATTTTTGCAGGTACTTCAGGGGAAACAAGTACATTTTTATCCGATTTTACAATGCCTTGAACTTCAAATGGATTTTTGAAAATTCCTTTTTTCACCTCCTTAGCCATAACCGCTATTGCATTTTCTCGAGCGTTTGTATCTAAGTACTGAATTTCTCGTTTAAGATCCAGTATTTCTTTTTTAAGTGAAACTAAGTCTTTCTCTTTTTCTAACAGTTGTTCTTGTTTCTTTTGAATTTTAGTCAAATCCTTTTGGCCACACGATGTTGCTAAAAAAATGATGACTAGGATGGATATATTTTTCATGTAGATGTGATTTTGTAATTAATTTTTAATATCTGATTAGGTTATAATGTACCGTATGCTTTTTTGAGGTTAATTTGAGCTACGTTAAGTTCGTAAAGTGCATTTATGTAATTTATTTTAGCTTGGGTGAATTCATTATCCGCAGATACTGCCTCAAAACTACTTCCGACTCCTTCTTTAAATTTTGTTGAAGTGGTGTTATAAATGAGTTCTGCTAGTTGTTTGTTTTGTTCTTGAAGTTGAAGTGTTTTTTTTGCTTCTTTATAAGAATTTAAAGCTTGATTTATTTCTAGGTTTATCCCTCGAAGTGCATCACTTTTATTATTCTCAGTTTGCTTAATTTTTATCCTAACTTGATCAATTTTCGATTTTTTATAAAAGCCATCAAACAAGGGCAATTGTAATCCAATACCGTATCTACCATTACCATACCATTCATTACCTATGTCTGAGAGCTGGTCTTCTACCGCAAACGTACTTGAACCGTAAGAAAAGTTGCCATATAAGCTTGGCATATATCCTACTTTGTATCGTTTGAGATCAATTTGGTTCAATAATTGCTGCTGATCTAGCATTTTAATTTCTACTCGATTGTTAGGGTCAAAGTTTGAAGAGGATAAATTGTCATCAATCGTTAATGGCAGTGGAGTGGTCAGTTCTATTTTTTGATTGATGTCTATCCCAATAGTATTTAATAAAAGTTGTTGTGTCAAGGTGGTTTGATTTGACATTCTAGTTAAGGTGACATCTAAATTAGATACAGCAAGAATGATTCGATCGACATCCAATTTTTCTGCAAAACCTGCCTTGTACATCGCTTCAGTTTCGGATTGAAGCTGAACCATATTTTTATAACTAGTCTTTAATTGTTCCAAGTTTTGATTGGCAATTAATGCCATGAAATAAGCTTTATAAACTGCTTCTTTCACTTCAATCTCAGTAGCTGATTTACTTAATTCACTAATTTTTACAAATTCAGACGATGCTTTTACACCAAGAAAAAAAGTTCCATCAAATAGTAATTGACTTACTCCAATACTTGCATTAGCATTAAAAGGAACCCCAAATTGAACAGCTATGTTTGTTCCAGGTTGACCTACAAAATCTCCTGGGATTATTTGAGTTGGAACTTCAAAAGTGTGATTGAAGTCAGCATTCCCATTAATCTGAGGTAATCCTTTGGATAACACCTCGCTCACTTGAGTTTTTGCGTGCTTAACATCTAAACTTGCATTTAACAGCTGTGTATTTTTCTGTTTAGCTAAAGTTAGAGCATGATCAAGTGATAACGACAACACTTCAGATGTTTGAGAGAATCCGAGTAGGTTGATAGCTACAATAGATAGGGATAATAGGTATTTCATTACTGGTTTGTTATTTCGTTGATGTGTTGTTTTAAGTATGTTCTCCCTTCTTCTGTGCATATTCCGTGCAGGTGATAGCTGACCATCTGAAAGTGAATTGTCTGAAATTGGTAGTTGTTTTTTGCAGATGTAAATTGTTGCATCATGCCACTAACTAAAGTAATATACATAAGAGCAATAATCTCTGCATTAATATCTGGGCGAAACAGCCCTGATTTGATTCCATGTTTTATATTATTCTTTACAGTATCCTTACAGTAATCTGTTCTAAATTCTTCCATCTTTGCCCATTGATCAGGATAAAATTTTTGCATATCATAAATCATGGTAGGATTAAGGTTTTTCTTTGACTGACTGATATATCGACTAAAATCAATCATCCGTTGTATGGCGTTTTTATTGCTATTAGCATACTTTTTTAAAGTTGATTTCTCAAAATTTATTTTCTCTTCAATAACTCGATTTACTAAGTCTTGCTTGTCCTTAAAACATTTATAAATCGTCTTTTTACTAATATGAAGTATCTGAGCAATATCATCCATACTAACACTTTTGATGCCAATTCGCATAAAAAGTTGTTTTGCCTCTTCTAATATTTTATAAGATTCGTCCAAAAGTAAGGTGCAAATTAAATTTGGAAACTTAAAAAACACAAATAGTTTCCAAAGTTTTATCGGATTTTTTAGTTATTTCATCTGTTTTTAGGAAAATCATCACATTGATAAAAAAATCAAGATAAATATGATTCAACATACTTTCACATTATTTACTTTCGTATAGTGAAAAAAAACACATCGTTTTTAGTTGGTTTGGCTGGTGGCAGTGCTTCCGGGAAGACTACTTTTATTCGTCAGATTAGCAAAGAGTTTGGGGATAATCAAGTTTGTGTTATTTCACAAGATCACTATTACAAAGGACTGTCTGAACAATTGAGAGATAAAAATGGTATCGTCAATTTTGATCATCCTACGGGTATTGATTTTAAACGGATTAAAAAAGACATTAGAAAACTACTCAAAGGAAAACCAGTTCAAATTGTCGAATATACCTTCAACAATCCAGATGTATTTCCTAAACAGATTACGTATCAACCTGCACCAATTATTTTATTGGAAGGGCTTTTTGTATTTGCTAATAAAGGTTTAAATTCCATGTATGACTATCGCTTATATATTGATGCAGATGAGGATGTAACTCTTGATAGGCGGATAAAACGAGACACTACTGAGCGAGGAATGACTCTCGATGAGGTTATGTATCAATGGGATAATCATGTAAAGCCAGCCTATGACCAGTTTTTAAAGCCTCACATAAAAGATTCAGATTACGTAATTCAAAATACAGATAATTTTGAAGACTGTCTTGTGCATGTTATTGCAAAATTTAGGGATGTAATTGAATAAAATTAATTAGGTCTAATACTTAATCTTAAAGCTCTAAATTCGGCTTAAACTTTAATTGTTAAGTTTCATGAATACAACTAAATTTGCAATCTTTGAAAAAATCTAAGATAAACTAGATAGATATGAACAACAAAGGATTTATACAATTTATTACTGTGCTGCTTATTTTTGCGAGTGCTTATCAGCTTTCGTTTACTTTCGTTACGAATAGTGTAGAAAAAACTGCTTCATCACAAGCACAATTAATGTATCCAAATTCAACTGTCCAAAAAGATAGTTTTGAGATTCGATACTTAGACTCAATGTCTCAAGAGGAAGTTTATCCAGGATTAGGATTCACTTACCAAGAGTGCAAAGAAAATGAGCTCAACCTTGGACTTGATCTGCAGGGTGGAATGAATGTAACTTTGGAAGTAGAGACACCTGCAGTTATTATGGCCATGTCTAACAATACCAATGACCAAGCTTTTTTAGCAGCATTCAAAAAGTCAAAGAATGAATATTTAGGTCAGCAAAACTTTGTTGACTTACTTGCTAAAAATTATGAAGCCGAAAACCCAGATGGAAAAATTGTAAGTATTTTTTATGGTAAAGGGCTTAAAGCGGAATTGCCTAACGAATATAACTCAACCAACGAGGAAGTATTTGATTACCTAAAACGTGAAAGTGAAAGTGCCATAAGTAGAGCATTTGAAATCATTAGTACACGTATTGATAAATTTGGAGTAGCACAGCCCAATGTTCAAAGATTAGATAATGGTAGAATTTTAGTTGAACTTCCTGGAGTTGATGATCCTCAACGTGTTAGAGACTTACTTCAGAGTTCTGCAAAACTTGAGTTTTGGAAAGTATTCCCAAATTATAAGGGTTTTGAGTACTTAGAGGTAGTAAATAAGATTATATATGGTGTTAACCAGCTAAACAATATCGATAATGAAGAATTGGAAGATGCAGTAAAACAAGATAATCAAACAACTAAAGATACATCAACAAGCAAAGACGGTGATTTATTCGAAAATGACCTATTAGCATCATCAGATTCAGTAGGAAGTGATTCTGTTCAGAAATCTAGAGAAGAAATTCAGCGGGAAAATCCTGTTCTTAGTAAAATAGTTCCAAATGTTGCAAATGAGGGAAAAAATTGGGCTCAGTCTGCAGAAATTGGATACATCGATGTAAACGATATTGAAGATTTCAAGGTTTATTTTACAAGAAAAGATATTCTTACAGCTTTACCATCAAATTTACATTTCAAATTTGGATTTAAGCCAATCAAAATTGAAGGTAAAGATTTTATTGCCCTGTATGCATTGAAGAGTGGAAGGGCAGGTCAACCTGCATTAGCTGGTGATGTAATTACAGATGCACGACCAACTCGACAAGATGATTTGAATCTAGCAGTAAGTATGCAAATGAATCAAGAAGGAACCTCTGTATGGAGAAGAATTACGAAAGAAGCATCATCTAGTAGTCCCAAAGAGTGTATAGCAGTTGTTTTGGATGACCAAGTTTATAGTGCTCCAACAGTACAGGGTGAAATACCAAACGGAAGTTCAGTAATTACTGGAAATTATGAATTGGATGAAGCTACTGACTTGGCAAATATTCTTAAGGCAGGTAAGCTTCCAGCTCCTGCTAAAATTACAGGAGAAACAACAGTAGGACCTACATTAGGAGCTAGAGCAATTAATGCGGGTATTATTTCACTTGCAGTCGGTTTTTTACTTGTAATCCTTTTTATGATAATTTACTATGGCAAAGCAGGTTTGTATGCAGATATCGCTTTGCTGGTTAACTTAGTTTTTATAATAGGTGTTCTAGCAGGATTGCATGCTGCTTTAACTCTTCCTGGTATGGCTGGACTTGTACTAACAATAGGTATGGCAGTAGATGCTAATGTACTTATTTTCGAGCGTGTTAGAGAAGAGCTACAAGGAGGAAAATCACTCAAAATGGCTATAAAGGACGGTTATTCTGGGGCTTATTCCTCGATTATTGATGCAAATATTACCACAATCATAGCAGGGGTTATTCTTTGGGTATTAGGTAAAGGTCCTGTAATGGGATTTGCCGTTATATTGGTAATAGGTATATTATCATCATTATTTACATCTATATTCTTAACTCGATTACTTATCGATAACGATCTTAAAAAAGGAAAAGAAACTTCTTTCTACTCATCATTTTCTGAATCAATTGGTAAAAAATTGAACAGAATCAATTGGAACTTCATTGGAAAAAGAAAAACTTTTTACATTATTTCTTCTATCATTATTACTGGAGGAATTGCATCAATAGTTACAAAAGGGTTATCAACAGGTGTTGATTTCAAAGGTGGATGGAGCTATGTAGTAAATGTTGAAGATGCATCTACTGCTCAAATCAAGGAAGCATTATCAACTAAATTTACAGGTGCTAATACAGAGGTAAAAACTTATGGTTCTGCAAGTCAATTTAAAGTCACTACTTCTTATATGATTGATAATAAAGATGCTGATGCTGGATTAAAAGTAGAATCTAAATTGGTATCGGCTTTAGAAGCGTATAATGTATCAGGTGAAAATATCTTATCAAGTAGTAAAGTAGGACCAACGATAGCAAAAGATATTTCTGTTCGATCAACCTGGGCTATCGCACTTGCAATTATTGGTATGTTCCTTTACATTTTAATTAGGTTTAGAAATATTGGTTTTAGTTTAGGTGCAACGACAGCAATTTTTCATGATGTTTTGGTAGTTTTTTCTCTATATTCAATTTTATGGGGAATTTTACCTTTTGAGCTTTCAATTGATCAAGCTTTTATAGCTGCTATTCTTACAGTAGTGGGTTATTCCATCAATGATACTGTGGTCGTATTTGACCGTGTGAGAGAATTTATTGGACAAAATCGAAGAGAGTCTGACCAGTCTCAGGTTATTAATAAAGCAATTAACTCGACATTAAGTAGAACATTAATTACCTCATTAACTACTTTACTGGTTATTTTAATATTATTTATCTTCGGTGGCGAAGGGCTTAAAGGATTTACTTTTGCACTTCTAGTTGGTGTCGCAGTTGGTACATATTCATCTGTTTGTGTAGCTACACCAATTGTTGTTGATTTTATGAATCGATTTAAGAAATAACAACACCAAAACTAATTAATCGCATCTAAGAGCCTCTTATTTACTTTTTGAGTAAGGAGGCTTTTTTTAATATTTAATATCATAAGTGTTTATGACAATTATTAGACATAAAGGGGTATGCTAAAGTGTGTGCTTATTTTAAATTTGTAGTAATTAAAATATAAATGTTTATCATTTCAAAGACATTATTTTAATATGGTTAAACAAAAGCCCTCAAAATACTGTTTTGGGGGCTTATTATTTATTTTATTTTGCCAAAATTGTTCAGTGTCTTAAATAAAAAAGCCCCGATAAAAATTGAGGCTTCTGACAATGTATTTTTAAGTTGAAATGCTAATCTTTTTTGACTTCCAAATCACTCAAAAATCCTTTAAGATTCATAATGATCGGTACATTCATTAAATCAGAACCTAACTCTTTAGCAAGCAGAATACTTACCCAGTCTAGTCGGTATATAACATCAAAAATAGCTTGTAGTGAGTATTCTGGAATTTGCATTGGTAAAATGATGTTGTTATCCAATTCTAAATGTGAAATTAGAAAATCAAAGCGGGCAGCCACCCGTGGATTTTGATTTGAGTAGAGCATAATAAAATTAGTATCTAATCTGTCAGTGTAACTCTCTATTGCATTGTGGTTAGCTTCTGGAAGTACATTCACAAATCCTTCAAGTTTTGAATTTTCTTGAAGTTGTTGTGAGAATCTAACGGCTACTGGTGCATATTCTCTATCTGCTACAATTACAAATTTTTTACGAATAGTGTTTTTAAAGAAATTAAATATTTGTACACCGCTTTGTTTTTGTCGGTCTCTATTCTCTTCAAAATAATCTCTAATTCCTTGAATTATAGGTTTGTAGTCATTCCCTAAAAGTTCTCCAAAAATCATACTAATGAATCCTAGACCTTGACCAACAGTCATTCGAGGTTGGTATCCACTTTTAAGATCGTAGATTTTTAGGTTATTTTGAATGGCTAATTCTTTTAGTTTCCCGCCACCAGTTAAAACAATTATAGAACATTCTAGTTGATTTGCTTCTTCAAATAGTTGTAAGGTTTCTTCGGTATTACCTGAATAAGAATTAAGAATAACAAGTGTTTTGGAGCTCGCAAATTTTGGTAGATGATAGTCAGCAACAGTTTCAATAGGGACGGGACATTTGTCAAAAAACCAGTTTTTTGCCAAAACTGCTCCAATACCACTTCCACCGAGACCTCCCATAATTATATTGTCAAATTGGTTGACATTCATTTCATGGCTTTTGTAATTCTTTATCACAAAATCGAATTGCTCTGTAAAATTATCTAATGAAGTTTCATGTGTAATCATATTTTATTCTTAATACTTTTGTGGGGTGCAAAAATAATCAGATTAACGGTTAACACCTTTCTGTTTAGCATAGATTTTAGTAAAATGTCAAATACATCAAATAATGCCATTAAAATAGTTGAAGATGAGCTTTTTATCAATTATACATTCACTGTGGATGATGGTCAAGAGCCACTCCGCATCGATAAGTATTTGGCGAGTAAAATAGAGCGAGCTAGCCGAAATAAACTTCAGGAAGCAATAGATCAAAAGCATATTTTCGTTGATGGAAAAGCTGTAAAATCCAATTATAAGGTAAAACCTAAAAATTATATTGAAGTATTAGTGGATAAGGAACCTACTGAACTAGAAGTAATCCCCCAGAATATTCCACTTGATATTGTTTATGAAGATGATGATTTGATGATTATTAATAAGGAAGCGGGGATGGTAGTTCACCCAGGATATGGAAATCATTCGGGTACACTTCTTAATGCGTTAGCTTTCTTATTGGATAAAAAAGCAACACATCGTGGAAAAAGACCTTGGTTAGTTCATCGGATAGATAAAAATACAAGTGGCCTATTGGTGACTGCTAAAAATGATCAGTCAATGGCACATCTATCTCAACAATTTAAAGACCATACTATTGAGCGAACATATCAAGCTTTAGTTTGGGGTAGTCCTCAAGAAAACCAAGGCACATTGTCAACTATTATTGGACGTGATAAGTATAATCGAAAAAAGTTTAGTGTGTTATCAGACGATGAGAATCGTGGTAAACATGCGATTACCCATTATAAAATCTTAGAGGATTTTATATATACAAGTTTAGTAGAATGCAAACTAGAAACTGGTCGTACACATCAAATTAGGGTTCATATGAAGCATTTAGGACATCCTCTATTTAGTGATGATAATTATGGAGGGAATCGCATTCTTAAAGGAGTAGTTTTTAGTAAGTACAAACAATTCGTAGATAATTGCTTTAGTATTTTACCTCGACAGGGTTTGCATGCTAAATCTTTAGGATTTCAGCACCCGAGTACTAATGAGTGGATGCAATTTGAAACTGATCTCCCTCATGATATGCAAACTGTCGTTAATAAATGGAGAGATGCTTCTAAAACTTATGGTTTTAATAATTAGGGCCTGAAATAACTTCGTTTTACCAATAATTTACCTATAGTATACTCTTGAACGGTCACCAAATAAGGAAAGTTTGTGAGTGTAGCAAAATAGCGTTCGGTATCCTCTAAAATTAACTGTCCTCGTTTATCGTATAATGAATTACCCATTTGAAAAGAGCCTTTACGGTGCATTTTTAATTGAATTGATTTCCCAACATAAGGTGTAACTTTAACACTTATAAATGGTATGGCATTTTTTATTGAATCTTTCTGTTCTTGATCTAGGTAATTTGCATAACCCTCAAAATTTTTGAATGAAAAAAGCGAAAAATAACTTCGTGCAGCTGATTGAGAAAACGAGTTTATTTTTGGTATAATGTTATAAGAAGAATCTAATTGATTGATTTGAAAAGATTCACTTGAATCCAAATGATGTAAAACCTCAATTGACTTTATTTCTTCAGAAGAAAAATCAAAAACAGTTTGATCAAACCAATCCTTTTTTTGGGTGCTAAATTTGGGTTCTAACAAACTAGCAAAACCAAGGATATGAGCTTCATAAGGAGTGTTTGAACCATTTATATGTATATAGGTTGATGAACGATCTGGGTTGGATGATCCGACATAATAATCTCGAATACATTTATCTTCTTTAAAAATTTGAACATGAATAGATCTTCCGACCATTTTACGAATAACATTTTGCTGAGCAGTTTTAGCAACGGGTCCTTTAATTCGGATATTTTTGATGGTTTCATTTAATAGCGATTCAATTTTGGGCTTGAACGCTTTTAGTTTGTTATTTACATACCATATCCCTTCATTTTTAGATAAAATCACCTCGTTCCCTTGACGATTCTTCATTTTTATGCGAGTAATTTTCTCAGGATTTTCAACAGCAAAGCGATTTATATCTCTAAAATTAGTTTGTTCATTTTTACTAAAGATTTTCCATATACAAAAGATAGTAACTAAAACAACAGCTATTATAATTATTGATTTTTTCATTCTTGGTATTTCAAAGAAACAATGCTTTTCACAAAATTGGGTAATTGTCTAACGTTTATATTTTGAATCTTTTAACAATTTTGAGGATTCTAATTTGACTTATCTAAGTAGCAAAAGAAAAGCGAGTTAAACCTTTATTCTCGGTTGCTTGTTATAAATTTGAAGTTGTGAAAAACGGACTCAAGCATCTAAAAAAATTTATTGCTGAACATGAAGAAAGTATAATTGTTTTAGTTGACAAGCATACTTATGCATTATGCTATCCGCTGTTACATTTGAATTTACCATATATTTTGGTTCCCTATGGGGAGAATTATAAAAATTTAAATAGTTGTGAATATATCTGGAAAAAACTTGTTGAGCTCAATGCTAATAGAGAAACTACACTACTTTGTTTGGGTGGAGGAGTTTTGTGTGATATGGGTGCATTTGCGGGTACATGTTATCAAAGAGGGATGTCCCTAGCATTAGCCCCTACCAGTTTACTTGCCATGGTTGATGCTAGTATAGGGGGTAAAAATGGAGTTGATTTTTTAGGATTTAAAAATTACATAGGTACGTTCAGTAAACCAAGTCAAACGTTCATATGTCCTAAATTTTTAAATACATTGCCTTATTTGGAGTTAGTTAATGGATATGTTGAGATGCTCAAACATGGTTTGATAGCTGATCGATTGCACTATGATCAAGTTAAACTATTTTTTCTGAAAGAAAGACATGAATTGTTACCTCAATTGATTTATGATTCAATAGGTATTAAGACTCAACTGGTTGAAGAAGATTTTAGAGATTTAGGGGTTAGAAGGAGGCTTAATTTTGGTCATACAATAGGTCATGCAATAGAAGCGAACAGCCTTAGTGTAAGCGAGGAAAATCAGGCTTTATCTCACGGAGTGGCTGTGGCATTGGGGATGGTAGTTGAAAGTTATATTAGTCATAAGATGACTGGACTTTCTTCTGACCAATTGAATGAAATATCAACAGTTCTCAGTGGAATAGTTAAATCGGTTTATAACGAAATCCCAGAAATAGATGAATTGATGCCTTATCTGAAAAGAGATAAAAAGAACCACAATCATTTAATTAATTGTACCCTAATTAAGCAGATAGGTGAAGCTAATCAGGATTATGAAGTTGAGGAAGACTTGATTAAAGCAGGTTTAGATTATTTGAAAAGTTTAAAATGATTCGATTATCGAATAGCAAAAAACAGTTATTTGGAGAGGTTATTTTGCCTAGTTCAAAGAGCGTCACTAATCGAATGTTGATACTTAAAAAACTCTATGAGCCACAGCTAATTTTAGACAATATATCAGAGGCAAATGATTCTCAAGTTTTAAAAAATATCTTGGGTTCAAATGATAATCATTTGAATGTGAAAGACGCTGGGACGGCATATCGTTTTTTAACAGCATATTGTGCAGTAACACCTGGGGAATGGACGATTAAAGGCACGACTCGACTTCATGAACGACCCATAGCAGATTTGGTAGAGACACTAAAAAGGTTGGGAGCAGACATAAATTATTTAGAGAAACATGGACAGGGACCACTGAGAATTGTGGGGAAAAAGCTAGGTGTCTCATCTAGCCTAATAGACCTCTCAAAAATTAATAGCAGTCAATTTGCTTCTGCCTTGTTGATGATTGCACCTTTAATTGATGGGGAATTTAATTTTAAAGTAAATACAAAGATGTCTTCTTATGCTTATGTTTTATTGACAATTGCGTGTTTGAGAAGGATGGGTTTTTCTGTATGGGTTAAGGGGGCTCATATCAAAGTTTCCAAAAAACAAAAGTTTGACGGGGAATATTTTAAGATTGAACCTGATTGGAGCTCTTTTTATTATTGGATGAGTATGACTCACCTTTCAAAAAAAGCAGATTTGTTTTTCCCAGGAGTTAGATTAAACAATATGCAAAAAGAACGAAAAAAACTTTTTGAGATTGGTCACCCAAGTATTGTCATGGAGGAACTAAATGATGGAATAAGAATTATAAAATATGCTTCTGACAAACCCTATGTTTTTCCAAAAGAGTTAAACTATAATCAGTTCCCTGATATTTCTATGACTTTTGCCATCTTGCTTCCTGCGATTGGTTGTAATAAAATTATTTTTAAAGGCTTGCAAAGCTTAAAATATAAAGAGTGTAATCGAGAACTTGCAACTAAAGAACATCTTAATAGAGTTGGAGTTAACTTTAAATCAGTTGATGACCATTGGCTTATGTGTGGAGACTCTTTTAATTTAGAAAAAGACACCCTTTTTAGGTCGTTCAAAGACCATCGTATGGTAATGTGCGTGGCACCACTATCATTGTTAGAACCTATTTGCATTGATGAAGAAACAGTCGTCAAAAAATCATACCCAAATTTCTGGGAGGATCTACTTAAGATGGGATTTGAAATTGAGTATCTTTGAACCAATGAATTCTTTTGGAAGACATATCATTCTTACCTCATATGGGGAATCTCACGGTAAAGCTGTAGGGTCGGTATTAGATGGTTTTCCAGCGGGGTTTGAAGTTGATATTTCATTCATCCAGCAACAATTAGACAGAAGAAAACCGGGGCAGTCTAATTTGACCTCACCACGAAAGGAGTCAGACCAGGTAGATATTCAAAGCGGAATATTTGATGGCAAAACAACGGGAGCACCAATTCATTTCCAATTATTGAATATGGATGCAAAACCACAGGATTATGATCACCTTAAAGAGGTTTTCAGACCAAGTCATGCTGATTATACATATCATGCAAAGTATGGTGTAAGAGATCATCGTGGAGGAGGAAGGAGTAGTGCGAGAGTAACTGCTGGTTGGGTTGCAGGTGGTGCATTAGTTCAAGATTATCTTCATAAGAACCATAATATTTCTATCTCCAGCTATGTTTCACAAATAGGTAATGTTTTGATGGATTCTACGGATAAAAAATTCACATTACCTCAAATTGATGCTTCCCTTGTGCGTTGTCCAAATAATGAAGTGTCAGACCTTATGATTCAAGCTGTTGAGCAAGCAAAATTATCAAAAGACAGTTTAGGTGGTGTAATCACTTGTGTTATTTCTGGGATTAAGCCAGGGGTTGGAAATCCTGTTTTTGGAAAATTGAATGCACTTTTAGCTCATGCTATAATGAGTATTAACGCGACTAAAGGCTTTGAGATAGGTGGAGGATTTAATATGGCTTCTAAAAAAGGTTCAGAGGTAAATGATAATTTTACTAATAAAGGGGGTATAATTCGTACTCAAAGTAATTTTTCAGGGGGTACACAAGGGGGCATAAGTAATGGTATGGATATTGTTTTTCGGGTAGCTTTTAAACCAACTGCTACAATTGGAATTGAGCAAAACACCCTTAATACATCTCAAGATGAAATAGTTATAGAAGCTGCTGGCAGACATGACCCATGCGTGGTACCAAGGGCTGTACCAATTGTTGAAAGTATGGCGGCATTAGTTATTGGTGATTTGATTATCTAAATTTTGCAAAGATTTATACTTGTATTTCTCAGGTTTTATTTAAGGTTGGTGAATTTTATTTCACCCCGACTCGGCGGTAAACATGCCTTTTTGTTGTTTTGTTACCCTTTTCCTCTTAAGCTAAAAAAGCATCAATATGAATTTTTAAAATCAGGTAAAATGTCATTTATTGATTTTGAGGGAAAGCGAGTTGCCCAGTACAATTGGGGTAGTGGTGAGAAAGTAATTTTGTGTTTACATGGTTGGCAGAGTAGCAGTTTTAGGTGGAAGAAATATGTAGAGGCATTTGATAAAAAAGAATACACAATTATTTGTTTAGATGCTCCAGCTCATGGTAGGTCGGAAGGAAGACTGTTTAATGTACCTATGTATTCAAGACTGATTCAACAGTTCCTTGGGCAGAATGAAACAAGTATTATTTTATCCCATAGTTTGGGTGCGTTCAGTACGATGTATCTGTTGAGCAAAAAACCTGAATTGTCTCCCAAAAAGGTTATTGTATTAGGGACACCTAATAATGCAGATTTTTTCATTGATGAATTCATTCGAGTTTTGGGATTATCACCTGTCATAAGGAAAAATTTAGTTAATTACTTTTCAAATTATTCTGGAATGAAGACTTCAGATTTTGATTCAAAACTATTTGCTAAAAATCAAAAATCGTCGGGATTAATTATACATGATAAAAGAGATGTAGAAGCTCCCTTCAATTATGCAAAAGATATGGCTGAAATTTGGCCAAAATCAATTTTTGTGGAAACGGATGGTCTTGGACATAAGCTTAAACACGACTTCGTTGTTAAAGAGGTAATGGAGTTCATGGAGAAGTGATATTATCAATAAAGACATCTGTGAGAATTTAATGCCTTAGCAGTATTTCGTGATTTGAGTTAAAAAAAATTACCTAACATTGAACCTATGAAAAAAATAGCTTTACACTGGCAAGTAATTATTGCTCTTGTTCTGGGTGTAATGTATGCTGTTTTGGCTGTTATTTTAGGTTGGCAGAGCATTACAAAGGCCTACATATCGCCATTTGGAGATATTTTCATAAACCTTCTAAAACTGATTGCTGTGCCATTAGTCTTGTTTAGCATCATAACGGGAATAGGTAGTCTAAAAAATATTAAACAACTCGGTAGAGTAGGAGTGAAAACACTCTTGATTTATATAGGTACAACAATGAGTGCAATTCTCATAGGTCTATTGTTGGTTAATCTCATTAAACCAGGTAATTTCACTTCAGATGACTCTAAACTAGAAAAAAGAATCGAATACGAATTATGGTTAATGGATAATCCACACGTAATTCCTTTAGATAATGTTAGCGAATTATCAAATGTTGAGAACGAACAACTTATCAAGGATGTTCAGGCAAGAGTTAGTAAAAGTGAAATCAGCCTAGCTGTACAGGATAAAATAAACAAAGCAAATAACAAAAAAAGTAAGGGACCTTTGGCTCCACTTGTTGATATTGTTCCTAAAAATGTGATTGTAGCATTGGCTGAAATGGAAATGTTACAGATTATATTTTTTGCGATATTTTTTGGGGTGGTCTTGGTTAATCTAAAAGACAAACATGCAAAACCAGTTCGGGAACTTATGGAGGGGTTGAATGAGCTATTTGTTGCTATGGTCAACATAATAATTAAAACCATGCCCTTTTTTGTTTTTACCTTAATGGCAGGTAGCTTGGTGGAGGCAGCTGGTGAGAATATGACTAAGCTCAAAGAACAATTGTTATTTTTAGGGCATTATTCTTGGGTTGTAGTTCTGGCTCTATTTATAGTAGCATTTATTTTTTATCCATTACTAATTCAGTTCTTTGTGAAACGACTTTCTATAATGCAATTTCTTAGAGGGATCAGTAAGGCTCAGCTGACTGCTTTTTCAACTTCTAGTAGCATGGCAACCTTACCAGTTACAATGGAATGTGTTCATTATAATTTGAAGGTGCCAAAACCGATCTCTAGTTTTGTTTTGCCAATTGGGGCAACGGTTAATATGGATGGCACGAGTTTATATCAAGCAATAGCTGTAGTGGCCATGGCTCAATTTCATATGATAGACCTGAGCTTTGCTCAACAAATGATTATTGTTTTAACAGCTACACTAGCAAGTATTGGTGCAGCTGCGGTACCTAGTGCAGGACTAGTACTAATGATTGTAGTTTTAGAAAGTGTGGGCCTGAATCCTGCTTGGATTGCTATTATACTTCCTGTCGATCGAATATTAGATATGTGTAGAACTGTTGTTAATGTTACGGGAGATGCAACAGTTTCGTCTATAATTGCAACTTCAGAAGAAGTGAGTGAAAAAAAATAATAGAACAATTATGACTCAAATATGGTTTATATAACTAGATATAAAATGACTATAACTTTTTATTTGTACTACTATTAAATCATGAATAAATTAATTTACACAATAATTTCAACTCTAATTTCAACATTTGTAATCGCTCAATGTGGTACTGATGAATATAATTATCGGCTGGTCAAAGATAAATTATCAGAACGTCTAACTTATGTAGATTATTTAGAGCAAACGTATAGTTTAAATGGTGTTAAGTTCGATGAGTCTTTGGATATAAAGAGTAAAAAAGCTTCAAGAGTTATACCAGTTGTATTTCATGTGATTCATGCTTACGGTGATGAGAATATTAGCAAAGCACAGATTGAAGACCAGATGCGTGTTATCAATGAAGATTTTCAACGAAAAAATTCAGATGCTTCAAATACAAGGGATTTCTTTAAAAGCAGAGCAGCAAATTTTGATATTGAATTTAAGTTGGCTCGTATCGCTCCGGATGGTTCTTATACAGAAGGAATCACTCGGACCTACGATCCGATTAATATGATTGAGGATTATGAGGATCAAGATAATGAGGCTAAATCAGTTGCTTTAGCATGGGATAGGAATAGATACTTGAACATATGGGTAGTTAAAGAGATTAAAAGCAGTGGCACAGGAACAATATTAGGTTATGCTCAGTTTCCAGGACAACGTGCATCAACAGATGGTATTGTAATGATTCATGATCGTGTGGGTACTATTGGAACTGCCAGCTCTTCATCGTCAGGGAAGGGTAGAACATTAACACACGAGATTGGTCATTGGTTAGGACTTTACCATCCATTTCAGGGAGGTTGTTTTGGTGGTGGAGATCGTGTAGATGACACTCCGCCTGTATTGGAAGCTTCTTATGGTTGTACCTCAGGGCAAAATCCCAATACTTGTAATAGTGATTTTCCAGACGAAATTGATATGGTTGAAAACTACATGGATTATGCAAATGGGAGTTGTATGAATGCTTTTACAAACGGACAACTTGCTCGAGTGAATGGCTTTCTAGCAAGTACTAATTACAGGGCAAGAAATATAGCGGCTTCTAATATCACAGCTACTGGAGTAAACACTAATCCAGTCTCGATACCTAAAGCAGATTTTTGGTATGATAATCCAGATAAAAAAGTGATTTGTGCTGGTCAGATTATGAAGTACAAAGATTTTAGTTACAATGGAGATATTACACAAAGAACTTGGAAATTTGAGGGAGGGACTCCTGCAACATCAACAGCTGTAAATCCAGAAATAGTTTACAACACACCTGGAGTTTACAAGGTAGAGCTTGATGTGGCTAATAGTGCTGGTGGTACTACTGCTAGTCGGATTTTATTTGTCACAGTCTTACCTAATGTAGCCGAATCAAAAGCTCCTTTCGGACAAGATTTTGAGTCAAGTACTTCCGTTAGCGGATGGCAGTTTGAAAAAGATCTTTCGGGCAATGGTTGGAGTAAATCTTCATCTATAGGATACTCAGGCAGTAATTCAATACAAGCTTATGTTGATGAAAATACACCACAATCACTTCGTATGAAAGCAATATCTGAAGCTGTTGATGTTAGTGAGTATGAAGTTCCATTAAATCTGCATTTTAAATATGCTTATGCAAGGAGAATTTCGAGTGCTTCAGAAATATTATTAGTTTTAGGTTCAGTTGATTGTGGTCAATCCTGGGCTACGCTAAAAGCCTACAATAGTGCTAACCTAGTTACGGGTCCAGTATCGCCTAATTGGGTGCCTCAATCCAAATCAGACTGGGGAAGGGCTTCAATTAGTTTGTCCAAATACAAGGATGCAACTAATTTATTCTTAAGATTTGACGTGATTAGTCAGCAAGGAAATTCTGTTTTTATTGATGACATTAATATTGGAGAGTTTGCTTTGTCAACACCACATCTAGATTATGAGATTCCTTGGAAAATTTTCCCTAATCCTGCAAAGAATAATTTTATAGTTGAAACAAAGAGTAAGGTTATTAGTGGTAATTTGTATATCGTGGATTTAACAGGAAGAATACTTTTTGAGAAAAAAATAAATTCAGATCAAATCACGATTAATTCATCAGGTATTCCCAACGGATTATACATCTTATCTGTTGTGAATGATAATAAAGTATGGTCTAGTAAGCTAATAATTAATAAATAATGTCAAAAAATTTAGTTATTGTAGAGTCCCCTGCCAAGGCGAAGACAATTGAAAAGTTTTTAGGTGAGGGCTTCACCGTTAAGTCAAGTTTTGGACACATTCGTGATTTAGCCAAAGGAGACTCAGCTATAGATATAGAGAGGGGGTATATGCCCAATTATATTGTATCAACAGATAAAAAGAAAATTGTTACAGAGCTAAAGAAGCTTGCAAAAGATGCCGATATGGTATGGCTTGCTTCGGATGAAGATCGAGAGGGAGAAGCAATATCTTGGCACCTCTCTGAGGTTTTGGGGTTGAAACCTAATAACACAAAACGAATTGTATTCCATGAAATTACAAAGTCTGCGATTTTACATGCCATAGATAATCCAAGAGATATAGATAATAATTTAGTCAAGGCCCAGCAAGCTAGAAGGGTTCTTGATCGTTTGGTAGGTTTTCAACTCTCTCCTGTTTTATGGAGAAAAGTGAAGCCATCGTTGAGTGCAGGAAGAGTTCAAAGTGTTGCCGTAAGATTGATAGTAGAACGAGAAAAACAAATTGAAGGTTTTGTCACAAGCTCGAGTTTCAAATTGCAAGGATTGTTTCAAACATCAGGCAAGCCTATTTATGCAGATTTATCTAAGCGACCATCTACTCTTCAGGATGCCAATGAGTTTTTAGCTCGCTGTAAAGGTGCAACATTCAAGGTAGGTTCAATCAAGACAGTACCTGCTAAACGTTATCCATCAGCACCATTTACAACCTCTACACTTCAACAAGAGGCCAGTAGAAAATTGGGTTTCAATGTATCAAGAACAATGATGCTTGCTCAACGGTTGTACGAAAATGGACATATTACATACATGAGGACGGATTCAGTAAATCTATCTGATTTCGCTCGAAAAAGTGCCCAAAACTCCATTAACAATGAATATGGTGAACAATATTCAAAACCAAGAAAATATGCTACCAAAAATGATAGTGCTCAAGAAGCTCACGAAGCAATAAGGCCTACCAATTTTGATTTAAATAGTGCTGGAGATGATGATGCACAAATGAGGCTTTATCAGCTGATATGGAAAAGAGCTATTGCTTCTCAAATGAGTGATGCACAACTTGAAAGAACAACTATAGAAATAGTTAATGATAAGATTACAGATGCCTTCAAAGCTAAAGGTGAGGTAATAAAGTTCGATGGATTTCTAAAAGTATATCTTGAGGGTACAGATGATGAGAATGACGAGGAAGACAGTGGATTACTTCCTAAAGTATCTAAAGGGCAAGTTCTTGAACTCTCAGAAATAAAAGCTACACAAAGGTACACAAGACCTCCTGCTAGATTTACAGAAGCTAGCTTAGTGAAACGATTGGAAGAGTTGGGTATTGGTAGACCATCTACTTATGCTCCAACAATATCAACTGTCCAGAAACGCGGCTATGTAGTTAAAGACGAAATTGACGGAAAGTCTCGATCTTATGACGTTCTCACATTGAAGAATGATGAAATTGTTAGTGAGAAACTCAATGAAAATTATGGTGCTGATAAAAATAAGCTTCATCCAAGCGACATCGGGAGAGTAGTTACCGAATTTTTGATCGAACATTTCAGTGAAATTATGGATT
Source organism: uncultured Bacteroidota bacterium (assembly GCA_913050005.1). Classification (GTDB taxonomy): domain Bacteria; phylum Bacteroidota; class Bacteroidia; order NS11-12g; family UBA9320; genus UBA9320. The sequence goes on from CAJXBI010000001.1 coordinate 49,180, forward strand.
TTGGTTTCACAGCTAGCGTAGAGAAGGAGTTTGACGAAATTGCTGAGGGAATGAAAAATTGGTCCCAAATGATCGATGATTTTTACCAACCATTTAGTAAAAATGTAACTAAAACTCTTGAAAATGCTGGTAGAGCAACAGGTGAAAGAGCATTGGGTAACGATCCCAAGACAGGCAAGCCTATAATTGCAAGAATAGGACGTTTCGGACCAATGGTTCAAATTGGAGAACAAGATGACGAGGAGAAGCCAAGATTTGCTAGTCTAACCAAAGGACAAAATATCAACAATATAACGTTAGAAGAAGCACTAGACTTATTCAAAATGCCAAGGATTCTAGGTGATTATGAGGATAAGGATGTGAAAGCCAATATTGGTAGATTCGGTCCGTATATACAACATCAAAAAATGTTTGTATCTATACCTAAAGAGGAGGATGTCATGACCATTGAATTGAGTAGGGCTATAGAACTAATAGAAGAAAAAAAAATAGCCGATGCTAATCGTATAATTAAAAAATTTGAGGAAGATCCTGATACAGAAATTCTAAATGGGAGATGGGGACCATATATTAAGTCAGGTAAGAAAAATTACAAATTGCCAAAAGATCTTGCAGATCCATCCAAATTATCATTTGGTGAGGTCAAATATATTATTGAAAATCAACCTGCAAAAGGAAAACGAAAGGCTTTGAAATCGGTTAAGAAATAGCTCTAATTATTTTGTGCTAAGTCGTTAGATTTGATGGAAGTTAAAGAATTAAAAAATATGGTTTACTTACTTGACGATTCTGATGAACGTGTAGTAAGTCACATAGAAGAAAAAATTTTTTCATATGGATTAAATTCTATACCTTACCTAGAATCACTATGGCCTAACGAAGAGTCCGCAATAAGACAAGAAAAAATTGTAAATCTTATTAAACGAATTAAACAAAATGTATTAGCCGAAGAATTAAAATCTTGGCTGAATTCTGAAGAACAAGACTTATTAGATGGAGTTTTTATTATAAATAAAATTTTAGATCCTAATCTTGACCGTCAGCATATTGAGAACCAATTAGATAAGATAAAATTAGATACTTGGTTAGAATTAAATTACGATTTAACATCTTTTGAAAAAGTTAAGATATTAAATCGAATAATTTTTGACGTTCACAAATTTACTGGGGATACAGAAAACTATGATCATAGCAAAAATTCATTTTTATCTTCTGTGCTAGAACGAAAAAAAGGAAATCCAATCTCATTGGCTGTAGTTTATTGCATTATTGCACAAAGATTAAATATTCCTATTTATGGAGTTAATCTACCTCAGCATTTTATTCTCGGATATGTTAAAGACCTTGAGTGGCCACCTTTGCTGAGATTTAACGATGAGTCACTTTCAAGGGAAAGCCAATATAATGAAATCTTGTTTTACATAAATCCATTTAATAATGGACTTATTTTTAACCAAGAAAATATTCTTAAATTTTTAAAACAACTTAAACTAGAAGTTAAAGAAGATTATTTTAAAATTTGCGAGAACAGAGATATCATAATTAGAATTTTAAGAAATTTAGAAGTTTCTTTTTCCAAAGAGAATAATCACAGTAAGAAAGATCAGGTCTTGAATCTTATTAAAATTATGATGAGAGAGGATTAATTGGTTTATCCGATTATTACCACCCAAGAATCCTGGCAAATATCAGTGGAGCAACAATGGTTGCATCACTTTCAATAATAAATTTTGGGGTCTTTTTAGCTAATTTTCCCCATGTAATTTTCTCATTAGGTACAGCACCAGAGTAGGAGCCATAACTAGTAGTACTATCACTAATTTGGCAAAAGTAGCTCCACAGTTTAGTAGGCTTTTCCAAATCTTGCTCCAGCATAGGAACAACACAAATTGGGAAATCACCAGCAATACCTCCACCAATTTGAAAGAATCCTATCGACGAATTTTTACTTGTATCAATGTACCAATCAGCGAGATAGGTCATATACTCAATACCACTTTTCATTGTACTTGGTATTAATTTGCCAACAATACAATTACTAGCAAAAATATTTCCAAGCGTGCTATCTTCCCAGCCAGGAACTACCATAGGTAAGTTTTTTTCAGCAGCAGCAAGAAGCCACGAGTCTGCAGGGTCAATTTGATAATGTTCCTTCAAGCAACCATCCAATAACATTTTGTACATATATTCATGGGGAAGATATCTTTTTCCATTTGATTCTGCATTCTTCCAAAAACGTTCAATGTTGTGTTGAATTTTTCGGAATGCCTCTTCCTCTGGTATGCATGTATCAGTTACTCTATTGAGTTTTTGATCTAATAATTGTTGTTCGTCAGTGGGTGTTAAGTCCCGATAATTAGGAATTCTCTTGTAATGGTCATGTGCTACTAGATTCATGACATCTTCTTCTAAATTAGCTCCCGTACAACTAATGCAATGAACTTTGTCTTGACGGATCATTTCAGCTAAAATTTTGCCAAGTTCAGCAGTACTCATTGCACCTGCAAGGGTAACCATCATTTTATTTCCTAAAATCAATTGGTTGTTATATTCATCCGCAGCATCTACTAATGAGGCTGCATTGAAATGCAGGAAGTATTTATCTATAAATTCACTAATTGGTTTCATTATTTATATCCTAATATTTTCATCATACTCTCAGCGGTTTGTTCTTCCTGAAAAACCTCATCAATAATTTTACCATCTTCATTTTTAGATAGTAGAATTTTTTTAGGACTAGGTATCAAGCAATGCTTAATTCCACCTTGGCCACTCAAACCTTCCTGATATGCACCCGTATTAAAAAATCCAATGTAAAGAGGCTTTCCTTTATCAAATTCAGGTAGGTATATGGCATTAACGTGTTGTTCACTGTTATAATAATCATCGCTATCACATGTCAAACCTCCTAATAAAACTCTTTCATAACTGGAGTTCCAATTGTTCAAGGGTAATAATATAAATCGTTCATTGATTGCCCACGCATCTGGTAATGTAGTCATAAATGATCCATCAATCATATTCCATTTCTCTCGATCATTTTGTTTCTTTTGATAAATAATTTTATAGATAGTGCCGGCACTTTCTCCAACAGTATAACTTCCAAACTCAGTAAAAATATGGGGGTCCTCAATATTTTTTGATGAACATTCAATCTTGATTTGACTTACAATTTCTCGCACCATGTAATCATAATCATAATTAAAATTTAGATTTTTCTTAATGGGGAAACCACCTCCAATGTTAAGTGAATCTAGAGGTTGGCATAATCTTTTTAATTGAACATAGACATTTAAACATTTTCGTAATTCATTCCAATAATATGAGGTATCTCTTATGCCTGTATTTATAAAAAAATGGAGCATTTTCAGCTCAAAATTTTGGGAGCCTTTTATATAATTTTCATAAAATGGGACAATGTCTTTGTACCTAATACCGAGCCTAGACGTGTAAAAAGAAAATTTGGGTTCTTCTTCAGAGGCAATTCTAATACCAACCTTAATCTTCTTATTTGTTCTATTTTTTAAGAGTTCAAATTCATTGGTATTATCGATTACAACACAGAGGTTTTCAAAACCAAGCTCAATTAAATCAATAATATTATCAATGTAATTTTCAGTTTTGAATCCGTTACAGATAATGAAACAATCTTTATTTATTTCATCGTGTTCAATTAAGTTCTTAATTAATGCTAGATCATATGCTGAAGAAGTTTCTATATGTACGTCATTTTTAATGCACTCTTTTAGTACATATTTAAAATGTGAACTTTTTGTACAATAACAGTAGTGATACTTGCCCTTGTAATTGTACTCGGTAAACGCATTTGAAAACCATTGTTTTGCTTTTTGAATATTCTCTGAGATTTTAGGTAAATAACTAAATTGTAAAGGTGTGCTGTGTTTTTTAACTAAATCCATTAATGGCAGACCCCGCAATAGTAGTTCCCCATCTGAACTGGTTGAGAATTCATCCGTTGGAAATTCAAAGGTTTGCTCTATTAAGTCAGCGTATTTATTCTTCAATATTTTGAATTTTGATTACAAAAGAAAATAAAAAAACGATTTTGGGTGCCAAAAAAACACAATTTAATGAGGAGAATTATTACCCTTTAACGAAAATAATTTAATTCATTGGTTGATTTATTATTTCCAATGGTACTAAAGTATTCAGGTATTTTGTAAATTCGCAAACTTCCAAAAACTAACGCTATCAAAAATCAGGATATCATAAAAATTATAGGTGCTAAAGAGCATAATCTTCGTAATGTTGATTTGGAAATTCCTAGGCATGAACTTGTTGTATTTACAGGTTTAAGTGGTAGTGGTAAATCAAGTCTAGCTTTTGATACCATTTTTGCAGAAGGTCAACGTAGATACATGGAAACATTTTCTGCCTATGCAAGACAATTCATAGGTGAAATAAAACGTCCAGATGTTGATAAAATTGAGGGGTTGAGTCCTGTAATTGCCATTGAACAAAAGACAGTAAGTAAAAACCCTCGGAGTACAGTAGGTACTATTACAGAGGTATATGACTTTTTAAGATTGCTTTTTTCTAGAGCTGGTACAGCATATTCTTACTTAAGTGGGAATAAGATGAAAAGTTTCACAGAAAAAGAAATTATTGACGGAGTTAATAATTTATTATTTACAAAAATGGTTATCCTCGCCCCATTAATCAAAGGTAGAAAAGGTCATTACAGAGATCTTTTTGAGCAATACAGAAAGCGAGGTTTCACAAAAGCTAGGGTAGATGGTGAATTGCAAGAAATTGAGTTAGGCATGCAATTAGATCGATATAAAGTGCATGATATTGAGCTAGTTATTGATCGATTAACATCAGAAGATAAAGAAACTATCCGGTTGACAGATTCCATACGAACTGCATTAAAAATGGGCAAAGGAATTATTAGTGTGCTTGATTCAGAAACACAAGAAATTACCCACTTTAGTAAGTTTTTGATGGATGTTGAAACAGGATTATCATACAATGAACCACAACCTAATTTATTTTCATTTAATTCTCCTTATGGTGCGTGTTTGTCATGTAGTGGTCTAGGAACTTCTTCTGATATTTTTAGAGAAGATTTGATTCCAAATCCAAAATTGAGCATAAACAAAGGAGGTCTTGCACCCCTTGGTGAGGTAAAGAACAACTGGACATTTACCCAACTCAATGCAATGGGTAAGAAGTTAAAATTTAGTTTATCTAAACCAATTTCTTTCATACCTTCTGATATTATGGATATCATTTTGAATGGATCGGATGAAAAGTTTGAAGTTGAATATCGAGGAAGTTCTGGATATAATCAAACTTTTGAAACCAATTGGAAAGGATTAATTCCCTCATTGATGGAGGCATATCACGAAAAAAACTATGGTACGCTTAGCAGATGGGCAGATGAATTTATGACTGTAGTTCCTTGTGCAGATTGCAACGGAGGAAGGCTCAATAAAGAGGCTTTATCTTACCGTATTAGTGATACAAATATTGCAGATTTATCAACCAAAAGTATTGGTGATCTAGCAAAATGGTTGGAGAATGTATATTCAAACCTAGAGGACAGACAATTAGTCATTGCGCAAGAAATTCTTAAAGAAATAAGAGAACGTGTTCAGTTTTTATTGGATGTCGGACTTTCCTATTTATCACTCAATAATTCGGCTAAGACGTTAAGTGGAGGAGAAGCTCAACGAATTAGATTGGCAACTCAAATTGGATCTCAGCTTGAAGAAGTATTGTATATTTTAGATGAGCCAAGCATTGGACTTCATCAAAGGGATAATCACAGGCTCATTCAATCCTTAAAAAATTTACGAGATATTGGCAACTCTGTTATTGTAGTAGAACATGATAAAGATATGATTGTTCAGAGTGATTATGTGGTTGATATTGGTCCATTTGCTGGAAAGAATGGAGGTCAGATTGTTTCAAGTGGGAAATGGGAAGAAATTCAAAATAATGGAACACTTACAGCAGATTATTTGTCAGGAAAGCGAGAAATTCCTATTCCTTCAAAACGCAGAAAAGGAAATGGAAAGAAAATATCACTTTATGGATGTGAGGGTAATAATTTGAAAAATATTACGGTTCATTTTCCTATAGGTAAACTAATTGCAGTGACGGGTGTAAGTGGTAGTGGGAAGAGTAGTCTAATTAACGAAACTCTGCATCCTATTCTTTCGGAATATGTTTATAAGTCCAAAAAGAAACCCTTAAAATATAAAAAGGTAAAAGGACTCGAACATATTGATAAGGTAATCACAATAGATCAATCTCCAATTGGAAGAACACCAAGGAGTAATCCTGCTACTTATGTAGGTTTTTTCTCGGAAATTCGTACATTATTTGCCGATATTGGGGAGTCAAAAATTAGAGGGTATAAACCAGGTAGGTTTAGTTTTAATGTGAAAGGCGGAAGATGCGAAACTTGCAAAGGAGGGGGACAAAAAGTAATTGAGATGAACTTTTTACCAGATGTTTTGGTAGAATGTGAAACATGTCAAGGTAAACGATACAACAGAGAAACCCTTGATATTCGATATAAGAATAAAAATATAAGTGATATTCTAGACATGACTGTTGAGGAAGCTGTCCAATTTTTTGAGGCTGTTCCATCAATTTATAGAAAGATAAAAGCATTAAATGATGTTGGTCTTGGCTATATTACACTCGGGCAAAGTAGTACAACTATCTCAGGAGGAGAAGCTCAACGCGTAAAATTAGCAAGTGAGCTGTGTAAAATTAGTACAGGTCAAACATTCTATATTCTAGATGAGCCTACTACTGGTCTTCATTTTGAAGATATTAATGTTTTACTAAATGTACTTCAAAACTTGGTTGAACTAGGAAATACAGTTTTATTAATTGAGCATAATTTGGACGTAGTTAAAGTTGCGGATTGGATTATTGATATTGGACCTGAAGGGGGGAATGCTGGAGGTGAATTAATTATAGAAGGAACACCTGAACAAGTAATTAAATCCAAGGTTGGACACACATCTAAATTTTTGGAAGCAGAATTTTAATTAAAATCAGGACTGCCTATAAGTCACATTTGGTATCATGGCTTAGTTTTAGTATACATTAGCAAAATGAGCAAAAAAAATGTCTCCATAAAATGGGCATTCAAAGAATTTATTTGGCCTAGACGAAGGATGATTGGATTAGGTCTTGTATTGATAATTGTAAGAAGTCTCACAGGTCTTGTACTTCCTTATGAAACCAAGATTCTGCTAGACGATATTGTTCCGTCTGGAGATATAGCCGGGTTAAAAAATGTAATTGGTTTGGTATGTGGAGCTATATTTATACAAGCAGTTACATCGTTTATATTAACTCGACTTTTGAGTGTTGAGGCTCAATTTTTAATATCACAATTAAGAGCACAGGTACAAAAGAAACTTTTAAAATTACCTATCTCGTTTTTTGATAATCACAAGTCTGGAGCCCTTGTAAGTCGTGTAATGAGTGATGTGGAAGGAGTTCGAAATCTTGTTGGAACTGGATTAGTTCAACTAATAGGGGGGTCGATTACATCATTGGTTGCTTTATTTTTTCTAATTGACATAAATGCATCGATGACTCTATTTGTTTTACTTCCTGTTTTGATCTTTGCCTTTATTGCCATGAAGGCATTTGGCTATATAAGACCCATTTTTCGGGATCGGGGTAAAATTAACGCAGAAGTGACCGGAAGACTTACGGAAACTCTAAATGGAGTTAGAGTTATTAAAGGGTTTAATGCAGAAGAACAAGAAAATAAGACTTTTGAAAAAGGAGTTGAGAAGCTTTATCTTAATGTCAAAAAGAGCCTAACTGCTACTGCTTTAATGACGAGTTCATCTACATTTTTATTAGGATTGGCATCTACAGGAATAATTGGAATAGGGGGTTATTTCATGATGGAAAATACGATGACGAATGGTGACTTTGTCTCATTTACACTATTTCTAGGATTTATGATTGCACCAATTGTTCAAATGAGTAATATTGGAAGTCAGCTCACAGAGGCTTTAGCTGGACTTGATAGAACTCAGGAATTAATGAATCGAGAAGAAGAGGACAATCCGGTTGTAAGAAAGCAGTTTTTGAAAAATATAAAAGGGGACATAAAATTTAATTCGGTGTCTTTCCATTATGAGGATAATAAAGAGGTTTTGCATAATATCACCTTTGAGGCAAAAGCAGGTACAGTTACAGCATTAGTGGGTTCTTCTGGTAGTGGTAAATCAACTATTGCTGGTCTTGCTGCTACATATTTAACCCCTTTCAAAGGGGTGGTTACTATTGATGGTTTTAATTTATCACAAATCAATTTGAGCAGTTATCGACAGCATTTAGGTGTTGTATTGCAAGATGACTTTTTGTTTGAGGGAACTATTCGAGAAAATATTCTTTTTCCTAGACCATTAGCCACAGATGAAGAACTAATTTACTCAGTAAAAGCAGCTTACGTTCATGAATTTACAGATCGTTTTGAGAAAGGTTTGGATACAATAATTGGTGAACGTGGGGTGAAATTGAGCGGTGGTCAACGTCAACGAATAGCCATAGCACGAGCTTTATTAGCTAATCCCAAGATAATTTTACTGGATGAGGCCACATCTAACCTCGACAATGAAAGTGAGCGTTACATTCAAAAAAGTCTTGAATTACTTATGAAAAATCGTACCACTTTTGTGATTGCACATCGATTGAGTACTATTCAACAAGCAGACCAAATTTTAGTAATCGAAGATGGATGCATTGTCGAACAAGGTAAACACAACGAATTACTTGCTCAGAAAGGAAGGTATCATGACCTATTCACTTTTCAAAGTAGGATATGACATATTTTTTTACCGTTCTCTAACCCATTTTTTTCGTTCATGAGAATTGTGATAAGTCCATGCTATAATTCGGCTGCTCTTATTTCCTTGTCCCATAGGAATTGTTTTAACATCAAAGGCCTCCATCTTTCTAAGGGCAAGATAAATATTCTTAAGATTGCCGTGTTTGCTTACAAGTGAAGTAAACCATAACACATTTTTTTTGAATTGTTTACTCTCCTTAATCATATTTTTTATGAACCGTAATTCGCCACCTTCACACCAGATTTCATTATGCATTCCACCAAAACTAGGATTAGGTTTCTTTGGTTTCTCGCCTTTCAAATTTTTTATTTTTTTCATATTTGCTGATATGGCCTCAGCCTGTGAAGCGTGAAAGGGGGGGTTGCAAACTGTGATATCAAATATTTCATTTGGTTTGATAATGCCTCTAAAAAAATGATTGATATTTTCTTGATATCGAATATTAACACTGAGCCTATTATTTTTAATAATTTCTTGAGCAGAATTAATGGAGGTTAAATCTATATCTGAGCCAACAAAATCCCAATCGTATTCACAATGGCCTATAATCGGGTAAATGCAATTTGCCCCCATACCAATGTCTAAGGCGTGAATTATAGGTCCTTTTGGTATTCTCTTATTATCGTCGCTAGCTAGTAAATCTGCAATATGATGAATGTAGTCAGCCCTTCCCGGAACTGGAGGGCAGAGGTATCCAGACGGGATATCCCAGTTTTTAATGCCATAATTAAATTTTAGTAACGATTGATTCAAAATTTTAACAGCTTCAGCACTAAAAAAATTAATGGTTTCTTTACCGTATTTATTCACACTTACAAATTTTTCTAGTTCAGGTGTTTGTTCAATTAGCCTAGGAAAATTATACTTTGTTTTGTGACGATTCCTTCTGTGAAGCCTATTCTTGATTTTAGATTTTTGTTTGGTATTCTTATTTTCTTCACCCATGATTTTAAAAATCTACTTTATTAATGCGACGTTTTGAAATAATTTAAAAGTCAAACCAACTTCGTCTTCTGTTAAGTTTGAGGTCTTGTAACGTACTTGATTTTACATTAATTCCAAATGAGAACATCTGTCTTCCAATTGGGTACCATTCAAAGTTCATTTGCCAACAATGCAAGTCTCTATAGAAATTTATGGAGGTTAAAGACAGCTCTTTTTTGGTAATGTCATAGCCACTATTCAATCCAATTTTCCAGTTTTCAGATAGTTTTATGTCTCCATTAAATGTGATGCTTTGTATTACTGATTTTTCTAGTAATACAGGGCGATTGGCTCTCATATTATAATTGACGTTTAAACTCCATGGGAGGTTAAAATCTATATAATTTTGTTTATTATTATTGATAAACTCAAGTTCTTGTTCATTAGCATTATCTATGGATTTACGTTTAAAAGCATTCGGATTTAAGTTGGTTGAAATGGATAAATTACTTTGCGTAAAATGACCCAAGGTATTCATGGTATTAAAGGCATATTCTTTTCTACGATTTGATCTAGTTCCATCATCGTTTAATTCCCATTGGTAGGGATCAAATGTAGTTCCAAAAGTCATTCGTATTTTATTTAGTATAGTGGTATTTCCACTAATACTCAAACTGGAGAGGTTAAATGAGTCAGCTAAAAAGTTATAACCACTTCTTATATTTAGATTTTCAATAATTTTAATTTTTTTGATTCCACCATTGGTGGTGTCTTTTTGAGATTTGATTTTTATCTCAAGATTATTTCCAACGCCGAAATTTAAAGATGCTTGTGGTCCAGTCGAGGGACGTCCCAAAAGACCATTTTCGTATATCGAATATGTACTGAATATTTGAGGTGTATCTGATTGGACATTTCGATAACCATTTTTTTCGCCCGTTGAAAAATCAGGGCTATAAACTGCTGAAATGTTAGGGCGAATAACATGGCGTATGGCTTGTAACTTGCTCCCTTTTTTGAAAATTTTCATTCCATACAAAATGGTACTTAAGCTTATGCTAGTTCTGTACGATACTGCTCTATGAAAACCTTTGATGGTATTAGTTATCAATGAGTCTCTCTCTTCGTCCCATGTTTTTTCTGTAGTTTCTAAGTACCAATATTCGTCAAAGCTAATATTTGGTGACACTGTAATCCATTTTAATGCCTTGAATGATGTACTTATTGGTATTCGGTGGCTAATTCCGTTTCTAATATTATCTCTTAGGTTAGAAGTTTTAATTGATGAATTACCACTGAGTTGTTCACGAATACTTCCAATTAGTATAGTGTCAATAGTTCTAATTTCATTTCGAAATGTACCTTGATAGGATACCCCAAAATTTTTCATAAAACTTCGTAATGTCTTATTTTTTGAATTAAAGGTTTTAAAGGGCATTTGTCTACTCATATTTGCTGTCATTTGAGGTAGCGTCATGGTGAGGTCTCCAGTACTCAGATTTTGGTTAATATTACTGGCGATACTCAAATTAATTTTTCTGTTAAAAAAACCACGGCTATATGATACACTAGAGTTTGAGTTAGTACTTATAATATCATCATAATTTGTTGTGTTATTTTTAAGAAAGCTACTGGTTACAAAGTTGACATTTGCACTAAAATTACTACCTGGTCTTGATTTTGCATCTTTGGTATAATTCCAGCTTAGTCTATAATCATTAGAAACACGGAAAGATGGCGACTCTGGTTCCCCAAATTCGTTTTTATTAAAACTAAATCGAAGGTTACCTCGGTATTTATATCGTTTGTAATAATTAGACATAAGTGTGAATCCCCAGCTTCCTCTAAAATAAATATCACTAGAAATTTGGACATCAAAAAAGTCACTTATTGGAAGATAATAACCAAGTCCACGAAGATTATACCCTCTTTCTTGAGATTGTCCAAAATTTGGGAAGAGTATCCCATGTTTTCTTTTTTTAGGTATAGGAAAAAATCCAAATGGTACTACAATAGGGGTATTAATACCTGCTATAACCAAGTTAGCAGGTCCAGTAATTATTTGTTTACCTGGGATCACTTTAATTTTATCGGCTTTAATGTAGAAATGAGGATCAGGCAAATTACAAGTTGTGAACTGTGCATCTTTAACGTAAATATTTTCTTGACTGTCTCTCAAAACTCGTTTACCATGAATGTAGCCGTCTTTTTCCGTGGTTAATACACCAAACGAAATTCCTTTTTTGGTTTTAAAGTTGTATTTCATGGTATCAGCTTCATAGATTTTTCCATTATCATCAAAAGTAGGTCTACCTATATAATTATGAGTAGAATCGTCTACAATTCCAGTAGCAAATACGTCCATAGAACGAAAATCAATTGCAATGAAATCAGCATTAAGTTTAATATTTTGAAAAATAATTTGAGCTTTACCATAAAGGTAGGCTTTTTGAGCTTTTAAGTCAAGAATGGTAGAGTCTTGAGCGTCATATTTTACTTTGTCTTCAATATCTGATTTGTGGTCTAATACAGAAAATAAAATTGAATCTTTTGAAATTGAATCTTGTTGAATGATACTGGTTAAAGTGGTATCATTATTTTGTGAAAAAACAAATTGACCTATCAAAATATTACCAAATATCAAAAGCACTCGATTAACTTGGTGTATTTTTCTAATCAATGACCTAAAACCAGATATGTACTTATTGTGAATCAATAAAAGTTATTACTTACTGCAATAATCGTTCAAACCAACAATTTTATTAAACAAGATTATTTTCTATTAAGCTATTGTATATAGAAATTAAGACATACTCAAATATTATTGGGTTTTAGGAAAATGTAATATCAGAACACTCGTTATTAGATTTTTATACTTTGGATGAAAAATTGGACCATAATGAACGAGAAAAACTACATTAAAGGACATTATCAACATTAGCATAATATTTATTAGGTTAAAGTTCTCATTATATTTGGACTAATAATTGTTGTCTTTTTAAACAATAAGTTACGTACAAGATATCATGAAAATATCAAAAGAAACCAAAGTTGGCGTTTTAACTGCAATTGCTATTACTATTTTAGCTGTAGGATATAATTTCATAAAAGGTAAAGATATTTTTACTTCTAGCAATGAGTACTATGGTAAGTACAAAAAAATTGAAGGTTTATTTAAATCAAATCCTGTTTTAGTAAATGGCTACAAAGTTGGAAGTGTGAGCTCCGTTAAGATGAATAATGAGACTTTGGAACTTATCGTTGGTATTATTTTGCCTCAAGATATTAAAATCCCTAAAAATTCAATCATGAAGATAGTTAATAACGACATGATTGGTAGTAAGGCTATTGAAATCATTTTTGGTGATAGTAAAGAGGTAGCTATTAATGGTGATTTTTTTATTGCACAACAAGATCAGGGTATAGCGCAAGCAGTTAGTGATGTACTAACACCAATAACAAAAAGTGTAAATTCTGTGCTTGGTAATGTAGATACTGCGATTTCAGGTGTTGATTTAAGAGGTACTTTAAAAGATGCTTCACTTGCCCTTAGGTCATTTAAAGAAACCGCAGATAAATTAAATAAGCTGCTCGATGGTAAAAATATTCAAATTGCGAATATTCTTAACAACGTAGAACAAGTAACAGTAGGATTGAGGGGCTTAAATCCTAAAATTGACACAATTCTCGTAGATCTAAATAAAACATCAAAGGATCTCAACAAAGTTGAGTTTGATCAATTGGCTAACAGCATAAAAACATTATCTGAAGAGCTGTTTAAGACAACTAAAGCTATCAATAATAAAGATGGATCTTTAGGTATGTTGGTGTATGATGATTCGTTGTATGTTAATCTTAACTCAACAGTTAATCAATTAAATAATTTACTTAAGGATATTGAGAAATATCCAAGAAGATATACAGGTGTGACAGAAAGACAACGAAGAAAGGGTAATAAGCTAAAGGAAAAATAGCATTAATTTAATGTTCCAATTTTCTTAATTAACCCTGGACCTGAATAAATAAATCCAGTATAAATTTCTAGTAAGTTTGCTCCAGCTTCTAGTTTTGATTTAGCAGAAGATACATTTTCGATACCACCTACACCAATAATGGTCATGTCAGATTTATCTCTGATATGTCGAACTATTTGGTTGGATGATTCCAGTAATATGTGGCCACTGATTCCTCCATTTCCTAGTTCAGTAACAATTTTGGGATTGCTATTTTTTAGGAGAGTTCGATTGATTGTGGTGTTAGTAGCAACAATGCCCTCGAAAGATATTTCTTTCTGCAAGGCTACGATTTCGTCCAGTTGTGATATGCTGAGATCCGGCGCTATCTTTAAATATAATGGTTTCCAATCATCTTGAGTTAATCGAATAGATAACAAAGCATTAAGTATTTTTAGAAGTTCATCTTTATTTTGTAACTCACGTAAGTTAGGGGTATTTGGAGAACTAACGTTAACAATGAAAAAATCAGCTAGTTCGTACAATTCCTCATAACATTTAACATAATCATCGACTGCATTTTCGTTTGTAGTAGTTTTATTTTTCCCAATGTTTATACCAATTTTCATAGAGCAATCGCGTTCTTTTTTTCTGAATAATTTTAAGCGATGTTTCAGTGCTTTTAGTCCTTCATTATTGAATCCCATTCGATTCAGTAGAGCTCTATCTTTTTTCAATCTAAATAACCGCGGTTTTGGATTTCCACTTTGAGGTTTTGGGGTTACTGTTCCAATTTCTACAAATCCAAAGTTCAGCATATAAAGTTCATCTAAAAACTTTCCGTCTTTATCAAATCCTGCTGCAAGTCCAATTGTATTTTTGTAAGTAATACCGTCAACCTTTACAGGGTTATCCTCAAATTGAAACATGTTATAAACAAAAGGTAGCCTACTTATGTATTTAAAAATAAACATTGTAATATAATGAGCTTTTTCAGCTGAAATTAAAAAAAAGAAACTCCGTATTATTTTATACATTTTAGCAAATTTTACTTAGAACTGGTTTAATATCAAAATAAAGTTTAGTGCCTTACCGAACACAATGTTAAATTTGTTGTTTTAAATGATAAATATGTTATCTAAAAAACAGAAATTTTCAAGTATAGGTAAAAAAGTTCTAATGGCTCTTACTGGATTTTTTTTGATGTTCTTTTTACTTCAGCATTTAAGTATAAATCTTTTATCTGTTGTTAATGCAGATGTTTTCAATAAAGTTTCGCATTTTATGGGTACGAACCCAGTTGTGCAGTATGTCCTTCAACCTGTATTGATATTTTCAGTGGTTTTTCATTTTGCCTGGGGAATGGTCCTCGAGTATCAGAACAATCAAGCACGAGATGTAAAATATGCAAAATACAAGGGTAACGCTAATGCAACTTGGATGAGTAGAAATATGATCATTTCTGGATTGGCAGTACTTGCTTTCTTGGCAATTCATTTTTATGACTTTTGGTTACCAGAGATAAATACTAAATATATTCAAGGTGATATGAGCGGAATGAAACACGGATCGGATAATTTTCGATACCATGAAGAGCTAGTCTCTAAATTTGCTCACCAACCCATTCGAGTGGTTCTTTACATTGTTGCGTTTATGATGCTGTCCTTACACCTTCTTCATGGCTTTCAGTCTTCATTTCAAACTGTAGGATTCAATCATTCAAAATATACTCCAATTTTAAAAAAGCTTGGGAACTTATTTGCAATTGCTGTTCCTTTGGGATTTGTAATAATTGCCATATACCATTATAATTCTCAACCTCATTAATTAAAAATTAAGACTTTTATGTCAATATTAGACGGAAAAATACCAGCAGGTCCAATTAGTGAAAAGTGGATAAATTATAAAAACAAGGTTGATTTAGTAAACCCTGCAAACAAGAGAAATATAAATGTTATTGTTGTTGGGACTGGTCTTGCAGGTGGAAGTGCAGCTGCTACACTAGCTGAGCAAGGATATAATGTGAAAGCATTCTGTTATCAGGATTCACCTCGAAGAGCCCATTCAATTGCTGCTCAAGGGGGGATTAATGCTGCGAAAAATTATCAAGGAGATGGTGACTCTATTTACCGTTTGTTTTATGATACAGTAAAGGGAGGAGATTATCGAAGTAGAGAAGCTAATGTACATAGATTGGCAGAAGTATCTACAAATATTATTGATCAATGTGTTGCTCAAGGTGTTCCTTTTGCTCGAGATTATGGTGGTCTTTTGGATAATCGATCTTTCGGAGGTGTTTTAGTCAGTAGAACTTTTTATGCAAAAGGTCAGACAGGTCAACAATTATTGCTTGGTGCCTATTCTGCTATGAATCGACAAATTGCTCGAGGTAAAATCAAAATGTACAACCGGCATGAAATGTTAGATGTTGTCATTGTGGATGGAAAGGCTCGAGGAATTATTGCAAGAAATTTAGTTACTGGAGAAATTGAAAGACATTCTGCACATGCTGTTGTTTTGGGAACTGGGGGTTATGGCAATGTTTTTTATTTAAGCACAAATGCCATGGGTAGTAATGTTACTGCTGGTTGGAAAGCACATAAAAGAGGAGCCCATTTTGCTAATCCATGTTATACCCAAATACATCCAACTTGCATTCCAAGAAGTGGGGACTATCAAAGTAAACTTACTCTTATGTCAGAGTCATTAAGAAATGATGGAAGAATATGGGTTCCAGCTAGAAAAGAAGATGCTCAGGCGATTCGCGATAGTAAACTCAAACCAACTGAAATAAACGAAGAAGATAGAGATTATTATTTAGAAAGACGCTATCCAGCATTTGGGAACTTAGTACCACGGGATGTTGCTAGTAGAGCTGCTAAAGAACGATGTGATGATGGTCATGGCGTAAACGCAACAGGAGAAGCAGTTTACTTGGATTTTTCAGCTGCAATTGTTCGTTACGGTAAAGAACAAGCTACAATAAAAGGAGAAGATAATGCCTCAGAATCAAGAATTAAAGATCTTGGAAAGGCGATTGTGAAAGCTAAATACGGAAATTTATTTGATATGTATAAGCAAATTGTTGCAGATGACCCGTATGAAACACCAATGATGATTTATCCTGCAGTTCATTATACAATGGGAGGTATTTGGGTAGATTACAATTTAATGACATCTATTCCAGGATGTTACGCAATTGGAGAAGCAAACTTTTCAGACCACGGCGCAAACAGATTAGGTGCTTCAGCATTAATGCAAGGATTGGCAGATGGTTATTTTGTTTTGCCATATACTATTGGAAGTTTCTTATCAGCAGATATCAGAACAGGAGAAATTTCAACACATACCAAAGAATTTGACGAAGCTGAAAAACAAGTTAAAGAGCGGATAGATAGTTTGGTAAATAATAAAGGATCAAACTCGGTAGATTATTATCACAGAAAACTTGGTAATATAATGTGGAATAAATGTGGTATGTCTAGAAATGAGGAAGGGCTCAAAGAGGCTATAATAGAGATAGCTGAATTACGTAAAGATTTCTGGAAAAATGTAAGTGTTCCGGGTAAGGCAAATGAGCTAAATCAAGAACTTGAAAAAGCAGGAAGAGTTGCAGACTTCCTAGAATTAGGAGAATTATTTGCCAAAGACGCACTTGAGCGAAACGAGAGTTGTGGGGGACATTTCAGAGAGGAATATGTTGAAAAAAGCGGAGAGCAAAAAGGAGAAGCTCTAAGAGATGATAAAAATTATGCATTTGTCTCTGCTTGGGAATACACTGGAGTTCCAAGTGAAGCCATTCTTAACAAAGAAAAATTAGAATTTTTTGATATTGAACTTAAACAAAGATCTTACAAGTAACCATGAAAGATATGAATTTAAACCTTAAGGTATGGAGACAAAATAGTCCAGAAGAAAAAGGGCAAATGGTTGATTATCAATTAGAGGGAATATCCGAGCACATGTCTTTTCTTGAAATGATGGATGTTTTGAACCAAAAACTGATTAATAGTGGTGAACGTCCAGTTGCATTTGATCATGATTGTAGAGAGGGAATATGTGGGAGCTGTTCAATGTTTATAAATGGCGAAGCTCATGGTCCTGTGAAAGGTACAACTACCTGTCAGCTGCATATGAGAAGTTTCAAAGACGGGGATACTATTTTTATAGAACCGTTTCGAGCAAATGCATTTCCAGTGATTAAAGATCTTGTTATTAATCGAAGTGCATTTGATAGAATCCAACATTCGGGTGGATATATTTCTGTGAATACCAGCGGGAATACACAAGATGCAAACGCAACACCTATCCCAAAAGAAAATGCAGATCTTGCAATGGATGCAGCTACTTGTATTGGCTGTGGAGCGTGCGTGGCTACTTGTAAAAATAGTAGTGCCATGTTATTTGTAGGAGCAAAGATTTCTCAATATGCCTTACTTCCTCAAGGACAGGTGGAAGCAAAAGACAGAGCACAAAATATGGTCGCCCAAATGGATGCTGAAGGTTTCGGTAATTGTACCAATACAGGCGCATGTGAGGTAGAATGCCCTAAAGGTATATCGCTAAGTAATATAGCTCGAATGAATAGAGAATTTTTAAATGGGAGTATTACTGAGTAGTTGATATATGTTTAGTGGTATCATAGAGTCTTTAGGAGTTCTTGTTGACAAACAAAAAGACGGTACAAATATTCATTTTATATTAGAAAGTGACCTTACTCACGAGTTAAAAATAGACCAAAGTGTAGCTCACAACGGGGTTTGTTTGACAGTTGTTTCGATCGATGGAAACACCTACAAAGTAACTGCAATCGAGGAAACCTTACGATTGACAAATCTTAGTGACTTAACTATTGGTGACCAAGTAAATTTTGAACGCTGCATAAGAATGAGTGACCGACTTGATGGTCATATTGTTCAAGGACACGTAGACGGCATAGCACATGTATCTCAAATCAGGAATAAGGATGGTAGTTGGGAGTTTCAATTTAAACTAGATGATCAATTTACAGATATCAATGGTTATTCACCAGATAAATTAATCATCCATAAAGGTTCTATAACTATTAATGGCATCAGTTTAACAGTTACTGAAGTAGATAATAAGCATTTCGGTGTAGCTGTAATACCCTATACCTATGAACATACAAATTTTAATTCTTTAGAGCTTGGGAGTAAAGTTAATATCGAATTAGACGTTCTTGGAAAATACGTGGCTAGATTAACTCAATAATAATTTTTTAATGAAATTTCTAAAATATTTAGGCATATTTATAGTGTTCATAGCGGCGTCCTATTTCGGATTGGTGTTTATGGCTCCTTCAAAACTTAATTTTCAGGTTAATGAAGACTTTAATGCTCCAATTGAAACGGTATTCTCTTTTATGACTGATCCATCTATTCTTCCTCAGTGGGTTGAGGGGATTGATTCATTTTACGCTGAAAATTTGATTATTCCGAAAGAAGGGGATCAATACAAACTATATTTTCAAGGGGAAAATTCAATGGTCATGAATAAAACGGTGTTATTATATGAGGCTAACAAATTGTATTCAACACACGGGTCAATTAAAGATTTTTTCGATTGGAATGAGAAAATAACTTTTGTAGCCTTAGATAGTAATCGCACTCGAGTATCAAATATTGTAACTCTGAAATCTTTGAGTCAAAAAACAAGACTTTTAACATACGCTGAAGAGACACATAAAAAGAATGTGGCTGGCAATTATTTAAAACTCAAAAAATTAATAGAGTAGTTCTAAGCAATATTCTCCCAATCTGTGTAACCTTGTTTTTCTCTCATGAAAACATATAAGTTTTTATGATTTGAAAGTTTAGAATCTTCACTTAATATTTCAATGACCGCGTCTCGAGCTTTTTCAGCAATGTTTGAATCTGTATTCAAGGAAGCTAATTTTAATTGGTCAAGACCACTTTGTCGGGTACCAGTAATGTCACCAAACCCACGCAGTTGCATATCAATTTCACTCAACTCAAATCCACTTGATGTTTGAACCATGGCTTGAATTCGTGTTCTAGCATTACTACTCAATTTCTTACTGCTGAGAAGTATACAATAACTCTGTTCGTCTCCTCGACCCACTCTTCCTCTAAGCTGATGTAGTTGAGACAATCCAAATTTTTCGGCACTCTCAATAATCATTATAGAAGCATTGGGTACATTTATTCCAACCTCTATAACTGTAGTACTTACTAATATTTGAGTTTTACCGTCAGCAAAATCTTTCATTTTGGCCTCTTTGTCACTAGGCTTCATTTTCCCATGAAGCATTTCTACTTGATATGTTGGTCTTGGGAATGATAACAGAAGTTCGTCATATCCGTTATTGAGATCTTTATAATGTAATTTTTCTGACTCCTCAATTAATGGATAAACAATATAGGCCTGTCCTCCTTTGATAATTTGTTCTTTGACAAAGTCCAGTACTTTTTGACGAGCAAATCCGAATCGGTGAACTGTTTTAATTGATTTACGGCCAGCGGGCATTTCGTCAATAACACTATAATCTAAATCGCCATACATACTCATAGCTAAAGTTCGGGGAATAGGGGTAGCAGTCATTATAAGAACATGAGGATTTTGAGTGCCTTTACTTTGAAGTTTGGCCCGTTGAGCAACACCAAAACGGTGTTGTTCGTCGATGATAACAAGTCCTAAATTATTAAATGCTACAGTATCTTCAATCAAGGCATGAGTTCCTATCAGAAGTTTGATATCGCCCGATAACAGTTTTTTGTGAAGTTCTATGCGTTCTTTTTTGTTAGTAGATCCAGTTAGTAGCCCAATTTGTATATTTATTTTGTCAGCTAATTCTTTCAGCCCAATGTAGTGTTGGATTGCAAGTATTTCTGTTGGTGCCATCAAACTGGCTTGATAATTATTATCTATTGCTCTCAGAACAGTCAAAAAAGCTATGATGGTTTTCCCACTTCCAACATCACCTTGTAAAAGTCTGTTCATTTGTTTTCCTGAATATAAATCGGATGATATTTCTCTCAACACCTTCTCTTGGGCATTGGTTAATTTGAATGCTAGATGATGATTTATAAAATGAGTATATGAAATGTTATTGGTCGTAAATTTAATACCATTATTAACTTCTTTTCGAATCATTTTTTTTCTAATAAATGGGAACTGTAAAAAGAATAATTCTTCAAATTTAAAACGGTATTGAGCGGCTTCTATATGCTTTTGACTCAGGGGTTGATGAATATATTGAAATGCTTTGTATCGGGGTATTAGTTTATATTTTTTGCAAAATTCATCAGTGAATATTTCAGGTATGGAATATCGTTCGTGGTTTAGTGCTTTCTTAATAATTTGACGAATAACTTTGGTTTCAATTCTACGAGTTTTCATCATTTCGGTGGTATGATATACCGCCTCAAGTGGTGCAGAGTTCAAACGGTTTTGTAGGGTGTCTAATTCTGGATGACTAAAATTTATACTACCCTTATAGTGGTTAGGTTTGCCAAAAATTACAATTTTTTCATTAATTTTTAGCGTGTTTTTTATCCAATTAATGCCCTTAAACCATAGAAGTTCAATTTCTTGCTTACCGTCTGAGAATGTGGCAACTAAACGCTTTTTTCTAGGGTCACCAAATTCTTCTATATGCTTAATTGTACCTTTAAGTTGAATATAGCTTGTATTAGATTCAATTTCAGATATCTTATAAAATTTAGTACGATCAACATACCTAAATGGATAATAATTTAGTAAATCGGTAAAACGGAAAATCCCAAGTTCTTTTTTAAGAACTTCAGCACGTGTAGAACCTACACCCTTTAGAAATTTTATATCTGATACTAAAAATTCATTCATGAGAAAAAATATTTACTAATGAATGCACCAATTTCCATCATCCAGGCAATCCCAACATGTACAATGATTCCTCCCCATATGGATTTACTATAGTAGGAAATTATGCCCAATAAAGTTCCTCCAAAGAAAGAACTGATTAGTTCTCCCATTGGCTTGTTCCAATGAATCACTACATACATATATGCTACTGCTATAATTGCTTTTGGTCCAACAATTCCAACAAATGCTAAAATCATAAAACCTCTGAAAAAGAATTCAATGGTAAAAAAGTCTAGTCCATACAAAATTTCATAAATGGCATAAAATTTTAGATGACCAGGTATAGTTATATCGATGGATTGGAGTCGTTGTACTCGGGGGTATGATGTTAAAAAATCGACTTGAGTACTTGCAGCTGCAATCAGAGGGACCATACAGGCCAACATGACTAGATAGGGTTTAAAATCAAAATCTTTAGATGTAAACCCATAAAAAGGTTGATTTTTTTTATCTGTAAAAGTCCAATAGATGAATAAAATCAAAAATACGAATAGACCTCTGGCTATGGTTCCGATAATCCGATTTAGCCAATCTACATGAGCATAATTTGAATGTTGAGCTAAACAATCACTTACAAAAAAAGAGATAGAACTTCTAAAAGAAAATAAGAGTACACCGAAAATTACAAGTGTTATAAATTTTGGATTTTTCCAAAAACTCCAATTTTTATGAATTATACTACTCACAAAATAGCCAATGAGTAGTGGTGACAGGTACAGTATAACATGAAATAGGAATTTGAGATTATTATGATATGCTTTGAACCACCAACTGGTTAGCAGTGATATGTTACCATTATGATGGGGGATAAATTTAAAGTACTTGATAAAACAAAATCCAACAATGAAGATAAGAGCAATGACGAATTCCTTCCAATTAAAGTGGTCTGTATAAAATTTGTTAAGGTATTGGAGAAGCTTTTTCAAACTGCTAAAAATCAAAACAATAATAAAACTATCTAGCTGATATACCAATGTAGTTTAACAAAATCTTAAATCATTAAATCATATTTAAACTATACTTGTATTAATAAATAAAAAATGCCTTCATTTTCACATTTACATTGCCATAGCCAGTTTTCTCTTCTTGATGGTGCCTCACCTATTGACGACATGTTCGCCAAAGCAAAAGCGGATAAAATGAGAGCTGTTGCTCTAACAGATCATGGAAATATGTTTGGAGCTTTCAAGTTTGTTAATTCTGGGCTAAAGCATGGAGTAAAGCCCATTGTTGGGTGCGAATTTTACATGGTTGAAGATCGAACTAGAAGATCATTTGTAGGAGACACAAAGGACAAAAGATATCATCAGCTCATTTTAGCGAAAAATCAAAAAGGCTATGAGAATCTCTCTTTGTTATGCTCCATTGGTTTTATGGAGGGTTTGTATGGAAAATTTCCCCGCATAGATAAAGATGTACTCAAAAGACATAGCGAGGGTTTAATTGCTACTTCATGTTGTATAGGTGCAGAAATACCTCAAGCAATTTTATTTAAAGGTGAAGAAGAAGCAGAACGAATTTTAAAGGAGTACATAGCCATTTTTGGGGAAGATTTTTACATTGAATTACAACGTCATGGTATTCAAAATATAGATGGAACAGGAATGAGCCAAGAGGATATTAATCAGATACTCATTAGTTTTGGGAATAAATATGACTTAAAAATTATAGCGACTAATGATTCTCATTATATGGAGGAGGATGATGCACTACCTCACGATATTCTTCTTTGTGTTAATACAGGGTCTAGAATTACCGATCCTAAAGGATATGGCAAAGGAATGCGATTTGCATTTCCTAATAATGAGTTCTTTTTCAAATCACAGGAAGAAATGGGTCGATTGTTTGCTGATATTCCTGAGGCTCTAGATAATACAAATATTATAGTTGATAGTGTTGAAACTCCTAAATTGACTCGAGATGTATTGTTACCTAACTATGTTATGCCATTAGAATTTAAAAGTCAGGACGATTATTTAAAACATCTGACCTTCGAAGGGGCAAAGAAAAGATATCCAAACTTAACAAGTGAAATAGAGGAACGGATATTATTTGAGCTTTCAGTAATAAAAGATTCAGGTTATCCGGGTTACTTTTTAATTGTTCAAGATTTTACGAGTGTAGCTAGAGATATGGGAGTATCAGTGGGGCCAGGAAGAGGCTCAGCTGCAGGCAGCGCCGTGGCCTATTGTCTAGGAATAACGAATGTAGATCCTATTGCTTACGATTTACTTTTTGAGCGTTTTTTAAATCCAGAAAGGGTATCATTACCCGATATTGATATTGATTTTGATGACGAAGGAAGGCAGAAAGTAATCGATTATGTTGTTGATAAATATGGGAAAAATCAAGTAGCTCAAATTATAACTTATGGTAGTATGGCAGCTCGCTCTTCGTTGAGAGATGTGGGGAGAGTGATGGATGTCCCGTTAGTAGAGGTTGATAAGGTTGCAAAAACTTTCCCAACCCATCTCAGTGCCAATCTTAAAAAGGTGTTGAACGAAGATGGATTAGATAAGAAATTAAAGGGGGATATGAATTCGGAACAGGTTAAAGCTGCGGAGGATTTCAGAAAACTCTCAGAAAATGACGACTCTATTGGACAAATGATTAGAACCGCCAAACGCCTTGAAGGATCGGTCCGAAATACTGGAATACATGCATGTGGTGTTATTATAACCCCTGATGATATAACGAAATACGTACCTGTTACAACGGCAAAGGATTCTGATCTTCTAGTTACTCAATTTGATAACAGTGTTGTTGAGTCTGCAGGATTACTTAAGATGGATTTCTTGGGTCTAAAAACATTAACGATTATCAAAGATGCAGTCGAGATTATCAAAAATAAACGAGGTGTTACTATCATTCCAGATGAAATTCCTCTTGATGATAAAAAGACATTAGAACTCTTCTCTAAAGGGAATACCAACGGTATTTTTCAATTTGAAAGTCCTGGAATGCAAAAGAATCTTAAAATGTTAAAGCCTGATAAATTTGAGGATTTAATTGCAATGAATGCTTTATATCGACCAGGTCCAATGGAATATATCAAAAACTTTATTGCACGAAAACACGGCCGTGAGGCAATAAACTATGATCTTGATGATATGCAAGAATATCTTGCTGATACTTATGGAATTACGGTTTATCAAGAGCAGGTAATGCTTCTCTCTCAAAAACTTGCAGGTTTCACAAAGGGTCAGGCAGACAGCCTTAGGAAAGCTATGGGTAAAAAGAAGATTGAGGAGATGAATAAACTTTTTGACTTGTTTATTAGTCAAGGAAATGAACGAGGTCACGATGAAACTATTCTCAAAAAAGTTTGGACAGATTGGGAGGCATTTGCTTCATATGCATTTAACAAAAGCCACAGTACATGCTATGCATATATTGCCTTTCATACAGGGTATTTAAAAGCTCATTATCCTGCCGAATTTATGGCATCTGTACTTACACATAACATGAATGATATTAAAAAAGTAAGCTTTTTTATGGATGAGTGCAAGTGGATGGGTATCGAAATTTTAGGACCAAGTGCGAATGAAAGTGAGCGAAAGTTTAGTGTAAACAAAGATGGAGCAATACGTTTTGGCCTAGCGGCAATCAAAGGGGTGGGAGATACTGCAGCTGAAGAGATCATCAAAGAACGAAATGAAAATGGGATTTATTCCAGTATTTTTGGGATTTGTAAACGTGTAAATCAACGAGTTGTTAATAAAAAATCTTTGGAGAATTTAGCAATTGCAGGGGCATTTGATGAGTTTGGAGTAAACAGGTCTGCCTATGTTGTCGAGACTTTCAATGGCAAAGGAATTGATATGGCTGTTAAGTTTGGAAATCAAGTACAAAGCGATGCTCTGAGTAATCAAGCTTCTCTTTTTGGAGGTGCAGGTTCACTCGAAATATCAGAACCAGAATTACCAGTTGTTGAACAATGGTCATTATTGGAAAAGTTACAACTTGAGAAAGAACTTGTTGGGATTTATATCTCAGGTCACCCATTAAACAACTATAAGTTTGAAATTGATCATTTTACTTCTCATACGATTTTGAGTCTTGAGGAACAGAATTTAAAACTTGATGGAGCAGAGATCAAACTAGCTGGACTTATTACTTCTGTTAGAGATTCTGTGAGTAAAAATGGGAAACCATTCTGTATTTTCACACTTGAGGATTTTAGTGGTACACGTGAGTTTGCACTTTTTGGTGAAAAGTACACCCAGTTTAAACCATGGATAGAGATTAATGCTCAAATATTCATATCAGCTAAAGGTGAAAAGAGCTATAGAAATCAAGATAAATTAGATTTAAACCTATTGCAAATGACTTTCTTGGAAGATACAGTTAACCACCAATTAAAGAAAGTAACCCTTGAAATAGAAGCTGAAGATATTAACGAAGCCATTATGGAGTCTATTTTTGATTTGATTGACGAACGAGGTAAAATTAAATTAGCTTTCAAGATAAAAAGTGGTCATAAAAGTGTTAAGGCTTTATCCCAAAAGTATAAAATCCAAATGGACGAGATTACGAAAAAGAAACTGAATTCTTTAGGTTTAGATTTCCGTTTTAATTAGCGTTTTTACCTTTATTTTTTTTCAATTTTCATTTGAGATTCGGGATTATAATATTGTAATTTGATTTTTTCTTTTTTATTTCCTAAATTTAGAGTACCAAAAATCTTTAAACTAAATGAAATGGATAACGCATTTAAAAAAATTCTGATTGCATTTGACGGAAGTGACTCTTCAAAATCTGCTCTTCAAAGTGCCTATGGAGTTGCTCATAAATTCAATTCTGATATGACAGCTCTTGTTGTGTCAGAGGATGACATAAACCTCGAGACAAGTAAATCATATTTGGAGCAATTTGCAGAAAACAAGCGGCTGAACATTGAAATCATTGAACGATCTGGGGCAGTGTATGATGAGGTTATTAAACTGGAACTAGAGCACAATTATAGCCTTATACTCATTGGTACGCACGGAACTAGTGGTTGGAAGCCTTTGTGGATGGGAGGGAATGCATTTAAGGTAATAAGCAGTTCTACTTGTCCGGTTATCAGTGTGCCCGAAAAGTCATCCTCACCTGAATTGAATCATATTCTATTGCCTTTAGTAGATTCTAATACAACTCGCCAAAAAGTACCTTATTGTATTAAATTAGCAAAAGCTTTTGGCTCGACAGTTCATATCTTGGGAATATCTAAAAGTGATTCTTCAGAAACCCAAAAACATGTTCGTGCATATGTAAAACAAACGATAAATTATCTTTCAACAAGGGGAGTAAAATGCACACATGAAGAAAAATACGGAGTCAACGTACCAGAAACATGTATTAGCTACGGTGAAGAAGTTAATGCTGGTTTAATGCTTATTATGACGGAAACGGAGAGTGCAGGTTTATTTATGGGAACCTATGCTCAGCAGTTAGTTAACAGTAGTACAATCCCCGTAATGAGTATTCACTTTAGGGATACTAGATTAGCAGGTGCTGCAGGTTATTAATTTATAAACCTTTGTTTCGAATGATTTCTCCCGCAGCTGGTTGTGCAGTGGGCATAATTATTAATTCATTAATGTTAACGTGTTTTGGTCGGTTAATAGTAAACCAAATAGCATCCGCAATATCTTGAGCTACTAAATTTTCAAAACCAACATATACGTTTTTAGCTTTTTCAGTGTTGCCATCCAGACGTACAATGGAAAATTCTGTTTCAACAGCTCCAGGGTTTATGCTCGTAACGCGAACACCAAATTGTGCAAGCTCTTTACGCATAGCCTTGTTCAGAGCATCTACCATATGCTTTGTGCCACAGTAAACATTACCATTTAGGTATACCTCTTTTCCAGCAATCGAACCAATATTAATGATATGACCTTGGTTTTTTTTAAGTATGGGAGTCATGTATTTTGTCATATGAAGCAATCCTTTGATATTGGTATCAATCATACGATTCCAATGATCAATGCTACCAGATTCAATGCTATTTAATCCTGCCGCTAATCCAGCATTATTTATTAAGACATCAATAGACAACCACTCTGAAGACAAATTAGCAATGTATTTCTCCACCTCTTCATGATTTCGAATATCAATATGCATGATTTTCGTTTTGATACCATATTGATTGGTGAATTTTCTACTTTGTTCTTCAAGACGATCATTTCGACGACCATTCAATATCAAATCGTAGCCATTTTTAGCAAGTATTTGAGCTGCTGCAGCACCTATCCCTGCTGTTGTTCCTGTGATTAGTGCTATGGACATTATTTACCTTTCAACATATTAAGTATTGCTTCATCTGTCATTTCAAGCATTCCTGAATTCAGAATTTCTTCAACTTCCGGAGCTTTTTCATCATTGGGATATTCTTCTAAAAATTGAGTGTAATATTTTTTTGCTAGATTGGTGTCTTCAAGATATTCCCATGCAATGAACCCAGCTCGATAAACTAGGTTATTCCTATTTTCGAATTTGGGCCATTTTACAATAGCATTATCTAATGTTCTAACTGCATCACCAAAGCGACTAACAGCAGTATATCCCATAGTAAGGTTTTCAAAATCTTTTGGTCTCAGAATTATGGTAGCATCTGAAATTTTATTTTGATACAATTTAATTACATCTTGCCATTGGGCAGGTGTTGGTAAATTTTTATCCAATATTTCATTAATTAAATCTTGAGACTGCTCATATTGGTTTGTACGACTATACATGATAGCCAAATTGATGGCTGCATTTCTATATCGATTGGAACTATCGTCACGAGTAATGTACTCAGATAATAATTGAATAGATACTGACGTGTCATTTTCATAGAAATAATATTGACCAGCTGCGTATAAAAAATTATTTGCTTCTGTGTCAGAATAAGCTAATCCATAGTTTCTATGGAGTATGGCCAATTCCTTGAGTCCTTCTTGAGTCCCTGTTTTTTCTGATTTCTCAAAGGCTTGAATTTCTGCTAATTGAGATTCTTGGTTTTGACTACATCCTAAAATGAGCAGGAGTAGTAAAATAAATGGTGTTTTTTTCATGTCCTAAAATTGGTAGGTTCGCAAAAGTACTAATGTACATGCATTTAGTGTTTGTATATCTTTTTTTTGAGCCATTCGAACTAGTTCTTCGTTTTCAGTTCCGGGATAAAAATGTTTCTTTTTGGGTTAAGATCTATAATTTTTTGATTGTATTGCTCTTGCAATTTGGGATTTATATACAATGTTATCGTATCAAACGACTCTTTTTCAGGCCATTGGTTTTGAATTTCTAATGTACCAATTGTTCCTTTTTTTACACCATACGGAATAACCTCATGATTATGTTCCTGCAGTATTTGAGTAGCTTTAAAACCATAGCTGTCCATTCTTGGTGTTGCACCAATTACCAATGTTCTTTTACTCACCGGCATAACCGAGGTAGTTGAATGGAGTAATTTTGCTTATTTCCATTTTAATAGCATCTGAAACTGCCAATTTCTCTACAAATGCAGAAATACTCAGCTTGTTAATGCCGTTATGGGTTCTTGTTAGATCCTTTAATAGTTCATAGGCTCCTTCAACTTTTTCTCGTCTGAGGATAGTTTGAATAGCTTCTGCTACAACGGCCCAATTTTTGTCTAAATCTGCATGTATAGCTTCGTTGTTTAAAATGAGCTTACCCATACCTTTATTCAAACTTTTAAGAGCAATTAATGTGTGCGATAAAGGAACTCCAATATTTCTTAATACTGTACTATCTGTTAAATCTCTTTGAAGTCTACTAATGGGAAGCTTATTACTCAAGTGATCGAACAAGGCATTTGCAATACCCATGTTTCCTTCTGCATTTTCAAAATCAATTGGATTTACTTTATGAGGCATGGCACTTGACCCTACCTCACCAGCAACAATTTTCTGTTTAAAAAAATCCATACTGATGTACTGCCAGATATCTTTAGCAAAATCCATTAAAATAATATTAATTCGTCTTAATGCATCGAATACAGCAGCTAATTGGTCGTAGTGATCAATTTGAGTGGTAGGATAACTTCTGACTAACCCTAAATCATTAACTAGCCGATCACCAAAATCGGGCCAGTTAACATCTGGGAAAGCCAGTCTGTGAGCATTGAATGCACCAGTTGCACCACCAAATTTTGCACTGATTGGAGTATTAATGAGGGTTTCTAATTGAATTTGGATACGTTTTGCAAAAACAGCAAATTCTTTTCCCACTGTAGTAGGAGTAGCTGCCTGTCCATGAGTCCTACTTAATAAGGGGATATTTTTCCATTCATTAGCAAAAGAGACTATTTTTTCCAAAACGTTTTTGATAGCAGGTATTATCACTTCATCGATACCTAGCTGTAAACTAAATGGAACAGCAGTATTATTAATATCTTGGCTAGTCAACCCAAAGTGAACAAATTCACTGTAAGGTTCAATTGGTGTTCCTTTGATTTTATTTTTAATAAAATACTCAACAGCCTTCACATCGTGATTAGTTGTTTTTTCAATTTCCTTAATTTCTTGAGTATCTTTTTCGTTAAAATTTTGATAGATGGCTCTCAAAAAAATTTGATTTTCCTCAGGTAATAAAGGAAAGGGCTTTAATTCTAATTGAGATAATGAGATAAAATATTCAATTTCGATCCAAACCCGGTATTTGAATAGACCGTATTCGGAAAAATAAGGTGCCAATTCATTTACTTTATTGTGGTATCTCCCATCGATAGGACTGATTGCTGAAAGTGGTGAAAGCATGGTGCAAATCAACATCATTTTTTTCACTTTGGTGGCATTTGCAAACGATATCCATGTAATATTTATGGAATAGCTACAGTAAAATTATAGTAGGATGAGTTAAGATTCGTTAGTGAATTAATGTTTCAACTATTAGTATCCATTTCTGATTACCTTTGCTATCATGAGGAAATACATTCTTTTAAACGTTTTTGTCTTATATACCGTTTTTGTACAAGCTCAACTTACCCTGTCTTCATCTACAATTGAATTTGGGGATGTACTAACCACAGAAGAAAAGGAAATAGCTGTAGATATTACGAACAAGAATACCTATCCAGTTAAGGTGGAGAATGCGGTGTTACATTCAGCTGATTTTACGTGTTCTGTGGTAAATACCGAAATTGGGGTTGGAGGAACTGAAAAGGTTCGCGTTAAGTTTAAACCTAGACATAACATTGCCTATAATTCAGAATTGATTATCGTTTTGGATGATGGTGCAGAGTATCGAGTAGATATTCAAGGAGACGGAAGATATGAAGATACTTACTATTCGTCAACTTTTAACAAAAGTTACCAAGATTTAAAAGATGAGTTAAAGTCTATTCTGGCCAAAAATTATCTAAACTTAGGATATACCAATGCTCGAGACAATATGTATGGAGATATTGATAATCAAGATGGTAAAGTGACTTGTGTATATACTGGAAGAGAGTCTAAATTTAATACAAGAAGTGGTGCTAACGCAAATAGTATGAATTGTGAACATACATGGCCGCAAAGTTTCGGTAGTTCCAACGAACCAGAGCGAGCAGACATTCATCACTTATTTCCAACTGATGGAGGTACGAATAGCCGTAGAGGTAATAATCCATTTGGTCTAGTAACTAATCCAAGTTGGACCGGTGGTGGGAGTAAATTAGGCGGAGGTTTATTTGAACCTAGAGATGAACATAAAGGAGCTGTAGCCCGAGCTATGCTGTATTTTGCCATACGCTATCAAAATTATAATAATTTTCTTGACGCTCAAGAAGGTATTCTAAAACAATGGCATACCATTTTTCAACCAAGTGCTTGGGACATTCTTCGCAATGAAAAAATATTTGGATATCAAAAAAATCGTAACCCATTTGTAGATCACCCAGAGTTTATAGAGCGTATGAATAAGATAGGCACTAATGATCCTAAACCTGAAATTAGAACTATTGAAGTCTCTCAGCAACAAATCAATTATAGTTTCGTATCACCATCAACAGAAAGAACAATTTATCTTGTCAACACTGGAAATATTCAAATTTCTGATATAACCGACATTTTTACCAAAAATAATAACGTGATCATTAAATCTGTGGAAAGTACTGCTAACCCAGGTGATGTTTCGGCTTTAGTAGTGACATTCAAATCACTACCAGATGGGTCTTACGAGGATGAAATTTGGATAGATATTGACGCTCAGACAGGAAGTTTCATAAAAATCCCAGTGAGTTTTACCACGGGGCAGGCATCAGTAAATAACCTTAAACAAAATCCAATACGTGCAATGTATTCCTCTCACAATCAAACAATACACTTACAAAATTTACCTAAGGATATTTATGGTATAGAAATATGGAATACAAGTGGGCAAATGGTTTTAAACGATATATCACCGACGTTAAACGATATCCCTTTTAATAATTATAATTCTGGTGTTTACTTCGTGCTTATTAAAACTAAAGCTAGAGCAGTTGCCTCAAAAGTTTTGGTTTATTAAAGTAAAAAGTTTCTTAATATGCGTTTTTTAAAAGTAGTATTTGCATCAGCTTTAGGGTACATTCTAGCGATAGTTTTATTTATTATCACACTAATTTTTATTGCTGTAGGAGTTGCTTCAAATTCAAAACCAGAGGTAAAAATTCCTTCTAATGGAGTGCTTAATATGAAGTTGAACTATCCATTGGCAGATAAATCTATTGATGACAGCCCAATTGTATTTTTATCAGCTTTGGATCCCAACGCAAATATCCCACTTGGGCTCAACAAAATACTTCGAGCTATAGAACAAGCTAAAGACGATGAAAAGATCAAGGGAATTATTCTGGATTTGACTACATTTTCTTCAGGTTATGCAAAGATTAGTGAGATACGAAACAGATTAGAAGATTTCAAATCCTCTGGGAAGTTTGTCTATGCATATGCAGATTACTATTATTTCCCCACCTACTACATGGCATCAGTTGCCGATAGTGTTTTTATAAACCCAGAAGGTGAGATGTCTTTTACAGGTATGGTGGGTCAGGTTTCATTTTTTGCAGGTGCTCTAGAAAAAATGGGGATAGAAGTACAAGCCATAAGATCAGGTAAGTTTAAGGGTGCTGTTGAATCGTTTACTCGAAAAAATCTAAGTCCTGAAAATCGATTACAGATGGAGGAATATATTAGTTCAGTTTTCGGTGAAGTACTCAATAAAATAGCTGATTCACGAAAAATAAGTGTTCAAAAATTAAAGACAGACGCAGATCAACTTCAAATGAGATCAGTGAATGATTTTATAAATGCTGGATATATTGATCAAGCATTGTACAGGGATCAGTTCTACACTACGATGAAAAGAAGAATGTGCGTAGATGATGATAAAAAAGTACCTCTTATTTCTGAAAAAAAGTATGCTAAAAGTTTAAAATCTAATGGCAGTGGTCGCGATCAAATAGCAGTAGTATATGCAAGTGGAGATATTGTTGGCGGTAAAGGTGATGGATCACAAATCGCCTCAGATGATATGGCCAAAACACTAAAGTCAGTAAGATTAGATAATAAGGTAAAAGCAGTAGTTTTCAGGATAGATAGCCGTGGTGGAAGTTCACTGGCTAGTGATATCATTTGGAGAGAAGCAAAACTCCTTGCAGAAGAAAAACCATTAATAGTGAGCATGAGTGATGTAGCTGCAAGTGGAGGATATTATATTGCTACTCCAGCTCGTAAAATTTTGGCAGAACCAACCACAATAACAGGCTCAATTGGGGTATTTGGTTTAATTCCAAATGCTAAAAAATTGTTGAATGATAAGATTGGGGTAACCTTTGAGTATATTGGAACGGGTAA
Organism: uncultured Bacteroidota bacterium; assembly: GCA_913050005.1. GTDB lineage: Bacteria > Bacteroidota > Bacteroidia > NS11-12g > UBA9320 > UBA9320. The sequence goes on from CAJXBI010000001.1 coordinate 82,606, forward strand.
AAATTCAGATATGGGAAGAATTGATCGACCGCTAACATCGAATCAGAAAGAATATATAGTTTCAATTATTGATAAAATTTACGATACTTTTTTAACTCGAGTTGCAGACGGTAGAGAGATGACTAAAGAAGATGTTCATGCAGTTGCTCAAGGCAGAGTTTGGACGGGTAAGATGGCCAAAGAAGTTGGCTTAGTTGATCAACTTGGGGGATTGGAAGATGCAATTGATATAGCTGCAGAGGAGGCCGGTTTGAAAGATTACCGTTTGAAGGAACTACCCAAATCAAAAGATCCAATTATTGAAATGGTAGCAAAGTTTCAAGGGAATTCAAGTTTAGGTTCCCAGCTTCAAATAATGGCTAAAAACACAGGTTTCGAATCCTACATACACCAATTAAGTGATATTGAACGCTGGGGAACAAAACAAAGTGTGCAAGCAATTATGCCTTACTCAATTGAGATTAAAAATTACACATTAAGGTAATAACAGGGGTATGAATTCTGTTAATTTACTACATAAAAGGGTATGATTATGAGTAATAATTATTATGTAACTGCCAAAAATTAAAAAAATCTGCCATTTTTGCAGTCATCTATGGATTTACAACAAGTAAAGCAACGATTTGGAATTATAGGAAATTCAGCTAAGCTTAATTATGCTTTGCAAACTGCTATGCGTGTAGCATCAACAGAGCTCACGGTATATATCCAAGGGGAGAGTGGTAGCGGTAAAGAGTCATTTTCTAAAATCATTCATCATTTAAGTTCTCGAAAACATGGTCCATTTATAGCAATTAACTGTGGAGCCCTTCCTGAGGGGACCATCAATTCTGAACTATTTGGTCATGATAAAGGAGCTTTTACAGGAGCTGTAGACAATCGAAAGGGGTATTTTGAAAGTGCCAATGGTGGGACAATTTTTTTGGATGAAGTAGGGGAGCTTCCTTTGGAAACTCAAAGTAGATTACTTCGAGTACTTGAAAATGGTGAATTTATCCGTGTAGGAAGCAGTAAGGTTCAAAAGACGGATGTTAGAATCATTACAGCAACTAATAGAGATTTGATAACAGAAGTTGAACGAAATAAGTTTAGAGAAGATTTATATTACAGACTTGCTACATTACCTATTGCTGTACCACCTCTGAGAGAACGTCCTGGTGATGTTGCACTTTTATTTCAAAAATTTGCTTTTGATGCCTCCGAGAAATACAGAAATGAAATGATGGAGCTCACTATGGATGCTGAGCAACTTTTGATGAATTATCGATGGCCTGGGAATATTAGACAACTTAAAAATATAGCCGAACAGGTATCCGTACTTGAAGAAAGTCCACATATAACTGCTGACATTCTTAGGAAATTCATGCCTGAACGTGCCGAGAATAATTTGCCAGCACTATATAAATCAGAAGGTAAGGATAGTGATGTTTCCGAAAGAGATATTTTTTATAAAGTGCTGATTGATTTAAAAAAGGATGTATCTGAGCTAAGAAAGTTAGTATTTGGGATGTTGGATAATTCTGAACCCTCTGAAAAATATATGGAACCTAATAAACCACCAATTACTCGACTTATTCCCCAAGAATCAAATCAAGCAGAGACATCTGATTTCATATCAAATAGTCCAAACGATACAGATGAAATGTATCAACATGTAGTTATTGAAGATAAAGACTCTGTTGGTGAACACGAAGTGTTATCACTGGAAGTAAAAGAAGAAGAATTAATCCGTAAAGCGTTATTGAAAAATAATGGTCGAAGAAAAAAAGCAGCTAAAGAGCTAGGAATTTCAGAGCGCACTTTGTACAGAAAAATAAAACAATATGAAATTGAAAGTTAGAGCATTAATACTTTCCGGTTTGCTGTTTGCTTTGCTAGGACTTCAATCCTGTGGATTTTACTCTTTTTCAGGGACTAGTATCCCTCAAGAAGTGAAAACTTTCTCTGTGAGTTTTTTTGAAAACAATGCTCCAATAAATTCACCACTCTTAAGTCAGACAATTACGGAGGGGTTAAAGCAAAAATTTATCTCAGAAACTAATTTAAGCATCGAAGAATTAAACGGAGACTTTGATTTTTCGGGAGAAATCATCGCTTTTACAGTGACTCCTGTTTCTGCTCAAAGTTCAGATAATGCTCAGTTAAATCGACTTACTATTAAGACGTCTGTTAAATTGGTTTGTGCATCAGATGATAAATTGTCATTTGAGCAAACTTTTTCAAATTTTCAAGATTTTGATGCTACTGTTAATTTTAGTGACGTAGAAAATGATTTAGTAGAAGAAATCTCTTCCATGTTGATTCAATCAATTTTTAACAAATCAGCAATTAATTGGTAGAAAATAAAGTTGACATATTAAATTTAGTTAATAAACCTGATAAAATTGATGAATCTAGTATTAATATTATAGCCGACTTATCTATAGAGTATCCTTGGTGTAGTACTTACCAAATCATACTTGCCAAAGGTTATTCGAACCAAGACTCTTATTCGCAGAATAAGCAATTACGAATTGCCTCCACATATGCTGGAAGCCGTGAACAATTGTTTTTATATTTTCACAAAAATCAAGAACAAAATTTACAGTTAGTCTCCAAAACTGAGGAATCAAACCAAAAAAAATCTAAAGAAAAAACTTCATTTTTACCAATCACTTCTCCTCAAAAACAAACACGTAAACTTGCAGAGAATAAAACCAATAATAAAGCCTCAAAAGAAAAACTTCAATCTATTGATTTTGATGAAATAGTTAAATACAATCCAATTAAGGAACTTAAACAAATAAAGCGTCAAATTAAAACGGATAAGTTTCGTATTCCAATAGAAAAGATACCTTACAATCCAGAAAAAGAATTAGCTAAATTAATTAATGATTCTCCTGAAAAACAGAATAAAGACTTCATGTATTGGATTAATAATATCGATAAGATTAGTCATAAAGGCAATGAAGTAAAAAAGAAAACTACTAAAAAAGAGAATTCACCTGATCATGTTCAAAATCTACTAGACAAGTTTTTATTAACCAAACGATCAAGACCTATTCAAAATAGAAGTTTTTATAATGCTCAAGACAAAGCTGAGGAGAGTGAAACAGATAAAATGAATATACTTAGTGAAACTTTATTAAATATTTATATCAAACAAGGTCATTTTGATAAAGCTATTTTGGGTTATGAAAAATTAAGTTTGCAAAATTCTGATAAATCAGCGTATTTTGCCGCCCGAATTAAGGAAATTAAACAGATACAAAACGAATAATAATTTAAATGTTCACTTTACTCATCATATTATCAATAATTGCCTCAGTACTTTTGATTCTTGCTGTGCTTATACAAAACCCAAAAGGAGGTGGAATTGCAGCCAACTTTTCAGCAGCTAATCAAATAGCTGGTGTTAAAAAAACAAATGAGTTTATTGAAAAGGCTACGTGGACGCTCGCTATTGCTATTATGGTATTAGCAATAGGTAGTAGATTTGTATACACACCCGATGTTGAGAAAATAAACTCTTTCATTGAACGAGTTGAAGATTCAAGACCAGCTGCTCCATCACCAATACAACAAACTAATCCAGCACCTCCAACACAAGAACTTAATCCAGAAAATTTGGATATCGAGATTTTAGACGAAAATGGAAATCCCATTGAGCAATAGTTGAGAACGACTATTTTCATACTTTATAAATATTTTCTATGGATGTATGACACTATGACTTGTCGTTAATTTTTAGTTCAACAAAAATGAAATTTTGTCTTTATTGATCAAATTGGCACAATGTGTGATTATTATAAAAAAATTAAAAATTGTAAAAATGAATATTAAACCATTATCAGACAGAGTATTAGTTGAACCTGCAGCAGCAGAGACTAAGACAGCTGGAGGAATCTACATTCCTGACACTGCTAAAGAAAAACCACAAAAAGGAACAGTAATAGCAGTTGGACCAGGTAAAAAAGACGAACCAACCACGGTTAAGGTTGGAAACACAGTACTTTATGGTAAGTACTCAGGTACAGAATTAGCCGTTGATGGAAAAGATTTATTAATGATGCGAGAATCAGATATTCTTGCAATTGTATAACTAATAATTTAAATAAAACTTAAAGAATTATGGCAAAGCAAATATTATTTGAAACTAAAGGAAGAGATGAACTCAAAAGAGGTGTTGATCAGTTAGCGAACGCAGTAAAAGTAACTTTGGGACCTAAAGGTCGTAATGTAGTTATTGATAAAAAATTTGGCTCACCGAATGTAACCAAAGATGGTGTTTCTGTAGCTAAAGAAATAGAGCTTAAAGATCCTATTGAAAATATGGGAGCTCAGATGGTGAAAGAGGTTGCATCTAAAACTGCAGACATTGCTGGAGATGGAACCACTACCGCAACAGTTTTAGCTCAAGCTATTGTTTCTGGCGGATTAAAAAACGTTGCCGCTGGAGCTAATCCAATGGACCTTAAACGAGGTATCGATAAAGCAGTATCAGCAGTTAAAGAAAATCTTCAAAAGCAAAGTCAAGTTGTAGGTGACGATTTTGACAAAATCAGTCAGGTAGCATCTATTTCAGCTAACAATGATGAAGTTATTGGTAATTTAATAGCTGATGCAATGAAAAAAGTTGGTAAGAATGGTGTTATAACAGTTGAAGAAGCTAAGGGCACAGAAACTGAAGTTAAAACAGTAGAGGGCATGCAGTTTGACAGAGGTTATTTATCTCCATATTTTGTTACGAACACTGAAAAAATGGATGCAGATTTAGAATCACCTTACATTTTGATTTGTGATAAGAAAATCAGTAGTATGAAAGAATTACTTCCAGTATTGGAGCAAACAGCTCAATCTGGTAAGCCACTTGTAATTATATCTGAGGAAGTAGAAGGTGAAGCTCTTGCAACTTTAGTTGTAAATAAAATCAGAGGGTCACTCAAGGTTGCTGCTGTTAAAGCCCCTGGATTCGGAGATAGACGTAAAGCTATGTTACAAGATATTGCAACCTTAACCGGTGGTACAGTAATTAGCGAAGAGCAAGGTAGGAAACTAGAAGATACTACAATCGAAATGTTAGGTACTTCAGAAAAGATTACCATTGACAAGGAAAATACAATTATCGTTAACGGAGCTGGAAAATCAGTAGATATTAAGGGTCGTATTAATCAAATTAATGCTGAAATAGAAAATTCAACATCAGATTACGATAAAGAAAAGTTACAAGAAAGACTCGCTAAGCTTTCTGGTGGTGTTGCTGTTCTATATATTGGTGCTGCCTCTGAAGTAGAAATGAAAGAGAAGAAAGATCGAGTAGATGATGCACTTGCTGCAACAAGAGCTGCAGTAGAAGAGGGTATCGTTGCCGGTGGTGGTGTTGCATTTGTTAGATCGATTGAATCAATTGCTAAATTAGAGGGAAATAACCCAGATGAACACACTGGTATTAACATCATTAGACGAGCACTTGAAGAACCATTGCGTCAGATTGTTGCAAATGCAGGCGGAGAAGGTTCTGTTGTGATTCAAAATGTAAAAGATGGAAAAAAGGATTACGGTTATAACGCCCGCACGGACAAGTATATGAATCTTATCCAAGCAGGTGTAATTGACCCTACTAAAGTAACTAGAGTAGCTTTAGAAAATGCAGCATCTGTTGCAAGTATGCTGTTAACCACGGAATGCATTATTGCTGACATACCAGAAGCGGAAGCACCACACAACCATGCTGGTGGCGCTGGAATGCCAGACATGGGTGGTATGGGAGGAATGATGTAATCATTTCGTACCACATATAAAAAAAGCATCTCCATGGAGATGCTTTTTTTATATGTGATGATTTATAGTAGTAACTGAATATCGTTTTCAATGGTTTTAGGCAATACCTTAGGTGAATATCGCTTAATTACGTCACCCTGACCATTTACTAGAAATTTTGTAAAATTCCAGCTAATTCGATTCATTAAAAGGCCCTTTTTTGATCTTTTAAGAAATTGAAAAATAGGATCAGTTTTAGGGCCATTTACATGCACCTTTTCAGTAAGTTGAAATGTTACTCGATGTGAATTAAAGCATACTTCCTCCATGTTAGTATTAGATAGTGGTTCTTGCCAAGCAAATTGATTACATGGAAATCCAAGAACTTCTAAGCCTTGATTTTTGTATGAAGTATACAAATTTTCCAATCCTCTTAATTGTGGAGTTAGACCACACTTTGTAGCAGTATTAGCAATAAGCAACAATTTACCGCGGAAATTTTCCATTGGCAAGATTTGCCCACTCGGTGTTTTGGTAGTTAATTTATAAAACTCTTTGTCCATGTTTACCCCTCTAAATAAATATGCTTAACGCGTCCGATTTCTCCAGTTTCTAGAATAACCTTTATCCCATGAGGATGATGTATTGATTTAGTGAGGATTCGTTTTATAAACCCATTAGTTAATTCACCCGAAACTTGATGATGCTTTTGAACAATGTCAACTTCTAATCCTAAAGATAGATCTTGTCTATTTTGGCCTAATACCATAAATATTAAACAACTGAACTCTTTAAATAGTTGGTCCAATCCATTTAAACTCATATTCCTTTTCAGGTTCTTGCATTCGGTTAGTAATTCTTTGTAGTCGATAAGGTAAAGTCATAAGATAGTCTCTTGCTTTCTCACCTGACTCATTTAAATCTTTAATTTTATCAATATTCCAATCTTTAATAAGTGAACTTAAAATATCAATATAATCTTGTGTTGTGTATACTTTAGTGCGTTGTGCTGCATCCGAAAAATGGCTCCACAGTTCTCCAACTTTATCACCACTTTGACGCATAAAGTGAGCGGGCATTACAATTTTTCTACGCATCATTTCCTCAAAAGAGGTCATCATTTGACTGGGATCTAATTCAAATATCCTTTTCACAAAATCTGAATAAGCAGAGGCGTGCCGTGCCTCATCAGCAGCAATGATTCCATTGATTTTAGCCAATAAGGAGTTCCCAGTTTTCTTGACAAGTGTTGCCACCCTTCGATGTGATATATTAGTAGCTAACTCTTGGAAACTTGTATAAACAAAGTTTTTATAAGGATTACGGTCTGTGCCAATATCAAATCCGTCATTTATTAAATGCTGAGTGGTAACTTCCATTTCTCTCATATTGACTCGACCACATAAGAATAAATACTTATTTAGTAAGTCGCCATGACGATTTTCTTCGGCTGTCCAGCCACGTATCCACTTACTCCACCCATTTGGATTACCATTTTTATATTGTTGATTGATTCCATCTACATCCATGAGCCATGATTCATAGGTGGGTAGTGCTTCTTCAGTAATAGTGTCACCAATTAATACAGTGAGTAAGTCATAGTCCATTTCTTTGGCTAATTCTTGTATCTCATTTACTTCTTTCACAAATTCTGGATTTTGTGAATCAGGTAATAAATCTGCAGGTTGCCAGTTGGATTCTATTGGTTTCAGATATTTAGCCAATAAGTCATCCATTGATTTTCCTATAGTAGCCATTACTTCTAATCGCAAATAGTGTAATTTCATATTGAATGCGAATGTAATCAACTGAGGTACTTTTTAGAATTATTTACTTATGTAATATGAAAATATATACAACAATGATTCAAGGAAACAAATTCTGTAATTTATCTACCATAGGATTCATGTACATTTGTACCAAGAATGAAATTTGATGATTATCGCCTGTCTAAAGAGGTTAAAAAAAACCTAAGAGACATGGATTTCCGCAGACCTACTGATATTCAGTATAAGTGCATACCGGCAATTCAGCGGGGAGAAGATCTGTTGGCTATAGCACAGACAGGTACAGGAAAGACAGCAGCGTTTGTAATTCCTGTGATTGATAAACTTCAACAAATAAAGTACAAGTCTAAAAATAACAATAGTGTTATTCGATCTATTGTAGTTGTTCCAACAAGAGAATTAGCACAACAAATTACACAGGTTTTTAATAGAATAGGTAAAAATACTAAGGTTAAGGCACTATGTGTTTATGGGGGAGTAGGTCAAGATTACCAAATAAATAAACTCATAGAGGGAATGGATATCGTCGTCAGTACACCAGGTAGAATGTTTGACTTGGTAAGTCAAGGGTATCTGAAACTGGATAGAATTGAAACATTGATATTGGATGAGGCAGATCAAATGCTTGATTTAGGCTTTGCTAAAGATATTGATGATTTGGTTAGGAAACTTCCAAGAAGACGTCAAACATTATTTTTTTCTGCAACCATCAATAAAAAAATAAAAACTCAAGCTTACAAAATGGTTAGTAGCAAGGCCATTAGGATTCAGATTTCACCTAAAGATCCTGTTAGTAAAAATGTAAACCATCAAGTGGCCTTTGTAGAAATGGATGATAAACGTTTTTTTCTCCAACGCATTATTCAAGAAAATGAGCATAAAAAGATACTTGTATTTGTGAGAACTAAAATCAGAGCAGAACGGGTAAAAAAAGCTATGGAAAGAGCTCAAATCGATACGTTAACTATTCATGGAGATAAAGAGCAACAAGACAGAGATATCGCATTGTTAGCATTTAAAACAGGTGCTTGTGGTGTTTTGATTGCAACAGATGTTACTGCAAGGGGAATAGATATCGATGGAGTTGAAATGGTTATCAACTATGATTTACCAGAAATTTCAGAAAATTATGTTCACCGAGTTGGCCGAACTGGTCGAGGAAGGAATAAAGGAAAAGCCATCTCTTTTTGTGCTAAAGAAGAAAGGGATTATTTATCTGCGATCGAGGAATTTATTTCAGTTCCTATTGTTCGTGCTACAGTTACTAAACGAGAATACGAGGAAACGGTAGAATATGCTGATGACGGAGCTAATAATTGGCAGAAACTAATACAAGAAAACATTTCAAAGACTAGAAGGAAATCTAAGTAAGATAAAAATTAACTAAAAAAATCCATTTGAAGACAAATGGATTTTTTTAATTTTTTATAATTGGTTATGGTCCAACATCGTGATTTGCAGACTCTAGAACATAAGGATGATTGATTGGATATAGATTTGCTTTACTCAATGAATGTAACACGGTATATGCAAATATTCCGAAAAAGCAGATAGTTGTACCAATTTCTAAAAGACCTATACCTGCATGTTCTCCTACTGTGCCAGGCATGATCAATAGGTACATGTCTACCCAGTGCCCAATCAAAATAATCGATGCAGCAAGTATTAATACAATAGGTGAACGCTTAGCGTTTCTCATCATAAGAACTAAAAATGGAGCAATAAAGCACATGAATAAATTGATGAAGAATAAGGGCTTAAAATCACCACTTAATCTAGCTGCAAAATATACCGTCTCCTCTGGGAGGTTAGTATACCAGATAAGCAACCATTGACTGAGGAATATGTATGCCCAGAATACACAGAATGCAAACATAAATTTACCTAAATCATGAGTTACTTCATCAGAAACTAAGACCATTTTCCCTTTTATTTTCAAATACTGAAGAATTATCATCATCACAGAAAGTCCCGTTACAAATGAAATTGCAAAGTTGTATACTGAAAACATGGTAGAATACCAATGAGCATCAATACTCATGATAATCAACCATGATAAAGCAGAAAATGAAAAAGCGAAAAAGAAGATAAATCCGGCAGACCATTTAGTAGAGCTCTTAAACATGGACAGTCCCTTGTCTAAATCCTCAGCTAAACTATTATTTCTTAGCTTCATTCTAATCATAATCCAAACGATGGTCACAAAAGGAATAAAGAAAAATAAAGAGGTATTGTTCAACAACCATGATTTACTTTCTAAAATCTTGTCATAACCAGCAGCATTTGGATCACCAGCAGCAGAACTATGAAAATATTGAACCCAATGATACAACGTATCTTTAGACCCAAGGGTAATTCCAACAAGCAGTATAGATCCAATAAGAAGATAGCTACTTTGAGCTTCCATTATTCTTTTGAGCATAACTGCCCACCCAGCATTGGCAACGTAATTTACAGCAATAAAGAAAATAGCTGCAACAGCAAATAACCAAAAGTAGTAGCTATTCATGAGCAGATTTGCCCAAACACGTGTCATCCAAGTAGGACCGTGGTGTTCGTTTGCATGAGCATGATGACCATCTTCAGCATGACTTTCGTCTGCAGCATGAGTTGTTTCTAAATTTGGATTATCGATTAATAAAATGGTTGTTGTGGCATCCATTGAATGCTCATTAAAGTTATAATTAACTCCATCAGTATGAGCATGGTGACCTTCTTCAACAGTTTGAATTGTCTCTGAATGTGAGTCTTGGTTATTCCAATTATTTTTAACTTGCATCGAACCAATTCCGGCCATTACAGCTCCTAGAATAATTAATAAAATAGGAATCAACTTAGTTTTTCCTTGGAATTCAAATCTTTCTTGCGATACTTCTTTTATTGTATGGTGTCCCATGGTTTTAAGTTTCGTTTTAATTAGTTGACTTCAGTGTTATTTTGGTTATCAGAAGCATAGATGAAATCGTCTCCAAAAGCTAATGATTTCACATAATGGATGACTTTCCAACGTTCATCTGGGTCAAGCATGAAAGCATGAGATCCCATTAGGCCTTTACCATAGGTGATAGTATGGTATGCCTTACCATTAGGAAGTTCTTTGATATAGTCTGATTGGTAATTAGGCCATGATGGAGCCGGCATTTTTTTGTCCTTGAAAATAGGTCCATCATTTTTACCCTTCTTACCATGACAATGCCAACAGTATATATTATATAATCGTTCACCTTCAGCTACATTTTCATTGGTAGGTGCAACTGAACCAGTATATTCAGCACTTGCAGCATAACCGTCGCCAGTATTTGGGTGAGGATATATGTAGTCAATTTGACCACGAGCTACAGTTCCATAAACAGGTTCTCTCATGGTCATACCATTTGGATTAGTAGAAAATTTCTTTTCTTGCGAATACGGTTCATATGCTTGCGAGATATACATGTTTGGAGCATACTCTATACCAGGGTTGTCACCTGAACTTACACATGAGACTATACTCATAGCAGGTAAAGCTAAAATGATTCCGGTCTTTAAAATATTGGTTAGCTTCATGGTGTTAATTCTTCTTTGGTTTTTTAGTAGAAGTTTTAGCTTTAGTAGGTGCCTTTGGTTTTTTTAATAGCTTAGCTAATTCTTCTTCTGAAGTTAGTGAAGTATTAAATGCTTCTTTGGAGTTGTTGACTTCGATGGCTCCCTCCTTTTTGAGAAGCGTTAAGATGTCATCATTACTGATTGCCTGATCTTCATCATTATCAATGGCTAAAACCATATGATCATCCGTTTGTCTTCTTGATAATAAATCTTCTTTGATTCCGTGAATCATCCGTGATCTGGCAAAAAACATAATAACCATACCAAATGCAGTAAACAAGATTGTTAGCTCAAACATCACGGGAATAAAACTAGTGAATACTGAGATATCTTGAGGCTTGCCTCCAATGATCATTGGCCAGTCAACTACGTTCATGTAGTATGCTAGTGTAAAACCTGACAAACAACCCAACATTCCACACAAGAAAGCACCGATAGTTAGGTTTGTTCTGTGGTAACCCAAAGCATGATCTAGATGATGTACAGGAAAAGGAGTGTAACAATCAAATATCTTTATACCTTTTTCTTTGAGTGTATTAACTGCATGCAAAAGCTTGTCAGAATCGTCAAATATTCCAACAGTGAACTTTTTATTATCTAATAATATACTTTTATCAACCATTACTCATTGTCTTTTATGATAGTTTTAACTTCAGCCATATTGATTACGGGTAAGAATTTAGCGAACATGAAGAAGCATGTAAAGAATAATCCAAATGTCCCGAGGAATATTCCAACTTCAACCCATGTTGCATGATACATCACCCAGCTACTTGGTAAAAAGTCTCTGTGTAATGATGTTACGATAATTACAAATCGTTCAAACCACATTCCTATATTCACGATTATTGAAATAATAAATATAAACCAAGGTGTGGTTCTTGCCCATTTACTCCAAAATACTTGAGGAGCCACGAGGTTGCAAAACATCATAGTCCAATATGCCCAAGCATAAGGTCCAAACATTCGATTAGCAAATGCATATTGTTCATATTCATATCCAGAGTATGCTGCAATGACAAATTCTGTTATGTATGCTAGTCCTACTATCGAACCTGTTAGAAGGATAACTTTAGTCATAGCTTCCATGTGTTCGGTTGTAATATAATCTTGATAGTTCATTACATGTCTTACAATAAGAAGAAGTGTAAGAACCATTCCGAAACCAGAAAAAATAGCACCAGCTACGAAGTAAGGAGGGAATATTGTTGTGTGCCATCCCGGTATTACGGACGTTGCAAAGTCCATTGATACAATAGTATGTACAGATAATACAAGAGGAGTAGAGATACCTGCTAAAATTAGAGCAACAACTTCGTATCTACCCCATGATTTAGCTGATCCATTCCAACCCATAGCAAAAAAACCATACCAAAATTTTCGAGCTTTTGTTGTAGCTCTATCTCTTACGCTAGCAATATCAGGAATCAGTCCAAGATACCAGAATACAAGTGATACAGATAGGTAGGTAGAGATAGCAAATACATCCCATAATAGTGGTGAATTAAAATTCACCCAAAGTGATCCAAAAGCATTTGGGAGGGGGAGAGGCCAGTAGCCTAACCAAACACGGCCCATGTGGAATAAAGGAAAAATTGCTGCACAGAAAACAGCAAAAATTGTCATCGCTTCAGCTGAACGGTTAATAGCCATTCTCCATTTTTGTCTAAATAATAGAAGAATTGCAGAAATTAACGTCCCTGCATGACCGATACCTACCCAGAATACAAAGTTGGTTATGTCCCAACCCCACATAACTGATTTATTTACATTCCATGTACCAATCCCTTCCCAGACTGTCCATGCTAAGGTTCCGGCTAATACAAGGAGTAATACGACTGCAATAGTAAACCCTAACCACCAAGATGGTGTTGGTTTATTTTCAATTGGCCGACAGACGTCTTTAGTAACATCTGAATATGTTTTTCCGCCTGTTACAAGTGGCTGTCTTATATCTGCTGTATACATGCTTTATATAATTTGCTTATGAATGGTTCGTAGTTTGTTTTTTATTTCTAATCTTGGTTAGATATTTTATGCTTGGTTTGGTTCCTAGTTCCTCTATTACGTGATAGGCTCTATATTTTTTATAAAGCTTGGATACCTTACTGTTTGGGTCATTTAAGTCACCAAATACAATAGAGTCTGATGAGCATGTTTGTGCACAGGCAACGGTAAACTCATCTGTTTTAAGCTTTCTACCCTCACGCTTTGCTACCAGTTTTGCTGCTTGGATTTTTTGAACACACATACTGCATTTTTCCATCACACCACGAGAACGAACAGTGACATCAGGATTAATGACCATTTTACCTAAATCGTTACTGAAATGGTAATCAAATTTTTCGTTTTCGTTGTATCTAAACCAGTTGAATCTACGTACTTTATAGGGGCAATTGTTAGCACAATATTTAGTACCAATACAACGATTATAGGTCATTTGATTTAGTCCCTCGCTACTATGAGTAGTTGCAAGTACTGGACAGACTGTTTCGCAAGGAGCGTTGTCACAATGCTGGCACATCATGGGCTGATGAACAGTACTGACGTATTGATAGTAGTCAAAGTTGCCAACTTCTTTAGAATAGGTTTCCATGACTTTTTCTTTTGACAATTGGTCTCCCTTCTTAATACTTCTATCACCCCCGTGTACTATACTCATTTTGAGGTCTTTGTCCTCTAAGGCCTCAAAACTGTAGTATCTATCAATACGTAACCAATGCATCTCTCTTCTTCGTCTTACCTCGTCTCTGCCCACAATCGGAACATTATTTTCAATACTGCAACTAACAACGCAAGCACTACAACCATTACAGGTATTGAGATCTATGACCTTAGCCCAATGATGTCCTTTTGAGTAATCATACTCTTGCCAAAGAGTTACAAGGTTATGATGTTTATTTACTTTTCGTAATTTAGGATCTTTTCTGTATTCCTCTAATGATGCTTCTCTGACAATATCTCTTCCTTCAATAGAGTTGTGAGTTTGGGTCCTTGCCAACTCATATTCTCTACCCGTAGATATGATTTTGATTTCATCATCAATCACATAAGAATTAGTATTGTTTGCATATCCAACTAGTGGATATACATTAGTTCCTAAGTTTTGCATATCATTTTTTACAGATTCTGCATATTTTCTGCCATATCCCAGTGCTATGCCAAATGATCCTTTTACTTGACCTGGTTGAACAATTACTGGTAACTCTATCTGCTGACCTTTAACCTCAATTAGTGCTACGTTATTATCTACTAATTTTAATTCATCTGCATCTGGCTTGGAAACAGTCAGGTAATTATCCCAAGTAACCTTGGTTACTGGATCGGGCATCTCGTGAGCCCAGGGATTATTGGCAAATGAGCCATCTTTTACTCCTAGTTTTTGATAAAGAACTAATTCTTTGGAGGTCTTTTTTCTTGACTTGACGTTATTTATGGAGTCATTAACATTTGCCAAAAATGAAGGTGTGCTCGCAGTCAAAGCTTCTTTTTCAAAAAAACCTTTTTCAATTAGTTTATTAAAGTCACGACCTATTTCATTTGATACAAGCGTTTTTAGGGCTTCGTAGTCATAGCTAAATTTATTTTTGGTATCAATGTTTTCGTCTGCCCATTTGGCAAATGACGTTGATGTATTCCTGCCATCAAATACAGGTGAGATGGTGGGTTGACTGAAGACATATTTTCCTTTGTATGGTTGCTTAATGTCCCAACTTTCAAGAGGATGTGTATTTGGAGCAATAATGTCACACATTCTTGAAGTTTCGTCATCAATAATACTATTACTAACTTTAAATTCTATTTTATTGAGAATATTGTCAAAGTCAGCAAAGGAGTATTGAGGATTGGAATCTACAAAAATAACAGCTCCATACTTTTCTTGTTTTGCATCTTCTACAAACTCTAAGAAGACTTTTTCATCAATGCTATTGCCATTATAATGGTTTTCAAGGTCAATAATATCATCATAGTTGCCTAATTCTAGATTTATAGCATTGGTAATTATTTGGTCGTGAATATTATTGCTTCCGCACAGCACAACTGATTTTCCTCGACTATCCTTCAGTTCTTTAGCTATTTTATTAATATGGTTTCCAGGCAATTCAAGGCCTTCACTATCAGACCCCTTCGTGAGTATATTATATAGTTTTAGCAAATGAAGACCTGTTTGGTTGCTTCTCATTGGCAATCGTACATCAGAATTTGCACCTGAGAGTGTCATCAAACTTTCAAACTGATAATGTCTTGACATATCGCCGTCTGGTTTCCTATTTTGAGCATAGTCTGATCTTGCCTTGCCCGCATTTAGCCAAGTCCCCAAAAAATCAGCCCCAAAACTTACAATAAGTTTGGCTTTGTCAAAATGATAAGTAGGAATAACTGCTTTACCAAATGACTTTTCATTGGCCCTCAATATACCAGATGAGGTGATGGCCTCATATGGGATAACGGAAGTGTTAGGGTATTTCGCTTTAAATTTTGTAATTGATTGATTCAATAACAAACTTGTATTATTCCTTGTTACGATCGCGATGGATTTATTTTTTGCTGCTACTTTATCTAAGTTGTCAATAATATATTTATCAGCCTCTGACCATTTTATAGGTTTTCTTTTACCTTGTTTGATTGGACCCTTAATTCGAGTTGTATCATATAATGACAAGATTGCAGAGTGTGCAAGTCCATCTAAACCACAACCAAAAAATTTCGCATCACTATTGGGTTCAAATTTAATGGGTCTACCTTCTCTCACTTTGACAAGTATCGGATGCCCCACATAGTCAGAAATAGAACTACTGGCATAATATAATGGTACACCTGGTGTGACGTGATCTGGTTTTTCTACATATGGAATTGCTTTTTTAATTGGTGTTTTATTACAAGCAGCAAGTGTTACAGCTCCTAATCCAAAACCAAAATATTTTAGGAAGTCTCTACGGTTTGCGCGAGAAGAATCCTCATTTGAAAATACTTGTTCTAATGGTAAACCTTCCGAAAACTCATTGGCATTTGAAGAAACAAATTCTTGAGTTTGATCTAACTCCTCTAAACCTTTCCAGTAATTATTTGAAGACATAATTTGATTTTCTTTTTTAATGTTGTTTTAATAGTGACACTTACTACATTCCAATCCACCATTTTCCGCTACGGTGATGTAGTCTTTACCCTCTGCTAGCATGTTTTTATGTGCTTCTTCATAGTAATCATTATTTTCAGAATCAATTCCACGTTCTCTGTGGCAATCAATACACCAGCCCATTTGTAAGTTAGAGTATTGGTATACTTTTTCCATTTCTTCGATCGGGCCGTGGCATGTTTGACATTCAACTTTACCTACAACAACATGCTGAGAGTGATTGAAATAAGCTAGATCTGGCAGGTTATGAATTCTTATCCATTCGATTGGTTTTTGATCGTAACCCTCAATGTATTCCATGTTATCTCCATCAAAACCAATAGCATTGTATATTTTTTGGATTTCAGGAGAAGTTTTTCCATTATATTTTTCGGCAGCTTTCACATATTTGTGACAATTCATGCACGTATTCAAAGATGGAATACTTGCAGATTTAGATTTTTCAACTGTACTGTGACAGTATTTACAATCCATCTCATATTGACCAGCATGAATCTTGTGCGAGAAATTTATTGGTTGAGTTGGTGCATAACCTTGTTGAACTCCTACTTCCTCCATTCCAAATTTGTAACCAAATGCACCCAGAAATAGCATAACAGCTCCAGCTATTATAAGTGTAGCAATTGTTGGGTTCCATGCCTCAATAATGGGTCTAAATTTTCTTTCATATAGTGATGGCTCAGCTACTTGCTTATTTTTTTCGTTGTTAAGAACAGTTAAATGTCTTTTGATACCATAAAGTAAGACTGATATAGCAATTAAAACAATTGATAATATAATCAACGCAAGAAATGTAGATTCGGAGTAAAAAGATGACATATTATTATTTGAATGTGAGAAGGTGCTTGTTAGAACAAAAAGAGTTGTTAATACAATTTGTGTTTTGGGTACGTTCATTCGTTATGATTGCGTCAAAAATACGCTGTTGCAAATATAATTATTGATTAAATTTTGAGTTTTTGATACGTTCAGAATTTTTCAATTTAGAAGGTTTTCAAATAGTCGGATTTTTGATTCATAAGTCTATTGTAATCAGATAATTAAATTGATTAATTAATATTTTATTTATTGATTTTTTTTTATTCACAATAGTTGATAATTTAATGTTTAATGATTTGATATTAATTTTAAGTAAATAGCTTTAGTCGTATTGTTGATATGCTCTAATGATTTCTTTAACTAAGTGGTGTCTTACAACATCATTTTCATTCAGTTTAACTACCCCAATACCGTTGACATTTTTTAGCATATCAAGTGCTGGAGCAAGTCCGCTTTTTGCTCTAGCCGGAAGATCGATTTGACTTAAATCTCCGGTTATAATGATTTTAGATGTTGGTCCCATGCGAGTGAGGAACATTTTAAGTTGAGTATGCGTTGCATTTTGACCTTCATCTAGTATTGCAAAACAATTTTTTAAAGTTCTTCCTCTCATAAAAGCAAGTGGGGCTACCTCTATGATCCCTTTTTCAATGTATGCTTTATATTTTTCTCGAGGTATCATATCGCCAAGGGCATCATACAAAGGTCTAAGATAGGGGTCTACTTTGTCCTTCATATCGCCTGGAAGGAACCCTAAGCTTTCTCCGGCTTCTACTGCTGGTCTACACAATATAATTTTTTTAACTTCTTTATTTTTCAGGGCTCGAACAGCTAGGGCAACTGCAGTGTATGTTTTTCCTGTTCCGGCAGGACCTATAGCAAATACTAAATCATTTTCGTTGGCTTTATCTACAAGCTGTTGCTGGTTTTTGGTTCGAGCAATAACGATCTTGCCACCTTGTCCATGGATGATGATACCTTTATCAGTATGAGATTGTCCGTTTTTTGAGTTTTCTTCACCAATAACTAGTCTTTCAATATCTCCGAGCGTAATTTTTTTATTCATCTTTAGGTATTTAACAATTGACTCAATTGCAACTATAAATTCATTTACACCTTGCTCTTCTCCCTTTATTGTAATCTTATTGCCACGTGATGAAAGTATTAGATTTGGATATTTCTCTTTATATATTTTAAAATGACTATTGTAAGGTCCAAAAAATCGAGAATGTTCAATGCCTTCTAATAAATATTTCTTTTCTACCAATTTATATGATACAAATGTTGTGTTCAGGTATTATTTTCGTCTGCTAAATTAGTTAAATAATATCAATTGGTTGCACTAACTTTTTTAAGTGATTTTGGTAATGGTTCTCACTATACTGCATCTTTTAAGGGTGCTTTGTTAAAGGCGGGTATAGATATGCCATTAATTGAAATTAACAATCAAGTAGATAACAATGAAATATCAGAGTCTGCATATTTAAGCAGGATGGTATTTGATGATTTCCCAAAAAATAGTATTCACATACTATCCATTGGGATAGTTGCTCATACTTATGATTTTCATTTGATTGCTAAATATAAGGGACATTACTTTATTGCTGCTAATAATGCTATTTTAAGCTTAATTTTTGGGATGAAATTTGAATCTTATTTCGTTATTCCTAATTTAAGTAAACATTTCTCTATTAATGACTTGTATATTCCAGTGATTAAAAAAATACTATCAGGCAATCAACTAGCTGATTTTCTTGTGCCAGCTCAAAATGTGAAGAAGCAAACTCTTTTAAAGCCAGGCTATGTTGATGGTGAGCTAATTGGAAGTGTTTTATTTATTGATAACATTGGGAATGTTTATACAAACATTTCGCGACAAGATTTTACTAGTTTTTTTGAGGGGAATCCATTCATAATTAAACTTTCAAGACATTATAATCTTGATAAAATAAGCGATGAGCTAATAAATATTAAACCAGGAGATATATATGGTTATTTTTCTGAACATGGATATTTAGTTATAGCAATTAGAGAGGGTAGTGCTGAAAAACTTCTTAATTTGAGAAAATATAAACCGATAATAATTCAAAAACGATGATACTTAGATTAGTCAAAATGGAGTTTACAATTATGAATACGACAAAATTCCTAACCTATTTTGAATCAATTAATCATAAAATCAATAAAATGCCCGGATTAGTCAACCTAAAGTTGTATCAAGATTTAAATAATCCTAATGTTGTTTTCACGCATAGTACTTGGCTAAATGAAGAGTCGCTAGAAAACTATAAAAAATCCAAGTTATTCGGTGAAATATGGCCAAAAACCAAAAAGCTCTTTGCATCTGACGCAGTAACTTGGAGTTTGGTCCTAAAGTAAATATTATTGTAGTACAAATGAAATCAATAAAACTCCTTTTAATTATTGGGTTAGTATACCTTTCTTCAAATTCTTACGCTCAATTTTTAAAACTTGAAGTTGCAGCAAAAGAAAAAAATTACTTGAGATTGCTAAAAGTGGCAACTGATGCAACAGAAGTCAAGGAGCTTAAAAAGAAGCCCGAGGTATATTACTATTTGTCAGAATCATACGTAAATCTTGCACAAGATGAAAGGTTCCTGCAGAAGAATCCTGATGCAATTAAAAAAGCGGTTAGCTTCATGCTAAAGGGAATTAAAAAAGATAATAATAAAGAAGTACTTATCAATAAATTTTCAGATGTCAGGGACTTAGTTATTGAAAATAATGATCGAGAGGCTTATAAACAATATAATACAAATAAGTATTCAAAAGCGGCAAAAATGTATGGCCAATCCTATCAAATTGATACAACTCGCCGCGGTTCTTATTTTTTGCAAGCAAAAAGTTATTTGGGTGCCGGTGAAAATTTAGCAGCTGAGCTGATTTACAAAGATTTAATAGATCGATATCAGCAAGATTTTGCCAATGGATTAGATCTTGATAAAATCGAAGTTGATCCATTAGTGTATTTCATTGATAAGTATTGGAATGATGAAAAGTATGATAGTGCAATAGCATTAATAAAGGGTGGCAGAAAATTACATGGAAATGATGCTAAACTAAATTTTTACCTTGGGAAGATAACTAGTGATATAATTAAAAATATGCCTCCTAGCAAACTTATGTTAGATTATGTGCAAGAGGTACTATTTTATTTACCAACAGCAGAAGAGTTTCTGCAAAATGAAAATTCATTATACATATATTTGATAAAAAATAGTGTTATTAATAATCAGTTTGTTGTTACGGATTCACTAATAAGTCAGTTTACTCGTGAAAAAATACAGAAGAATAGACTCAAGCAATTAAGTAAAATAAAAGAAACGGATATTTTTATTGAGAAGAAAGAAGAAAATATTTTGTGGAAACTAGCTGAATATTTTGAGCATTATTCACATTATTCAAGTGCGTCATATGTGCTTAATAAATATATTAATATTACTACTGAGGGTGCTTCGAGTTCAGATACATTATCTAGATGGCAAATTATAGCAGACTATAGCTATCAAACAAAATCATTGCCATTTGCTTGTTTTATTTTAAAAGAAGCAATTCAGCTTTATCCAGAAAATCAAGACCTTCAAGTTTTTCGCTCCAAGATAATCACAGAAAAAGAGGTGGTAAGAACAAACGTTGATGAGCAAGGAGCTATATATAGATTGGTGAAAGATGAATTTGAGTCAAATCCATCCAGTGAAGTATTAGATAAATTAGAAGGGATTAATTCTAAGTATTTGGGGCTTTTAGTTTCTGAGAATCAGTTCAGTACTGCGAGAAGTGTCGTTGCTGAATTAATGGAGTATTTTCCGAAAAAAGATCATGGTGATCAACTTGAGTTGATTGCCCGTGAGGATTTTTTTCAGAATTATTTTAATACAAGAACAAAAGGTAAGGATATTAATGGGAAGGATATCAAACCTTATGTTTGGAATGGAAGAGTTGGTGGATGTAATCAAGGAACGATTGATAGTAAAATTCAAAATAAGGTAGTAGATCGAATAAATTATTTTAGAAGAAATGCAGGTGTTCCAGAGGTATTATTTGATGAAGCCACTAATGAGTATTGTCAGAAAGCAGCTCTAATGATGACAGCTAATAATACTTTGAGTCATGAGCCACCAAAGACATGGAGATGTTGGAGTAGTGAGGGGGCTTACGCGGCAAAACACTCGTTGTTGATTAAAGAAGCTAACACATCTATGGCTGTAACTTATATCATGGATGATAAGAATTCGAGTGCTGGAAACAGACGCTGGCTATTACACCCAAATGGTCGTGTTTATGGTCATGGAAGCACTAATGATTACACTGTAATTTGGGCGTTAGACGATAGTGGTACTACTGATTCTTCAGATTATATGGATAAACCCATTTGTTGGCCTCCAAAGGGTTATTTACCACAATTGATGTTGATGGAAAATTGGACATTCTCACTGTACGCAGATTTGACTGATGCCGTTGTAACAGTATTGCAAGACGGTAAGTTTTTGGATGTTAAGGTAGAACCTTATATAGAAGGTTATGGAGCACCAACTTTGGTATTTAAACCAACATACAATAAAAATTTATTACCTCAAAAAAGTGAATTTGATGTTCAAGTTAGTTTGTCAGACGGACGTAAATTTAACTATCAAGTTAGCACATTTGCCTATAATCCATTAAGGTAAAACATTTTAGTGTTACGATTTTATTAAATTGCACAATAAGCATATTCTATGCAATCTTAACATGAGGATTATTAAGTTATTCATATATATCTTTTCACTCTTTTCTGCCAGTGTTCAGGCAGATGGTATAATAAAAAATATAGGTCAATTTGATGAATCCGTGATTTCAAGAGTTGATTTCGGTACGCATTCGATATTTATGGAGGATGATGGTTTTAAAGTCCTTCTTCACGATCAAGTGAAATGGGCAAATATGATAATGCATTATCATGACAATTTGATGCATTATCACAGTTCTACCATTGATGATTTCATAGACACACTCCATTTTCAAATGTTGAAATATTCATTTGAGGGTGCAAATTTCAGTGAGCCAAAATATGAAGAACCTAGCGAAGCTTACTACAATTATTACACAGGTAATGATAAGTCAAAATGGTTAGGAGGTGTACGTAAATATAATAAGTTGACTTTCCTGTCAATATATCCTAATATAGACTTAGAATATGAGGTTATTGGAGAACGGTTTAAATATAATTTCATTCTTAACCCAGGGGCAACGTTGTCAGACATCCGTTTTAAAATAGATGGTCATGATGGGGTATCAATTCTGTCGGATAGAATTGTTATGAAGACTAGATTTGGAGAATTTAGCGAAGTGATGCCCTTTTCATTTGAGGTTAGCGATGGGCAAAAGAAGCTCATTCAGATGAAATATATTGATCAAGGTGATTACATTGGTTTCGAGTCAATTTTTTTTAAGTCTAAAGTTAAGACCGTTATAGATCCGGAATTAATATTTTCTACTTACTCAGGGAGTACGGTAGATAATTTTGGTTTCACGGCCAGTTATGATGACGAGGGTAATTTGTACTCTGGAGGTATTGCTACTAGTCCAACAAAATTTTTAAATGGTGCTTATCCCACCACGCCTGGTGCTTTTGATGTTACTTTTAACGGTGGTGAACCCAATACCTTTGCTTGTGATATTGTCATTAGCAAATACTCAAGTAATGGACAGAATTTAATTTATGCTACATATTTAGGAGGTAATGCAAATGATTATCCACACAGTCTTGTAGTAGACAAAAATAATCAGTTAATCGTTTTTGGAACTTCAACCTCTGCCAACTATCCTACTAAATTGGATGCAGCAGACCCATTTTATAATGGAGACGAGGATATTGTAGTTTCCAAATTTAATGCTAATGGTACTGCATTAATTGGTTCTACATTCATAGGTGGTTTTGGTAGCGATGGTATCAATGATAACGGAGATACACGTTACTTTTATGCAGATGACTATCGTGGCGAGGTTAATCTAGATAACGACGGTAATATATTTATTGCAACCAGCTCTTCGTCATCTAATTTCCCTACCACTTCTGGTGTTTTTCAACCTGGACCATCTGGAGTACAAGATGGAGTTATTATAAGTTTAAATCCTGACCTAACAGCTATTCGATGGAGTACATATTTTGGTGGTTCGGGAGCTGATGCTATTTACAGTATAGATATCTCATCAGATGGGGATTTATACATTGCAGGAGGTACTAGTAGTAGAAATATACCTACCAAACCAGGTGCATACTCTGAGAATCAATTGGGTGAAACAGATGGATTTATTGCTCAAATAAGTGCAGATGGTAGCCAAGTGAAGCAAGCCACTTATTACGGAACATCTGCTTATGATCAGATATTACAGCTAGAGTTAGGAAAATACGGTAATGTATATGTAGTAGGTCATTCTGAGAGTAATTTACCTACTAAAGGAGTTGTATATTCTAATAATAATGGGAAACAGTTTGTATCGAAATTCAAACCTGACCTTTCCGAGTTGTTGATTAGCTCAGTTTATGGAAGTGGAGGTAATATTCCTGATATCACAATTAATGCTTTTTTGGTTGATGATTGCAATAAGATATATGTTAGTGGTTGGGGAAGTAATTCAGAGGATATTCCAGGTAAAAAGCTGTCAAATATGCCCTTAAGTGCTGACGCATTTCAAAAAACTACAGATGGTCAAGATTTTCATTTGTCTGTTTTTGAGGAAGACATGGCAGATTTGTCTTATGCCACTTATTTTGGTGGAAATCAAACAGGAGATCACGTTGATGGAGGTACCAGTAGATTTGATAAAAGAGGTATAATTTATCAGAGTGTTTGCTCAAGCTGTCCAGAAAATCCTCTGAGTTCCAGAATTAGCGATTTTCCTACGACCCCAGGAGCATATTCTGAGAGTAATCCTAGCCCAAGATGTAGTAATGCATCATTCAAAATGGCTGTAGTGCCTTTTAATTTACCCCCAAGTATATCTCCTAAAAATTTTGTAACCAATGTAATAGATACGTTGAATATTCAAATAGGAGATACGTTTTCTTTTAATTATCCTATTACAGATCCTGAGGGTGATTCTTTGTATGTTTATTTTGATATTCCTTCCAGTTTAAGGTCAAATTTGATAAGTTATGAAGATACTTTGATTGGTAAGGGCTCATTAAATGCTTATTTTAGTTTCTTATTTTCATGTGGTAATGCGGGTAAATCATTCAATATAAATGTTCGTGCTGAAGATAGGGGGTGTCCTAATAATACTGATAGTCTGACTTCTATTATAATACAGATAGATTCCACTCCACTTTTGCCACCACCTGATGTATTGTGTCTGAATTTTGTAAGTGATCAAGAACTTAGAATTGATTGGGAGCAAACGCCAACATCTGAATATTTTTACAGAATGGCGTTATATCGTATAGATCCTAGTGGGGATACCAGTATTCTAACATACTCACTTAATCAGTTGGGTGGATCTTTTACAGATTTGGATGTAATTGATCCAAGAAATAGAGATTATACTTATTATATAGTGGTAGAAAATATCTGTAATGAGTGGGGTATTCAATCCTATCTTTTGAGTACTGCTCGCGAGAGTCAAATTCCAGTTGAAGAAACGTATTTAAAGACCGCAACCGTAAATGTGAAATCTATAGAAGTTATTTTTCTAAAATCAAAGGAAGACGATTTTGGGTATTATGAAATATACAAAGGAACCCGTGAAAAAGGGAGATATAAGTTTTTAACTAAAATATCAAACATTGATGATACAGTATTTGTAGACAATAATGTAAATGTAAATACGACTTCTTATTGTTATCAAGTTAGGGTTGTGGATGATTGCGGACACTTAAGTTCTTTTAGTAATAATGGCTGTACAATTGTGATTAGGGGAGAGGCATTAAATAAAAAATCAGAAGTACCTCGATTTAAATTTGATTTACTTTGGGATGATTACATTACATGGGATGGAGGAGTGATGGATTATGAGCTTCTTCGATCCGCAGACACAGGTTCCTTAAGACCAATTGTTCGATTGGCTGACCCTATAGTTGAATACAGAGATTCTGATCTAGATTATGATTGGGGAGGATATTGGTATAGTGTTCTAGCCTACGAAGGTCCTGGCAGTCAAGATGCAATTAGTCGAAGTAACGATATTTATTTGATACAACCTCCACTAGTTTTTATCCCTAATGCTGTAACTTCAAACGGAGATAATTTGAATGAGGTATTCGGATGGAGCGATGTATTTGTCCGTGAGTTTGAAATTAAGGTATATAATCGATGGGGGGAGAAGGTTTTTCAGTCAACTGATAAAAATGCAAATTGGGACGGAGAATATAAACAAGGGGCCTTAACCTTTAGTAACGTTTATTTTTGGATAGTGCGATACATAGGTTGGGATAATAATGTGTACGTTAATA
Organism: uncultured Bacteroidota bacterium; assembly: GCA_913050005.1. GTDB lineage: Bacteria > Bacteroidota > Bacteroidia > NS11-12g > UBA9320 > UBA9320. Next base: position 108,122 of record CAJXBI010000001.1, read on the forward strand.
AGGGTACTCTAACAATAGTCAAGTAAGTTTACTAAACAACTTATGTTTCTGTCATAGCAGCAATAACACCCTTAGCCCACTGAAGAGAAATTTTAGCTTGTTCATTTTTAGTCATTGAAGAGTTGTCAAGAGTAATTGCATCCTCAGCTTTCTTTAGAGGGCTTTCTTTTCTTGTGCTGTCCATCTGGTCTCTTTCTCTGATATTATGAAGGACTTCCTGATAATTGGTATGTATACCTTTTTTGGATAACTCATCATATCTTCTTTTTGCTCGGACTTCTGAGCTAGCAGTCATGAATATTTTTAACTCAGCATCTGGAAAAACAACTGTGCCAATGTCTCTTCCGTCCATTACCACACCTTTATTTTTCCCCATTTCCTGCTGTTTTTTTACCAAATAATCTCGTACAACTTTGATTGTACTAACTGGACTTACAAACCTTGAGACCCTCATGTTTCGAATCTCATCCTCAACATTCGCATCGTTAAGATAGGTTTCATAGAATTTTTTCTCGGAATTATATTTAAATTCAATTTTTATATTTCCAAGTATTGCTGGATCTTCTTGAAGTTCTTCGAGTGTGATACCCTCATTAAGTAAATAAAGCGTCACAGCTCGATACATGGCACCGCTATCTATGAACAAATAGCCAAGTTCTTTGGCTATATTTTTTGCAAGGGTTCCCTTGCCACAACTCGAATGTCCATCAATTGCTATGTTAATTTTTGAGTTCAATATTGCTCAAACATAAACCTATTTTTTGATTTATTAAATAAGAGGTAAATTTTAATAATTTATTGAGATTTAGGTTGATTATTTAACTTTTTGCTTAAAACTAGATAAATCTCTAGACACTGAAAAATAATTGGAAGCTATCCCAGGGAAATAACCTGCACTTCCATAACCAATCATTAGTTTTTTTACACCAATAGAAAAACCCCAACTAAATCCAGTAGATGCTTTCCTATTTTCTGGGCCTAATTCAGCTCTTCTTTGATGATTGTAACCAGCCTTAATTTGAAAATTATCAGAGAAAATAAATTCAGTATTGAAGATGACATGTCGCATGGCCTTATCACCAAAAGATAAATTTTGATTTTTTATTATACCTGTTTCTAAGTCAATTTCTTTGTTTCTTAAATTTGTATTTACATATGAGTTATTCCATCGATGTAGGTTATGGAGAGTGAGTGTGAATCTTAAAGGATTATGAGCAAGTTTTTTACTAATACTAGCTTGTATGTCAAAAGGGATGGACTCTCTCGGACTATCTTCAGAATATCGAATAAATTGATAACCTATATTTTTGATTAGAAATCCTACATTCATCAGTTGGTCGTTATCAGCATACTGTCCTCCCAAATCGATGCCACCAGCTGTACTGACGTATGCTTCATAAACACTATACAAGAATTTACCGTTTGCACCAACAGTTATTTTGTCGGTTATTTTTCTGCTCAAACCAACTTGAAAAGTATAGTCAGTAGCGTCAAATTCGCCAATAATATCACCTGCATTATTTGTTCGAATAAAATTTCCATAATCATAAAAACCAATATTGAAGGTCATGGTATGAATGCTATCAATTTTTTTTCCATAACTACTAAAACCATAATTTATATCAGCTACATGGTTAGCATAAGACAGCGATACATTATTGTGCATCTGATGATTTATAAGAGCTGGATTTTGGAAACCTGCAGCAGGATCGTGATCTGTATTTGCTATTGAAACTCCACCAAGAGCAGTGTGTCTAGCATTATTTTCAATAAGTGCAAAAGCAAAAGCTCTGCTTCCTCCAATTTGAGCAGTAGACACTATACTTATTAGCATGATTAAAAATAGTTGAATAATCCTCATATGAATTATAACGTCAAATTTATGAAATATTGATGTGAAGAAGTCTTTTTATTTTTTTAGACTATTCTACTGAGACGTATCACTGATTATTTTTCCATCCTCAATGGTGACAATTCGATTTGCTTTATTGATAACTCGTTGGTCATGCGTGCTAAATATGAAAGTAGTTTTTTCGTTTTTATTTAGTTTTTGCATGATATTTAGTAGATTTTCTGAGGACTTACTATCTAAGTTGGCAGTTGGTTCGTCTGCAAGAATAAAACTAGGTTTACTTGCAAGAGCCCTAGCTACAGCTACACGTTGTTGTTGACCACCACTCATTTCATTAGGTCTTTTATAAATCTGATCTTCTAAACCTACTGCTTTCAGTAGCTTAAGTGTGCGTTCACTCCTGAATTCTTCTTCTCTATTTTGCAAGAGCATCAAAAATTCAACATTTTCTTTCGCTGTCAATACAGGTATCAAATTATAACTCTGAAAAATAAAACCAATATTATGAAGCCTAAAATCAATGAGCTCGTCTTCGTGAAGTTGTGTGATGTAAGTATCATTAATTTTTACAGACCCCTTTGTTGGCGAGTCTAATCCTCCAATGATATTAAGTAACGTTGTTTTTCCTGACCCTGATGGGCCTACAATTGCTGTAAACTCACCTGGATTGATGGTTAAGTCAATGTTTTGAAGCGCTTGAACCTTAATGTCACCAGATTGGTATGTCATATGGATATTTTTTATCGATATCATTGGTTTTTAATTTGCTGTTCTTAATGTTTCAGATGGGTTTAATTTCAATGCCTTAATGGCCGGATATATCGATGATAAAATTGCTGTTAAAATTACCATTATACTAATAATGTAGTAAAAACTATTCTCAACGTAGGGATAAATTGTACTTTCAATACCTACACTTTTTAATCCTGATGCAGCAAACGATAAATCAATTCCTTTTTTTGCAAATATGCTTATCGCGACATAGGAGCAGACAAGGCCTAATGGTCCAGACAATAGTGCCAAAAAAATAGACTCCCATATAATCATTCCAAAGACTTTTCTCTTGTTCATTCCAATAGACAATAACATACCTAGTTCTTTTTTTCTTTCCAGTACTGCCATTAACATGGTATTGATTATACCAAATGCAAGAGCAAGCATAATGATTATGAGGAATATGATTAAAATCAGGTTCATCATCTTGTCAGCGTAACCCAATTCGGGTGCTATGCCTCTCCAACTATCAATTTGGTGATTAGGAAAATTTTCAATTAATTTTTTTCGGAATGATTCGACATTGGATTCATTCTCAAGTTTTATGGCAATTTCATGGATTCCAGACAATTGATTGTAGGACTTTAGGTCTTCTGCTTTCACAAATGCATTGACCTCATCATACAATGAATTATTTGTCTGGAAAATATCAATTACCTTGAAGAGACAAACAGCAGGTTCTCCTTTCGAATTAACAAATGAGCATTGAACTGTTGTATTAATTTTAGCATTTAGTTTAGTAGATAAAATTTGGCTAAGTATGATGGGTGGTTTTCTTTTATAATCTTGGAAATAGTTACCCTTTTTTAATTTTTGGTATATACGAGTTACACTTTTTTCTTGATCAGGTGTAATACCGTTTAGGATGACGCCGCTTGTTCCTCCCGCACTTTGAATAAAACTCTCAGCTTTTATTCTTGTACTGATCCCACTTACCAATTGAGATAAATTTAAGAAGGAGAGTATATCAGTTTTTTGATTAATGGTATCATTTGTTCTTGCGTATTGAAGAAAGTTGGTATCATGTATTTGTATATGGCTAATATATGTTTCTATGGCATTATTCTGCCTCATTTTACTCAATCCAGTAGCTGTACTGATAACCGCTAATCCTCCAAAAATTCCGAGTGAAATAGCAATAATAACAGTCCAACTTCTTAAACTATTTCTCCAAATATTTTTAAATGCAATCTTTATAATCATGCTCGCATTGCTTTGGTAGGTTGAATATTTTTAATTTTAATGAGTGTGTAAAGATTTACAACAAGTGTGATTGTGAAAACAATTATAGCTTGGGTCAGGCTAATCCATGGATCAAGCGATGTTGGTATGATGGCTTCAAACCCGAATTGTTCGACAACTTCTTGCATTTGGCCACTTAAATTGATAGGAAAAAAATGAAAATAAGTAACCACAGGAATTACACATATTAACCCTAAAATCACTCCTGCTACTGACATGATAAGTGTTTCGTACAAGGAAATGCGAGTAATTATTGATTTTCTCATCCCAATAGCCACAAGAACACCAAATTCAAAATTTCGTTCTTCAGCCAACATAAGTACAGTCCCAAACAAGCTGAATGTCAGGATGCTATATAAAATAATTAAAACAAAAGTACCTCCAGCACGGTCTACATCAATGAGCTGTTTAAGTTCAGGTAGCATTTGTTGCCAATTCATGACCTCAAATTTGGAACTATCTAGTTGATTAGAAATACTTTTTTCCGTCTTTTCCCATTTTTCATTTTTTGGACCAATAATAGCACTTGAAGCCATATGATATATCCCAAAGAAATCTTGGGCATTATTAAGACTCATGATTACAGATCGCTTATTTAAATCAGGAGTTTTCAAATCTACTATTCCTACCACTGGATATATACCAGATGCTATCGAGCCCTGAAATCCTTGGCTTAAGAAAATAAGTGAATCTCCAATAGTAATGTTCATTATTTTCTGTAACCCTTTTCCAATTAAAATTCCATTGCTTTCATTATATAAGAAAGAACCATCTATTAAACTATTTTTAATTTGAGCTTGCTCACTTTTTGCGGTTTGATTTATCCCAAGTATCACAACAGGTTTTGACTCCTTCTCATGAGAAGCAAGAGCAAACCCCTCAACTCTATGATTGATATATGCTAATGTTGGATCATTATTTAGAGAATCTAAATCTTTAATATAATAACTGTTGTCAATTGTTTTTTCTTTCCAAAAACCTTTGTAATGAATTTGAATATATCCTAAGTAATTTCCAACTATATTTTTAAGCATATTATCGTATGCACCATTTTGAAGGCTTCTCATGGTCACTGAAAAAATTACAGCAAAAATGATTGAGGAGATTGTAATTATACTCCTACGTTTATTCCTAAAAATGTTCCTCCAAGCGAGTTTAAACTCCATGTTATTGAATAACAAATTTTAAGGGTATTAGATTTAGGTTTTCAGATTTAGTTAGTTAATAGTTTGTATCCTTTCTATCATATCACCTACCTCAATCTTATGAACAATATCCATGCCTTTAATTACTCGTCCAAAAGCGGTATATCTTCCATCCAGATGAGGCGTTGGGCAATGTGTTATAAAAAATTGAACCCCTTCTGTGTCTTTACCAGCTGAAGCAATACCAATCGTTCCAGTTTCGAAAGAGTTGTAGTGACTAAATTCACTGCGTTGAGTCCAATTAAAACTTCCCCAGCCGTCACCTCTTGGGCATCCACCTTGTATAACAAATTGGGGTACTACACGATGAAAGTATTTATTGTTATAATAGTTTTGGTTAATTAGTTTTATAAGATTAGATACAGTTCCAGGTGCATCATCTACAAATAGTTGAAGTGTTATTAATCCTTTATTTGTTTGAATATTGACCTCTTGGTTTGAGGGTATCGTTTTTACAAATTCCCAATCAATGGGGTGATTGTATTTTGGTTCAAAAGGCTTTATCTTTTCCCCACTAAGTTTCGCAATAGCTTTATTCAAGTCAATATAGGTTTCGGTTTGTCTTGGAAGTTCTAATTTTAGAATTGCTCCTTGACATAATTCTAAAATTTCAGTTTGCTTGTCTACTGACAATTTATTTTTATCAGCTATTTCAAAAATTTGATATGACGCAAGACTCTGAAGTGCCATATTTGATTTTTTGAGTACTTGAATTACCATATCCCATTTGTCAGATGGATATAACTCACAATATTTTACAAATGCTTCATTTTTTATAGAATGATGAATAGAGTCGCTTAAAAATTGATTTCGAAGAAAATTTGTAGCATCACCACCTGATATCTGCTTTATCATTTGAGATTTGTTATAATCATCTTCGGTTAGATAACTTGAAAGCCATTTTGAATTGAAAGTTTGTTTTTGAGGTTGATTATTAATGCTTTTTAATTGATTTTTAACAGAATTATATGGGGTTATGTTTACCAATGAATCCAATGAACTATTTTTTTGATTTTTTGAAATCATTCTTTTTACACATGCTCCTGCAATTGAGGCAATGGTTTCGTAAGGATCATTTAGAAGTTGGATCACACGTTCATTAATCTTATCAGAATAATATCCTTTTTGACTCAGTCTTAAAACTCCGTATGTCCAACCTAGACGGATAGAACTATCTTGATACGATGTATTTTCAAAAATTTCAAGTGTGGAAGAATCTCCACATTTTCCAATTGCTTCAATAATATATCTTCGGTTATCATTGAAGAGTTCTCCATCAAATGCTGATTTTAATAATGGAAGTGCTGATGAATGACAAATTTGACCTAATGCAAAAGCTGCTGCTCTTCTTGGCATTGGATCTTGGTCGATTTGAAGCATTTGATTTAGGTAAGGAATAGATAATGTGTCTTGAATACTAGCAAAGGCTAATGCTGCTGCAATACGATGCTCTTCTTTTTTAGCTTTCAAAAAAGGAAGTAGAGCCTTAACATCTCTTTTATCCTGCAACTCATAAATCTGAATTAACTCATTATCAGAAAATTTATTTTTTGATATTTCGTCTGTTTTGGAGCATCCTAGTATAAATAGTATAATCAAAAAATAGTACTTCATGAACTACAAAGTTACATATTCGGTGGACTATGATGCTTCTCTATATCTGAAACAATTTTCATATAGCTAAACATTGTATTTGGTTTCTATCTTTGCACTATGTCAGTTAAAGAATGTGTAGATAAAGATTTTAGTGATTCGCTATCAACCAATGATAAAGTTGTTGTTAAATACTTTGCAAATTGGTGTGGAAGTTGCAAGTTATTTTCTCCTAAATACAAACGTTTGTCAAATGATGATCGATTTTCAGATGTGGCATTTTTGGATGTGAATGCAGAGGATAATCCTTTAGCTAGAAAGTTAGGAGGAGTTGATAATCTTCCCTTTTTTGCAGTATTCAAAAATGGTGAGCTAGTCGAGGGTGTTGCTACGAGCAAGGAAGATAAACTTGTTGAAATGTTAAATTCAATAGCATGAAAATTGGAGTGATTAAAAAACTAGCTGAGAATTTATCAATGGATGAATTGCTAGCAGCTGAAGAAGCACTTTATAACGATTTGTCTACTCCAACACCTATAGATGGTGATAATGAGGGAGAACAATTAACTCATGTGCTTGCCGCTATATTTATCCAAGAATATGTTGAGGAAAATAATTCAGATATAAAAACAGCTTTGAGAGAGTATGCAATTAAAGTGAGAAAAAGTATATCCTAGGATATAATATTGCAAAAAAAAGGCAGTCTATGAACTGCCTTTTTTGATTATCGATAGATTAGTTATTAGCAAGGTATTCAGCAACACTGTCAAAGTTTTCAGTTAATGCTTCTTTTCCTTTTTCCCAGTTTGCAGGACATACTTCACCATGCGTTTCATGATGGATTAAAGTATCTAACATACGAATTGCTTCATCTACATTTCTACCAAGTGGTAAATCATTGACCAATTGATGTCTTACAATTCCATCTTTATCAATTAAGAAAAGAGCTCGGAATGCAATCATAGGGCCGTCTGTGATAAGTTCATTATTCTCGTTGTAGTCATAATCACCAAAAAGAACGCCATAATTTGTGGTTATCGTTTTTGTTGTATCAGCAATAATCGGATAATTTACACCTTCAATTCCTCCATTTTCCTTGGCTACTTGCAACCAACCCCAATGGCTTTCAACCGTATCAGTAGAACATGCAATTACTTTACAACCTCGTTCTTCAAATTCAGCTAACTTTTCTTGAAAAGCGTGTAATTCTGTTGGACATACAAATGTGAAATCTTTGGGATAAAAGAAAAGGATTACGTGATTTTTCCCTTCGTATTGATCTAACGAGAAATTTTCTACAAGTTCTTCTCCGTTAATTACTGCTCCGGCACTAAAATGGGGGGCTTTTTTTCCTACAAGTACTGACATATGTGTTTTTATAAATTTATGCAAAGATAAGACTAGATTTTCAGATGTTTATTTTGATTTCGAATATCTTTATAGATATTTCTAATCGGACAAGAATAGATTATTGTTTACCGTAGTAATTTTTGTATTCTTTAGCTTTTTCAACATATACCAAAGCATTTTTTTTGATTTTTTCTTCTTCGATATTTGTTATTTTTCTTATAATTTTTGCAGGAGAACCTAGGACTAAGGAGTTAGGGGGTATTTCCATTCCTGATGTAACTAATGAGTTAGCACCAATGATTGAAAACACTCCAATTTTAGCGTCATTTAATATTGTTGCATTCATTCCTATAAGAACATGATCAGATAATTGAGCACCATGAACTATTGCTCCATGTCCAATGATACAGGATTTCCCAATTATGGCAGGTTTTCCTGGGTCGCAATGGATTACTGCATTATCCTGAATATTTGTTTGAGAGCCAATAGAAATACTGTCACTATCTCCTCTAATAATAGCTCCGAACCAAATACTTACATTATCGTGTAATTTAACGTTACCAATAACTGTAGCAGTGGGTGCTATGAAAACATTTTCACTTTGATTAATCTGATCTAAATTCATTCAATACGAATAGCTGTTTGGTAATAGTTATTGACCTCACCTAAAACAGTGTAATTAATGTAGTATGATTCTACCCATAATTTGAAAGCTTTGAATTCGTGCAAGGGAACATTGAATTCATCAAAAAATAAAATATCCCCTTTTTTTAAGAATGGGTTTAATGTGGTAAGAACAAACAAAGTAGAATTAAATAAATCTGCATCAATATGAATAACAATTTTTCGATTTGAGGAGTATTCTTTTAAAAAAAAAGGTAAGGTTGTTTGAAATAGCCCTTGATAGAATGAGTGCCGATTTCCTTTAATAATTGGAGGAGTATTATCATTGGACATAGCTCCTTTCTTGAATGGTCCCCAATCTTCGGGTAGGCCAGTGAATGTATCAAAACCATAAAACAGGGCACTTTTATTTTTTATTTTATTTATCCACCATTTGAATGAACTACCTTGAGCGACTCCAAATTCTAAATAATCAATTTCGGCGTCAAGATTTTCGCTGTTAATAATAAAGTCAAATAATTCATAACGATTGTTATAGTCAAATCCTGAATATGGATAGCTGCTAAATGGAACATTCTTATTTAAATTAATCCATTGAGATGCCTTTGAAAGGTAACTTAGAGTCTCTAATGCGTCAGAAGGTAAAAACTTATGAATATTGAACCGATACAAAATTCGTTTGAGGTATCTATTGATCCGTATCTGACTTTTCATTTTCAATTAGGAGATAAATTTATATGATTTGGATAGTAATCATCTTAATGCGAATATAAACTTATGCATCAAAATTATCTTTTGCGTTTCCAACGTTTGTGTGTCCATAACCAAAATTCAGGTTGTGTATTTATTTGATTTTCAAGCTTAGATGTGTGCATCTCTGTAATTTCTCCATTCTCAGTATCTTGAGGATTTTCTGTTAATACAGACAACTTAGCAGAATAAATACCTCTTTTCCGCTTATTTATTGAGCAAAAAACAACAGGTAAGTTATATTTTTTTGAAAATCGTTCAGTGCCTAATGCAACAGCAGTATCCTGATTAAGAAAATTAGTCCAATGAATATTTTTACTATATGTTGGGCTCTGATCAGCACCAAATATGGTCATTCTGGGAGTTTTATTTTTTTTAATAAAATTACTAGTTACCTCTCTTGTGTTAATCATTTTTAATCCAAATTTACTCCTTGACGACTTCATTTTGTCATCAAAAAAGGGGTTACTTAATTTAGTGTAAATTCCAATACAGTCGTGAGGTACAATTTGATTGATGCCAACAGCTAATATTTCCCAATTATTATAATGACCTCCAACTAAGATTACATCTCTACCTTGATCAAAATAAGTTTGTAGAATTTCAGGATTCTCTATTGAAAATCTATAATCTATCTGTTTTTGTGTTATACTAAACAATTTAATGCTTTCGACAATGATATCACTCAGATGAGTATAAAATTTTCTAGCTATTGTGTTTAGTTCTTTTTTATCTTTTTGAGGAAAAGAGTTCTTAATATTTTTAGTAACTGTTTTCTTTCGATATGGAATGATATAAAAGAATAAGAACGAAATTATGTTCGATATACCATAAATAATAGGATAGGGTAAAAGTGATATTGGTTTAATAATGAGGTAAAAAATAACTTTGCTCACAATGCAAAAATAAAAATATATATAAGTGGTTTAACTCAGTCACATGAATTAAGCAAATGCAGCATTTTTTGCACGTTTTCGTTCATGTTCCTTAAGGTGTATTTTTCTGAGACGAGTGTTTTCAGGTGTCACTTCAACGTATTCATCTACTTGAATGTATTCTAGGGCTTCTTCCAATGTAAAAATTTGAGGTGGAATCAATTTGATTTTTTCGTCAGCTCCACTTGATCTAACATTACTTTGCTTTTTTGCTTTTGTTAAATTTACAACAACATCACCTGGTCTACTATGTTCACCAACTACTTGACCTTCATAAATTTCTTGGTTTGGAGTCACAAAAAATTTACCACGATCTTGGAGATTATTGAGTGAATATGGTATTGCACTTCCGTTTTCCATACTAATGAGAGAGCCGTTTATACGTTGAGGTATATCACCTTTATATTCTTGAAATTCTTTGAATCTGTGGGATATAACTGCTTCGCCTTGAGTTGTTGTAAGCAATGTGTTACGAAGCCCAATTATTCCCCGAGAGGGTATTTCAAATTCAAGATGCATAACATCACCTTTAGGTTCCATTGTTAACATATTGCCTTTACGAAGTGATACAAATTCAATTACTTTACCACTGTGATGATCTGGAACATCAATCGTAAGTTCCTCAATAGGTTCGTATTTAATACCGTCTTTCTCCTTAATAATAACACGAGGTTGACCAATCTGAACTTCATATCCTTCTCTTCTCATGGTTTCAATCAAAACAGCCAAATGCAAAACACCTCTTCCAAAGACTAAAAATGAATCAGCATTCGAGGTTTTTTCTAGTTTCATAGCTAAATTTCGTTCGAGTTCTTGTTCTAAACGATCTTTAATATGTCTACTTGTCACGTATTTACCCTCTTTTCCAAAAAATGGAGAATCATTTATTGTAAAAAGCATACTGATCGTTGGTTCGTCTATAGTAATAGTAGGAAGAGCTTCTGGTTCATCAATATCAGAGATGGTATCACCAATTTCAAATCCCTCTAAACCAGATATGGCACAAATATCGCCAGCATTCACAGAATCTACTTTTACTTTGGCAAGACCGTCATATAAAAAAAGTTCTTTAACTTTACCTTTTGCAACGGTCCCAACTCTTTTGACAAGTGAAACTTGTTGATTTACTTGAAGTTGTCCTCGTTTTAGCTTTCCAATTGCAATCCTTCCAGTATACTTACTATAGTCTAAAGATGTAATCATCATTTGGGTATTTCCTTCCTCTATTTTTGGTGAAGGTACATGCTCCAAAATAGCATCTAATGCAGCAAACATATTATCTGTTGGTTTTAGCCAGTCGTTACTCATCCATCCATTTTTAGCACTACCGTAAACAGTTACAAAATCAAGTTGCTCTTCCGTCGCATCTAGTGCAAACATCAAATCAAATACTTTTTCATGAACTTCATCAGGAGTACAATTTTCTTTATCCACCTTATTAACTACAACTAAAGGTTTGAGTCCTGCCTCTAAGGCTTTCTGCAGTACGAATCTAGTTTGAGGCATAGGGCCTTCAAATGCATCTACTAATAATAATACGCCATCAGCCATATTCATTACACGTTCTACCTCGCCACCAAAATCACTATGACCAGGAGTATCGATGATATTTATTTTAGTGTTTTTATATATTACGGAAACATTCTTTGATAAAATAGTAATTCCACGTTCTTTTTCTAAGTCGTTATTATCCATTACAAGTTCACCTGGTTTTTCATGATCTTTAAAAAATTTACAAGATTCAAGAATCTTGTCAACTAATGTTGTTTTACCGTGATCAACGTGAGCTATAATGGCTACGTTTCTAATATTTTGCATAATCTTTTAAAATTTGGTGCGAAGGTAACCCTTATTGTGATAGCTTACATCCATTAAATAGATAGGAGATCGATATTGTCCTCTAAAATGGCATAAAGGAAGATTAAAAAATAAACAAAATATGGTAATAATCATATCTAATCTTAATCTGTATTATAAATGGTTAATCAAAATTGTGATCTGTTCGCGATAAAAAAAAGCAAAAAATAAAAAAAGAATCAGCTATGGAAACTTACTTTAAAGAAATAAATTTAAAATCAGTATGAATATACAAAACCCTTAAATTTAGTAAGTATTTATTTTAATTCGTTTGGTAAGTTCATCCACATCAGATTTGAACTTTTTGTCTGTATCAATCAAATCATTAACAGTTTGACAAGCATGAATAACAGTAGAATGATCTCTGCCTCCAAAATACATTCCTATATTTTTTAGTGAAGCTTGAGTTAGTTGTTTTGCAAAAAACATGGAAATTTGTCTTGCTTGAACAATCTCTCGCTTTCTGGTTTTTGATTTCATCAAATCTACGCTTACACTGAAATAGTCAGAAACTAATTTTTGGATAAATTCAATTGAAATCTCACGAGATGAATTTTTAACAAAGTTTTTCATCATCTTCTTAGTCATATCTAAATCTATTTCTTTTCTATTGAGAGAAGCTTGAGCTATGAGAGATATAAGTGCACCTTCGAGTTCTCTTATATTATTGTCAACTTTGTTGGCAACGTATTCGATAACTTCTTGAGCAAACTTTATTCCATCTTGATACATTTTCTGCTCTAAAATAGAGATACGAGTATCAAAATCAGGATTTTGAAGATCAGCAGATAATCCCCATTTGAAGCGAGATAAAAGTCGTTCATCAACATCTTTTAAATCTTTAGGTGCTCTGTCAGAGGTAAGTATTAATTGTTTGCCGTTTTGATGCAAACAATTGAAAATTTGAAAAAATATTTCTTGTGTTTTTTCTTTTTTAGCGAAGAACTGAACATCATCGACAATCAACACATCAATCATTTGATAGAAATGAAGAAAATCGTTGTAATTACCGTTTTTTGCACTGTCCACGTATTGATTTATGAATCGTTCTGAGGATACGTATAGCACAGACTTATTGCTTGAAATTTCTTTAATCCGGTTTCCTATTGCGTGTGCTAAGTGTGTTTTTCCTAGACCAACACCACCAAAAATCATTAAAGGATTGAAGGCAGTACCTCCTGGTTTATTTGCTACAGCATAACCAGCTGATCGTGCTAATCGATTACATTCTCCCTCAATAAAATTATCAAATGTATAAGAAGCATTGAGTTGTGAATCAACGTTAAGTTTCTTTAACCCAGGTATTATAAATGGATTATGAATGTTATTAGACAGGTTTATAGGCATTCCCATCTCGTTCTTGTTATTGTGAGTAACGTTACGAGTGGGCATGTTTACCGTATATGGCCTGCTGCTTCCGGCACCTGAACTATCAACAATAACATTGTATTCAAGTTTCGAACCTGGACCTAATTCCTTTTCTAAAGTTTTTTTAAGAAGAGCGACATAATGTTCTTCCAGCCATTCATAAAAGAATTGACTGGGTACTTGAATTGTTAAAACTTTTTCTTCAAGTTTTATAGGTTTTATAGGTACAAACCAAGTTTTAAAACTTTGTGGATTTACGTTATCTTTGATTGTTTGGATACAATTTTTCCACACAGTTTCATATTTTTCGCTCATTTAATTCTCTAGTTTTTTAGCATTAATGGTTTAGATGAGTTGACTAAATCTTTAGTCTACTAATACTCTCGCAAGTTGAGGTAAAAAAAGTTTTTAAAAAAATATTTTTAGTATTGATTTTATGAAATTTTTTCATATAAATAGTTATTTAAATATGCCATATCATTGTTATTATGCTCATAATCAATGCGTCCCAAATTTAGACCAGCCCATCCGGTTTGGTTAATAAATACATTTTGGTTTATTTGATTACCGATTTTGTGTGGAGCTTTTAAAAATGTATGTGTGTGTCCACCTAAAATTAAATCAATATTTTCAGAATTTTTAGCAAGAATTATATCACTTACTTTATCAGATTTGTAGCTATAACCTAAATGTGATAGACATATAACTAAATGACAACCTACTGATTTGAGTTTTTTTGCTATTTGATTTGCTCTGTTTATTGGGTTATGATAAACAATATTTCCATAATTTTCTGTTGGAACTAATCCATTTAATTCTATTCCTATTCCAAAAATCCCCACTTTAAACTTCCCTTTTTTAATAATGGAGTATGGGTCTATATGACCATCAAGCAAAGTATATTTGAAATCATAATTAGCACATAAAAATTTAAATGAAGCATGTGGTATTTGTTTATGAAGACCCTCAATGCCAAGATCAAAGTCATGATTGCCAAGGGTGGCGAAATCATAATTCATTTCACTCATTAATTTAAACTCCAATTCACCACCATATTGATTGAAGTATGGTGTTCCTTGGAAAATATCACCACTATCTAATAATAATACATTTTTATACTTAGATCTGATTTCCTTTATAATAGATGCTCTTCTTGACGCACCGCCCATTCCAGGATATTTTTTATGATTAAGTGAAAAGGGGTGAATATGACTGTGCCAATCATTGGTGTGTAATATTACCAGACGCTCATTATTCGATCCCCAAGTGGTGATGGGAGAAAAAGATAGCCCAGCAGTTAATAATCCCGCTTTTTTTATAAAATCTCTTCTATTCATAATTCACGTTTATCATTGCTTAAAGGTAATGGATTATGTGTTTTTATATAGTCAATTAACGCATCTCTAATTTTGATTTTGGTATCCCATCTTTGAGTAGCTTTAGATAAGAATCCATAACCATCGCCACCATTAGCCATGTAATCATTGATAGCAATAAAATAATATAGCTGATTTTTGGGTATATCTCGAAGCATTCGAAATTTTTCAGACATGGGTTCACCGCCTTTCTCTAAAATATGTTTAAGTAAATCTTGGGCAATTTCATTAGATATTTTGAGGACAGTAATTTGATTTTCGAATGGCATTAGTTCAAAGATTTCACCAAGTGTGATATTACCTGAGTCTAATGAGCTTCTGATACCTCCATAATTCAATATGCAAAAATCAACAGTATAGCCTTCTTTTACAGATTTATACAAAATGGCGTCTGCCATCATGTTACCTAATATACTAGAAGGTTTTTGTTTTTCGATAAACTTGGGGTTAAAACCAATGATTTCATTCATTACATTATCTAGACCTTTTGCATACGGTTTAATGATTTCGTCAATTTCAGGATTGTTTTCATAATTTGAAGTAATTGACAAATTAGAAGAAATTTGTGGGTGAATTGATTGTTCAGTTTTACAATTAACAAATAAAACAACACAAAGAAAAAAAACGCTTTTTGATTGATTGGGCATCTCATACAAATCTACGCATTACGGTTATTTATCTTAACCAATATATTCAAAAATCGAAAAAAATAATTCGTTGATAGAAGTTTAACATTAGAAGAATAAGTTTGACTTACTTTGAAGTATAAATCGTGAATATTTTTCAAAACATCAAGGAGGCTTTTGTTTCTATAAGCACTAATATTACAAGAACAGTTATAACTTGTTTGATCATCTCATTCGGTATAATGGCGTTAGTAGGAATTTTAACAGCTATTGATGGAATTGAAACTAGTTTAGTTAAAAATTTCAGTTTTATGGGTGCTAATTCGTTTAATATTCAGAATAGGTCTTCTGGCTTCATGTTAGGGAGAAATAAGAAAAGAGTCTACTATGAATCCATTTCATACAAACAAGCTTGTGAGTTTAAAAGTCGATTCGATCAAAATGCAGTTGTTTCGATTAACTCAAGCAATACTTGGACAGCAACTGCAAAATATGGCTCGAATAAGACAAATCCTAATACACCAATTTTAGGTATTGACGAGGCTTATTTACGTGTTGCAGGTTATGAATTATTGAGTGGTCGTAATATTGCAGTGAGTGACGTTGAGAGAGCATTACCAGTAGTGGTTATTGGACAGGAGATTAAAGAAACATTGTTTGGTAATCGAAATTGTATTAACCAATTTATTCGTGTTGGAGGCGTTAAATTAAAAGTAGTTGGTTTGTTATCTAAAAAAGGCGGTGCATTCGACTTTGGTGGTGATCGGGTAATTCTTGTGCCTGTATCTTTATCTAGGGTTAAATTTTCTGTTTCAAATCTCAGTTATAATATTGGTGTTGCCATTGATGATGTGAATGGGATAAAAGAAATGGTTGATTATTCTACAATTTTATTTAGACAGGTTCGTCGTCAGAAAGTGAAAGAAGAAGAAAACTTTAGCATAATAAAATCAGATAGTATTTCTAAATCTCTATTAGAAAACCTTAGCTTAATATTATTAGGTGCAGTTTTTATCGCTCTAATTACTTTATTAGGTGCTGCCATTGCTTTAATGAATATTATGCTTGTTACGGTTACGGAACGCACAAAAGAAATTGGAATACGAAAGGCTATCGGAGCCAAAAGCTCAATAGTTCTAAATCAGTTTGTTATTGAAGCGATTACTATTTGCCAAATTGGTGGATTTGGAGGGATAATTCTCGGCTTAGCTATGGGCAATTTAATTAGTAATTATATCGGTGGTACGTTCATTGTTCCATGGCGTTGGATTTTTTTAGCCATAGGTGTTTGTTCGATGGTAGGTTTGGTTGCCGGAATTTGGCCAGCTCGAAAAGCAGCACGTATTAATCCAATTGAGGCACTTAGGCATGAATAAAAAAATCCCAACTGGAGTCGGGATTTAAGTATTTATTCGAAAAATAAAGTTTTAATTATTCTTGAACTACGTCTACATCTATCTCAACAGATACTTCTTTATGAAGGTTAATTTTTGCTTTGTATGCACCAATATTTTTCATTTCTGGAGCAGAAATTTTACGTTTATCAATTTCAAAACCTCGATCTGTCAAACTTTTAGCAAGTTGTAGTATAGTCACAGAGCCAAAAATTTTACCATTTGATCCTGCTTTGGTTGGAATAGTAATCTTAAGATTTTTCATCTTTCCAGCTATAGCCTCAGCTTCGGTTTTAATTTTAATCTGCTTGTGAGCAGCTTGCTTTATATTTTCTTCAGCCATTTTTATTGCTGACGGAGTAGCAATAGCTGCTAACCCTTGGGGTATTAGGTAATTTCTACCGTATCCGTTTTTAACTTCAACGATGTCATTTTTTTCACCAAACCCTTTCACATAATCTTTTAATATTAATTTCATATAGTTTTGAATTAAGGGGTTTGAATTATTTCATTTCGTCGGCAACGTATGGTAACAACGCAATATGTCTGCATCTTTTCACTGCTACGGCAACTTTTCTTTGATATTTTAAGGATGTACCTGTTATTCTTCTTGGTAAAAGTTTACCTTGCTCATTGATGAATGCCATAAGGAAATCAGGATTTTTATAATCGATGTACTTAATACCACTTTTTTTGAAGCGACAATATTTTTTTGGACGTACAACTGGGGTTCTGGTATATCTTTTTCTTTTTGCCATATTATGATTCCTCCACTTCGTTAGTTGTTGATTCTACCTTTGCTTTTAGGACAGGTTCTTCTTTAGTTACTTGTTTAACTGCAGCAGTGTCTTCCTTTTTCGGCTTAGGCTTGTTAAATTCTCCGTTTCTTCTTCTTTCATTATATTTTAATGCATGCTTATCCAGTTTAGTTGTTAGATAACGGAGAACTTGCTCATCTCTTCGGTAAGCAAGTTCAAGTTTATCTACAATCTCTGCATCTGCATCTGCTGCAAACTCAAAAATCTGATAGAAACCTGTTGTTTTGTTCTGAATGGTATAGGCCATCTTAGTTAGCCCCCAATTTTCTTTGTGGATGAGCTCTCCACCATTTTCTGTAATCAACTTTTCGAAAGAATTTGCTGCATCTTGCAACATCTTATCGCTAAGTACGGGTGTCAATATGACTACAGACTCGTAATTTGATTTAGCCATTTTTATTAATGTATAATTTTTTGGGGTGCAAAAGTAATTTTTTTTCTTAAATCGAAGTCAAAATCAGTTTACTTTTTTGCGTTTAAATGATCCAATGATTTTTGATACTGATTTTGAACAACTTTATCCATTTTTTCAACACTACTTGTTTATCTATTTTGTGGGGGTGTAATTTGCATAAAATTATAATGGGAAGTTATTTAGTAAGTGCTAGAAAATATCGTCCAGAATCGTTTGATACAGTCGTTGGCCAAAAGCACATTACAGAAACTTTAGTCAATGAAATTACGAACGACAGATTAGCACAGGCTTTTTTATTTTGTGGTCCTCGTGGAGTTGGTAAAACTACATGTGCTCGGATTCTCGCCAAAGAGATAAATAAAAATACGGTACCTGAGGGTTATGATTTTTCATATAATATTTTTGAGTTGGACGCTGCATCCCATAATTCTGTAGACGATATTCGGTCGCTTACAGAGCAGGTACGGATTCCTCCCCAGACTGGAGAATACAAAGTTTATATTATTGATGAGGTTCATATGCTTTCGCAACAGGCTTTTAATGCTTTTTTGAAAACATTAGAAGAACCACCTAATTATGCCATCTTTATTCTAGCAACTACCGAAAAGCATAAGATTTTACCAACTATACTCTCGCGTTGTCAGGTATTTAACTTTAATCGAATACAGGTATCGCAGATTGTAAGTTATCTTCAACAAATAGCCCTAGAGGAAAATATTACAGCTGAAGAAAGTGCTCTGCACCTAATTGCACAAAAAGCAGACGGTGCCATGCGAGATGCTTTATCTATTTTTGACCAAATGGTCAGTTTTGGTGAGGACGAAAAAGTAACCTATCAAGCTGTCCTTAACAGCCTCAATATTTTAGATTATGAATATTATTTTAGAATAATCGATTCCTTTCTTGAAGGAGATATAAGTGGTGTATTAGTGTTGTTTGATGAAGTACAAAGCAATGGTTTTGACGGTCAAATTTTTCTTAATGGACTTGCTAATCACCTAAGAGATTTATTAGTTGCTAAAAATGCATCTAGCCAACAACTAATTGAAAAATCAGAGGAGATATCTGGTAAGTATTTGACGCAATCCAAATCAGTTACTCATTCTTTTGTAGTAAATGCTATTAATATAATTGGTGAAGCAGACATGAATTACAAGTCGAGTCATAATCAACGATTACATGTTGAGATTTGTCTAGTTAAGTTGGCATCTCTTCAACATGCTATTGACGTGACTAAAAAAAAAAGTCTAAACTTATAGTCCTTAGCGAATCAGGTTTTTTTGATAATTTTTTTGATTCTAATACTGAGGATGATTCGGATACACCTAAAGCTAAACAAAGTTTTAATATTTCAGAAAATCAAGATAGTCAAGAAGTAGTTCGAATTGGAGGGCTGAAAAACATGATGAAGTCTGTAGGTGTAAAGTCAAAGATTACTGAACTAAGTTCCGATGATATTCCCAAATCTGAATCCATTAAGAATAGTATGCTTAAGAGTCTTACGTTGGATGAATCAAGGCGTTTGTTCATATCCTATGCTCAGGAGTTAACTACTCAAAAAAGAACAAGCTTGGCGGCATTTCTTTCGGATCCGTTGCTAAAAATAGGCGATAACAATACTGTCATATTTACCGTAGGTTCTAAAATTGTTGAGACTGAAATCAAAGAAGAAGCGGTAAAAATAGTAGCTCATTTTGAGAAAAATGGTTACTCACTCAACAAACTAAACTGTAAAGTAAATGCAAAGCAAATAAGTGATTATAAAATGTTTACACCCAGACAACAATTTGATTCTTTTGCTGAAAAGTACCCAAAGCTGAATGACTTTGCAGAGCGGTTTTATTTAGATTTTGATTGAAAAATGCTGAGAAATTAAATACTTGCTTCAACAATCAAGTTCGGTTCAAATACGACATTATGCCAAGTACGAGCAGAACAAAATAAAATTAACTTTTGTAAAGTAACGTAATTCCACCAACCAATTCTCCGAATGATCTCGAATATTGGATTTTGGTTTCGAACTAGTCCTCCATGCACACGAGTATTTAAAAATCCAATACTTTTCAATACTTGAAGTGCTGAGCTTTTATTTAAAAAAGTTTCATGACTAACATCACCGAAGGCGTATAAACTTGTTTGAGGAGCATCCATGTTAGGGGTTCTAAGTATTATCTTTCCTCCAGGGTTGAGGCATTTTTTTGCTTTAGATAAAAATCTCATTAGCTCATCTTTTGTGAAATGTTCAATTATATCTAGACCAACCAATACATCCACTTTTTCATTTTTATCAAAAAAGTCGTTAATATCACTACAGTAGATATTTTTCATACCAAGTTTGTGAGCTACGTTTACTTGCTCTTGACTTATGTCATAACCAGATACGTTGGAATAACCTGCATCCAAAGCAGGTTTTATAAATGTACCATACCCACACCCTAAGTCTACTATTCTTGCATCCCTATTTTGAGGAAGAAGGTGTATAAGCTCACGTTGATTGTGGCGGGCTTGTTGGTGCAACATAGCCACATGATCAATATTTAATTTATTGACTTGTGTACTGAAGTAATTATCATAAATGATGTCTCGATAGTTGAGCATATGCTTGCAAACTTATATTATTTTTGCTCGATGCTCAAAAGCTATTTTCATAAAAATTTGCTTGAGGCTGGTTGTGATGAGGCTGGAAGAGGTTGCTTAGCAGGTCCTGTTTTTGCAGCTGCAGTAATTCTACCTCCTCGAGTAAGATTACCATTGCTCAATGATTCTAAAAAATTATCGTCAGATGTTCGCAATCTTCTTCGAAAGCAAATTGAAGAAAAAGCATTAGCATGGGCTTTGGCAAGCTGTTCAGAACGTGAAATAGAAAATTATAATATTCTTAATTGTAGTATTCTTGCTATGCAAAGGGCTGTACAGCAATTATATATTCGACCAGAACATCTACTTATAGATGGTAATCGATTTAAACCATTTGATTTTTTTAGCTATACCACGATTATCAAAGGTGATGGCAAGTATAAGAGCATTGCTGCTGCTAGTATTTTGGCAAAAACCCATCGAGATGAGTATATGATTAACTTGAGTAAAAAACATCCTGAATATGACTTTGATAAGCACAAGGGGTATGGTACAAAAAAACATGTACAGGCTATTCATAAATTAGGCTATTTAGATTGCCACCGAAAGACCTTTCAATTAAAAAACAGTAAATCAAAATCAGGCTGATTTTTTGTTGATAAAAACTAACTACTCACTTCTACCTTTGAAATTACTATGGTAAATTATCCATCAACTAAAGAACGAGCAGAATTATCTCTTAAAGAAAAATGGCGACTAATCATTTTTGAATCAGATACGCAAGAGGGAAGGAGATTTGATATTTTATTATTGTGGGCCATTGTTATAAGTGTTCTGACTCTAATGATAGATTCTGTGCCGATTATTCATGAGAGGTATGCCATACAACTAAAATACATTGAATATTTTTTTACAGGTGTATTTACCTTAGAATATTTAGCACGTTTATTGATAACTGAAAATACAAAAAGTTATGCATTTAGCTTCTGGGGAATCATTGATTTGGTGAGTACCATACCTACATATCTTACTTTCTTTTTTCCAGCCTCACCCTTATTTAGAATTGTAAGAACGGTTCGCCTTCTAAGAATTTTTAAAGTCCTTAGATTAACACGTTTTATGGGAGAAGCCCAAGGAATGGGAGTAGCCATAAAACGAAGCGGTGCTAAAATAACAGTATTTTTTGGGGTCGTTTTAGTTATTGTTGTGGTCATGGGAACAATTATGTATGTGATCGAGCCTCCCGAGGCAGGGTTCACTTCTATTCCCAGAAGTATATACTGGGCAATAGTAACGTTAACCACTGTGGGTTACGGAGATATTGCTCCAGTGACAGGACTAGGCCAATTTTTGAGTGCGGCACTCATGATATTAGGTTATGCAGTTATTGCAGTACCAACAGGGATTGTAAGTGTAGAAATGGCTCAAACTAATGGTTTTCTTGTTTGTTCTAGTTGTAGTTATCATGAAAAGGATAAATATTCAAATTATTGTAAAAAATGCGGAACAGCACTAAAGAAGTAGCAGATTATTATTACAACGAAGAGGGTTATATCGTCTTTACCGAAGCTTTTCATTCAAAAAGAGGTAAGTGTTGTGGTAATAAATGTTTGCACTGTCCTTACGATCACATTAATGTAAAAAATCGTTAGCAATTAGCTAAAGCGGATACTTTGTGCGGGTTTTATTCGATGAATGATTCTCACAGGTATATATGTGAAAAAAAAGCATACCAATAAAGCACCAAAATTGATAAATAAAAGATCGTCCCAAGGAAGATAAAAGGGAACAGCATCCATGTAATATGTTTCTGCGTTCAGTTTAATTAATTTGTTTTGATTTTGTAAGTAAGCAAAACCCAAAGCAATTCCATTACCAATAATAAGACCTGCAAATAAAATAAAACCTCCTTGCCAATTAAATATTGTACCAATTTTTGAAGAATGTGCGCCCATTGACTTAAGAATACCAATCATTGGTATACGCTCGATAATTAGAATTAATAGTATGGTTATGATGTTGATGATAGCAACAATAAACATGAGAATAATAATTACAAGCACATTGGTATCAACAATATCAAGCCATTGGAATATAGCCGGATATAATTCTTGTACGGAATTGACAGCGTAAGTATAGTCGAAATAGGTCTGAAGCTTTCGTTTTATGGGTAAGGTATATTCAGCTTGTTTTACTTTTACCTCATAACCTGCAGCTTTTGAGTAATTATTACTAACAACACGTTGAACAGATCGTAAATGAGCAATTGCAAATTGCTTGTCAAATTCATGAAGCCCAGTATTAAAAATACCAGATATTATTGGCATTCTTCGTCTTACATTAGATTGATTAATGAAGAAGAGGTTTACCCGATCGCCAGTATCAAGATTAAGAATAGATGAGGTATATTCGGATAGCAGAATAGCATATGAGTCAGCAGAATCCGAGTATTGAGGCAATTCTCCTCGAATCAAATGTTTTTGATAAAATGAGAAATCATAATTTGCGGGTAATCCTTTAAGTATTATACCTTCAAGGGTAGAGTCTGATTTGAGTATGCCTGCTTTGTTGATAAATGGAAAAATAGAGGATACATTTTCTTCTTGTTCTATTTTTTGTACCAATTCATGATCGATATCAAATAAGTTTGTTTCAATACCGGTTGCAAGTTGATAACGACTTACACTGACATCGCCTGCATATCCCTTGACCTTTTCTCGAATTTCTTTTTTGAAACCTAACAAAATTCCAAAAGCCAAAATGACCACACAAATACTTATAGATATCGCAGTAATAGCCAATAAAGTGATCGTTTTAGTGAACGAATGTTGGCTTTTAAAGCTTAACTTTTTAGCGATGTGGTATCCTAATTGCATACTTTTGATTTACAAGATTAGAGATAGAAATGAAGAAAACAGAACTTTTTGCTTTTTTGATGATAATTTTCGTTGCGTGCTCGTCAATGGGTGAGTCTCAAAAAGAAGCAGGGAAAAGTAGAATCATCCTAGGAGCGGAGCAATTAAATCAATATATGTCTCAATTAAAGGGGAAAAGAGTAGCACTTCTTGTTAATCAAACATCTACTATTGGGTCTGTTCATTTGGTAGATACCCTTCAGTCATTAGGAGTTGATATTCAAAAAGTTTTTGCACCCGAGCATGGATTTCGTGGCAATTATAGTGCGGGTGCACTTGTGAGCAACGGTATAGACGAAAAGAGTGGTTTACCTGTTGTTTCATTGTATGGTAGAAATAAAAAACCCACACCGCAGATGTTAGAAAATATTGATGTTGTTATTTTTGATATTCAGGACGTAGGAGTTCGTTTTTATACCTATATATCGACCATGCATTATGTCATGGAGGCTTGTGCAGAACAAAATAAGAAATTGATCATACTAGATAGACCCAATCCGAATGGTTTTTATGTAGATGGTCCAGTACTAAAAAAAGAGTATTCATCTTTTATCGGAATGCATCAAATCCCAATTGTTCACGGTCTAACTGTAGGTGAATTAGCATTGATGATTCAAGGCGAAGCTTGGCTTAAAAATAAGGTAAAATGTAATTTTCAAATCGTACCATGCAAAAATTACACGCATGACAGTTTATACCAATTACCCATCAAACCGTCGCCAAACCTACCCAACATGAACTCAGTATACTTGTACCCATATCTCGGTTTGTTTGAGGGTACAAATGTGAGTATTGGAAGAGGTACAGATTTCCCATTTCAAGTTGTTGGGAGGCCAGAATTTAAAGGGAATTATTTATTTTCACCCCGCAGTATTCCAGGTGTTTCAGATCGTCCAAAACATGAAGGAAAAGAATGTGGTGGTTTCTTGGTTAATGATGTAAATCTACCAGGTTTTTTTGAACGGCCATCTCTAAATTTAGGTTGGTTTCTGCTTTTTTATGCTAAAAATACCCAAGAAAATGGCCCATATTTTAAAAACTTTATTTATAAACTCATTGGAAATTCAACTTTCAAAGATCAGGTAATAGCTGGGCTTTCAGCTCAAGAAATCAAACAAACATGGCAATCAGACTTGGAAGAATACAAAGCTATGAGAAAAAAATATCTTTTGTATCCATAGTTGTTGTAAAAATCAAAAAATAACAACATATTTGCACCCCTAAAAAATAGAGGTATGTCTAGAGTTTGTGATCTAACAGGAAAAAAAGCAATGTCTGGGAACAATGTTTCCCACTCAAAACGTAAAACTAAAAGAAGATTTTACCCAAACCTTCAAACTAAAAAGTTTTACTTGCCAGAACAAGATGAGTGGATTACACTTAAGGTAAGCACCTCTGCATTGAAAACAATTAACAAGAAGGGTATTAGTGCATGTTTGAATAGTCTATTGAAAAACGGAAAGATATAAATCATGGCAAAAAGAGGCAATAGAATACAAGTTATTTTAGAATGTACTGAACAAAAAGGTTCTGGAGTTCCTGGAATGTCACGTTACATTACTACTAAAAATAAAAGAAATACAACAGAACGTATTGAACTTAAGAAATATAACCCTTATATGAAAAAAGTTACAGTTCATAAAGAAATAAAGTAAAATGGCAAAGAAAGTAGTAGCAACACTAAAGAAAGCTGGATCTGGTAGAGATTGGGCGAAAGTTATTCGATGTAATAAATCGCCTAAAACTGGTGCTTATACATTTAAAGAAGAAATGATGCCTACGGAATCTGTTAAAGAAGCCTTGGCAAAATAATAATAACGTTATTGTTTTCAAATAAAAAGCTTCCTACTTTTGATGGGAAGCTTTTTTTATTTTATACCCATGGGATTATTAGACTTTTTTAAAAAGAAACCATCTGAAGACCAAAAGGAGAAATTAGATTCTGGTTTAGAGAAAACTAGAACCTCTTTTATAGGTAAGTTATCAAAAGTAGTTGTTGGAAAAAGTAGAATTGATGATGATTTTTTAGACGATGTTGAAGAGTTGTTAATCTCCTCTGACGTAGGTGTTGAAACAACGGTCAAGATTATTGACAGAATAGAATCTAGGGTATCGCGCGATAAATATCTTTCAGAATTAGAACTCAAAGAAATGCTTAAAGATGAAATTGTACAGCTTGTCTCTGAAAATGAAGTTCAGCATACAATTATGGATGTTAAGCCCTATGTAATTATGGTTGTTGGTGTTAATGGTGTTGGAAAAACAACCACCATTGGTAAATTAGCTAAACTATTTAAATCACAAGGATTAAAAGTGGTATTGGGTGCTGCAGATACATTTAGAGCTGCTGCGGTAGATCAAATAAAGATTTGGGGAGAGCGAGTAGAGGTTGATGTTGTATCAAAAGGCATGAATACTGATCCTGCCGCCGTTGCATTTGAAGCTGTAAAATATGGTGCTGATCAAAATGCTGATGTTGTTATTATTGACACTGCCGGACGCCTTCATAATAAAGTTAATTTGATGAATGAACTTTCTAAAATTAAACGTGTGATGGATAAGCAAGTAGTTGGAGCTCCGCATGAGGTTATGCTAGTTTTAGATGCAAGTACAGGACAGAATGCATTCGAACAAGCCAAACAATTTACTTCAGCAACAGATGTCTCATCTCTAGCACTTACCAAGTTAGACGGCACTGCAAAAGGCGGGGTAGTAATAGGTATTAGTGATCAATTTAAAGTACCCGTAAAATATATTGGAGTTGGTGAACAGGTAAACGACCTTCAGCTATTTGATTCCAAAACATTTATTAATTCATTATTCTTATAAATGAGGACAAAAAGCTATAAACCCAATAAAGTTTCTATTGTAACACTCGGTTGTTCAAAAAATACGGTTGATTCTGAAGTGATTCAATCTCAATTAGAAAATGGAAAAATACATACAGTACATGAGGATACCAAGAATGCAGATACAGTTATCATCAATACTTGTGGGTTTATTGATAATGCAAAACAAGAAAGTATTGACACAATTCTTGATTTCGCCCAAGAAAAAAAAGCAGGTAAATTAGACAATTTAATTGTTACTGGATGTTTATCTGAACGATATAAAGCCGATTTATCTCCAGAGATACCAGAAGTTGATAAATGGTATGGAACATTTGAGCTACCTCATTTATTAAATAGCCTAGGAGTCGATTATCGTAAAGAATTGATTGGCGAACGAAAGTCCTCTGTAGCCAAGCACTATGCATACATGAAAATTTCAGAAGGTTGTGATCGTCCCTGTTCTTTTTGTGCCATTCCCTTAATGAGGGGTAAACATGTTTCTAAACCCATGGAGCAGCTCGTGAGTGAAGCAAAGGCACTTGTAAGAGATGGTATAAAAGAAATCATGTTGATAGCTCAAGACTCTACATTTTATGGAATTGATCTTTATGGTGAGCGAAAGTTAGCCGAACTTATGGACAGGCTAAGTGATGTTGAAGGACTTGACTGGATTAGACTTCACTATGCATATCCTTCTAAATTTCCTTTCGATGTATTGCCAATAATCAACTCAAAACCCAACATATGTAATTATTTAGATATACCTATACAACATATTTCAGATAATGTACTTAAATCGATGCGAAGAGGAATCACTAAGAGAAGGACAGAAGAAGTTCTGGACAGAATTCGTTCAGAAGTAGATAATATTGCTTTGAGAACAACACTTCTTGTTGGTCATCCAGGTGAGTCCGATCAAGACTTTAAGGAGTTAAAAGATTTTGTAAATCGCTATCAATTTAATCGTTTAGGTGTTTTCACTTATTCTCATGAGGACGGAACACATGCAGGGACACTCGAGGATCATGTTTCTCAGGAAATAAAATCTGCTCGTGCTGATGAGATTATGGGTATTCAGCATGATATTTCATTTGCTAACAACCAAAAATTAATTGGGTCTACACAAAAAGTAATCATAGATAGGATTGAGGGAGATAGTTATATTGGGCGAACACAATTTGATTCTCCAGAGGTAGATAATGAGGTAATTATATCCCTTAACGAAGGATATTTGAGAGTTGGGGATTTTACAAATGCAACCATCACAGGTGCGGAATCATTTGATTTAATTGGTAAAATTAATATATAGTGGAATTTTCTAGTGTTGTAAGAGATAAAACATTTTATAGTAATTCTCTGATTGAGGAGTATTATAACGGAAAAAAACTTAAGTCTTTTCACACTTATTCTCCTGATTTGAATGGAATTGCAGAGGCTATCAATGGAAAATCTTCCTTTTCACAACAAAAGAGAAATAATTTAGTTCAAGATTTATATCGTCAATACAAGGAAGCAGAGATTGATCTTTCTAAATCAAGTCATGTTAAGAAGAATATTGATGAACTGGTAAATTCCAACACATATACAATTACAACTGGGCAACAGATTCATTTAGGGTTGGGTCCAATTTATATTCTATATAAGATTTTTGATGTGATAGCATTATCAAATCAACTTAAGCGTAAGTTTAATGACAAAAATTTTGTTCCTGTATTTTGGATGGCAACTGAGGATCACGATTTAGAAGAAATTGCTACAGTATCATATTTTGGAAAACAAATAAAATGGGGTACTAAGCAATCAGGTGCTGTTGGAAGAATGAATACTAATGGTGTTGCCGAGATGTATCAAGATTTGATAGATACTTACAAGATGAGTGACGTTCTTGAGGATTTTTTACAACGTACTGCCCAAATTTATGGACAATCTATTAACCTTGCTATTGCCTTCAGAAAATTATTACATGAATATCTGGGCCATACTGGTCTGATTATCTTAGATCCTGATAGTAGAAAGTTAAAATCAAGCTTTACTTCTGTAATGATTGATGAGTTGAAACACAAAAATAGTCAGGTTTTAAACGAAACATCACAATTACTTAAAATTGAGGGTTTTAAGAACCAATTGCGGGTCAAATCATGTAACCTTTTTTTATTACGAAAAAATGACAGAATAAGAATTGACGATATAAAGGACTTCACCAACAAAACGCCTGAGGATTTTACAAAGGAGGAATACGCAAATCTTAGTCCGAACGCAGCTTTAAGACCTTTATACCAAGAATGGATCCTTCCCAATGTTGGTGTTATTTTGGGTTCTAGTGAGCTTAATTATTGGCTTCAGTTAAAAGGGCTTTTTGATGCTTATGATATGCCCATACCGTCAATGATTTTAAGGACCTCGTGTATTTTGATTCCTTCTAAGTTTCGAGAAAAATATTTTAATAATCGTCTAATAGATTGGTTTAATGACGAGACAGCAATTGCACTTAGCCATGAAAAAAAATTAGCTGATATTAAGGAATCACATAAAAAAAATGTTGAGTCAATAAAATCGAGAATACAAGTTTACGATAAAGCAATTTCTGATATATTTAAAGACGTAAATTTGGTTAATAAATGGTCAAAATTATTAGATAAACTATCTGATATAGAGAAGATTATAGAAACGAAGTGGTCCCAAAAGATTGAGAGTTCTTCTGAATTAAAAAAATTTTTAAAGCTGAAGAGAGCTTACTTTAACCCTTCACAAATTCAAGAAAGGATTGAATTTATTGGTAGTTTTAATGACATGTCTTTGATAAAGCCAGAAAGAATTTCAAGTCATTTTGGATTATATTCCAATAATAAGGTATTGATAATATTTTATTAGTGGATTAACATTCATTTAATTATATTAAATTTGCATAACATTTAAATATAAAATGAATTATATAACCAAATCTTTAAAAGCATTAATACTTATTAGTGTTACATTGTTAAGTGTAAATATTCATGCACAAAGCGATTATTTCTCTAAAATTAAACCTGCAAAAAAATTATCAGTAGGCTTAAATTTTGGTCTAACAAACTCATACACAGATGCTCCTCAAGACAACTCTAGTAATTCTTTTGGTCTAGGTGTTAAATATTCAGTATCTCATACTGTAGGAATTAGAGCATCTTTTAATAGTGGTAAAATAGTTGGAAACAGATCTGAAGAATTAGGTGCAGAAGACTTCAGCTTTGAAAATAGTTTTTCAACAATTGATTTATCAGCAGTTTTCACTTTAGGTAATGTGTCTTTTTTAAGATCTGCTAGAAATCTACAATATTTTGCAACCATTGGTTTGGGATCAATGTCCAATGACGCGATAGGTAAATATGACGACCCAAATCTCAATTCAAGCTATGATGAGTCAGTAGTTTTTGTCCCTATAGGTTTTGGGTTAAAATACAACTTAAACGAAAATTTTGATATTGGTTTAAATACACAATTTAACTTCACATCTAGTGATGATATTGATGCAAATAACTTTAATATAATTGCTAATAAATCATCTGATTATTTTAGTCAAACAGGAATTACAGTATCTTATAAATTTGGTACTGACAAATCACAAACTTCACATCTTGATTGGATAAACCCTGTTGAATCAATTTATAATGATATTGATTCGATAAATAAAAGTCTTAAAACTTTAATGGCTGATACAGATGGAGACGGTGTTGGAGATTATTTCGATAAAGATAACGAAACTCCTGATGGTGTAAAAACCTATGGTGATGGAACTGCTGTCGACACAGATGGCGATGGTGTTCCAGATAGTAAAGATAAAGAAGTTTTTTCTATGGTTACTGATGTAGATGCTGATGGAGTAGCTAAGGACGATGATGGAGACGGAATACCTAATGCTATTGATGCTGAGCCTAACAGCCCTGCAGGTGCGATGGTTGATTCTAAAGGAAAAGCTTTCGAAATTAAAGAATATTCAGCTTACAATTGTGATAACGTAACACTTCCAACTATTATGTTTGATAATGGAAGCTCCAAAATTTCCTCATCTTCATTCGCTGCATTGTATACACTTGCTGAAAAGATGAGAATGTGTCCATCATTAAACGTAACAGCTACTGGATACACTAGAAGTAAAAGTGGTGAAAGACTCGCGTGGAAAAGAGCTAATTCTATTATCGATCATTTAGAGGCTAATTATGGTATTGAAAGAGGTAGAGTCTCTGTAGATTATACTGCTGACAATGACGTAGATTATGCTTCTAAAAGAATTGATTTCTCCAAATCTGGGAAATAATTTTTAAAAGAAATTCAATATTTAAAGGCTTCGATTTTTTCGGAGCCTTTTTTATTTTGTATCATTGTGTCTAAATCATGAAAAAAATTTTAACCTTAGTTTTCTTATTTATTGGATTATTTGTTTCTGGACAGAATAAAAATCAATTTGATTTAATTCTAGATTTAACAGAACTCAAAGAACAGTCAAGCTATCAGTTAATGTATAAAAGATTGACAAATAACTCAGTAGTTCTGAGAAGTGGACTATCCTTATTCATTGACACAGATAAAGAGACAAGAAGCGATACACTTTTCTCGGAAAGTGGTTTAGTAGTATATAATCTATCTATAGGTTTTCATAAAGAATTAAAGCTTGAAGGTTTCGATTTGATTAAACTTTATGCCGGTATTGACGGATATTGGAATTCTACTTTAAACCAAAAATCTTATGAAACCTATTATGGATATTACTGGAATGTTGGACTTAAACCACTGGTAGGGTTGTACTACGATCCAATTAAAAACATCCGTTTATCGGTGGAATCAAGATCAAATTTCAATTTAAATTTTCAACAATATTCTGCTCCTGGAGAAAATATTGATAGGCGAGTTAATTTCAGGCCAATCGATCAAATAGCTGTAGGGATTGGATATCTGTTTTAGAGACTATTTCCAATAGCAACAAAGCTTTCTGCGTTCAATGAAGCACCCCCAATTAATCCTCCATCGATATCTGGACATGTGAATAATTCTTTTGCGTTAGAAGGCTTAACACTGCCACCATACAAAATTGAGATGTTGTCAGCTACCATATCGCTATATTGTTTAGCAATAGTTTTACGAATGAAGTTATGAACTTCTTGAGCTTGTTGAGGAGAGGCAGTTTCACCTGTTCCAATCGCCCATACTGGTTCGTAAGCTACAATACAATTAAGAAGTTCCATTTCATTTAATTGAAATATCCCTTGCTCAATTTGATTACTTATGGTTCTAAAGTGTTCCCCCTCTTGGCGTTGAGCTAATGTTTCTCCACAACAATAAATTGGTCGTAAACCATGTTTAATTACATTATTTACTTTAAAGGATAGCGATAAGCTATCTTCCATAAAATATTCTCTTCGTTCACTGTGACCTATTAAGACATATTCTACCCCAACACTTTTAAGCATACCAACAGACAGTTCCCCAGTATATGCACCAGAATCTTGTTGATGGCAATTTTGAGCAGCTAGTGCAATTGGTGTGTGCGATAGCATTTGATTGAAACTATTTAAGTGAATAGCTGGAGGTGCTATAATAGTTATTGTGTCTTTGTTTACATTAGAATCTAAAATTTCTGATAATAATGCTTTACCTTGGATTAGATCCAAGTTCATTTTCCAGTTCCCAGCTAAAATTTTATGTCTCATTTTAAATTAATTTTTTCCCAGAATCTGTATTCTGATGTGTTTTCAAAAATGGAGTTTAATATTTTTTGAGCAAATTCTGTTAGTTCCTGACTTCGTCTTTCCATTACCTTTTTTGCAGTTTGAAAAGCTTTATTTGTTTGATATGTTGCAAAACCTGATGAACCTCCCCAAGTAAATGAAGGAATAAAATTTCTTGGAAAATTTCCGCCAAAAATATTAGCTGATACACCTACTACTGTCCCGGTATTAAACATGGTATTGATACCACATTTACTATGGTCACCCATAACTAAACCACAAAATTGCAAACCAGTGTCTAAAAAACGTTTTTTTGAATAATCCCATAATTTAACATTAGCGTAGTTATTTTTTAGATTAGAGCTATTGGTGCCTGCACCCAAATTACACCATTCACCAATTACAGAGTTCCCAATAAAACCATCATGTCCCTTATTACTATTTTTATAAAAAATGGAATTACTAACTTCGCCTCCAACTTTACATTGTGGCCCTATGGTGGTATTGCCATATATTTTAGCTCCCATTTTAATAGTTGCATTTTCACCAAGTGAAAAAGGCCCTCTAATTAAGCTACCCTCCATAACTGTACTATTTTTACCTAAGTATATTGGTCCGTTTTCAGTATTAAATATAACAGCCTCTGCACGAACTCCCTCTTCAATAAAAATAGAATTACCTATATGTGTATTTGAGGATGATAGTTGATGACTTTCTCTATATTTGGTTAGAATGTCAAAATCTGACTTAATCTCCTCTCCATTTTTAGAGAATATATCATAAGTATAATTTAACTGAGAACAAGATATTTCTTTTCTTAATATTGAATTTGAATAATTATTAATCTCTTCATAACTGGTTAAATGTTTAATAGTTTTGAAAGCAATTATGGTATCTTCACTTGCAAGCAGTTCATTGTCAGAAAGAAGATTGATTTGTGAAACTAAATCAATATCAGGCAATACCCTTCCATTGATGTATAAATTTTCATCTTGATGAATTATTCCATATTTTTCAGATAGGTAGTCTTGAGTAATATATGATGTACTGGCAGTTAAGTTTTTGGCCCATTTTTCTGCCAAAGTAAGTATTCCAACTCTTAACTCTGCACAAGGTCTTGTGAAAGTTAATGGGAGTAGGTTTACTCTTTTATCATCGTCGAATAGTATGATGTTCATAAAAAAAGGCTCTCCAAATATAGAAAGCCTTGATGATATTGTTGTTATGCCTATTTCTTTTTGGCGTAACGTTTGTTAAATTTATCAATTCTACCAGCAGTATCCACGAAATTTGTCTTCCCTGTATAGAATGGGTGAGAAGCACTAGAAATTTCTAATTTATACACGGGGTACTCATTTCCATCTTCGTAAGTGATTGTTTCTTTAGTTTCAACACAAGATTTTGTTAAAAATTGATATCCGTTTGACATATCCTTAAACACAACTAGTCTATAGTTATCTGGGTGTATTTCGCTTTTCATTTTGTTAAAATCTTAATGGTTATGTTGATATTAAGTTAATCTTAGTATAACTTAATTCGAATTTTACTTTTAAAGGACTGCAAATTTAATATAATTTGCAATCTATTCAAGTGGATTTGAGGATAAAAAATATTATCAAGGCTTTATCTTTTCTTTTTTGTTTAGTTATTCCATTTTGGATTAGCCGTTTTTGGCTATTATTTTCACAACCTGACCTGATTATCACTGATACGTTTAATTATCTTTTTTATTTAATTCGATTTGATTTTAAAACACTTTCAATCTGGTATGCTCCCTTATTTATATGTCTTGGCGTTGGACTATTTATCCAGAAGAAATGGTGGTATTCTCTGACTAAATCCATTTTTGCCTTGCTATTTTTTGGTGCCATAGTTTTTAATTTAATAGCGATTTTATATCTGCCAAACAGTAAAACTATTGTGGGCAGAGAATTATTTCAGCTTTTGTCTGGACAGAGTTTTGAGGTCATTACTGGTTATATTCAAGAGTATTGGTATGTTATTATTTTAGTTCTTGGGATAAATGCGTTAATCACTAAATTTTTTGGTAGATTAAGATTAAATACATCAAGAAAAAATAGTTTTATTCTTGGTACTTTTACATTGTTTGGTATTGCTTTTTTTGCTCGCGGTGGAGTAGCACTTAAACCACTAAACTCCATGGATGCTTTTGCAAAATTGACCAACAATGAGGTTACAACCGCAATTACACCTTTGTATATATTATTAGAATCATATGGTAAACAAGGTATCAATTATGTGGCATATTTTACAGATGACATACTTCAAGAATCACTGTTAGATGATAAAAAGAGTTATGGCATTTTAAGAGAAGATAAGCCTAACATTTGCCTTATTTTATTGGAGAGCTTTGGAAAAGAATACACCAAACTAAATGTAAGTAATAGGTCAAGCTATACTCCTTTTTTAGATAGTCTGATGGAGCATTCAGTTAACTTTACCAATGCTTATGCTAATGGTCTTCGCTCCATTGATGCTGTTGCCTCATGCATAGCTGGTGTTCCATGTCTGACTAAACAACCCTTCATTGGTTCTTTTTATTCTCAATCGAATATCAACACTCTACCTGAAATTTTGAAAAAAGAGGGGTATGTTACTTCTTTTTTTCATGGTGCTGATGAATTATCGATGGGATTTAAACCATATCTTCAATCTCAAGGTATTGATCATTATTTTGCAAAGCAAGATTATCCCAATAGTGTCAATTTTGACGGTACTTGGGGTATTTACGATGAGCCTTTTCTAGCATATTGCAGTTCCAAATTATCCTCGCAAAAGCAACCTTGGTTTTCAGGTATTTTTACCTTGAGTAGTCATCATCCTTATAAAATTCCTGAGGCATATACTTATCTTCCCAAGGGGACAAATGAAATTCATCAATCAATAAGATACACTGACCTAGCTCTTCGAAATTTTTTTAAGTCCATCCAATCTAAAAGCTGGTTTGATAATACAGTTTTTATTATAACAGCTGATCATTCTTCAATTAACGAAACACCTGCTTACCGATCATATCTTGGAAAATACGCTGTTCCTCTTTTAATCTTCGCACCAAATTGGTTTGATAAACGCGAAGAAAATCGAATTGTTCAACATATTGATATTTACTCAACCATACGACATCTTACAACTAGTGACAGTTTTGTTTCTTTTGGAAATAGTCTAGTGGATGATTCAGTTTCTGAAGGGGTAGCACTTTATGATGGTAATATTTATACCTACTCAAATGACTCACTTACTATTGAATGGTATGGTGACAAGCATACTCGTATATTTAATTATAGGTCAGATCCTGTTTATTCAAATGAGTTATCTGCAAACCTTTCTGTTGAAGCAGAAATGATGTTGCAAAAATTGAAATTGTATATTCAGAAGTACAACTATAGATTGTTAAATAATAATTTTAACAATCAGTAACTTACCTTTGTTCTTATGCAAAAACCTTCTAATCCACAAGGTACTAGAGATTTTGGACCAGAAGTCATGAGAAAACGCAATATTATCTTGGATACCATTCAGGTGGTGTTCAAAAAATATGCTTTTGAGCCCCTTGAAACACCTGCCATCGAAAATCTAAGTATGCTCACAGGGAAATATGGTGATGAGGGTGATAAGCTGTTATATAAAATCAGAAGTAATCGAGAGATTGTTCATGAAATTGGTGATGAAAAGGCTCAAAAAATCACTGAACTATTCCCAGACCGATGGATTCCTGGAAAATCAAAGCTTGGTCTTCGATACGATTTGACTGTTCCATTTGCACGATTTGTAGCTCAGCATAGAAATGAAATTTCGTTTCCTTTTAGAAGATATCAGATTCAACCTGTTTGGCGGGCAGATCGACCTCAAAAAGGAAGATTTAGAGAATTTACACAATGTGATGCAGATTGTATAGGCAGTTCTTCCTTGATTCATGAGGCTGACTTAATTCACATTTATGATGAAGTTTTTAATAAACTTGGTTTTAGTAAAGCCGTTGTTAAATTAAACCACAGAAAATTTTTGGAGGCTATGGTTGACGAACTCTCACTTGATTTTCCAGTATCTCGATTTACATCCACACTTGATAAATTAGATAAAATTGGTAAAGATGGCGTAATTATTGA
The DNA here is from genome assembly GCA_913050005.1 of uncultured Bacteroidota bacterium. Classification (GTDB taxonomy): domain Bacteria; phylum Bacteroidota; class Bacteroidia; order NS11-12g; family UBA9320; genus UBA9320. The sequence continues at coordinate 144,450 of CAJXBI010000001.1, forward strand.
ATTGATTAATGCAGGTGTTTCTGAAATTAAATGCAAGAAGCTTTTTGAGTTGATTACCATTTCTGATTTCAATGAAACTATATTAGATAAACTGACTTCTTCTTTTAATCATAATGCTTTAGCAATGTCGGCTATTGGAGATTTAAGAAAACTTGTTAGGTTTCTTGGTAACTTATCACGGTCAATTAAATTAGAACTTGATTTAAGTCTTGCACGAGGATTAGATTATTACACAGGATGTATTTTTGAAGCTGTTATTCCTGAAAGTGGGATTGGTAGCATATCAGGAGGGGGAAGATATGACAACCTTACTGATATTTTTGGGCTAAAAGATGTCTCAGGAGTTGGGATTAGTTTTGGAGTAGATCGTATCTATGAGATACTTGATTCACAAAACTTATGGCCTAATGTTAATTCACATAATCAATCTGTTTTGATTTGTCATTTCGACCAAGAAACCCAAGAATTTGGTGTTCGATTAGCTCAAAAATTAAGACAATCAGAAATTTCAGTTCTGGTTTTCCCTGATAAGAAAAGAATTAATAAACAATTGGATTTTGCCAATAATAAAAGCTTTAGCCATGCTATTGTAATTGGACAAGACGAGATGGAGTCAGGAATTCTAACCCTTAAAGACTTGTTCTCTGGGGATCAGATGAAATTAAGTATAGAAGATTGTATATCCCGACTTAAGCTGTGAGAAGATTCAATTTTAAGGATCAAATAGTATTTGAGAATACGAATTACTTGGCTATCAACAAACCACCTGGAGTAAGTAGTTTGCATGAACGTATTGGTCTTGCAAATTCTATTTTCGAACAAGCAAAAAAATATAATAATCACTTGCAATTATGTCATCGTTTAGACAAAGAAACTAGTGGTGTTTTACTCTTATCAAAACATGCTGATGCATATTCATACGCAGCACAAGCTTTTGAAAAAAGGACGATTAAGAAAACCTATCATGCTATTTCACATGGTAATCATTCCTTTGATGAATTTAAGGTAGACCTTCCTTTAGTGACTACTCGAAGTGGGAGGAGTGCAGTTAATAAGCAAAAGGGTAAACCCAGTCAAACTAAATTTACTAGTCTTGAAAATTTTGTTCACTTTACACTCATTTCATGTAGTCCTGTATCTGGCAGACAACATCAGATCCGAATACATTTAGCTTCACAAAATGCTCCTATAGTTGCTGATAAAATTTATGGAGGTGAGTTGCCTTTTCTTTCTGATTTTAAGAAAAAATTTAATTTGAAAAAAGGGAGTGAGGAACAACCCATGATAAACAGATTTGCTTTGCATGCACATGCATTAAACTTTCAGGATATCAACGGCAAAACTTTGAACATTGTGGCAGATTACCCTAAAGATTTTAATGTGTTCCTTTCACAATTAAAGAAGTTTGATTTAACAAATTATTGATTTGTAAAATGTTATTTTTATTTGGGAGAAATAACATCCCAAATTTTTGGGTTTTTAACTTTTTGTTTGGTAAGAGCAAAATCCAATACTTGACTCATTTGATCTACAAAATGAAATTTAAGATTAGTTATGTATGATGGATTAATATCATCAATATCCTTTTTATTGGCTTTAGACATAATGATTTCTTTTATTCCGGCACGTTTAGCTGCTAATATCTTTTCTTTAATTCCACCCACTGGCAATACCTTTCCGCGTAAGGTTATTTCTCCAGTCATTGCTAATCGATTTTTGACCTTTCGCTGAGTCAAAATAGATGCTAATGCAGTCAGTATAGTAATCCCTGCACTAGGGCCATCCTTTGGGACAGCACCTGCAGGGAAGTGGATATGGATATCATATTGGTCAAATATTAAATGGTCAATTCCATAGAATTGGGCATTAGCTTTTAACCAAGTATTTGCATTGATGGCACTTTCTTTCATCACGTCTCCTAGCTGTCCAGTTAGTGTAATTTTACCTTTTCCTTTAGTTAAAGATGTTTCAACAAATAAAATATCGCCACCGACACTTGTCCATGCTAAACCTGTGACTACTCCTGCTACTTCATTGGTCTCATAAAGATCTTTTTCTATTTTGTCTTTGCCAAGTATAAGTTCGGTATCTGTTAAGCTGATTGTAGGTTTTGGCTTATTACCATATACTAGTTCTTTTGCTTGCCATCTACATATTTTGGCTAATCTTTTATCTAGCGTTCGAACACCACTTTCTCGGGTAAATTCATCAACTATTTTTTCGATAATTTTATCAGACATACGAATATCTTTAGACTTCAAGCCGTGTTCTTTTCTCTGCTTTGGTAATAGGTGTTTTTTTGCAATACCTATTTTTTCTTCAACAGTATATCCTGTAATATCAATGATTTCCATTCGATCCCTAAGTGCTGGCTGAATGGTGTCTAATCGATTTGCAGTAGCCACAAATAAAACATTGCTTAAATCGTAGTCTAAGTCAACGTAGTTATCATGAAAAGCATTATTCTGTTCAGGATCTAATATTTCAAGTAATGCTGAGGATGGATCACCTCTATAATCATTCCCAATTTTGTCGATCTCATCCAAAACAAAAATAGGGTTACTTTTTCCCGCTTTTTTAAGAGACTGGATGATACGTCCAGGCATGGCACCAATATAGGTTTTTCTGTGGCCTCTTAATTCAGATTCATCATGTAGACCGCCCAGACTCATTCTTACATATTCTCTTCCCATTGATTTGGCAATGGATTTTCCAAGTGAAGTTTTTCCAACTCCTGGAGGTCCATATAGACAAAGAATTGGGGATTTCATATCGCCTTTGAGTTTTAGCACTGCCAAGTATTCTAGAATTCGCTCTTTTACTTTTTCGAGACCAAAATGATCAGCATCCAGCACTTTTTTTGCTTGTTTTAGGTCGAAATTATCTTTCGAAAATTCTGACCAGGGTAACTCTAGTAACAATTCTACATAATTTAAGCTCACCGAGTAGTCTGGTGTAGCTGGATTCATTCTCATCAAACGATCTAGTTCTTTATTGAATGCTTTAGCTACAGTTTTATTCCATTGTTTTTTGCTTCCTTTTGTTCGGAGAACTTCGATTTCTTTATCTGGTGAATCTTGTCCAAGTTCTTCTTGTATAGCACGTATTTGTTGTTGTAAGAAATATTCTTTTTGTTGCTGATCAAGGTCTACTTTTACTTTAGTATGAATCTTATTCTTAAGCTCAAGCATTTGAAGTTCTTTATCCAAGAAAAATAATACACGATTGGCTTTTTTCTTAAAATCTGATAGCTCCAATACTTCTTGTTTTTCATCAACTGAAACATTAAGATTTGATGAAATAAAATTAACTAAAAAGTTAGGAGAGTTTATATTTTTTAGAGCAAAGTTAGCTTCAGTAGGTATGTTTGGTGAAATATCTACAATTTTAGAGGCTAACTCTCGAATACTATCAATCGTAGCATTTGTCTCTTTTCCTTTGGCGGCTTTACCATCAGTAAATGCGTTGATATCTCCTCTAAAATAAGGATCTCCATGTGTGATATTTTTGAGAGTAAATTTTCGTTTTCCTTGAATAATAACGGTAATATTACCATCAGGCATCTTGAGCATTTTTAATATATGTGCTAATGTACCAGTTTGATAAAAGTCATCTGCATTCGGATCTTCAATACTCTGATCCTTTTGAGCAATTACCCCTATTATTTTATTACCCTTGTAAGCGTCTTGAATGAGTTTTATGGATTTGTCTCTCCCAACTGTTACCGGAAAAACAACTCCTGGAAAAAGTACTGTATTACGAAGTGGTAATAATGGCAGATTTTCTGGGTAATCTCCAGAATTGTCATCTTCAAAATCACTATCAGCAATTACAGATATAATTTCTGATCCGTCTTCTTCACCTAAAAAATCGCCGTCTAACTTAAATCTATTGTCAAATGTCATGTTGTCATTTTATACATCTCTCTTGCTAAGATCAAGAGCAACGAGTTTAAACGCAAAGGGTGTGCCACGACTTATTCAAAATAACTTTAATTAAATAAATGTATAATTTTTGTTTAATAAATTCAATTAATCGAGCAGTTTTCCTTTGGATGCAGATTTGTAAAATAAAAGAATACCCAATATCATACTGACTAAAAATAAACCAGATTCTTCCCACTCTTGGAAGATAACTTTACCGATCATGAATAAAAAGGAGTAAACAGTAATTATTCCTCCTAACCATGCAAGAAAAAGATGTGGTATGGTCTTTTTGAAGTTCTCAAATCCTTGCGGGTAGATTTTATTTTTGAAATTTTTAACGTGTTTTTGACTGTCTGACTTAGTAATAAGGCTGATTATAATCCAACAAAAAGTAGTTGTTCCGACAGTGATAAAAAATGAGGTAGGATTTGAAGACAAAGATTCGCCCAAAATTGGATAATCGTAAATGAATACAAATTTAAGTAAGCCGTAGACAATAAATGGGGTTACTGTAGCAACAATTTCTGCCCAGGCGTTGATTCGAAACCAAAACCATCGAGCCATTAATAATAAACCCAATCCAGCGCCACATTCCATGATGAATTCCCAAACTCCACTGATGGATCTTATTTGAGTTGTTACTCCCAATGCAAGAATCATTATGCCAAAGGTCACCCAACGACTAGTTGTTATTATGCTATGATTAGAGTTCTTTTTTGGATTCCAAACATCGTTAATTACATAACTTGCCCCCCAATTGAGATGTGTAGAAACGGTACTCATATAGGCACCTAAAAAAGCAACCAGTAATAAACCTCGCATACCGGATGGTAGAAATTCTTTCATTGCCATTACAAACCCTAATTTTTTATCATCAACTCCCAAGTCTGGATAAAGGACTACCGAACACAAGGCTACTATAATCCAAGGCCAAGGTCGAATACCGTAGTGAGCAAATTGAAAGAAAAACGTAGCCATAAATGAGTGTTTTTCATTTTTGGAACTAAACATTCGTTGAGCGATATATCCTCCTCCGCCAGGCTCAGCTCCTGGATACCAACTCGACCACCAGACCATTCCGGCAATTGCAATAAAAGAAGCAAGCCCCATCGATAGTCCGTTTGTTTCACTGGATTTACCAACACTTGGAATAATGGAAAGACTATATTTTGGAAGTGCACTTTTAAGACCTGATATTCCACCAATTTCATCAGAATTAACTACTAAAAATGCTAAAATAATACAACCAATTAATGCTACAAAGAATTGAAATGCATCCGTAAGTGCTACCCCCAACAAACCGCTGAGTGCAGAATAAGCAGCAACCATAAGCATTGCTAATGCAGTAAAACCAAAAAGCTCAATTCCCTGAAGGTCAAAAAATACTTCTAGTATAGCCATTAGGGCAAGATTAACCCATGCAAGAATAATGGCGTTCATTCCAACACCCAGATAAATTGCTTTAAACTTTTTGAGCCATTCAGCTTGTTTTCCGGTATACCTTAAAGTTATAAATTCGGCATCGGTTACAACTCCACTTCTTCGCCATAATTGAGCATAGAAAATCGCCGTAAACATACCCCCTAAGAGCATATTCCACCATAGCCAATTTCCAGATATACCGTTTTTCGCTACTAATTCAGTAACCGCTAGTGGAGTATCAGCGGCAAAGGTAGTAGCTACCATACTCAAACCAGCAATATACCATGGGAGATTTTTACCTCCTAAAAAAAATCCTTCAATGCTACTGTTTATTTTACTTTTAGCATACCATCCCAATGCAATTGTGATCACTATAAATAAAATAATTATGAAAAAATCAAATCCCGTAAGTGTCATTAACTTTATTATCACAATTTTGTGATATTTATTCAACAATTAAAAATTAGTTTTAATATTTAATTAACATTATATCTTTGTATCATCAAAATAATAAAAAATGAAAAACATTAAATTTTTATCAATGATTGGATTATTAGCCTTCGGATCATTACTTTTTACAAGCTGCGGTACAGATGATGAACCATCTCCGAGCCCAGTGCTTAATTTTCTTGGTGGGGACTACATTAGTTCGAACACTAGTATAGCTGCAAATACTAATTTTACGATTGCTGTCACTGCAAACCATACCAAAAACATTAAATCATTGAAGGTAGTTCAATCTTTAGACGGACAAACGGATGTTGAATTAGTAGATTCAGCTTACAATGATAAAACAATTGTAGAATTTGTATTTAATGGAACTACAGCGGCAACTGCTGGAACTGAAATTTATACATTTGTAGTTGCTGATAAAGATGGCATCTCAACCAGTAAAGCAATTACAATAACTAACATTGGTGATCCTGGTAATAATTTAGATATTTTTGAGACCGATAATGATAACAATACTTTTAAAGTTTACAATTTTCAAGGTCCATCTGCTGGGGCATATGAGGTAGCTGCAGGTCCACTGACCTCAAGTGATGCTAATTCAAGAAAAGATATTCAAGACTCTACTCAAAATGTTGAAGCAAATGACTGGCCAGGTCGTTGGACTTCAAGAAACGGTTCAACTTTTAAGAAAGTTGGCTCAAGTGCGTGGAGTACAATTTCTAATGATGCAGAAATAAATGCGTCATGGAATGACGCAGGTGCTGAACAATCAGTGATTAATCCTGTAAATGGAGATTTGTATCTCATTCATGCTAAAAGTTCAAATAAATATGGTTTAATTGAAATTACAGATGTAGTATCAACACCAGATGATAATTTAGATTATGTAGAGTTTAGATATAAATTCCAATTATAGTAGTAAGTTGTTTACTATTTTATTGAAGAAAAGGTCGATGTTTTACATCGACCTTTTTTATTTGTAGTTGTATTCAAAATCAAAATGAAAAAAATAGGCGTATATACATCTGGCGGTGATGCTCCAGGTATGAATGCATGTGTAAGGGCTGTTGTGAGAACAGCAATCTTTAATGGACTTGAAGTTAAAGGAATTAAGCGTGGCTATGAGGGTATGATTTCTAATGATATCATTAATCTTGATCGACAGTCTGTTGCAAATATTATTCAGCGTGGTGGTACTTTTTTAAAGACCGCAAGAAGTCAAGCATTCATGACCAAGGAAGGTAGAAAAACAGCGTATGATAATATTAACAAACATGGTATTGATGCACTAATATGTATTGGAGGTAATGGCTCATATACAGGAGCTAAAAAATTTTATGAAGAGCACGGTGTTCCATGTATTGGTTTACCTGGAACAATTGACAATGATTTATATGGTACAGATTTTACAATAGGATATGATACCGCAATTAATACAGCTCTTGATGCAATTGATAAAATCAGAGATACTGCTCATTCACATGAACGAGTTTTTATTGTAGAAGTAATGGGTAGAAATAGTGGTTTTATTGCTTTAGACGTTGCTATTGCTGGTGGTGCAGAAGGAGTACTGATTCCTGAAGACCATGGTGATTGGAATAAGGTTTTGAATCATTTTAATAACCAGAAACGAAGAAAAAAATCCTTCAGTATTATTGTTGTCGCAGAAGGAGATGAACAAGGTGGTGCCTTAATTTTAGAAAAAAAATTAACGTCAATGTATCCGGATTTAAAAATACGAAGTACTATATTAGGACATGTACAACGGGGTGGAAGTCCAAGTGCACGAGATCGTATTTTAGCGTCTCGTTTGGGCTCCGAGGCAATTAACGCACTTCTTGAAGGCCAAAAATTAGTTACTGTGGGTATTGTTTGTGACAAAGTAGTTTACACTTCTTTTGAACATGCTATTGAAGGAAAAAAATCAGTATCGGAGAGTTTGATTAAATTAGCTGAGATCCTTTCGATTTAAAAATCATTAATACTTCACTGAAAAAAAGGTGTTGCACAATTTCGATCTCATTTTTTTGTGAAGTATTACCTACTTATACATCAATGTTAGCGTATTTAGCATTTGCTTCAATAAATTCTCTTCTAGGAGGTACTTCATCACCCATTAACATTGAGAATATACGATCAGCTTCAGCTGCATTATCAAGGGTGACTTGTTTCAATGTTCGTCTTTCTGGATCCATGGTTGTTTCCCAAAGTTGTTCTGCATTCATCTCACCTAAACCTTTATAACGCTGTACCTTAACACTGTCAGGATTATCCTTACCAAGTTCAACTACAAGTTGGTTTCTTTCCTCGTCACTCCAACAATATTCTGCTTTATTTCCTTTTTTTATCTGGTATAGAGGAGGAGTGGCAATGTAAAGATAGCCTTGTTCAATGAGTGCCTTCATATATCTGAAGCACAATGTTAAAATTAGCGTTCGAATGTGACTACCGTCAACATCGGCATCAGTCATAATCACAATTTTGTGATATCTAAGTTTAGTAGTGTTTAACTCCCGTGCATCTTCCTCCGTTCCAATAGTTACACCAAGAGCAGTAAACATATTTTTAATCTCTTCATTATCGTATATTTTGTGCTCTAAAGCTTTTTCTACGTTTAGTATCTTACCTCTTAAAGGTAGTATGGCTTGGTAATTTCTATCACGACCTTGTTTGGCAGTTCCTCCTGCAGAATCTCCCTCTACAAGATATAGTTCGCAAATAGCAGGATCTTTTTCGGAGCAATCTGATAGCTTACCCGGTAGTCCAGCTCCACCCATAGGTGTTTTTCGTTGAACCATCTCACGAGCTTTTGCTGCAGCATGTCTTGCCTGAGCAGCTAGCATCACTTTTTGAACAATGATTTTGGCCTCATTAGGATTTTCTTCTAAAAAGTTGGTGAGCATTTCGTTTACAGCTTGACTAACTGCAGATGAAACCTCTCTGTTACCGAGTTTCGTCTTAGTTTGTCCCTCAAACTGTGGTTCAGCTACTTTTACAGAGACAATAGCAGTAAGACCCTCTCTAAAATCATCTCCTGTGATTTCAAATTTCATCTTAGATAGTAAGCCAGATTCGTCAGCATATTTCTTAAGGGTATGAGTTAGTCCTCTTCTGAATCCACTGAGGTGTGTTCCTCCTTCATGAGTATTAATATTATTTACATAGGAATGAAGATTTTCAGCATATGAGTTGTTGTATATCATAGCAACCTCCACTGGAATTCCGTTTTTTTCTCCTTCCATAGCAATAACATCAGTCATGATTGGAGTACGAGTTGCATCGAGGTATTTAACAAATTCTACTAGCCCCTCAGTACTTTTGAAGTGTTCGTGTATAAAATCTCCTTTTTCATTTTTATTACGTTTATCAGTAATACTAATTTCTATTCCTTTATTTAAAAAGGATAATTCTCGCATTCTAAGAGAGAGCGTTTCATAATTGTAATCAGTAGTCTGAGCAAAAATTTCTGGATCAGGTGAGAATGTAACTAAGGTTCCTTGATCTGAAGTTGAACCAACCTCACGCACTTCGTATTTAATTTTTCCTTTTGAGTATTCTTGCTCATATTCATTACCGTCTCTGTAAACAGTTGCTTTTAGATGAATAGAAAGGGCATTAACACATGAAACACCCACACCATGAAGTCCACCTGAAACTTTGTAAGAATCTTTATCAAATTTCCCTCCAGCTCCAATCTTTGTCATGACTACTTGGAGAGCAGACACTCCTTCTTTTTTGTGCATAGCCACAGGAATACCACGGCCATTATCTTTTACTGATATGGAACCATCCTCATTTATCCAAACATCAATTTTGTTACAATGACCTGCCATTGCTTCGTCAATTGAATTGTCGACTACTTCATATACCAAGTGATGTAATCCTCTTAAACCCACGTCTCCAATGTACATAGAAGGTCTCTTCCTAACATGTTCCATTCCTTCAAGAGCTTGAATGCTATCAGCTCCGTATCCTTTATTTTGTTCGCTCATTTATTTGATATAAATTACTTGGTGAAGATACAATTTAAGCTAGGCTGGTTAATGATTTTATTTAATGTACATATCCACAAAAAATAAACACTTTTAAATATATAAACAACTGATAGTCAGCAATTTGAATTAAGTCATTTCTCCGCGAATACTTTGACTTAAGATATGCCTTCTTTCTTGATGTGGATAGTTACCAATTACCCACATAAGTTTTGTTAGAGCTGCTTCAGAAGTAATATCTTTTCCTGATATAACATATTCATGTTTTAGAATTTTACTACTGGCATATTGGCCAATTTCAATTTTTCCATTTGGACACTGAGTGGTTGCAAAAATGATAGTTCCATTATCATCACAAGCTCTAATTAATTCATCCCATCGAGGAGTTTCAGGAAGGTTGCCTGATCCAAATGTTTTGAGAACTATACCGTCAATTTTCTTATTTTTAATTAAGTCTATTAAAGCACTTGGGTTATAACCCGGGAAAACAGTAACATTGACTACATTTTCACTGAAATGGGGAATTAGTGTTAATTTACTATTATTCTTGTTTCGAATCAGATTATTATTCAACGTTATATTTTGTTCTAGATAAGCAAGATTCTCAAAGTTTGGTGAACTAAATCCCTCAAAGTCATTTGTACTAGTTTTGATACTTCTGTTCCCCCTTAATACATCGTCGTTAAAGCATATACAAACTTCTGGAATGCAATCAATACCAAAACTTAGGTAACCTGCTATATAAATAGCATTACTCAAATTTGTGATTCCATCTGTTCTTGGATGAAAAATAGGTAGCTGTGACCCTGTCATAACTACAGGTTTATTTAAGTTTTCTAACATAAAACTTAATGCCGAAGCAGTGTAAGCCAGCGTATCTGTTCCATGAATAATTACAAAGCCATCATAGTGATCATAGTTTTCTTTAATTTTCTTAGCAATTTTTTTCCATGATCCTGGATTCATACTACTAGAATCTAAAACAGGTTCTAGCACATCATAGTAAAAGCTAATTTCATTAAAAAAATCAAAATAACTTTGGTTTTTAATTGCTGGCAAATAGTTGATTATCTCCTCCCAAGGTGATGGTTTCAAACCGTTGGTTGTTTCTTTCATTCCGAAAGTTCCTCCAGTATATAAAATAAAGACGTTACTCTGCATTAAAATTTAATTGGAACTAAGTAAATATAGTATGGCCATTCTTATAGCTACTCCATTTTCAACCTGATTTAAAATGACACTATTGTTGGAATCTGCAACTTGACTCGTGATTTCAACTCCTCTATTTATTGGTCCAGGGTGCATTATTATAATGTCTTTATCAACCTGATTTAAAATTTCTTGATTTATCCCATATTGTAGAGAATATTCTCTAAGTGAGGGAAAATATTTGTCGTCTTGTCTTTCTAATTGAATTCTTAATAGGTTTGCGGCGTCACACCAATTCAGGCTTTCTTTTAAATCATAACTTACCTCTATGCCAAGGCTTTCAATATGGTTGGGGATTAGATTTGGTGGCCCACAAACACGAACATTTGCACCAAGTTTTTGAAGACAATAAATATTACTTAGAGCAACTCTTGAGTGAATAATATCTCCAACTAGTAGTATATTTTTATTACTTAAATTACTCAATTTTTCAGTCAATGTATAAGCATCTAATAGAGCTTGTGTTGGGTGTTCATGGGTGCCATCCCCTGCATTGACGATATTAGCATCAATATGATTAGATAAAAATTTAGCTGCACCAGGAGCAGGATGTCTCATTACAACCATGTCCACTTTCATTGCTAAAATATTGTTCACAGTATCTATAAGTGTTTCACCTTTATTTATGGACGAAGTTCCACTATTAAAATTAACAATGTCAGCTGATAATCTTTTTTCAGCGAGTTCAAATGATATTTTAGTTCGAGTACTATTTTCAAAAAAGATATTAGCAACGGTAATATCTCTAAGTGATGGTACTTTTTTGATTGGTCTATTAAGTACTTCTTTAAAGTTTTCAGCAGTTTTGAAAATGAGTTGAATGTCTTTTTTGGAGACGTCTTTAATACCCAAAAGATGTTTACTCGATAGTGCTGACATTATTTTTCTTTATCCGTTATTATCCATATTCTACATTGATCGTCTTTCCAATCTACTTTTACATAATCATTTGCTCTGGTGTCAATGTCTTCACCAGTATAATCTGGTTGAATAGGTACTTCTCTGTTATATTTCCTGTTAATTAGTGTTACTAATTCAACTGATTTAGGTCTTCCATAAGCATTTATTGCATCCAAAGCTGCTCTTATACTTCGGCCTGTATAAAGTACATCGTCTATAAGTACAATATTTTTATCTTCAATGTTAAAGTCAATATTGACTTCATTTGGAATAAGCAACTTGTTATTTCTTCTGAAGTCGTCTCTGTAAAATGTGGTATCTAATTCACCATAGTGAATATCAATTTTAAAAAGTGATTTGATTTTTTCAGCAAGTATTTTTCCAAAGAAAGTCCCTCTTGGTTGAAGAGCTAGAATAGCCGTATTTTCAAATGAACCGTGATTTTCAACTAGTTGATGAGCAATCCTAGTGATAATTAGTTCAACACGTTTATATTCCAGTATTACCTTTTTCATTTAGAAAGTTGTCTTTGATAATTTAATAATTTCTTCAAATTCAAATTCTTGTACTGGTCCAACTGATAATCTGCCCTGCCTTACTAATGCCATGTTAGATAGGGTGTCATTCGATTTAATTTGAGCTAGTGTTACACTATTATTGAGTGGTTTAACAACTTCTACATCAACGGCTACCCATTTTTCATCATCGGTTGTAGGATCTTGATATGCTTCTTTTATTACACGTGTGATTCCGACAATTTCTTTTCCTTCATTACTGTGGTAAAATAGACAGATATCACCATTTTTCATTGCTCTTAAATGAACACGAGCTGGATAACTTCTTACACCGTCCCAGTATGTTGAACCATCTGCTAGCATTTGGTCCCAGCTGTACTTATATGGTTCGGATTTAATGAGCCAATAATTCATATTTTCAAATATCTATTTTTTTTGGTTCTTTCAATCAAGTCGACTCTTTTTTGTAGAGCAAAAAAAATCCCGAACTAGTCGGGATTTTTTAAAATTATTTAGCTAATTCTTTAGCTTCCTTAACCCATCCATCTCGTTCTACACGACCTGGTGATTTAAGTAAGGTTTCAAGAATTTCTATGCTTTTCTTATTAAGTTTACTTACCTGTTGGAAAGTGAATATACCGATGCCGTTAAGCTTTTTCTCATAAGCTGGACCTACACCCGTTAGTTGTTTTAAATTATCTGCATCTTTTGCATCCGCTGAACCAATAGTTTTAGTTAAAGCAGAAGAATCATCAGATGAAGTATTTTCTTTAACTTTTTTTACATCCTTTTTAGTTGCTTCTTTTTTTGGAGTTTCCTTTTTATTGGTTTCCTTTTTAGTTGCTTCTTTTTTTGATGATGGAGATGATTCCATTTGAGCTTTTAATTGAGCAAGTACGTCTAAATCACCCATGGTAGAAACCTCAGCTTTTTTATTGATTTTTTCTACATATTTAGTTGATTTAGCAGCACGTTTTTTATTGGTAGTTTCGTTACCAGAATTTTGTGATCGTTCAGCATCTTTCCAAATGTCCGTGTGAGATACTAGAATTCGCTTTGAATCTTTATTGAATTCGATAACACGTAAATTTAGTGTCTCATCAACCGATACATCAGTGCCATCTTGTTTTTTGATATGCTTTTTTGGAGCAAAACCTTGCACACCATAAGGAAGTGTCAGTATAACTCCTCTATCATTAACTTCAGATACAATACCATCATGCTCAGAACCGAGCGTAAATATACCTTCAAAGGTATCCCATGGATTCTCATCGATTTGTTTGTGACCGAGGCTTAATCTTCTATTGTCTTTATCAATTTCTAAGACAACAACTTCGAGTTCTGCACCTTTTTTTGTAAATTCAGATGGATGTTTTATCTTTTTAGACCAAGATAAATCTGAAACATGAACTAGACCATCAACACCTTCTTGAAGTTCAACAAATAAGCCGTAGTTGGTTAAGTTTCTTACAGTTCCTGTATGTTTAGAATCTACTTGATACTTATCCTCGATTTTTTTCCACGGATCAGATGTTAGTTGTTTAAGTCCTAGAGAAAGTTTATGTTCTTCCTTATCAATATCCAAAACTACAGCTTCTGCCTCATCTCCAACTTTCATGAAATCAGATGGATTTCTTAAATGTTGTGACCAAGACATTTCAGATACATGAATTAGTCCTTCAACTCCTGTCTCAATTTCTAAAAAAGCTCCGTAATCGGCAATAGTTACAACTTTACCTTTTACTTTTTCACCTTCTTTGAGTTCTTTCATACTATCCCACGGATGAGCAGTAAGCTGCTTCATTCCTAGAGAAATTCGCTTTTTGTCATTATCAAATTCTAAAACAGCTACTTGTATTTTTTGATCAAGTTCAAGAACATCAGATGGATGGTTAATTCGTCCCCAAGAAATATCAGTAATGTGAAGTAGACCATCTAATCCTCCAAGATCAACGAATACACCAAATGAAGTCATATTCTTAACAGTACCCTCAAGTACTTGTCCAAGCTCCATATTAGAGATCATTTCAGCTTTTTGAGCTTCTATGTCGTCCTCAATAATTGCTTTGTGCGATATAACTACATTCTTATATACCTCGTTAATTTTGACAACCTTAAATTCCATAGTTTTACCTACGTATTGATCGTAATCACGAACTGGTTTTACATCAATTTGCGATCCAGGTAGGAATGCATCCATACCCATTATATCAACAACAAGTCCACCTTTAGTACGAGTTTGTATGAAGCCTTTAACAATCTCCCCATTTTCCATAATTGATTGAATTTTCTCCCAGGCACCTTCAGCGATAGCTTTTTTGCGTGAAAGAACTAATTGTCCAAGTTCATTTTCAGTTTCATCAACATAAACCTCAACTTCGTCACCAACTTTTATGTCTGGGGTATCCCTAAATTCTGTGATTGAAATAAGACCATCTGATTTAAATCCAATATCTAAAACAACGTTATCACTAGACATGCTAACAATACGACCTGTAATGAGCGTTTTCTCATCTACTTGTTTGATGGTATTTGCGTACATTAATTTTAAATCATCATTTTGAGATTCATTATACGTACCAAATCCAGCTTTATCCATAGACCAATCAAATTCGTCTGGATTGTGAACAGGTGCTTCTGATGTGTTTGTGTTTGATTCTTTAGTTTCAGATGGCTCTAAAGTAGCTTCTTCTTTTGTTGCTTTAACTGAGACATCCTTGGCCACAGTAGCTTCATTCAAGATTTTTTCTTGATTTTCTTTTTTTGTATTTGTCAATGTATCATTTCCTCCTTTGCGAAAAATGAGTGCAAAAATATTCTTTTTATTCAATTTACGAAAGTTGTGAGGATACCAAAAAAAAATAAACAACTTTGCTCTATGCTAAATAAATTATTTATCTTAAGTGTAATAACATCAATTTCAATGACCCTAAAAGCTATTAATTACTCTGTAAGATTCCCTAACGTAAAATCACATTATGTCTCAGTTGATATTGTTTTCAATGCAAACGGAAGAGATTACGTAGATTTTAAAGTTCCTGTGTGGACTCCAGGATCTTATAAAATAAGAGAATTTAGTAATGCGTTTGAGAATGTATCAGCCGAGAATTTAAAGGTTAGTAGATTAAACAAAAACACTTGGAGAATATTTACCAATGGTAAAAGTCAGGTTAAACTGTCATATGATGTGTATTGCTTTACTATAAGTGTTCGCCAAAGTTATGTGGATGAGTATTATGCCTTTTTGCACGGAGTTTCTGTTTTTGGTTATTTGGAAGGATATGAAGATGAAAAAATTGAATTAACTATTTATCCAAAAGATAATTGGAAAAACTTAGAAGTGTCACTGCCAAAATTAAATAAATCCAATATTGCATTTACTTGTACAGATTATGATTTGCTTGCTGATTCTCCCATAGCACTTGGTAACTTTGATACAATCGGCTATGAAAGTGGAAATGTTCCTCACAAAGTTGTTATGATTGGAGAAGGGAACTATGATTTGAGCCAAATTAAGGAGGATTTCAAAAAGATTAGTGATTCACAAATTAAGATGATGGGTGGTCATCCTTCTGAACAGTATATTCATTTTATATATAATGTTGCACAAGGGGGTGGTGGACTTGAACATGCAAATTCACAAACGAGCATGATGTCTAGATGGAATTACACCAATGCAAACAAGTATCGTAGTTTTCTTGGATTAATTGCTCATGAATATTTTCACCTATGGAACATTAAAAGAATTCGACCTATGGAACTAGGTCCATTTGATTATGATAAAGAAGTATACTCTGAAATGTTATGGATTGCCGAGGGAATTACATCTTATTATGATGACAGAACATTGCTTCTTACGGGTAAATATTCTAAAGATGAATACTTAAAAATAATTTCTTCTCAGATAAATAGATTGGAAAACACACCGGGTAAGAAGGTAATGAGCCTGGCACACAGTAGTTTGTTAGCATGGGTAAAAGCATATTTACCAAATGAGGAAAGTGCTAACAAAACAATAAGTTATTACAATAAAGGGTTGTTAGCTGCTGTATTACTTGACCTTGAAATTAGAAAATCAAGTAATCATTCTTTGGATGATGTAATGCGGATGCTTTATTCTGATATCTATTTGAGAGAAGACCGAGGTTTTACTCAACAAGAGTTTGTGACTATTTGTAGTGAGTTAGCAGATAAGGATATGAATGATTTTTTTAAAGATGTAATTTATAGCATTAAGCATCTAAACTACAATATATTTAACGACTTTGGTATTGACTTATTTATAAAAAATAAAAATTTAAATCAGTCCTGGAGTGGTGTTTCATCCAAATTACAAGAAGGTAAAGTAATAATAACAAAGATTATTTCGAACAGTCCTGGAGTGGAATCAGGTTTGAGTGTAAATGATGAAATTATTGCGATTAATGGCTGGCGATTAAGTTCTAAATTTGAAGATTATCTATCCAAATTTGAGATCGGTGAACGTATAGTTATAAGTTATTCCCGAGATGAGAAAATGCAAACAACTAAATTAAGGCTTTTAGCGAATCCTGAAATTAAGTACGAACTGATCGTTAAAGATAAAGCTAACAAGCTTTTAGCTGATTGGTTGGAATAATCTTTTGGGCTTTAATAGGGACTGATTTCACAATTTTCCCACACTTCTTTTATAATAAGATCCTAAAGCTAAATTTGTCCAAATTTTAAATAATAGTGTCAGTATTTGATAAACAAAAAGCATATTTAGTTTTACAAGATGGAACTTTCTTCGAGGGTAATGCAATTGGTAAAATAGGGACTACTACCGGTGAGATTGCTTTTAATACTGGAATGACAGGGTACCAAGAGGTGTTTACAGATCCATCATATTTTGGGCAAATCGTAATTATGACAATGGATCACATTGGAAACTACGGTACAAGGGAGTTGGATTCAGAATCCAATTCTATCAAAATCTCTGGTTTAGTTTGCAAAAACTATTCTCCAATGCATTCTAGGAATATGGCAGATAGAAGTCTAAATGATTACTTCATTGAAAATCATTTTACTGGAATAAGCGATATTGATACCCGTGAAGTAGTTCGACATATTCGAGATGCTGGTGCAATGAACGCAATAATAAGTTCTGAGATACTTGATGTAGAGAAATTAAAATCAATGGTATTAGATGTACCAAGTATGTCAGGTTTAGAATTGAGTAGTAAAGTTTGGTCAAAAGAACCCTACGAGGTAAACGAAGGAGGTAAATACAAAGTGGCTCTTCTTGATTTAGGAAGTAAAGATAATATTATCAAATGTTTAACAGAAAGAGATTGCCATGTTAAGGTATATCCTGGTGATACAACATACTCTAAAATGAAAAATTGGGGTCCAGATGGATTTATGATTAGTAATGGTCCTGGCGATCCATCTGCAATGCCCTCTGCAGTTGAAACAATCCAAGAAATTGTAAGTGCTGATGAAAAGATCTTTGGGATATGCCTTGGTAGTCAGATTTTAGCTCAAGCTCAAGGAATGAAAACTTTTAAATTGCATCGTGGACACCGCGGGCAGAACCATCCAGTAAAAAACTTAATTACTGGAAAAAGTGAAATAACTTCTCAAAACCATGGTTTTGCAATCGATCCAGAGAGTAATAATGGATCAGTTGAAATAACTCACATTAACTTAAATGATGACACAATAGAGGGTATACGTATAAAGAATAAGTCTGCTTTTGCAGTTCAATATCATCCTGAAGCAAGTCCTGGCCCACACGACAGTCGATATTTATTCGATAAATTTGTGGCATTAATGGCATAATCTTACTTCTTAACCAAAATTTAAAATAGTAAAAACACAAAATAATGAGTGAAATAGCACACATACATGCGAGACAAATTCTTGATAGTAGAGGGAATCCAACAATTGAGGTAGATGTAATTACTGAAAATGGATCATTTGGACGAGCAGCTGTTCCAAGTGGAGCAAGTACTGGTATACACGAAGCCATAGAATTAAGAGATGGAGATAAGTCAAACTTTTTGGGTAAAAGTGTGATCAAAGCAGTTACTAATGTGAATACTACAATTGCTGATGAAATCATTGGTGAAGACGTATTTGAACAAGTTCATATTGATCGTAAAATGATTATGTTGGACGGTACAGAAAATAAATCTGATTTAGGTGCTAATGCAATGTTAGCCGTTAGTTTAGCAACGGCCCACGCAGCAGCTGAGGAGAGTGGACAGTCTTTATTTAGATATCTTGGAGGAGTTAATGCCTGTAACCTTCCAATACCAATGATGAATATTATTAACGGTGGTAGCCACGCAGATAATTCTATTGATTTTCAGGAATTTATGATTATGCCTACAGGTGCAGATACATTTTCTGAGGCATTGAAAATGGGTGTTGAAACATTTCATCATCTTAAAAAAGTATTGAGTTCGAAAGGTTACAGTACCAATGTTGGTGATGAGGGTGGTTTTGCTCCAAATATTAAATCAAATGAGGAAGCTATTGAAACAGTAATGCAAGCAATTGAATCTGCGGGATATCGTCCTGGGGAAGATATTTATATTGCAATGGATGCTGCAACATCGGAGTTTTACAATAAAGAGACAGGCCTTTACACATTTAGCAAATCAGATGGCAGAGAATTGACAAGTGAGCAAATGGCTGATTACTGGAAACATTGGACTGAAAAATACCCAATTTTAAGTATTGAAGACGGTCTTGATGAAGATGATTGGGCTGGGTGGAAGTACTTAACTGATCAAATTGGTGACAAGGTTCAATTAGTAGGTGATGATTTGTTTGTGACTAATGTTAAGCGATTACAAAGAGGTATTGATGAAGGAATTGCTAACAGTATACTTGTTAAGGTTAATCAAATTGGAACGCTAACTGAAACAATTGATTCTATAAATCTTGCTACTCAGAATAGTTACACTAATATTATTTCGCACCGAAGTGGGGAAACTGAAGATTCAACAATAGCAGATTTAGCAGTTGCTATGAATAGTGGACTTATCAAAACTGGGTCCGCATCTAGAAGTGATCGTATGGCAAAATATAATCAGCTTATTAGAATAGAAGAGGAACTGGGTCATACAGCTAAGTATTTGGGCAAAAATTTTAAATTTTTATAACTGAAAATATTTTTTAGCCAACGGCTTTTGCCCATTCGAATTATAATGCTTTCTGATTGTGAGCAAGGATGTAAAGAATATTAAACAAGTTTTTCTGATGTTTAAAAACATTGATCTTTAGTTGTCGGTTTTCCTCTACTTTCGATATTTATTAGAAATATGTCATTTTTTAGAAAGAAATCTAGTAAATCGGAAAAGAAAGCAAAAACTAAAGAGCCTAAAGATTTCACATTATTCAATAAATTATTAGGCGCATTTTTTTTTGCTTTTGCGACTTTCTTAACGTTGGCTTCAATAAGCTACCTCTTTTCGTGGAGAGCTGACCAGAGTTTATTAAATACTGGAATTAGTGAATTCCTTTTTGATTATAAAAACTTAGTTCCCAAAAATATTATGGGTAAAATGGGAGCATTTTTAGCTCATACTTTTATTTATAACGGCTTTGGTATTGGTGCTTTCTTAATCTATCCCATATTCTTAATCATTGGGTTTAATTTATATTTTAACAATAAATTTCATTTACGTCCTAAAGCAGCTAGTAAGTTATTGGTTACTGGTTTATGGGTATCATTGGTATGCTCACTTTTGTTTTCCAATTCCTTCCCATTGCTTGGAGGTCTCTTGGGATATGGTGTTTATATTTTTTCAAAATCATTAATAGGGGTAATCGGTATTGTGATACTTCTAGGTTTGATTACTGTATTCTTTTTATATGTCGCTTTTGGTATTGATATTTTGGAATGGTTAAGAAATAAACGATTAAAATCAGATGTAATAGAAACTGATAATGAATTAACTAATGAATCAATATTTGATAAGGACCAAATCAACGTTCAGAATATTGAACCTGAACTTGAACCGATTACTTTGGAAACTGATACATCTGCTATTGAAGAATCTTTGACAATACCTGTAGAGGAACAACAAGCAAAGGGTAAACCAGAAAATGAAGGAGAAAATCTTGAATTAAAGATTGAAGAAAAGGCTAAAGAAGAAAAGCTAGATAAAGCAAAGCAAAAAGAGCATTATGGAATTGATGAACCATTTGATCCTCGATTGGATTTAAGAGACTATATATTTCCAGAGATTGATTTTCTTAACAAATATGATAAGGGAGCTAAAACAGAGGTTTCCAAAGAAGATTTAGAGAAAAGTAAAAATATGATTCTTCAAACGCTGAACAATTATAAGATTGGAATTGCTCAGATAAAGGCCACTATCGGACCAACAGTTACACTATTTGAGATTGTTCCTGAAGCTGGTGTTAGGATTTCTAAAATAAAAAATTTAGAAGATGATATTGCTTTGAGTCTTGCGGCATTGGGTATCCGAATTATAGCACCTATTCCAGGTAAAGGAACAATTGGGATTGAAGTGCCCAATAAAAAACCAGAAATAGTAAGTATGCACTCTGTAATAAGTAGTGCAAAATACCAAAATTCGGATGCGGCATTGCCCGTATGTCTTGGTAAGACAATATCTAATGAAGTTTATGTGGCAGATTTAGCAAAAATGCCCCATTTACTGATGGCTGGAGCCACAGGCCAAGGTAAGTCTGTGGGATTGAATGCCATAATTGTATCTCTGCTATATAGAAAACATCCTGCTGAACTCAAATTTGTAATGATAGACCCTAAAAAAGTTGAACTTACGCTTTATCAGACTATTGAAAGACATTATTTAGCAAAATTACCTGGTGAAGTAGAAGCCATTATCACCGATAATAAACAAGTAATTACAACATTGAATTCACTCTGTGAAGAAATGGACCAACGATATGCTTTACTTCAAGCAGCCATGGTCAGAAATATAAAAGAATACAATATCAAGTTTATAAAGCGTAAATTAAATCCAGAAGAAGGGCATAAATATTTACCATACATTGTAGTAATAATTGACGAGGTTGCAGATTTGATTATGACTGCTGGTAAAGAAGTTGAGCATCCTATAGGTAGAATTGCTCAATTAGCTCGTGCCATTGGTATACATTTGATATTAGCTACGCAAAGGCCATCAGTAAATATTATAACTGGAACAATAAAAGCAAATTTCCCAGCACGTATTGCGTTTAGAGTAAGTAGTAAGATTGATAGTAGAACTATATTAGATGGTAATGGAGCCGATCAGCTTATTGGTAAAGGAGATATGCTTTACTCTACTGGAAGTGACATGGTTCGATTGCAATGTCCATTTGTTGACACACCAGAAGTAGACACAATTACAGGATTCATTGGAAATCAAAGAGGATATCCAGATGCACATATTTTACCTGAGGTTAGAGAGGAGAGTTCTGGTGATTCTGGAGATTTTAATGCGGACGATCGAGATGCACTTTTTGAGGATGCTGCTCGAATTGTTGTAATGCATCAACAAGGAAGCACCAGTCTTATTCAAAGAAGACTTAAAGTTGGGTATAATCGTGCTGGTCGCTTGATAGATCAATTAGAAGCTGCTAATATTGTAGGCCCTTTTGAGGGAAGTAAAGCGAGAACTGTTTTATTACCAGACGAATATGCTTTGGAACAGTTCTTGAATAAAATGCATTAGTAGAACTTAAAATGAAAAAAATACTATTAATTATTCTTATTGGTATAGTTGCCAGTCCTTTTTTATCAAATTCTGAAATTCAAGATAATCGAAGTTCAGTAATTTTAAATAAACTCAGCAAGACATACAAAACATATAAATCTGTTAAAGCTTCTTTTAATATTAAGATAGATAACAAACAAAATAATACCACAGTTAAACAATCAGGAGTACTTTATCAGAAAGGTAAGAAGTTCAAAGTGAATATTTCAGGTCAAGAGATATCATGTGACGGTAAGACCATTTGGACATATATAGAAGAAGCTAACGAAGTGCAAATTTCAAAATTTGACCCCAAATCTATTGACATCAATCCATCTGAGATTTTTACTATCTATGAAAAAGGATTCCTTCATTCATATAGTGGTCAAAAGAAAGTAGGAAATTCTACATTAGACATTGTTAAGCTAACTCCAATGGATAAAAACAAAAGTTACTTTTTAGTTAAACTAAGTGTCGACAAATTAGCTAACAAAATAAAAGAGATGTCTGTTCATAATAAAAATGGATTAATTACTACATATTCTATTTCTAAATTTGAGCCAAATGTTAATATTAACGATAGCTATTTTAAGTTTAACCCTAAGGATAAACCTGGAGTTATAGAAATTGATCTCAGATAATATGAGTAAAATTTCCTTCTTACTATTATTCGTAATTGCATTTTCAACATCCTGTCGTTCAAGAAAAGAGTCTAACAACCAAATTGAGTCTAATTATATCTATCTATCGGTTAGCAAAACAGGTTGTTTTGGAAATTGTCCTATTTATACTCATGCGATTAATGGGAAAAATTGGAGCCTGATTGGGGAAAGATTTTTTAAATATATCGGAGATTTTAATGTAGAATTAAGTAAATCAGAAGTAGATGAAATAATGACTCTGACAGAGTTGCTAAAATGGGATACTTTTAAAAGTAGATATTTATCTGGATATTCAGATTTACCAACTACGGTAGTTAAATATTCATCGGATATTGGGGACACTACAATTTTAACTTACGAAAATAGATTGGGCCCTGAGAGTTTGATAAAACTAGTTGATTTTTTAGATCAGAAAATAGATACTAAAGAATGGACTGTGAATGGTCTTTAAATTTGCTATCTGATTTTTCTTTGTTAGGATAATGTCAAATTCTATGCCCTTCTGAGCTTTGCAAACTTAAGTACCAGTGTTTTTTCTCCAAAATCGTCAAAAATGATTGTTACTTTTTCTGGATTTTCTAAAGGTTCAATATTTTTAATGGAACCGAAACCAAATCGTTGGTGTTCTACTTTCATTTCAATACTAATATCACTTAGATCCTCAGCAATAAAATTTTCGGTTGCTGGGGGTCTAAGCATTTTTGGCTTGTTCTGTCGAGCTATAGTTCTTTTAAGAGAACTGGGTTCGTCTCTTTTTCCAAAAAAAGAGGAATTAGAGTTTCTTAATTCTTTTGATTTTACAACTTTTGACTCAGTGAACTCAAGAAATTCATTATCGATTTCATCAATAAATCTGCTAGGTTCACACGGGAGAAGGTTGCCAAATCGAAACCTACTTGTGGCAAATGAAAGTGCTAAGTTTTGTTTTGCTCGAGTTATTGCAACATAAAAAAGTCTTCTCTCTTCCTCTAATTCGCTTCTGTTTGCTAGTGCCATTTGTGAAGGAAATAAATTTTCTTCCAACCCCGATACATATACCTTACTGAATTCAAGACCCTTACTTTGGTGAATGGTCATCAATGAGACCCTATCATTATCATCATCTTCTTTATCTGAATCTGTTAGTAAGGCGATATCTTGCATGTAACTGCCCAAATCTTTTTCAGATTCATTCGTATCGTCCTCTACAAATTCTTTTAAGCCATTTAATAATTCAACCATATTTTCATATTTATTAATACCTTCTATGGTTTTATCCTCATTGAGTATTTTAAGTAAGTTTGTTGTTCTTGCAACGTGCATTGCTATCTCATAGGCATTTTGTTGGCTAGAGAGTTTTATAAAACTTTGAATCATTTCAACAAAGTTTTTTAATTTTTTAGATGCACCTTTTATTTGAGGATAGCTTTCTACATTTAAAATCACCTCCCAAATTGTTTTATCTACGTTAGATGCAATAATTCCAATACGATCGAGTGAAGTTTTACCAATACCTCTTCCTGGATAGTTAATTATGCGTTTTAGTGCCTCACTATCGGCTTGATTAATAATTAACCTTAAATATGCCAGAATATCTTTTATTTCTTTTCGTTGATAAAAACTCATTCCACCGTAAATTCGGTAGGGGATGTTGAGTTTTCGGAGTGCTTCCTCCAAGCTTCTTGACTGTGAGTTTGTTCTATATAAAATAGCAAAGTCGCTATTCATTTTTTGTTCGGACATCTTTGTTTCAAAGATGTTTTGAGCTATTATCTTTCCCTCTTCATTATCAGTTATTGCTCGAATAATCTTGATTTTATTTCCAGTTTTATTTTCTGTCCATACTTTCTTTTTGATTTGATCTTGATTATTTGCAATTACACTATTAGCAGCATTAACTATAGTCTCTGTAGATCGGTAGTTTTGTTCTAATTTGAATATACTCAAGTCAGGATAATCTTTTTCAAAATTTAGAATATTCTTAATAGTTGCTCCTCTAAATGAATAAATACTCTGTGCGTCATCTCCAACCACACAAATATTCTCAAAAACACTGGCTAGTTTTTTAATAATCATGTATTGACAATGATTAGTATCTTGGTACTCATCAACCATTACATATTTAAACTTGTGTTGATATTTATACAATACATCTGGGAAGTTATTTAACAGTTTAAATGTGTTCAATAGTAAGTCATCAAAATCCATAGCTCCAGATCGAAAACATCTTTTGGCATATTCAGTATAAATTGCATTAATTTTTCCTTTTCCAGTGGTTTCATCATAAGCAATTAAATCAGGTTGATTTTGATATAAGTGAGCTTGGATTAAGTTATTTTTTGCATTGCTTATTCTAGATAGGACAGCATTAGGCTTATAAATTTTGTTGTCAAGATTCATTTCCTTTACAATTGATTTAATTAAGCTTTTACTATCATCAGAATCATAAATTGTAAAATTCTGCGGATAGCCAATTTTATCAGCTTCAATTCTCAGGATTTTCGCAAATACTGAATGGAATGTTCCCATCCAAATATTTCGTGCTTCAAGACCAACAACTTTCTCAATACGATGACGCATTTCTTTTGCCGCCTTATTGGTGAATGTGAGCGATAAAATATTAAAAGGGTCAACACCTGAGGCAATCAGATGAGCAATTCGATATGTTAGAACTCTAGTTTTTCCAGATCCAGCACCAGCAACTATCATTATAGGCCCATCAGTTTGAATAACTGCAGCT
>CAJXBI010000002.1 GCA_913050005.1 uncultured Bacteroidota bacterium
AACACAAATGTATTAAAACTTGTTTTCATCAATCCTATTATTAGTTTATTATGTTATTTTTTCTGGACCAGAACCAACAAAATCATGAATAAAAGCTCCATTTTCACAATATTCCTTGAGTTCATCTTCGATAAATTGATGAGCCATTTCTTTATCTTCTGATGGGTATAAAAAATGAACGTTAGCCCCAGCATCTAGAGTAAAACACCACTTCACATTTGATTTTTTTCGTTTTTGCCATATCGCATTGATAATATTTAGTGTATCTGGTTTCATGAGAATAAAATAGGGATTACTACTCATCATCAAACTATGTAGAATGAGTGCCTCACTTTCTATAATATCGATAAATCGATCAATGTCTGCAGATTCTAAAGCACTTTTTATTGCTGACATATTCTGATTTGCTTGACGAAATCTGGCAATTGCAAATGGGTGATTGTCAACTAAATCATGACCGACTGAACTGCTTACTATCTTTTGGCCTTTATGCACTAAAAGTATGGTGTCACAATAGCTTTTGAATATTGGAGAAACATTATTATATGAAATGGCAAAATCATCTGAACTCCCCTTAAAATCTGGATGCTCTCCCCAAACACCTAATGGACCAAATACAGATCTAGAAGCACTTCCAGAACCTAATCTAGAAAGTATAGATGCTGTTTGAAAGAATTTTCCTGAATCGAGAAGCCCTTTTTTAGAAGCAATGTCACAAATACATAAAGCTAAAGCACTCATACCACTTGCACTACTTGCGATACCACTACTATGAGGAAAACTATTGGATGTATTAATCTCATAAGAACCATTCATTACAAATGGGAAAATAGATTTAATTCGTTCAAGAAATTGCTCGATTTTTGGAATAAAACTGGGTGTATCAACTTGTTCGAGTGATACGCTAACATCAAATTTTGTCCCCTCTATGAATTTCAAGAAAGTAGTCGTTTTGCAGTTACTAAGCGTAAAACTGATCGATGGGTTTGCAGGCAGCTGAACTCCGCCTTTCTTTTTTCCCCAATATTTTATCAATGCTATGTTACTGGGACTTGCCCAAGATGTTTTGTATTCCATTTAAACAGGATAGCAAAGTTAAACGCAGATTGGTCATTTCAAAATTGGATAAAACCGTCTTATTTGATTAAATCCTGATAACTAATTACAGTAGAGAACCCTTTACTCTTAAAATATTCAGGTGTCTGAGCATCACCACAAGCCAATATAAAATCACCACCCCATGCTCCCAATGATTTGATGGCAAATGGATAATCGCTGAAAAGAACTTGTTTTATAGGTTCTTTTTCAATTAAATCTGCGATTATTTGTTCGTGCTCAATAAGAAGTTTTTGAAACTCGTTAAAATCAGAACATGTAATAATTTTTTCTGTTATCGATGAAATAGCACCCAAAATTTTACTTGATACATTTTTTGTTTTATAGGTACTGATCCCTTCTCTACTATTTTGTTTTTTGTTGAGATGAACAAAAAATAACCGTTCCTTGAAAGGTGGGTTATAAACATATCCTTCCCACAATAATGGACTTCTATAGAGCACATCACCACCCATCATTCCGACAGCTATATCAAAACCACTCCCTCCAAAACTCGCTTTGGATAGTTCAAAAGCATCAACTTCTGCCCACTTTGCAATGTTACAAATCAATGTGCTACTACTACCCAAACCCCAAGATCTGTCAAATTCTAACCTCGTTTCGACTTGATAGCTTTTATCTGCCAAAAAATCCACATTCAGTGAAATTGCCTTATTTAAAATGCGTACTAACATTTCGGCAACCTCATTTTGATTTTGAGCGTTTGGATCACAAATCACTGAATTGTTATTTGATTTTGTTTTTTTATGTATTAAAAACTTTTGCTCAAACCAAGCATTCCCGTCATCTCCTAAACTTTTCCAAAAGAGCGTTCTTGACTCCTCTTCAAATTCTTTTATCAGCATATGTTGCCCTTTTTTTGTTGGGATTGCCAGTGATAAAGCTTGATCGAGTACAACGTACTCGCCTGTTATAAGTAATTTGCCATGTGAGAAAAATTTAATCAATTTAGTTACGTTTTTGATTCAAAACTTCACCACCTCTAACTCGTCTAAAAACATCAACCACTTCAGCATGATGCGGAGTATTATTTATAAAATAATTGACTATAGTCTTCTTTTCTGCCTCAGTTGCCTCAAGCTGATTCAAAATATTCAGTAGGTGCATTTTCATATGACCTTGTTGTATGCCAGTAGTTGTCAAACTTCTTAGAGCGGAAAAATTTTGAGCCAAACCAACAGTTGCGGTTATCATCATTAACTCCTCTGCACTTGGATTGCCCATTAGTTGGTGAGAAAACTTAACCATTGGGTGTAGGCCAGTAATACCCCCAACTGTTCCGAGAGCTAAAGGTACTTCAATACTAAAATTAAACACCCCGTCTTCAATATGGGCGTGAGTCAAACTGGAGTACTTCCCATTTCTTGAGGCATATGCGTGAGCAGAAGCCTCAACAGCCCTGAAATCATTGCCAGTTGCTAAAATTACAGAATCAATCCCATTCATAATTCCTTTATTATGAGTGACCGCTCGATAGGGTTGTGTTTCGGCAATCTGAACAGCAAGTGCAAACCGCTCCGCAAATTTCTGTGCCGAAATATCTGTACCCTCAACCATTTCCTCAATAGGACAGTTTACCTCCACTCTAACAATACATTCCGGAGTATAATTACTCAAAATGCACATTATTATCTCAACTTCATTGGGTGATAATAAAGATGAATTAACCTCAGACTTAAGTACCTCAGCCAGTTTTTCTAAGCAGGAATTTATAAAATTTGCACCCATACTATCGCACGTCTCAAATTTTACTTCCAACTGGTAATAGTTAGGTATGTCTTGTGTTTTATCTTTTAAATCTATAGCCAATATACCACCACCTCGCTTCTGCATATTAGCTGTAATGGATTGAGTTTCTGAATAAAACCTTTGATTTATAGATGTAATAAAATTTTTCAATAAGTCAAATTGACCTCCATCCCATGTAAAATGTACATGACCAATTTTGACAGTACTCTTAACAGTGGCCTTAAACCCCCCTTTATCAAACCAAAAATTTGCTGATTTTGCAGCTGCTGCAACCACTGAACTCTCCTCAATAACCATTGGTACCGTGTAGTTCTTGCCATTAATCAAAAAATTCGGAGCTATCCCATATGGTACATAGAAATTAGTTAGCGTATTTTCTATAAACTCATCATGGATTTGTTGTAATTTATCATCACTATGCCAATAACTTACAAGCGTCTTTCGAGCTTTTTCACTCCCTCCAAAATGATTATCAATTAACCATTCAATCTTGGCTGACTTACTTAGTTTAGAAAATCCGGATACTTTCACTTCTACGATTTTAATCTCAAATAAGTCTTTGCTAATTTTAACCCCTCTATCTGAAGATGGGCATATTCTTCCAAAGTTTCATAATCACCTCTTGCATATTTCAGAAATGCTGATGCTTGTCCATAAACAGCATTTGCGTATGATTTTTCTGTTAAATAATAGCCTTCCATAAAATCTCGAACTCCTCCGCTAATGATAATATCAGCCTCAGTTTGTTGACCCTCTAGTTCCTCCAAAAGGCAATTGTGAAAACCAACCATTTCCTCAGCTGAATGTCCCCAATTAGCTACTTTCGAGAAAGCTTCTTGCCTAATTTCATGAGCCCTATGCATTTCTAACTTACTAAAATTAGTACCTCCATGAGCTCCAAAGTCAATTGCTGAAACTGGAAGCTTCATTAACTCTTTTAGGCTCGCAGGTCCAAATCCTTGCCCAACTTCTTTGACAATTATCTTTAAGCCTAAATCAGTTGCTTGCTTAATTGTTGATAATGGTGATCTTTTAAAAATATCTCCCTCAGGTTGAAGCCACTCTTGAAGGGGATTTACATGAATGATTAGACCATCTGTCTCTGTTTTGTTAATTAAATCCGTTATCAAATAACTCTTATCAGCATCAAATATTTCCTCCAATTGAGCTATCCCAAGATTGGCATAAAGCGGGGCATCATTGGCATATTTTCTCAATTGAAAGTCTTTCAGATATTCATCACTCTCAAGGATGATTCTACAAGACCCAAGCCCCATACCTAGTCCAAACTGGCCACATACTTTTGCTAAATTTTTATTGATTATAGCTGCTTCTTTAGTGCCACCAGTCATACTGCTTATCCATATCGGAGCAAGCATTTTTTTACCCACAAAAGATATTTCTGGAAGATTTCCCTCTGGATGTCCAGCGAATAGTGGTTCATAGTAAAAACGTGAATCTTGATTGGCTATAGCAGATTTAAAAGCTAACTCAATGTGGTCTTTTTTTCTATCAGATGTTTCTTGATGTCCCAATGCTACGAAGATAAGTGTTTGATTTTATGATTATAACAACTCATACAATATGATGGTTTAAAATTAATTTAGAAACTAAATTTTATTCGTGAACCTGAATGACTTCTTACATTCATCACTCCATCTTCAAAAATTAAATACTGTCCTTTTATTCCAACCAATTTTTGTTCAATAATTTTTTCCCGTTCCAATTTTAAACTTTTCACCTTTTCTGGATATTGAATTACTGGATAATTTATGTACTGTACTTCGTGTGTATTTGATAAAAAAGAGTGATATTCTTTGGGAACTAGTTCAGCCATTTCGTCTCGTATTTCAATAATATTTTTGTTTGTATCTGCCTCCCCTTTCAACATTCGCTGCCAAGCAGTTTTGTCGCTGATGTGATCTTTGAGGCTAACTTCTATGAGTCCTGCTAACTGCCGGTATGGTACCTCAGCCAAAATTATTGCTTGAGTTGCACCTTGATCAATCCAACGATAGGGCGTATTTGTGGAACGCGTGACACCTACCTTATAGTTACTAGTTAGAGCAATATACACATAATGTGGTTTCAAATGATGTTTCACCTCCCATTCGTAATCCCTTAGAGCTATCCCATTATGAATCTCACTTAACTCAGGTTTCATTATACTTGGACTTGCGATCGGACTTTCCATAAATTCTTTGTATGTAAGCCCCTCTCCGAAAGCCTTATTCATCTTTTCTCCAGATAAAATAGAGTTCAAATATCCCTCATATTCAATGCAAATCGTTTTCCCAATCAAATCATTCATATCTATCAGATCTATTGGACTTAATTTGTCAAATAATGGTAATTTATAATGCGTTTGGCGATCGATCAACTCTTTTTCCATCATCCGTAAATTCCCTACAATTTGCATAGAACAAATTTCTACCTAAAATATTAACTACCAAATTAATATAAAGACATACACCTCTATAAGTTGTCAAATATCATACGCAATTATGATATCAATCATAATTTAGACTCTTATTTTGAGCTCACTTTGTGGTCTACAATTAAAAATCATGAGCGTTATAGATATTATTCAAAAATCAAAATCAGTAATTATTGATGTAAGGACTCCAGAAGAATTTGAAAGAGGCCACGTAAAATCCTCCATAAATATCCCATTGAAAGAAATTTTCAAACGGGTTGAAGAAATTAAATCACTGAATGCCCCCATTGTTTTGTGTTGTTTGGTGGGTGGCAGAAGTGAACAGGCAAAATCGTTCCTTAATGGAAGGGGTATTGAATGTTATAATGGCGGGGGCTGGATGGATGTAGATTTACTTGTAAGCCAATGTGCCTAGCTTACATTCATCAATCTAAACCCTTAAAAATTCCTTTCAAAAATGTTGCAATACTTGTAATTGTTATGCCTACAATTAACATAGTCTCTGCACCTGCTAAATGAAATAATTTAAATAATACAGATAGACCCAATATCGTAACCGAAATATAATTTATTGGCTTTAATAGTCGAACATCTTTCTGGACTAAGTAATTCTTTACTAAAAGGTGAAAAGACACATATAAATACATCACAAAAAATATAATCAAAGGCATGTATTCATAACCACCACCAATATCAAAAACATTAAATAAAACGGCAAGTACCAACACTACTAAAGGATAAATAATTCGATCATCTTTTGGATTTACAAACGATGAATATGCTATATAAGATGCAATGTGTAGCCAAAAAATACCCTTAGAAAAATCTGAAGTCAACGGCCAGTTTAGAAGCTTAAATAAATACGCCATTAGCATTAAACTTAATGAAGTATAAATTAAAGTATTTATGGTTTTTTTCATTTTAGTTCAGTAATTGAGTCAGTCTTTTTGCTTCTTCTTTAACATTTGAATTGGAGTAAACAACCTGATAAACAAAATCTAGAATAGGCATATAAATTTTATGTTCCTTATTCAATTTGTAAATACTTTCGGTAGCATAGTAGCCCTCGGCTATCATTTCCATTTCCATAAGTGCAGAGGAAATAGAGTACCCTTTCCCGAGCATCGTACCAAATGTCCTGTTCCTACTATATTGAGAATACGCTGTAACAAGTAAATCACCTAGATATGCGCTATCATCGGCATCCCTGTCTATTGGATGAACTGCCGCAATAAATCGTTTGATTTCTCGAATTGCATTACTAACTAAAACTGCTTGAAAATTATCTCCGTATCCCAAACTGTGACAAATTCCACATGCAATTGAATAGACATTTTTCAATACTGCGGCAATCTCGGTTCCATAAATATCTGCACTTGGTAATACTGAGATATATTGGCATCTTAGAACCTTACAGATTTCATCAACAAAATCTTGATTTGTACTTGCAAATGTTAGATAACTCAATTTTTCTTGAGCAACTTCCTCAGCATGGCACGGACCTGTTATTACTCCAAAATCAGACTCTCTTACGCCTTTATTTTCAAATAAATATTCTCCAACAATTTTCAGGGAATTGGGTTCCACACCCTTAATAGCAGATATTATTTTCTTACCTTTTAATTGGTCTGGTGAAATATCATTGAGTAAGTCAGCAATGAACGCTGATGGTGTAACTAAAAGAATGTAATCATTGGCTGATATAAGTTGTTTGATATCAGTACTTGCTTTCAATCGGTTGGTGTCTAAACGTACTGACCGAAGATATTTTGGGTTTTTACCTTCAGCATTAATTTTTTGAGCTATTTTATCGCTCCTCACCCACCAGTCTACTGATGTTAGACTATTCTCTAGCAATATTTTTACTAAAGCTGTACCCCAACTTCCACTTCCTACAACTAGAATTCTGTCCATATTCACATGTGCAATATTAACAGATTAATTCACTATGATTTTTTGTGAATTAATTTTCTGACCTGATCTATCGTATAATGCAAGAATATAAACTCCTGAAGACAGATCTTCAGTATTTAATAAAAAACGAGCATTGCCTTTTCTCACAGGCTCATGGTTAATTTCTTTTACAACACTGCCCAAGTTATTAACTAATTGAATCGTTACTTGGTCATCTAAAATGAAATTGATTGAAATCTCAACGGACGATTCTACAGGATTCGGATAAACTAGAAACTTATCTTCGACAATTAAATCATTTTTTACGCTCAGTTTAGATAGCCATACGTTATTTCTTCCAAGGCTGTCACCGTAGCTTCCGCATAGCCATATAATATCTGGTTCGTTATACTTTCGTTGAATATCTGTATAATCTCCCCATCGTTCGGCAGTGTCTGCCACAAATGTGTTGATTAAACTATCACCAGATTTTAAGCTTACTACATTTGAATAAATTGATTCTAATCCCTCACTCTTGTTGTGATATATGGCACTTGTTCCTGCATAATCATTTTCGCCAACATGAGAAAAAGTAATTACCATAGATTGATTGTCTAGTTTGGTATTCCCAGCAAACGCAATAGACGGATATGCAAAATCCAATTCATTAGATGAAATAATAGTTCCATTTACTTGTGGCATTTCATTCATTGAAGAAATAATTCCGTGATAAATCCCTGACCGAATTTCGTCAGTTAAAATACTCGACTGAACATAATGAATTGTATTATCATGATATACTGCACTTAGCACTCGAGTATCATTTGTTTGCAATCTATATCCAACAACAGGCTGGTATGCCGTGGGTGGCACTCCATAAGGTAAATCTGTCGTTAACACACTTAATTTGTGCTGAGCATTTCCAGAGGTTGTTGAATTTGTTATCTCATGCAGGAACAGAGTGTCATTTGACATCGCATCAGGTCTTACAGATAAGAAGTACATATTTTCCTGATCAAAATCTATACCCGGCTGAACAGGACAAATACTCCAAACCGGTTTATTATTATAGTTTATACCAGAAAAAAGATTTTGTCTTAAATCTTCATTTCCATCATAACCGTCTTGTTTGTTAACCTGCCATATAAAGCTCTCAACAAAACCCTCTTGCCAACTTTCGTTATCTCTAAGAAGATTAACGGTAATATATATATCGGTCTTATTATGAGCAATAATTGGGTAGTCACTCCAGGTTTTTCCTCCAAGTGGTTTTCCATTTAAGGCATAAAAATTCCATGTTTGCGTGGGATCGTTTGTTTCAGTAAAACCGACTACGATACGCGTATCTGCACTTGTACTTCCTTCTAAGAAAACGAGGATAAATCGGTCAGACAAAGGATCATAGATTACTTTGGGATCATAGTATCGATCAAGTAATCCTAATTGACCAGCTGTCATGCCATACAAACTCTTAAAACCTAGTCGATCACCTTTTTCATTGAGTATAGTCACAGTTGTATTGATAGCACTTACTATAAACCCATCATTACTAATTGCCATGGTATTATCATTTGGAATACCAGCCATTCCAATTGGTTTTCCATTAAAACTTGACTCAATATTTGGTGTCAATTCCTCCGGTGAATTTAAATATGAGGACTTACTTTTTACTAGCGTTCGTTTTCGTTGTGAATCAATAATTGCTTTCACTTTTTTACTCCTCATAATTGGCATAGGAGCAGCTTCTAGATTTTTAAGTCTACTCAACTCCAATTGAGTACTTTTTTCGCTGAAATTCATCTTCCAATATTTATCTACCGGAACATTTGATAAACGCTTGGTTTCGATTTGACCAAAAACAGTCAAAGACACAATGTAACACATTAGTAATAAGGAATTTCTCATGTATAGTTCAAATATAGCAAATGATCAACTAAGGTTTTATTTTAGCAATATTTTCCTTAGAAAAGAACGAGTCTTGAATGTTCTCATTAAAAATAATTTTAGAATATTTAATAGTTGTTTTATGCCCCGATTTGTTGGTTGGAATCATAACTAACTTAGACGCTAATTTTCTCCCACTAAATACTTTTAATTCACTTCCAATTAATGTGTTAACCTCCGATAAATCCTCGTCGTAAAACACTGTTTTTAGTTGGATATACTCCTGTTTATCAATGTATAAAACTAGCTTCCCCCACAAAACATCAGCCTCAGTTTTGGGTAATAATTCAATGACATGGCATTCCCTTCCAGAAACTGTCTGAGTGCCTATTATTTTGGCAGTAAAATCATTAACTAATTTGGTTAATTTTACCAAATCATCTGCACTTAAATCAGTACCCATCCAACTTTGATTGAGCATTGTAGCAGGTAATTTAATAGTTTTTCGGATTTTGGGTAGGTAATTATAGACATAATTACCATTTTTCATGTAAACAGTCCCTTTATCTTTCTCTGGACCAGAAACATACGCAGCTGCTAATTCTTTCCCCTTTGACCAAGTGTGTAATTCCATTTTTTTTATCCATCTGGGCCGCTCAATAGTAACCTCTAATTCTGCATACATCGATGAAGAAACTAATTTTTGTTCAACCTTTTTTAGGATCTGAAGGGCATTGGGCTGATCTGCTAGGGTGAATCCATAAACAAAAAATAGGAAAAGGAAAACAGTGGCTCTATAAATCGGATTAGTCATTAATTAACAAACGATATAGTTGCTATTTTGATTGCAAATGTAAATCTCTAAATTCGCTTAAAATATGACACGCGAGCAATATATAGAAAACAATCAGGATAAATTTTTGAACGAACTCTTTGACCTTTTAAGAATACCTAGCATCAGTGCTGATTCTGCCTATGCTTTGGATGTTCAACGTTGTGCAGAATATACTGCTATGAGACTCAAAGAAGCAGGTGCAGATAATGTAACTCTTGAACAAACATCGGGTAATCCTATTGTATACGGTGACAAAATTATAGACCCAAATAAACCAACGATTTTAGTATATGGCCATTATGACGTTCAACCATCAGTCCCTGACGAGCTGTGGAACACCCCTCCATTTGAACCTACAGTAAAAAATGGTAATATTTATGCTCGTGGTGCCTGTGATGACAAAGGACAATTTTACATGCACCTCAAAGCTTTTGAAACCATGATGCAGACAGATACACTCCATTGTAATGTTAAATTCATGATCGAAGGAGAAGAAGAAATTGGGAGTACTAATTTGGGTATTTATGTCAAAGACAACCAAGAAAAACTTGCAGCAGATGTAGTACTTATCTCAGATACCGGAATGATTGACAATGATACTCCAAGTATTGATACAGGTCTGCGAGGATTAAGCTATGTTGAGGTTGAGGTAACAGGACCAAAGATTGATTTACACAGTGGTACCTATGGTGGTGCAGTTGGTAACCCCATCAATGTATTATGTAATATGATTAGTAGTTTACATGACGAAAATCGCCGTATCACGATCCCTGGATTTTATGATACAGTGAATGTTGTTAGTTATGAAGATAGAGAAGCTATGAGCAAAACACCATTCAGCCTTGATGAATTTAAAAGTGAATTGGAAGTAGACGATGTCATGGGTGAATTAGGATATTCAACCATTGAAAGAACAGGAATTAGACCTACTTTAGACGTCAATGGAATTTGGGGAGGATACACAGGTGAAGGTGCAAAAACTGTGTTACCTAGCAAAGCATATGCTAAAATTAGCATGAGACTAGTTCCCAGTCAAACCTCAAAAGAAATCACTCAACTATTTCAAGACCACTTTAAAAAAATAGCACCTAAATCTGTCAAAGTAAAAGTCACACCACATCATGGCGGTGAAGCAGCTGTAACCCCAACGAATAGTGCGGCATACAAAGCAGCTAGCAGGGCAATGGAAAAAACCTTTGGTAAAAAACCTGTCCCCACTCGAGGAGGTGGAAGCATTCCAATAGTTGCCTTATTTGAAGAAGTATTGGGTTTAAAAACAGTATTATTGGGCTTTGGTTTAGATAGCGATGCCATCCATTCTCCCAACGAGAAATATGGCCTATTCAACTTTTATAAGGGCATAGAAACTATTCCATATTTTTATGAATACTTTGCTGAAGAGCTTTAACCCTTCGTCATGATATGGTAAAATCTATCCTAGAAATTTTTATACCTAAATCAAATTTTAATTGAGGTAATATATTTGTTGTTCATGAATAGTAAATTAACAATCTCAATAGTTAAGACCTTTTTATTAATAGGATTCATTACCTCACATAATGTTGTTCTTTCTCAGTCGGTAAGCTACAAAGACATGATGATGGATAACTCCTACAATTTCTACGAAGTAGTTGACGCAGCAAATAATTACTTTGATTTAAATGGAAAGGGTAAAGGTTCTGGATACAAAATATTTGAACGGTGGAGGTCTGAAAATGAAAGTAAATATTTCCCCTCAGGTAATCGCTATAATATAAATCATTATCTCCCTCAAGAGGCATACTCAGAATTTGTTGGAAGTCAATATAATTTAAAACACAAAACTTCATTTCCAAATGGATGGTTAGAACTTGGTCCGTGGGATGCAAACAATGTAACCAGTCATTACTCCCCCGGCATAGGACGTGTAGAAACTTTTTGGGTAAATCCAAATAATGATAAACACATGTTCATCGGGAGTAGAAGCGGTGGTTTTTGGAGAACAACTGACGGCGGTGCTAATTGGGAAAATACCACCGATTTTTTAGTTGCTTCTGGAGTTCCCACTTTGGCTGTAAATCCTTCTAACATTAATGAAATTTTAATTTCTGTAGAACATGGTGGTGCAGGTTACACACACGGAATATATAGGAGTACTGATGGTGGCTCTACATGGATCGAATCAGATTTCAACCCTACTAATCTTGGATGGGGTGGTTTGGGCGATAATGAACATATCTACAAGATAGCGTATCACCCTAATGTGGCAAATCAGATTTTTATATGCTCTACCAAAGGCTTATTTGTATCTAATGATAATTTAAGTACATGGAGTAGCCCCTTTAATGGAAGAACAACAGATGTAAATTTTCATCCAACAAAAAACACAACTATTTATGCCTATAGATATGTTACCTCTGATGTAAACAGAATAAAAATTTCTACTGATGGTGGAACTTCTTTTTCTAATGGAGGTAGTTTGCCCAATAACGGTAATAAAAGGGTTTATCTATCATGTTCGCCAGCAGATCCCTCCCATGTCTATGCAGCTTCTACAGATAATGTATACAAATCAACTACTGAGGGAATTTTGTTTACCGCACTTAGCAACCCCAATAGTAGTGGTCTTGCCTTTGCTGTATCTGATGTAAATACCAATAATATGATCTATGGTTATGTCGATCTTTTTGCTTCTACAGATGGTGGACTCACTTTCACTCAGAAAACAGAATGGGCCAATCAAAATGATGCATATATTCATGCAGATTTGAGAATTGCTCAATGCATCAATGGAATATTTTATGTTGGTACAGACGGTTATTTTGCCAAGAGTGATGACAATGGAAATAACTGGACACGTCTAAATGACGGTACAGCTATTCGAGAATTCTATGCTGTTGGACTTGGTCAAGGAAATTATGATTTAAATATGGCTGGTTCTCAAGACAATGGATCAAGTATCTTGAATAAAAATGGCTGGGTTGAATGGAATGGTGGAGATGGTATGGAAGCTATAGTACACCCATTAAACTACGATTGGATGATTGGCAGTTGGCAATACGGAACTCGTAACTATACGCATAATGGTGGTCTAAACAGAAGAGGATGTGGCAACCCCAACGGGGGAAGTGGCAAAGCAGCTTGGGAGGCACCATTTCTTCTAAATCCTCAAAACAGCATGCAAGTATATCACTTCAGTGATACACTATATGCTGGAAATAATTTTGGGAGACAATGGCAATTTAAATCTGACCCCAACATTGGAGTCATAGGTGAAGCTGCCATTGCAGAAACCGACTCAAATGTAATTGCCATAGCTAGAAATAATCTAATCCGAATAACTAATAACGGAGGAGAGTCTTGGACAAATATTGAAAATGGTCTTCCTGGT
Source organism: uncultured Bacteroidota bacterium (assembly GCA_913050005.1). Lineage (GTDB taxonomy): Bacteria > Bacteroidota > Bacteroidia > NS11-12g > UBA9320 > UBA9320. The sequence goes on from CAJXBI010000002.1 coordinate 13,285, forward strand.
TACTATGTTCGTGATATTGCCTTTGACCCAAGAGATAAAAATAAGATTATCGTTGTTTACAATCGTTACCAGAACGACAATAAAAAAGTTTATATCTCAAATGACCAGGGAGCTACATGGCAAAACATTACTTATAACTTGGGGAATATGCCACTTCGCACAGTAGTTATAGATCATAGTGACTCTTCCTACATCTATGTAGGAGGTGAAATTGGAGTTTATTACAAAAGTAAATCTGCGACGCAGTGGACATTATATAATAATAACCTCCCTAATGTAACTGTCAAAGACTTAGAAATTCACTACGGAAGCAATACGCTCAGAGCAGCTACGTGGGGTCGAGGGTTATGGGAATATACACTCGTTGGAAGAAATAATTTTCCATCGATTACGCACACTAATATATCCAACACTCCTACAGATGATTTACCTAAAGATGGTGTTGATCAATATATCACTTCCATTATAAAATCTGACCAAATATTATCTGAAGTGAAGGTATTATGGAACGTCAATAATTTTTCATTAGATAGCAGTCTAATAATGGAAAATATAGGGGATAATACATGGAAATCAACCAAACCAATTTCTTCCAATAATTTGGGAGAACATATATACTTTAAAGTTATAGCCAAAACAGAAAGTGGGAATCAGTCTGAAACATATGTTTTTGATTATCTGACTAGAGAATTTAATTACTGTATACCCGCTACTAATGGGGCAGGTTCGGACTACATCAATTTTGTGAAATTAGAATCTATCGAAAATAGCTCAGATCAAGAGTTCTACGGAGACTTTACAGCTCAATCTACAGAACTAGAACTAGGTAAAGAATACACAATCGAAGTTGGAATGTTTTATGTTTTTGATCAGGATTCAGTAACTGCATGGATTGATTTCAATCGTGATGGAGAGTTTACTGATAAAGAACAGATTATATTTACTGAACTAAACAATACAGACAAAAAAGCAACTGGTTTATTTACGGTTCCCAACCAAGCACTAACAGATAAGAACCTCAGACTAAGGGTGCGAAGTCAGTATTTCACAAATCCAATGTCTCCTTGCGAAAATACACCTGGAGAAGTTGAGGATTATACGGTAAGATTGAAAAAACCAAAAACTAACGGAATTGTAACAAATACTATTCCTAAAATCGTCATTACTCCTAACCCTACTCGTGGAATATTTGAAATAAAAGTAGGCCAACAAGATAATGTTCAAATAAATATTATTGACATTAATGGTAAAATCATATACCAACAAAAAGCATTTACCGACAAGATTATTATAACTACTGATTTACCACAAGGGTATTATCTAGTTCAAGTATTAACCTCCAATGGGTCAACTACTAAAAAACTAATAGTTAATTAATAGATAACTGCACGCTAGGCAAACCATTCTTCGACGAATGATCGATCGGTAATTTTATCCTCATATTTGGATGCAATCAAATCGTGAACACGTTGCGTATTTTGAGCACCTTTAATTTTGGCTTCACTGTAGGGGACTTTACTAAACGTCACCATCTCATATTGTGATTTGAATAAATCTGGGTGTAATTCACAAAGTTGGTGTTCCATCTTTTTGTAGTGAAGAAAATCTTTATCACCAACTAAATCCCTCATTTCAATAAAATTTTGCAATGCCAAATCTGCTATCGCATCTGCGTTGGGTTTACGTCTTTTTTGGTATTCATTCATGGCTTTGTCCCAATCACCAAATTCTTCTAAGCAATTGTCTAGCTCAACGCAATCTTCAAAAGCACAATTCATTCCTTGACCGTAAAAGGGAACAATGGCATGACAAGCATCCCCAATCAATGTGGCTTTTTTCATATGCCAAGGATAGCACCTAACCGTAACAAGACTACCCACTGGATTTCGTTTAAAGTCATTTAACAACTCCGGCATTAAAGGAACTGCATCCGCAAAGTACGTATTCATAAAATTCAGAATTTCTTGGTCAGAATTTATTTGATCAAAACCTACTTCTCCAGCATAAGGCATGAATAAAGTACACGTAAATGATTTGTCAGGATTGGGAAGAGCAATCATCATAAAATTGCCTCGTGGCCATATATGCAAAGAATCCGGATCCATCGCAAAATTACCATCTGGAGTAGGCGTAATACTTAACTCTTTATAGCCACTCTTCGTGTAGCTTTGAGAATAATCAAATCGATCATTCTTCATCATCTTAAGTCGCACAGGTGAATATGCTCCATCACTGCCTAAAATATAATCAGACTTTACTTCTATATTTTCTCCAGTCTTCTCATTTGTAAATTTACAAATACTATTTTCAATATCCACCTCTTGGCACCGCATGTTGAAAAATTGATTAACATTCTTGTGTTCATCAGCTAATTTGAGTAATTGAATATTCAAATGAGCTCTACTCACAGAATTGATTACTTGACCGTCTTTTCCATAGGGTTGATAGGCTAAATTACCTTTTTCATCATGCATCATTCTGCCGGCCATAGGTATAGCTTGATCCAACACAACTTGATCCAAACCTACTCGTTTCAATGCATCGATACCTCGTGTAGAAAGTGCCAAATTAATCGATCGACCTGCTGGTATTTCGACATTACGCATATCTGGTCTTCGTTCATAAATATCGACCTCATACCCTCTTTTGGCCAAATAGACAGCTGCTAAAGAACCTGCCAAACCACCTCCTACTAATGTTATACTTTTCATGTTATGTGTCAAAATTACTCAACCTTTGTATTTTTACGATATTTGTTTTAATCTAAATTAGATTTTGAAATTTAAGAATATACACATCGTTTACAACCCTTTTTCTCAAGGAGGGAAATCAGTGTATTTGTTTAATGAATATCTAACAATCATTAGAAAAGAAGGTTCACCTTTCACCATCTTTGAAACCACAGGGATAAATGATGTTAAAACGATTCAAAAAAATATTGCATCAAATTCATTTGATCTCATAAGCATTATAGGCGGAGACGGCACAATTAATATAACCATAAATGGACTCGAATATTTTGATATTCCACTTCATATTATTCCAGCTGGAACTGGAAATGATTTAGCTCGAATGCTTTATGGAAATTTAGAAATCAGCGATATTCTTAAACTTCCATTTCAGTTTACTAAAAAAGTTGATATTGATATTTGGTCTTGTAATCAAATACGGTTTATTAATGGTTTTGGTGCTGGATTTGATGGAGCAATTGCAGAAAAAACACAATCGAAGACATTTCTATTATCGAGTAAAACAAAATATTGGATCGAAATCGTAAAACAAATCTTGTTTTACCGATCACAAAAAGTGGAAATTAATGGTAAAAAAACTGCTATCTTCATGATAGCTGCTGCAAATGGAAGTGATTACGGAGGTGGTTTTAGGGTAGCTCCTTTGGCTAAACTCAATGATAAAAAGCTTGAATATGTTGAGTGTAAAAATATTCCCACTTTACTTCGTCTATATTACTTACCGCTCGTTCAAGCAGGAAAACATTTAACCCAAAAAGCCATCACCTACAAAAAGATTGACGAGTTAACTATCTCATCCAACCACCCTCTACCTGCCCATTTAGATGGAGAAGCCCTTTGCGAAAAAAATTATCACATAAAATGGCAAAATCAGGTTCAAATTTTAAGGTAATCACATCATTGTTGGCTCCTTTCGCCACTTCCTCCAAATGAAAATACAAACCAAAATGATGACTATTGCTATAAACTGCGAGTGAGATAGTAAACCATCAAAAAGAAAACCACGTGAATCATCACCACGATAATTTTCTACAATACTCCTACCTAAAGCATAGAGCATCAAATAAATCAGAAAAAGCTGCCCTTCAAATTGTTTTCTCTTTCGTAGAGAAATAACAACCAATAGAATGACCATATTTACACCAATATCAAAAAGTTGAGTTGGATATAAAGGCACATTTTTAAAATCCGCTAAAGTATCTGGATGATTAAAAGTTATTCCTAACCATGAATCACAAACTTTTCCGTGACAACAACCTGCTAAAAAACATCCCACTCTCCCAAATGAGTGAAGTATTGGAGCAGCAAATGCCAAAATATCCATAAAAGGCCTTACACTTATCTGATTTTTTTTTAACCAAAATATAATCATAGGAACCGTAAAAATCAATGAGCCATAAAATACAAAACCTCCCCTCATAGCACCCCCGATTAAGTCTGGATTATCAATATATTTTTGGATATCCTCCAAAAAGAAAAACAACTTACCCCCAACAAAAGCTGATACAATTGACCAGATGAATAATTCAGAAAGCTGATCAGAATTAATCGCTAAATGCTTAGATAAATTTAAAATCACATAAAAAGCAACGATAACTCCAAGTGCAATCATCAAACCATAGCTATGTATGGTAAAATTAGCGGGTAGTATGCCTTGCAAAAATTCTGGTATGGGAATAGTCAATAATTTTGGATACATAACTCAAAATTAGTTTTTAAATCAAATTAATCAATCTACACCATCTCGAATATAGGATGCTGCATATCTTCGACCTTTCCAAACTGATTGAAAAGGTAAAAAATAAAAAATAGCTGTTGCGAATGTGTTCAACAACACATACCATTCATAACAAATCAACTCCCAAAATTTAAACGGCCTAACCTGGGTTTTGATACACAATACATTAATGAAGAGGGATTGAATGAGAAACTTAGCTAGCCAGACCATCATAGCCATTTCTGGGTTTTTGACAAAAAGTATAATTAATGCCGGTATAAAAAGCCCATACAATGAAATCATCGCCTTCCAATTGAGTGGTAAATCCCTTGCCCCAATTAGCCACCGCTTACGTTGATGCAGCATTTCGCTAACACTAGGGATATACCAAGCTAACCCGAGTGAGTAATCACTCAATACCGTTCTCCACTCCCAATTTCGTGAAGTTACCTCATGAAATAACTTATAATCCTCTGTTATGGAAAAGTCCATTTCTTCATATCCTCCTGTTTGCCAATAGGCCGCGGCACGTACAGCCATATTGTTTCCGACACTTGTACATCCTACCCCTACATGGGTAAATGCCTTTATGTACCCCATAAAATGTAGCCAATCGATGCTCTGCATGGTTGCAAAAAAATGGCCTCGTTCACACATAGTAGTTCCACTAACTATCCCTACACCATCTTCAAACTCCTGCAATAAACCCAAAATCCAATCTTGTGGTAATTCTACATCCACATCCGTAATAAAATAAAACTCTCCATCAGCCTTATGAGCTAATTGACCCAATACATTTGCTTTTCCTCTCCCTTTCCCAATTGTCTTAGAGATTGAATATAGTTGGAAACTGGGCTTATCCTTGATAAATTCAGTTACTAAATGGCTTGTTTGATCTGTACTCGCATCATCTCCAATTAGAATCTCTAATTTATCTTTAGGAAAATTCAAATTTGAAATCGCCTCCAAGCACCTCAGAATCAATTTTTCTTCATTACGTGCAGCCAATAAAATAGAAACCTTTGGATAACTCAATCTAGTTTGAATTTCCTTTGTCTGGTATGTTAAAATTGATACCCAAGAAAATAATTGTATCAAAAAAAATAAGCCAATTATCAACTGAATAATAATCATAGTACAGACATTTTATAACCTTCTTCTTCTAAAAATTTAAGATAATTGGGTAACATAGCCTTCAGGTTAGTCTCTGCTTTTGCACTATCATGAAACACAATAATACTTCCGGGTTTTGTCGCTTTTTTTATTCGTTTTAAGGCTCGTTTCACATTCAATCGTTTTAAATAGTCTTTACTTAGCACGTCCCACATGATTACTTCATATTTTTTTCGAATAGCAGGAATGGATGCAAAATTTATCTGACCATAAGGTGGTCTGAAGATTGTATTTTCCGTCAGATAATCTTCACAATTGGCAATATCTTCCATGTAAACATTTGATGAAACACGCCATCCTTTAATATGTCGATGAGTATGATTGCCTACCCGATGTCCAGATTTCTGCATCTTATCGACTAGAGTGAAATACCGATGAGCATTTTCTCCAACTACAAAAAAAGTAGCTTTTGCACCCACTTTATCCAATTCATTGACTACCCAAGGCGTAATTTCAGGATGCGGTCCATCATCAAAGGTTAAAAACACCTCTTTATCTGCAACCTCACGTGTCCATGTAAGTTGTGGGAGAAAAAACAAACCTATGGATTTCCAGAAATTCAACCACACAAAACTACATGAATCAAACTGAAATAAAACGAAGATAATGCTCCATTAGTCGAGTCAACACACAAAGTATCAAAGATGCCATTAGATTTGTGTTGTAAGTTTTCATTATGAATAAACTATTTCTAGCAATTTCATTGGTAAGTTTTATGAGCATAAATGCTCAAGAAACATCTGGATGGACACTACAAAAATGCATCGCTTATGCCCTAGAAAATAACACAAATATTCAACAGAATATTTTACAAGGAGAAATTGCAAAAAACAACTTAAAGCAAAGTAAACTGAGTCGAATACCTACACTCAACGGTAGTGGAAATCACAACTACAATATTGGTAGAACCATTGACCCATTTACAAATAGCTTTAATAATACATCTATTCAAAGTAACTCGTTCTCCATTAGTTCAGGCTTATTATTATATGGGGGAAGTCAGGTTAACAATACCATTAAACAAAATCGCTTGGCTATTGAAGCTAATAAAGCTGGAACAGCGGTTATTCGAAATCAAATTGCATTATCTGTTTCTAGCACTTTTTTACAAATTATTCAAGCAGAGGAAAACCTCAAATTAGCAAAATCTCAAAATGAAATTACTAAAAGTCAATTAGATCGTGCTCAAATACTTTTAAAAAATGGAGCAACGAATCGAAGCACAGTACTCAACTTACAAGCTCAATCTGCTAATGATTTGGTCAATATCATTAATGCAAAAAATGCTATCCAAATTGGATATAATAACTTGATGAATTTGATGCAATATCCCCTCGATCAGCCATTATTAATTAATGTGGATATTGCAATTAACGAACCCAACAATCTATATGAGAGTGTCAAAGATATTTATGAGATAGCACTTCAAAATTTACCAGAAATAAAACAAGCAGAAGCATTAATAACCCAGAATCAATATGGTGAAAAAGTAGCTGGGTCAAGACTTCAGCCAACCATATCTGCTTATGGGAATATCAATACTGTTTATTCTCAAAGTGGCAAAAGTGTCAATTTTGGAGATACCACCTTTGTTCCCATTGGATTTACTGAAAACACTCTTGAAAATGTACTCGTCCCAAACATCGAGACCACTTATTCTGATAAAGCGTTTAGCAATCAACTATCAGACAACTTAGGTCAGCAAGTAGGTATATCAATCTCTGTTCCTTTATTCAACGGTTATCGAAACAGAACGGTTGTAGAAAACGCAAAAATGAATACCAAAATTAGTGAGTTGAACCTTCAATCAACCAAAAATCAGTTAAGGAATGATGTGACTAGTGCATACACCAATTTGAAAATAGCTCGTAGTCGCTATGAAGCAAACACACAAAATGCTAAAGCTCAAAAATTAAACTTTGAATTCAGTCAAAAACGTTATGATGCGGGAGCAATGAATAGCGTAGACCTACTCACTGCTAAAAACCAATGGAGTCAAGCACAAATACAACTCCTCAATGCAAAATACGAATTGGTATTCAGAACATTAATCATTGACTTTTATAAAGGAAAAGAACTATCATTATAATGACCAGAAAAAAAATATATCTCACCATTGGTTTAGTTGTCTTAATGGCTGCTTTTATAATCATTGGCAAAAACCGAAAACGCGGTGAGCTTAAAGTGAGTATCGGAAAAATCCAAAATCGGACCATAATCAGTACAGTAAGTGCCAATGGTAAAATTCGCCCAGAAGCAGAAGTAAAAATCAGTGCTGACGTGTCTGGAGAAATTAAAGAGTTATATGTTCAAGAAGGAGACACAGTTCATGAAAGACAACTTCTATTAAAAATTAATCCTGACTTATATGTTACTGCAAAGGATAGAGCACAAGCAGGATTGAGCAGTTCTCAAAGTAATTTTAAAACCAGCGAAGCCCAACTTACCCAAACTAATGCTCGACTCAAAGAGCAAAAAGTGGTATATGCTCGAAATCAAAAACTTTTCGACCAAGAAGTACTAAGCAAGGCCGAATGGGATGCTGCTAATACTGCCTATCAAGTAGCTCAAAGTGAAGTCACTGCTGCAGAACAACGTTTAGCCGCTGCCAAGTTTGGCATCGATAATTCCAGAGCAAGCCTGAATGAGGCCAATAAAGCATTGGGCAGAACAAGCATTTTTGCACCTTCAGACGGTGTAGTTAGTGCATTGAATAATGAAAAAGGAGAACGTGTAGTAGGTACAGCACAAATGGCCGGTACCGAAATCATGATCATTTCAAATTTCAATAACATGGAAGTAATTGTAGACGTCAATGAAAATGATATCCTCTACGTCAAAAAAGGAGATACTGCATTGGTAGAAGTAGATGCATACAACGAGCGACCATTCAAAGCTATCGTAACTGAAATTGCAAAAAGTGCAAAAAACGCAGGCAATGCCATGTCGAGTGACCAAGTCACCAATTTTGAAGTAAAAATCCGCCTCTTAAAATCCAGCTATATGGACTTACTTGCCTTGACAGATGCTCCATTTTTGCCAGGAATGAGTGCCAATGTCGAAATTCAAACCCAAGTCAAAACAAAAGTGCCTAGCCTACCCATTGAGGCCATTGGGACTCGCACCGAAGAAGACACCACCACACGTGATGAACGCAAAGACGAAGTCATATTTAGCATCGAAGAGGGTAAGGCCGTAAAACACGTTATTCAAACGGGTATACAAGACAGCCGATACATCGAAATTGTATCAGGTATCAAAGGAATCGAAGAAGTGATCGTTGGACCTTATGATGCCATCAGTAAAAAACTCAAAAAAGGTATTCGAGTGACAGTTTCAACCGATTCCAAAAACGATAAATTGGAGAAAAAATAATCTAAATCTAATCTACCAATTTACAATAATTTACAAGACAGACACCCCTGTTTTTTTTAACCTATCCCCATGTATCGGGGCTTTCTCGCCATTGGGCTAATTTGTCTAAGTCAGTTGCTTGCACATACCCCGACGCAACTGCCTCCTGTATCATGCTACTATAATTGCCCAACGTAATGCACGCACAATTCGCAGCCTCAAAATTGGCAGCAGCTACCGGAAATCCATAGGTGAATATCGCTGCCATACCCAGAATATCATAGCCTTCGGAACGGAGGTAATTCACCACCTTCAAACTGCTTCCCCCCGTACTTATCAAATCTTCTAATACCACTATTTTGGAATCTTCTGCTACTCTACCCTCCAGTTGTCTTTTTAATCCATGTGATTTGGTCTCTGGCCTGCAATAAGCGAAACTTAAGTTCAACTCATCAGCAATTAATGCTCCCATAGCTATTCCAGCAGTAGCCACCCCTATGATGGTATCCGTATCGGGATAGTGTTGCTTAATCTTTTTGGAAAGCATCTCCTTGATTTCTTTGCGATAAGTAGCATGTGAAAGCACCGTTCGGTTGTCACAATAAATCGGACTATTCCATCCACTGCTCCACTTGAATGGCTGATCAGGCGATAACTTGATCGATCTTGTTTCTAATAATATTTTGGCGATTTTTGTTTCAATCATTGAACTTATAATTGTAAGACAAATGTATCATATTTTTCATGGGAAACATCGACTGATTCTTGCCAACGATGAAGATGAAATAAAAATAGATAACCCAGACTTTATCATTCCGAATTCGGAAGAGGAACACATAAAAAAAACCCTAACCTTGGCTAATGAAAATTCCAACGAAACCACGATTTTACTTCTGGGGAATCCAATAAAATTGATGAAAAAAGTTCAAAAGGTATTTCATCTAATTACTGCAGCAGGAGGCTTGGTGTTGAATCCTAAAAATGAATTGCTATTCATCAAAAGACTGGGAAAATGGGACCTCCCAAAAGGAAAACTTGAACCGGGAGAAGATATCAAAACATGTGCCATACGAGAGGTAATGGAGGAAACAGGTGCAAAAAACATCAGTCTAATTCATGGTTTGCCTAACACATTTCATACTTATTACCAAAACGAACAATCGATCATCAAACAAACCCATTGGTATCGAATGAACGGAAATCAAGAACAATCCTTTGTGCCTCAAATTGAGGAGGGAATTGAAGAAGTAAAATGGATGGATATCAATAACTTATCCTTGAATGATTTGGACACTTACCCTGCTATTCGATTCATCATCGATGCATATCTAAACACACTTAACTAGTAAATTATGATCGAATTGCCTTGCAAACTGAAGTTGGCAAGTACTTTTCATAATCGCCCCCAAACTGAATGAGATCTCTTACAATGGTACTGCTAACAGTTGCATTGGTTTGATGACTCATCAAAAATACGCTATTAATAGTTGGCGACATATCTTCATTCACGTAAGCAATCTGTTTTTCATAGGTAAAGTCTCGATTAGTACGTAGGCCTCTTAAAATAAAATGTGCTCCGATTTGCTCAGCATATTTGGCCGTAAGCCCTTCATAGGAGGCTACTCTTACGCGTGGCTCAATATCAAATATTTCTTTGATCCATTGTTCTCGTTGTTCTAGTGAAAACATATATTTTTTTTTCATATTCATCCCAATAGCTACTACCACTTCATCAAACATATTCAATCCGCGATTGACGATGTCTAAATGCCCAAGGGTAAATGGATCAAATGTACCAGGAAATAGTGCAACTTTACTCATGTTCGTTCGCAAATTTAAAGAAAGAAAATGTACTCTGTCCATAATTGCGAGATTCTACCAATGCTGGATGGTTAATTTGTTTCATAGTTTGGTGCTCCAAAATAAAAACACCCTCCGATGTTAAATAATTCCTTTTGGACAAAAGTTGGATAAGCTCGTCAATCTCACGATTAGCGTTGTAAGGTGGATCTGCAAAAATTACATCAAACTGTTTAGTCGTTTTTTTTAAATAGATTAAGGACTTGGATAGCTTGATTGATAAGTTTTTGATGTTCAATTCAATTGTAATTTCTTTGATATAGTCTAATGATTTTCGATGATTATCAATAGCAGTAACATACTTAGCACCTCTAGAACAGAATTCAAGAGCTACACTACCCATACCGCTGTATAGGTCTAAAACATGAATATCTTCATAATAGAATCTCTGACCTAAAATATTGAAAAGGGCTTCTTTTGCTCGGTCAGTAGTTGGTCTAGCATGAGGCATGTTACGATTAGGAAAACGAAACCCTTTATACGTTCCACTTATAATACGCATTGAGCAAAAAAGTGACTGAGAATTTTGGAGTTATCTTCATTCGATTTAAAATCCAATATAGTAGTGTGCTGAAAAGATAGTAAGTAGTTTTTAAACAATGATTTATACTCCTCGTAGTTATCTAATGAGGCAATACACTCTACATAAATTTTTTGTATTGGAATTTCTAGTTGTTCAATAACCAACATGACAAAATAAAACAACTCGTCTGTATTGCCTACAGAATATCGATTGGATAATACGAACACATTATCTCTCCAGGCAATTATGGATAAAATTCCCTGATGTTCATAGAAATAGAGTGCATGTTTATGAGTTTTTTTTGAAGTATACTCAAATAGTAATTCAATGTCAGTAGCCACATTAGTATTTACTAATTTTTTGGTCAATAAATCAAAAGATTGATGTTTTTCATATCCAATTTTAAAAGTGCCATTTTGGGCTGTTAAAAAATCAATGCCCGTCCCGTGATTTAACTGAAAAAATGGATCGATTTTTTCTTCAACCAATGGACACAAAGCAAATTTACTATTAACTAATTGTAGATATGTAGAGCTAAAAATAGCTGCTGATAATTCTTCTGGAAATGAGGAAATATCATGGTGATTCAACCGATATTTTAATTGATTATCTTTCGAATAAATCTGATAAATTGAAGAATCATAATCTAAAAATATGATTAATTTATCGCTTACAGCATTGTGATATGTTAACATAACTCATCGTAAACTAGTCCCAGTTTCCACTATAGTTTGCATCGAAGATAGACCCTACTTTTAACGGATCATTTTTCTTTCTTCTCTCTTTACTAAATGGTTCAGGGTCAGAAATTACAAAAACAGGAACAGTTACCGCATTTTTCTTGATTTCACCTGATGCAATATTAAACTGAATCGAGTCCTTGAATGGTACAAATTTGAGATTTGGAACATCCACATCTCCAAATAATGAATCTTTTACGCTAACAAAATATTCTTCAACTTTGTAAACTGTAGTTGAGTCATCTTTATCTCCTTGTTGAATAAGAACTTTTAGTTGACCATTTTGCATAAAATCAAGTAAGTCTGTAAAGTTACCTGCAAAACCACCCTTATTTTCACGATATGCCAATTGACCATCTCTCAAAATAGCTAATTTTTCAATAACAGCTTTTTCTTTAATAGTTACCTGCTTTTGATATCGAATGGGTTCTGCAATAGATTCAAAGATTAAGTATCCAAAAACTGCTATGACAACCAATAATCCAATTCTAATACTATATTTCATGGTAAGATCTTGTATTTTCTTGTAGGGCAAACTTACAAAAAAGCAACAGAATTATTTTTACTACTAGTTAATTTATTCATAAAACTTGCACTAAGAAACAAAAAAGCCCAATCAAAAATGATTGGGCTAAAATTTCTATCCAAATATTACTATCCCTCTAGGGCTGCTGCACCACCTACGATTTCTAAAATCTCAGTAGTAATTGCTGCCTGTCTAGCTTGGTTATATTCTAATTTGAGGTCATAAATAAGTTCCCCTGCATTTTCAGTAGCTTTATCCATTGCCACCATTCTACTTCCATGTTCTGATGCTTGAGAGTCGAGCATAGTTTTGTAAAGTTGAGTTTTTAAGGCTCTTGGTATAACAGTGAATAACAAATCTTTCTTTGTTGGTTCAAAAGCAAAGTCAGCAAGGTATTTAGATGGTTCTTTATCTGAAGACACAAAAGCATCTAGTTCTACTGGAAGTATTTTCTCTGCTGTTACGATTTGAGTTGCCGCATTCTTAAACTTATTATAAATAACACGAACCTCGTCATACTTACCATTCAGGAAATCAGCAATAATTTCTCCTCCAAATTTAAATGCATCGCTGGCATTTAAATCTTGGAAGATAGACATTGATGAAGTATCCATTGAAAATGAATGTCTCTTGAAAAATTCGTAAGCTTTTTTACCTAAAAATTTAACCTCAACATTTTTCCCTTGATATGTTTTTTGGATAATAGAGTTTACTTCTTTGGTTATATTAGAATTGAATCCACCACAGAGACCTCTATCGCTAGAATTTACAACTAGAAGAACATTTTTAACATCACGATGCTCAAAGTATCCTTGTATACTTGGCTCATCTTTAGCAGAATCAGACAGATTTTGTAAAATCCCATTTAGCTTTTCGGCATAAGGTCTCATCTGAGTAATCGCTTGTTGGGCTTTACGCAATTTAGTTGCCGAGACCATTTTCATAGCCTTAGTTATTTGTTGCGTAGATTGTGTGCTAGCTATTCGCGTTCTAACTTCTTTTAAGTTTGCCATATAGGGTATTTAAGCCTTAAAGTTTTTTGCAATTTCAGCACCTACTTTTTCTATAATATTAGTTGATTTATTATCAATTTTACCATCAGTGAGTGCATCCAATACTTTTTTATGATCAGACTCCATTTTTATCAAAAATTCTTCCTCGAATTTTCGAACTTGATTCACTGGGACATCTCTTAACAGCCCCTTGGTTCCAAGATATATAATGGAAACCTGCTTACCAACGGATAGTGGAGAAAATTGAGGTTGCTTTAAAATTTCAACGTTTCTTGATCCTTTGTCTAATACTCCTTTGGTAGCAGCGTCAAGATCAGAACCAAACTTTGCAAATGCTTCTAATTCTCGATATTGAGCTTGATCTAATTTAAGTGTACCTGAAGTCTTTTTCATTGATTTTTTCTGAGCCGCACCACCTACACGAGAAACTGAAATACCTACATTAATAGCAGGTCTTACTCCTGAGTTGAATAAATCAGACTCTAAGAAAATTTGTCCATCAGTAATAGAAATTACGTTGGTTGGTATATATGCAGAAACATCACCTGCTTGTGTTTCGATAATCGGAAGTGCTGTTAAAGAGCCCCCACCTTTCACGAGGTGTTTAATTGATTCCGGCAAGTCATTCATTCCCTGAGCGATTTCGTCAGAACCATTAACTTTAGCTGCTCTCTCTAATAATCTTGAGTGAAGATAAAACACATCTCCAGGATATGCCTCACGACCTGGAGGTCTTTTTAAAAGAAGCGATACCTCACGATACGCGACGGCTTGTTTGCTTAAATCATCATAGACGATAAGAGCAGGTTTCCCTGTATCCCTGAAAAATTCACCAATAGCAGCTCCAGCCATAGGAGCATAAAATTGCATTGGTGCTGGATCTGCAGCGGATGCAGATACAACAACTGTGTAGGCCATTGCTCCCTTTTGCTCTAAAGCAGAAACCACTTGTTTTACTGTAGATGATTTTTGACCACACGCTACGTATATACAAAATACTGGTTCTCCCTTATCATAAAATTCTTTTTGGTTGATAATTGTATCAATAGCTACAGCAGTTTTACCAGTTTGTCTGTCACCAATAATTAGCTCACGCTGACCTCTACCGATAGGAATCATGGCATCAACTGCCTTCAAACCAGTTTGCATAGGCTCAGATACAGGCTCTCTGAAGATTACACCAGGCGCCTTTCTTTCTAAAGGCATTTCATAGGTTTCTCCCTCAATTGGTCCTTTACCATCAATTGGATTCCCAAGAGTATTTACTACTCTACCTAACATACCCTCACCTACTTTTAAAGAGGCTATTCTGTTGGTTCTTTTCACAGTATCACCTTCTTTGATATCTGTAGAACTTCCTAAAAGTACAGCACCCACATTGTCTTCTTCGAGGTTCAAAACGATAGCTTGTACACCATTTTCAAATTCGATAAGCTCTCCTGACTTTACTTTTGTAAGTCCATAAATACGTGCTATACCGTCCCCTACTTGGAGTACTGTACCTACTTCCTCTAATTGAGTAACTGAGTTTACCCCAGCCAATTGCTCTCTGATAATGTTAGAAACTTCGTCTGGTCTTATTGCAGCCATTTTTTATTTTTAATTATAAATTAGTTGTTTTCTGATTTCTCTAAGTTCTTTTGACACACTTTTATCCAAAAGTTTATCCTCATATTTTATAATGACTCCACCGATTATGGATTGGTCAACCTCATTGAGAAGTTGAATGTCAGATTTGTTTAGTAATTGTTCTAAATAACTTTGTAGTTGGGCTAATTTATCATCTGATAAAGTAATAGCTGTTACAACAGTAGCTTGGGATATTCCTTTTATTTGATTGTAAGTTGCCAAAAATTGTGCGGCGATAAGAGGTAATTCTTCTTCTCTTTTTTTGTCAATCAAGAAAGAAATAAAATCTTGAGTAGATTTTTCAGTTTCATTAATCAATTTAAGCATAATTGCTTTTTTACTATCGTCTTTTACCACTGGGTTTTTTAGCAATGCTGTTAAATCTCCCGAAGATTTACAGATCGATTCAATGAACTCCATATCTGCCTTGACCTGCTCAACTTTATTAGCATTTGTGGCTAAATCAAATAAAGATTTTGAATATCGTGATGCAATTCTACTTGATGCCATTATGATTATTTTGTTTGTTCTTCAAGGTGAGATGCGATTAGTGCCTCGTGAGCATTTTTATCACTTAATTCATTTCGGATTACCTTTTCAGCAATTTCTAAAGAAATTTCTGCAACCTGCTTTTTGATATCTGCAAGAGCTTGATTTTTTTCTTTATCAATTTCTGAACGAGCGGTCGAAATTAAACGATCACCTTCTTCAGAAGCAGTTATTTTTGCTTCTGATAAGATTTTATCTTTTAATTCTTTGGCTTCTTTTAATATCTGTTCACGCTCTTTTCTCGCTTCTATAAGCAGTTTTTCATTATCTGCTTTTAAGTCGCTCATTTGAGCTTTGGCATCTTCAGCAGATTTGAGCGAACGCTCGATAAATTCTTCTCGATCGTTAAGTGCTTTGATTATTCCTTCCCATGCAAACTTTTTCAAAAGAAAAAGAACGACTAAAAAAGCAACGGACATCCAAAGGACAAGACCTAATTCTGGCAATAATGGATTCATAATAATATAATTCCTTAAAAGGTAGTGGTTTTGATACCACTACCTAAATTTATTTCTTAATTATTATTTGGTTAATACTACCAATAGACAAACGATGATACCAAAGAAAGCAGCACCCTCAACAAGGGCAGCAGCAACGATCATGTTTGCTCTAATGTCACCTGTGGACTCAGGTTGACGAGCCATTGATTCAAGTGCAGATCCACCGATTCTTCCGATACCGATTCCTGCTCCGATAGCTGCAACTCCTGCTCCGATTCCTGCTCCCATGTAAGCATTTGCCATGTCTAATAAAATTGTTAAAAATTCCATCTTTTAATTGTTAGTTGTTTTATTATATATTTAGTTTAATTGTAAACGTGTTTAATGTGCATGATGTTCTTCTACTGCCGACCCAAAGTATAAGGCAGATAGTAATGTGAAAACATATGCTTGTAAAAATGCTACTAATAACTCAATAGCAAACATAAATATTGAAAATGCCACAGATAATATAGATACTCCGTATCCACCGCCTGCACCATACAAATTATTAAAAATAAATATCAAACTTACGAATGAAAGTATGATGATATGCCCTGCTGTTATGTTTGCAAATAAACGCAGTGTCAATACAACAGGCTTGGATATGAACCCAATAAACTCGATAAAAAACATTAATGGAATAGGAAACTTCAACCACCATGGAACTCCAGGTGTATTATAAATATGTTTCCAATAATCTTTGTTCCCATTTACAGAGGTAATTACGAAAGTAAATAAGGCTAAGACCAAAGCAACAGCGATATTTCCTGTAACATTGAATCCACCAATGAAAGGGATTAATCCCAGCATATTTCCAATCCATATAAAAAAGAATATGGTTAACAGGTAGGGAAGAAACTTTTGATATTTCTTACCAATCGATGGTTTTGCTATCTCATCTTTTACAAAAAGTATAAGTGGCTCGAAGAATGATTGCATCCCTTGTGGAGCCATTCTTTCTCGCTTTTTGTAAGAATTACTTATTGAAATAAACACAAACAACATTATACCCATTGTTAGTAGCATCCCAAAAACTGATTTCGTGATTGACAAGTCTAATGGTCTATCAGCAACAACATGTCCATGTTCATCGTGTGTCAACTCACCCTCGGCGCCTACATGATATATTTTTTCATGAACCATTGCATAGCCATTATATGAACTTCCGTGGGTAAGGTTTGACGACATAAAAAAATCAAAGCCTTTTTCTTTAGAATATAGGATAATTGGAAGTGGAATGTGTAATGGTCCAATATGAATTTCATGGTTGTCCATGACGTGATGCATAATTAACTCACCAGCATTAAAACCTTTGTCTTCGTGATTATTCTCAGTTGATTGTTCAGCTGTGGCTGAAAAAGACGTCATAATCAGCATAAATAGTGTTAGAATAGCGGACTTTAATTTTAACGTAAAATGCTGAATATTAAATTGTTGCATTATAACTGTTGGTGTTTTTTTCGGTTCGCAATTTATGTACTAATTGATATATTTCAAATATTGTAAACAATAAATATAAAAATAAATAATACCCTACAAACAAGCTAGCCTTTATGTCACTGACTATTAAATATATAGCTATAAAAATAATTGAAAATAATATTCGGATTCCTGTTCCAGACATGATGCCCATAAAAAAAGCAGAATTGGAATTATTTTTAATTACTTTATTTGAACGTTTTCCAAGAATCAAACCCACAAGAAGGTAGTATAAAAGTGCAGACCAATACCATACCTGTTCTGGCTCATTTGTAAAATAAAAAAGAACAATATCAAACACAGCAACTAAAAGCCCTAATATTAGTAGTCGTGATACAAATTTAATATCCACTTATTTTAAACTTTTAATCAAAATGTACATTACTGCAAATACAGCTATAAAAATTCCAATCAACAAAAAAACAGATTCTAAATTGAGATAAGAGTCCAAATACTTACCAGATAGAACAAAAATTAGAGTCAGAAAAATCAATTGGAAACCAATACCTGCGTATTTCTGCGTTGAATTATCCCGTTGCTTGTTGGACATCCGCTTGGACATTCTCTTTTTTTATCGAAATTGCATTACCCATCGAACATTTTCCATTAAACTCCCCCCCATTTTCAAGCACGAGTTTAGAGGTATTTATGTCCCCGTCTATTTTCCCAGTACTTTTTATAATTAAAAGGTCACTCACATTCACATCTCCAACTGCTTTTCCACTAATGTCGCAGTCTTTTGCTTTAATGGCTCCTACAATTTCACCATTAACACCAATTATACATTTTCCCTCTGTAGTTACATTACCATCTACCATACAATCTATTCTCAAATCACCTTTTGATTTTAGATCCCCTACTAATTTTGTCCCCTCACTTAATACATTAATGTTTACAGTTATGGTTGCTGATTTCTCTTTTTGTCTTAACATTTCTATTTTTAATTTAAAAGTTCAAATAACTAAGTGGATTCACTGCCAAGCCATTCTTCCATAGTTCAAAATGAAGATGTGGTCCAGAGGACAACTCTCCTGTATTTCCTACCAATGCAACAGCATCTCCAGCACTTACGAATGTACCCGTTTTTTTCAAAAGGACGGCATTGTGCTTATAAACCGATATAAAATTATTTGAATGTTGTATAATAATGGTGTGTCCACCTTTAGAAGTCCAACCGCTATATATTACTGTTCCGTTCTGAATTGATTTAATTACTTCTTTAGTTTTAGCAGCAATATCAATACCTAGATGACTTCTTTGAATATTAAAACTATCTGTTATAACCCCTTTCACTGGAATGAAAAAACTATAGTCTTGTTTTGGTTTAGACGGTCTATCAAGGTCAATTTCCGTGGGTTGATTTTCTTCAGTAATACTAATTTGAGTCTCTGCAAGCTCATTATCTACTATATCCATGGATAACTCATCCCCAGACAAAACTGACTCAAGAATATCGGATTGTAAATTAATTTGTTCTAAATATATTTCTAATGAATCAATTTTTTGAATCATTTCATATTGCTCTTGACTTGTATATTTGGCACTTTTAGTAGGGAAAATATAATTAAGCGGAGTATATGCTAAAAGAACGTAGACCAGTGATCCAAATAAAAGAAACCCGCCGCATACAAGAAGGACTAGATTTAACGGTTCTAAAACAATCGATACTTTTTCTTCCAAATTATCGTCTTGTCTTAAAATCAAACGATATCGATTTTTAAACTTATTTGCTATTTTTCTACGGAAAGAACCCAAATTAATTAAATGATTGCGACGTTTTTAAAATATTTTTGTTGCCTAAAGAGTTAAACCACTACAAAGTTAAACAGATTATCAAAAATTGAAGGGAATTAAATACATACTTGTTATTGCTCTTGTATCTATGTTAATTGATTCTGATGCACAGGCTCAAAAGGAATCTTGGATAAAGAAAAGCTGGAACAACATGGTGGCACATTATAACATCTATTTTAATGCTGAACAAAAACTTAAAGCATGTATGTCTAGATTGGCTAATAAACAAAAGGATGACTTCAATTCTATAATTAATGTATTTCCATATGGTTCAGAAAAAGATGCGAAAAGTATAAAAGAACCTCTTGAAGCTGCTATGAAAAAAGCATCTAAAGTTATTCAGAATAAGCCAAATAGCAAATGGGTTGATGATGCTTACTTTTCAATCGGACAAACCCAGTTTTTTGGAATGGACTATTACTCTTCTATTGAAACATTTCAGTTTGTAAACAACAGTTTTAAAGACGAAAAGACAAAAGTATTAAGTCAACTTTGGCTAATGAAGTCCTATATTCAACAAAAAAAGTATGACGACGCAGAAGCAATATTTGGTACAGTTAAAAATATTTCAATCAACTATCCAGCATTTAAAACTCAACTCTATTTAGCTGCTGGAGATTTGATGGTTAAACAAAATAAATTACCTGAGGCCATTGTTTTGTTGAATGCGGGACTTTCAAAACTTAAAGATAAAATACTGAAATATCGAACTCACTTTGTGCTAGGTCAAATCTATCAAGAGTTAAATCAATATGAGAAGGCAAATACTAATTTCATAAAAGTCCTTAAACTAAATGCCCCATATCAGTATGTTTTTCAGGCTAATTTAGGTATGGCTAAATCTACGGCAAGTAGCAATGGTATAGGTGCACAAAAAACTAGAAAGTACCTAAAAAGAATGCTTGAAGATAATAAAAATACAGATTACTTCGATCAGATTTATTATGAATTAGCTAGGCTAGAATTTAAACTTGATAACACATCTGATGGACTGTTATACATGAAAAAATCAGCTAAAAATTCTACCAATAATCAAATTCAAAAAACAAAGACCTACCTCTTTTTAGCAGATTACTATTTCAATAACCGTCAATACCCTGCAGCTCAAGCATACTATGATAGCACTATTGCTGAGATACCAAAAGACTATCCAGAAGTGGAAAGTATAAAGGCTAAGCACGCTGTCCTTTCTAAATTGATTGAGAATATTAAAATCATCAAAGAACAAGATAGTCTTCTAGCTTTGAGCTATTTAGATCGAGATGTATTGGACAAAAAAATCAATATAATGGTTGAAGAACTGAAAGAAAAAGAACTTATAGCCGCAGAAGAAGAGACTCTTCGTCGTGATCAAGCTATACTTAACAATAATTTTGGTGGTTCTTTGCCAACACAAAATAAAGTTGGTGGAAATTGGTATTTCTACAATACCTCATCTGTAGCTAGAGGTACTAACGAATTCAATCGTTTGTGGGGTATAAGACCTTACGGAGATTTTTGGAGATATCTTAATAAAAGTTCTATGACTAGTGCTCTCAATGGAAGTAATGAATTATTAACTAAATCTGATAATTATACTGAAATAGATATATACAATAGTTCGCAAGATGAGGAACAATCAGAAGCACTAAAAAATATATCTAGTGATTTGAGAAAATATTATGAAAATATTCCATTTAGTGCAACAGCTCAAGTAGTTTCAAAGAAAAAAATACAAACAGCCTATCTTAATATTGGTAAAGTATATTTTGAAGATTTAAAAGAAGATCAAAAGGCAAAAAATAACTTCTCTTCTCTCATTGAAATGTATCCTAAAACAGAATACAAACCAGAAGTACTTTTCTTTCTAACTAAAATAGCCCTTAACTTCGGTGACACAATAAAAGCAAATCAGTTATCAAAGCAAATTTCTTATGAATTCCCTGAAACTGTTTATAATCAAGTGCTAAACAATAAAGAAATTCCTGAAGATAACAGTGAAACTAAGGTACTAATGATTTATCAAGACATGTATTTTGCTCTTCAAAACGAAAACTACAATAAAATAATTCAACTCAAAAATAATATTGATAAAAACCATGCTGGTAATTCGATTCAAGACAAAATAGATTATCTCTTTGCCCAAGCAATTGGTAAAACTAAGGGTAAGAGCGCATACATATCCGAATTAGAAAGTATTAGAGAAACTTACCAAGGTAACTCAATAGGTGAACTATCGTCATATACTCTAAGGTTAATGAAAAAATCTAATGAAAAATCTAATACTTTAAAATTATTTGATGATGATCTTGATGACGTTTTTTATTACATAATTACAGGTCAAACTTCTTCAGAAAAACAAGTAGAAATTAAAATTAATGAACACAATAAGAATGCAGTTGGTAATCTTCCACTTAGGGTATCAAGTCTAATTTTTGGTGACCGTTCATTATTTTATATTAAACAATTTAGTACGAAATCCATAGCATTAAAGTATCATAAAAAAATCATATCAGATAACGAATTTCTTTTAGATGCAGGTCTATCGAATATCAGATACTACCCTATAACAGAAAAGAACTTTAGAAAACTGATAAGTAACAAGAAAGAAGTTGAATACATTGATCAATTTAAATCTACATTTGTTCAGTAGGTAATGACTAATATCAATACTAAAACTAAACAAATTAAATTTATACCATTACTATGGAGGGCTTTTATTACCTTCATTTTCATTGTATTTCTATTTTTAACTAGCGTCAAAATTGGCCTTTGGGGCAAACTTCCAGAAACTACAGAATTAGAAAATCCAGAAACAAAACTAGCATCAGAAGTTTATGCAAATAACGGAGAAATATTAGGTAAAATTTTCTATCAAGAAAACAGAACAAACAGTAGGTTTGAAGATATTCCAAGCTACCTAAAAGAAGCTCTTATTGCAACCGAAGATGAACGGTTTTTTAATCACAGTGGAATTGATGGTAAAGCTCTTGTTAGGGCGGTATCGCGTCTTGGAAAAGATGGTGGAGGAAGTACAATCACACAGCAATTAGCAAAAAATCTATTTCACAGAGAGGCTATATCTAGGACCAATCGTATTATTCAAAAATTTAAAGAATGGATACTTGCCATTCAAATCGAAAAAAGATACACTAAAGATGAAATTATTCTGATGTATTTCAATACTGTTCCCTATGGTAATAGCTATGGTATTAAATCAGCTGCTAAAACTTATTTTAATAAAAATACGAAAGACCTAAAAATTGAAGAAGCTGCGGTTCTTGTCGGAATGCTCAAAGCTAATACAACCTATAATCCTATTCGAAACCCAACTAAATCTCAAAAACGAAGAAATGTGGTTCTATTCCAAATGTTAAAAAATGACTATCTGAATCAAAATGAATTTGATAGTCTCAAAGTTTTACCATTAAAAACAGATTATAACTTTACTGATCATAATACCGGTATCGCTACCTATTTTCGTTCATACTTAAATCAATGGCTTAAAGCATGGACTAAAACCTATTTAGCAGAAAATGGTATTAAATATAATATTTATGATGATGGTTTAAAAATATATACAACAATTGACCCCAAAATTCAAGCATTTGCTGAAACAGCCGTATCAAAGCACATGGCTATACTTCAGCAGCAATTTTATGAAGAAACCAAACAAAGAAAAAGAGACCCTTGGTACACTGAAAACCAGTTTGGTAACCCTGTCTATGACCCATCATACCCTGATCGAATGATTAAACGATCGCATCGCTATCGAAGTTTGAAAAAAAAATACTCAGATGATGACTCCGTTAATTATTATTTAAATCTACCTGTTCAAACAAAACTTTTTTCTTGGAGTGGTGAAATTGATACTGTAATTAGTCCTCTTGATTCATTGAAGTACACCAAACAAATCCTTCATACTGGTTTCATGAGTTTTGAGCCTCAAACTGGCCACATTAAAGCCTGGGTTGGGGGAATCAATCATAAGTATTTCCAATATGACCATGTAAATAAAAAATCTACGAGACAAGTGGGTTCGACCTTTAAACCACTGGTTTATGCTAGAGGCTTGGATGATAACAAACTAGAACCTTGCGAAATTGAGAGTACAGGTCCAGTCATAGTAGAATATGGTAATGGAAAAGAATGGTCTCCATCAAACTCAAGTAAAGTTCCTGAAACCGTAACATTTTATGAGGGTCTTCAGAAGTCCATAAATACTGTAACTGCTCGGGTTATGAAAAGACTTGGTCCAAATAGTGCAGATATTGTTAAACAAACAGCAAGTAAAATGGGAATAGATGATAGTAAATTTCAACCTTATCCATCAATATGTTTAGGAACAATGGATGTTTCTGTTTTTGAGATGGTAAGTGCGTATGGAACTTTTGTAAATAAGGGCACATGGGTTGAACCAATTTTTATAACTAAAATCGAAGATAAAAACGGTAACATACTTGCTGATTTTACACCTAAAAAGGATGAAGCACTCAGAAAACAAACAGCTTACACTATTTGTAAAATGCTTGAAAAGGTAACTATGGCTGGAGGAACAGGTTCTCGTTTAAGAAGAAATTATAAACTTCCAAATAATGTTTCCATTGGGGGTAAAACTGGAACTACTCAGAATAATTCGGATGGTTGGTTTATGGGGATTACTCCAAACTTAGTTAGTGGTTGTTGGGTTGGTGCTGAAGAACGAAATGTTCATTTTAGCAATACTGCATATGGTCAAGGTGCAAACATGGCTCTGCCTATATTTGGAGAATTTATGGAGCAAGTATTTTCAGATGAGACTATTTATTTAGGACGTGGAAAATTTGAAGCACCCAAGGAGTCTTTTACTATTGAACTTAACTGTCAGAGATATGATAGTCTAAAGAATTCTCAGAATAGTCCAGATATTAATGAAATTCAAGATGAGCTATTTTAGGATCCTTTTAAATTTATTTTTTTTGAAGTAATAGTCCTTTTAGTTGATACTCTAATTACATAATAAAGTGCTGTAAAATTAGATAGATCTATTGTAGTTATATGTTCAGTATTTGTAGGGGTTGAAGAAGTTAAAACTAGCCTACCTAACATATCATAAATTTCAATTTTTGCGTCACCATCATTTAGCTCTGGAATAAGAATATTAATCTTATCTGTTGTTGGATTAGGAAATATTTCAAAGTCTCGAGTAAACTCTACTGGAGACTCCTGAACATCCATCTGACCAACAATAAAATTCATCCTAAACTCTTTCCCAAAATCAGATGCAAAAGCATAAACCCCACCAGATTGTTTGAAGACTCTAAATGAACCATTTGCTCTAGCAGTCTGACCTGTTTGGCGATATACCCACCAATCTAATCCGTCTTGATTATCGTCAGTAAGAAGTAT
This sequence comes from uncultured Bacteroidota bacterium, assembly GCA_913050005.1. GTDB lineage: Bacteria > Bacteroidota > Bacteroidia > NS11-12g > UBA9320 > UBA9320. The sequence continues at coordinate 38,241 of CAJXBI010000002.1, forward strand.
TTCGTAGCAACCATAAGGTAGCGTTATCTCTTCAATAAATGCTTTGTTTGGTTCAAAATCAGATTTTTGCCAAACAATCTCTCCTTTCTCATTGGTAATCGTCAATTCGTTTTCCTGAGGATATCCATTAGTTCTTAGCATAATTCTAAAAGGCTCCCATCTTGGCACCAAATTAAATTGACTTATAAACCTATCATTCTCGCTATTTTCATCTATTACTTTTCCATTTGGTGCAACCAACTCTGCTATAAATTGGTTTGTACCCATAGACACCCCATCCCAATATGCAGAAGGTAGATAAACCGTATCCATTTCTTCAAATGCTAAATTACCCGTCCATATTTCCGTTCTCATTTTTCCACCTAATACTCCATATCTGATTACAGCAGACTTCAATGACTCATGTGAATTATTTTTAATAACAACGATTACTTGACCACATGAAGGATTGTAATTAATAAACTCACTATATGTAGAAGGTGCCATAATTGTATTTATCTCTGCATCAAATGAATAATTATCTGATCCGTAAAAAAATACAGTACTTGATATATTATGACTACTATTTCCTCCCCCCTCTTGGTTTACATAAGGTTCAATATCCATGTCCAGTTCTATTGAGTCAGAATTTAAAAATGGGGTTAATTCCCAACGTTGTTCATGAACCTTATCTCCTGGACACCAGTTAGCTCTTGAATATAAATATGTACCTCCTTGAGGTCTTACCGGAACAGCTCCACAATCATCTCTCCACATTCGATGTGCAAACTTTTCCTCACCATTCACTTTAAAATAGTAGTCTTTGTCACAAAATTCACCACAATTTGTGCCGGAATTATTACCATGACCTGTAACTAAAACTTTCGCTTGTGCTGATTTTGTACCATTCGGTATTTCCATTTTTCTTGAAGGAATAACATCACGTTCAAATTGTTCCGTACTTTGATATCTACCACCTCGTGTGTAAAGATTTTTTACTGCAATTACAGAACGTTGAGGTGTCCCCTTGATAAATTCAAAATGTATATCAGCACTAAATCCAGCTGACCAACCATTATATTTAGCCCTTATTACAACACTATCTTTGAGTAAGCTAGCATAATCTGTAACATCATATCTAAATGTATGATTCCAGCTGCTATCAAACCCGCTATTTCCATAAGATGGATTTCTAAAATTCATGTATGAACCATAGGGTGTGATAAATCTTCCAAGTTCATATGGCTCCAAAACATCAAAAACTCTCCAGGTAGTGTCAACAACTAACGGAGCTAATGATATTGTATCCAAATTACTAACCGAACTATCTATAGTTCCTGTATTATGCATAATTTGAGTAAGAACATCATAATCCCAATCACTGCATCCTCCGTCTGCACAACCTAACGTGAAATACATGTAAATCTTTCGATATTCTGAGCCCTCTGTTGGAAAGTAAACTTTATTATCATAATTACCATGGTGATTCATTTGTGTGCTTTCATGTGCATATACTTGAGTAGTGTCCTCAGCCTGAGATAAAAAAGTAGACACTAAGGTGGTTAACAAAACATATAAAAATCTGTATTTCATGGTATTAAAATTAATCTACAAATATACAAAGGTTTGATGTATGAAATTACCCGTATTTAGGCAAAAAATAGAATAGAGAAAATGGTAAGACTTTACTTATTATTCTATAGTTTTGTTTGTTCCTCTGCTAAACATAACAATACCAATAATTCCCAACAAAACAAAGCTAAATGATATCATTTCGGCTTGAGTGAAGTCCAAACCTAAAAAGTTATAATCTGGATTAACACGAATTTTTTCAATCAAAAAACGTTCAACTCCTGCAAAAATTAAATAGATACAAAATAGAACTCCTGGTGCAAATCTTTTGCGGATAGACCATAGTATAAAAAATAATGAAAGTGCCATTATAACCTCGTAAAAAGGGGTTGGCCAAACCGGATTTTCTAGGGTAATACCATGAACATTTCCTTCATAATTATATGCCCATGCCCAATCTGGAAGCCAATTTAACCAGTTTGGTTTGGGGGCAAAATTCTCTACACCCCAATCACCATCACCACTCACATGACAACCCATTCTTCCTATCCCATATGCTAACATCAATGCCGGGCCACCAAGATCTATCATTTGTTTCCAATGAACACCATTCTTGCCAGCGTACCAGAGAACTCCAATTGTGCCACCTATCAAACCCCCAAAAAATGTCAAACCACTGAATGGATCTCTGAATAATACCATTGGGTCGGCGAATAATTCCTCATAATACTCAAGATGGTGAAACAACTTAGCCCCTGTAAATCCAGTAAGTGCGGCAATAAATGTCAAATTACTGACAATCATATATGGATGGTATGTAACGGTTTGGTTAGGATCTAGCTCGCCTTCTTTTACGTACTGATAATATCTATAGCCAGCAAAAGAACACATCATAACTATACCCCATAACCAAGATCCCTCACTTGATATTAAAAATGCTTGAGGATTATCTGATAAATCACTAAAGTTTAATCCAAGGTGTATTATTTTGAATCCAATTAGAAAACCTACCAAACCATTTGTGATAAGCTCACGAATGAGGTTTGGTTTCTTTACTTTCTTTTGAACCGACTTTAGAACACCATCTTTCTCTAATCGTTTAAACTCAAGTGTAATAACCCAACTTGCCGCTAAAAAAGCTAGAGCAACAAAAAAACCAAACATCATCACTATTTTAAATGCAGGTACAGAAACACCGAAGAGATCGAATACAGCATGATATAATGTTGGGTACATAACTATTTTATTGGTGCGAATTTAGCAAGCAAAAATTCATTTTAATACTAAAATTAAACTATCTTAAACTTTTGATCTATAAATTCTGAATATGCAGATTGTAACTGAATATTCTTATTTTTATTTTACTTTATTAATATACATGTTAAATATACCTTTCACAATCAAATAATTACTTGCTTAACTTCAACCAAAACTTATTCTGCAATTTTATACAAATCAACTTTTGATTTTGATAATGCCCTTCCACTGACAGCTATATCATCAAAGTGTTGACTTTGAATAGTATTGACTTTACTTGAATCATAGGGTGTTTCGAATCGAACATAGTTTTCTGAAAAACCCTGCATTGAATTCTCACCGTGCTTTTCCTCTTCCCACAAGACTTGCATCGTTCTTCCAAGTTGCGATTCATAAAAATGCCTTTTCTTCTTTGTGCTGAGAATCCTCAATCGTTCTGCACGGTCAGTTTTTTCCGATTTTAAGACCTTATTGGGTAATTTTTTTGCGGTTGTATTATTCCTTTCTGAATAGGGAAAAACGTGCAGATAGCTCACGTCCAATGAATTAATAAACTCATATGTACTTAAAAAGTGTTCCTCAGATTCACCCGGAAAACCAACAATCACATCAACACCAATGCAGCAATTAGGCATTTTAGCTTTAATTCTTTCAATTCGATCTCGATATAAATTACTCAAATATTTTCTCCTCATTTTTATTAATATTTCATCATTACCACTTTGCAATGGAATATGGAAATGAGGAACAATTTTTTTACTCTGAGCAACAAAATCAATAATCTTATTACTTAATAGATTAGGTTCAATACTGCTTATACGAAATCGTTCGATACCCTCCACTTTATCCAATTCTAACAATAAATCATAAAATGTTTCCTTATAATTTTGTTGAGCACCAAAATCACCAATATTAACACCAGTTAGTACAACCTCTTTAATATTTTTGGATGCAACTTCTTTTGCTTTTTCTAGTGTTTCTTGAATTGATATATTTCTACTCTTCCCTCTAGCTAGTGGTATCGTGCAAAATGAGCAGAAGTAATCACACCCATCTTGAACTTTGAGAAAACTCCTAGTTCTGTCTCCCATACTATGGGCTGGCACAAAGTTTAGAGTCTCTTTTATATTTTTATTATGAACAATGGCCTTTACCTCTTTCTCCAGAGAATGAAGGTGTTCAATCATATTAAATTTCTCTGCAGCACCAAGAACCATGTCAACTCCTGGAATATTTGAAATTTCCTTTGGTTTAAGTTGCGCATAACATCCTATTACTACGACATATGCGTGAGGATTTTGTTTAAGGACTCCCTTAACAGTATTTCGACATTTTTTATCTGCATTATCAGTTACCGAACAAGTATTAATAATGTATATATCTGCCTTTTCTGAAAAATCCACTCGAGTAAATCCGTTATTCTCTAATTGTCTAACAATCGTACTGCTCTCAGAAAAATTCAGCTTACAACCAAGTGTATGAATAGCTACTAAAGACATAAATGCAAATTTAATTAACCTCAATGATTTCAAATTGAAATATTTTTCAATTAAGAAAGTAACTGTTTGTTGAACTCTTTTAATACTAATTCGTTAATAGGTTAATCATGCAAGAAAGAACAATCGAACAAATCATACCATCGCAAAAAGTAAATATGGGTGGTCATATTATAGATCAACCATTACCAACTCGTCAGATTGATAATTTAGATCCGTTTATATTGGTTCATCACTGGCACAATCATCTTCCAGGCAAACAAAAACCTCAAGAGGAAGGTGTTGGACCACACCCTCATTGTGGATTTAGTCCAGTAACATTTATTTTTACAGGTGCCATTGAGCATAGAGATAGTCTTGGGAATCGAGCAATTGTAGAAAACGGAGGCACACAGTGGATGTTTTCTGGAAGAGGAATAACGCACAGTGAGCGGTTCCCGAAAAAACTTGTCGAAGGAGGTGGTGAGTTAGAATTTATTCAATTTTGGGTGAACGCACCTGCTAAATTTAAAAACGAACCTCCTTATTACCAACCCATAAGCATGTCAGAAACACCATTATCTAAAGAAGATAAAAGCAAGGTTTGGGTAGTTAGTGGCGAATACAGAGGATTAAAAGGGATAGCTCCAACATATAGCCCTCAACTTCTACTTCGTGGTGAAGTAGAAAAGGGTGGCAAATTAGAAATTCCTATTCCGCAATCATACAATGCACTTTTATATGTTCTCAATGGAGACTTAAATCTAAATGGCACTTATTTAAAATCTAAGGAAATGGGCATTCTTAATCATGACGGAGATGGTGTGAAAGTTGAAGCCAATGAAAACACTCGATTTATTATCCTCAGTGGAGAACCTATCAATGAACCTATTGCAACTTATGGTCCTTTTGTAATGAATACTCAAGCCCAGTTAATGGAAGCTTTAAAGAAAGCACAAATGGGTAAAATGGGCGTTTTGATTGAGGAGTTCGAGTAAAAATTATTTTTTCTTAAGGGTAAAGCCAAATGTGCTGCCAATTCCAACACTGCTTCTCACGTTAATGATTTGATTGTGGGCTTCAATGATATATTTAACTATTGCAAGCCCCAAACCACTACCACCTTCGTCTCTACTCCTCCCTTTGTCTGTTCTGTAAAAACGTTCGAATAAACGCGGCAGATGTTCTTCCGCTATGCCTTGTCCATTGTCTGACACCTCTATTAAAATGTTCTCATCCATATCATAAAATCCAATTTCAACGACACCTCCATTCTTGCCATATTTAATTGCATTTACTACTAGATTAATTAATACTTGTCTAATCTTGGCTTGATCAGCATAAACATAAACTTGTTTGGGGTTTTGATGTTTGAATTTTAATTCTATTTTTTGACTTACAGCTTTATTTTCTACAATTTCAAAGACTTCATTTGTCAATTTAATGATATCAAATTCAACAAATTCTAACGTTGGATTTTTACCCTGAAGTACATTAATATTTGTCAATTCATCTACAAGCTCTATTAGACGATTTGTACTATTACTTGCTTTTATTAAAAATAATTGATTTACAGACTCATCTTCCAATGCACCGTCTAATAATGTATGGATATAACCTTGAATACTTTGTATGGGTGTTTTTAATTCATGAGAAACATTGCCTAAAAATTCACCAATGTATTTTTCTAATTCTTTTAAATCATTGACCTCTTTTTGATTTTTTTCAATCCACTCAAGTACATCCTTACTTACTGCTTCTAGTGGGTCAGATTCGTTTTTATACTTGTCTAGTAAATCAATGTCTTGGTTAGTTTTGAACTGATAAATATTTCTATATATGGTCTTTATCTTATCGTAGATAAAACGATTTAATATTAGATAAAAAATGAAGTAACAAAGTAATAAGACAATGCAGAAATTAATAACAATGGGTAAAATCTTTTCAGAAAATATCGCTACACCAATTGATGATACAATTGCTGCTGTAACACTAACAATAAAAGCTATCGCACCAGGGCTTGTTACATTTCTCACAATACAAACTTATATCCTACGCCTTTAATTGTCTTAATTTTTTCGTCACCAACTTTTTCTCTGATCTTTCTGATGTGAACATCAATTGTTCGATCAATTACGCTTACGTCTGTTCCCCAGATTTTGCTAAGGATACTTTCTCTCCTAAAAACTTTGTCAGGTTTTGACGCAAGAAGAAACAATAATTCAAACTCTTTCTTCGGTAAAGTAAAGTGCTTGTTTTGTAATGAAACTTTGAATGTATCTCGGTCAATAATTAAGTCACCATGTTGAATTTGACTGATCGTGTGTTGATCTTTTTTCCTTGAGAATATAGCCTTAATTCTACTGATAAGCACCCGTGGCTTTATGGGCTTCATAATATAATCATCAGCCCCAGCCTCAAAACCAGCAATTTCTGAATATTCCTCTGATCTTGCTGTTAAAAATATAATAAACTTATCACTAAGACTAGGTTTCGATTTAATTGCTCGACAAGTCTCTATGCCGTCCAATTCAGGCATCATAATATCCAGTATTATCAAATCAGGCTCTTTCTTTATTGCTATTTCAAGACCTGCTGCTCCATTATTTGCCGAATAACATTTATACCCTTCTTTTTCAAGATTATATCTCAGTAATTCAACAATATCCTGATCATCTTCAACGATTAATATCTTTTTTGCCATTATAGTATTACAATGATTGTAGTAGTTTAAAACTTGTACGTTATAACAAAGTTAACAGAATGTTAACTCGCTCATTTAATCTATTGTATTTTTAATGATTCGAGTAAAGCCAACTAAATCATTAAGATTATTTTCTGACCGCTCTATATAACTGTGAGCTGTCACCTTTGTCATAGTACATTTTTTTTGGATTTGAGTGATATCAAAAGCCAGTTGAGTTTGATTGGGATTGGACAACATTGAATCGAATTTCATAGTGTACACACTGTCATTTTCCCAATTTATTTTGAATCTTACCAGCAAACCATCTTGCAAGAGAAATTCTTCTTGATAGTCTGTAGTTCTATGAATTAAGTATTTGAATGAACCCTCAGAATAATGAAAATTACCTACTTTCCATTCTTGAAATTGTTCCTGATTTTGGTTATCAACTTGTTTGTTGTCCACTTGATTACAAGCGAATAAAAAAACAAAAAATAATACCCAATAAAATTTCACAATTAATCTAATAATGGGATAATTAGAGCTTCCAACTGATTACTTCTAAAGCCGGATTTTACTACTCTACCCTGGCGATCAAGCAAGAAAGTAGCAGGGATAGAACGCACTTTATACAGCTGTGCTGCTGATGATTTCCAGCCCTTTAGATCACTAACATGTTTCCAAGTTAACCCGTCTTTTTGAATAGCTGCCTTCCAGTTAGCTTCCTTAGAATCCAGTGAAACACCATATATTTCAAAACCTTTGTCTTTATACTTCTCGTAAATTGCCTTAACATGAGGGTTTTCCCTTCGACACGGTCCGCACCAGCTCGCCCAAAAGTCAATCAGAACTACTTTACCTTTTAAAGAAGACAATGCCAATGAATCTCCTTGGGGTGTTTTTAGTATTATTTCTGGAGCAATTACACCATTGGTGGTGGGTCCCAACTTATCAATCGTTTTTCCTAGGCTGGCAGTATAACTCGAATTTGGAAAATCCTTTCTTAATTTCTCATAAGCCATTATAAGTATACTTGGGATGGGTTGATTAAATAAATATTTTGCAGCAAAATACGTTGCAGGGGTGGTCGGTTCTGTTTTTACAAAATCCTCAATATCAGCTGTTCTCTTTTTTATTAAATCATTGTATTTCTTAGTCGTTTCTGCGGTGACATTAGCAGAAGCTGTTTGGGGATCAATCGCCTCAACTTCTTTGTTAAATGCCGTCATCGTTCGTTCAAAATCAGTATAAATTTTAAATATTTTATACATAGATGCATTGTATTTACCTCCACTAATTGACGCATCTAAAAACTCATCTTTCGATATTTTTAATGACAATTTTGCTCCTTTCTCTATAATTAATGGAACACCAGGAGGACGCGTATTCCCGATAGTTATATAATACAACGTACTCTCGTCATATCCATTTCCCAAGAATTCAAAAGATCCGTTTATATCAGCATAAGAACTATCAATTATCTGTAATTGAACATCCGTAATTTTACTTAAAATGAATAGTGTATTTTGTGGAAGATTTGAATTGCCTTTGATAATAAAATCTGATTTAACTTGAGATGAAGTACAACCCATCATTACTGAAGAAGCTACCACTATTGTAACTGTCAAAAACCACCGCTGGATATTTTTTATAAATTTCATTTTTATTATTAACGTATACTAAACTGGTTAATTGTCGAGTAATTTTACAAGGAGATTTTTTGTCTTCTTTGGATCTGCTTTACCACCACTTTTCTTCATGATCTGTCCCATAAACATTCCAATTAAACCTGTTTTACCCGCTTTATATTCTTGTACTTTATTTGGATTTTCATCCAAAACCTCTTGAATTAGCTGGTGCAGCGTGTCCTCATCTCCTGTTTGTTTTAGATTTAGTTTTTCAATTAATTGACTTACTTCTTGTTTAGGATTTAATAATAACGCAGGGAATAATTTTTGTTCGGCTACACTAAAATTAATCACCCCTTCATCAATAAATTCAATAATAAGAGCAATAGCCTTTGGACTTAATGGAAATTTTTCAATTGAGGACGCATTACTATTTACCCAACCTTTAACTGGCCCCATGACCCAGTTAGCAACAGCCTTATAATTCGTTGAGAAATCACATACCAAAATAAAGTAATCTGCAATTTCCTTTTGCTCAGTTAATATTTCTGCATCATAGGCACCCAGTGAATATTCAGATGTAAAACGAGCAATTAATTCCTTGGGTAAGGCTGGCATTCTTTCCTTTAATTTATCAATCCAAGCTTGATCGATGATTAATGGAGGTAAATCTGGTTCTGGAAAAAATCTATAATCATTAACTAACTCTTTACTCCTCATTGAAAAAGTTGTTCCTTTAACTGCATCAAAACTTCGAGTTTCTGAGAAGATTTCTTCGCCAGCAAGTACCATTTTACTTTGACGATTAAATTCAAATTCAATGGCTTTTTTTACATTGCTCATCGAATTCATATTTTTTACTTCAACCTTTGTTCCAAAATCTTTAGAGCCCAAAGGTCTTACTGAAACATTAGCGTCACACCTCAGACTTCCCTCTTCCATATTCCCATCACAAATTCCAAGGTATCGAACTAATTTTCTAACTTCTGAAAGAAAATTATAGGCCTCTTCTCCACTTCTAAAATCTGGTTCTGTAACGATTTCAACCAAGGCTGTTCCAGCACGGTTATAATCCATCAAAGTATTGTATATATCCAAATCATGGATTCCTTTTCCAGTATCTTCCTCCATGTGAATTCGCGTAAGGTTGATACGTTTAAATGTTCCGTCAGATAAAAAAATATCAACCCAACCACCATAACAAATTGGTGTATCTAATTGTGTAATTTGATACCCTTTAGGTAGGTCAGCATAAAAGTAGTTTTTTCTGGAGTAAGAATTATAGGATCGAATGTTACAATCACAAGCCAACCCAAGCATGATTGCCATATTAATCGCTTCTTTGTTGTGAACAGGTAATGTACCTGGATGTCCAAGACTTATTGGACTAACTAGTGTGTTGGGTGAAGCTCCAAATGCAACCTCATCCGAGCAGAAAGCTTTAGATTTTGTTTTTAATTGAGCATGAATCTCCAAACCTACTACAACTTCATGAGTATCGTTTTTTAACATACGATTATCCTTCATTTATAAAACTAAATACTATCTCTTTTACTTTCTCTAATCCTATTACATCAGAACCTCCCGCTTGTGCAAAGAAGGGTTGACCTCCACCTCCGCCTCTAATCTCCTTAGACCATTCTCTCACTAAATTTCCTGCATGGTAATTTTTTTCTTTTACAAGTTGGTCACTTATCATAATGCTAATATTAGGTTTCCCTGCAACATTAGCTAATAACGTACAAAATAAATTTTCGGTTTCTTGTTTTAGTTGAAAACAAAGATCTTTGACTTGTGCCGCTTTATCAACTTCGATTGTTTCGATGATAACTTGCATGCCATTTATGTTTTGAATAGACGATTTCAACTTATTCTTTAAACCCGCCAGTTGTTCATGTTCAAAGGCTTCTAACTTCTCTTTAATACTAAGATTTTCATTTTTAATATCCTTGATCGCCTTTAAAATATCTTTTTGATTGCCTAATTCCGACCGGACCAAATCCAATAGCTCTAACTGATTTTTTACATAATCGTCTGCATGAGCTCCTGTAAAAGCCTCAATTCTTCTTACTCCTGCGGCTACAGCCCCTTCGCTTACTATTCTAAAATTTCCAATTTGAGCAGTATTTGATACATGTGTTCCACCGCATAATTCAACCGAAAAATCTTGATCAAACGTGACCATTCTTACTGTGTCACCATATTTTTCTCCAAATAAAGCCATGGCACCGTGCTGAATTGCCTTGTCAAAGGGAATATTTCGATCTTCTTTCAAAGCAATAAAGGAACGAATTTTATAGTTTACTAATTTCTCAATGGCTTCCAATTCTTCTTTTTCAACCTTCTGATAATGTGAAAAATCAAAACGCAAATACTTCGAATTAACTAAAGAACCTTTTTGTGTAACATGATCCCCTAATATTTGTCTTAATGATGCTTGAAGCAAATGAGTAGCACTATGATTTAGTGTGACTGAATTTCTGTATTCCGAATTTACAACAGCAGTAAATTTTTGATTTAAATTTTTGGGTAGTTCTTCTGCCAAGTGGATTATCAACTTGTTTTCTTTTTGAGTATCTGTAATTTTGATTTTCTGACTATCAGAAAGGCCTTTAATAATTCCTTTATCACCAACTTGACCTCCACTTTCCGCATAAAATGGGGTACAATTAAAAATCAAATGAAACTGCTTCTTCCCCTTTACTTCAACTGTTCGATATCGAGTTATGATTACCTCAGACTCCGTATAATCGTAGCCGATAAATTCTTCATGATCGTCTTCTACAAGTTCAATCCAATCTCCTGCCACCTTTTTTGCATCTGCTCTACTTCGGTCTTTTTGTTTAGCTAATTCAAGTTCAAAGCCTTTGAAATCGACTTGAATATTTTTTTCTTTCGCTAAAAGCTGTGTAAGATCAATTGGGAAACCAAATGTATCATACAATTCAAATGCGTGTATACCAGATATCATTTTACCTTCAGATAATGCATAGTTATCAAAAAGTTTCAAACCATTATTCAATGTATTTAAGAATGATTTCTCTTCTTGTTCAATCACCTTAGTAATAAATTCTTTTTGGCTTGATAGATTATTAAAAACATTATCAAACTTACTCACAAAACCATCAACTAAGAGATAAATAAAAGGAGATTCAATTTTCAAAAAACTATAACCATATCGAACAGCTCGTCTCAATATTCTTCGTATAACATAGCCTGCACCGTTATTATCGGGCAATTGACCGTCAGAAATAGTAAAACACACTGCTCTTAAGTGATCTGCAACCACACGAAAAGCAATATCTGTATCGGTATCTTTACCGTATTTTACACCACTGATGTCCTCCAAAGTGTGAATGGTATCCATAAATAGGTCTGAGTCATAATTTGAGTTTTGTGAGTGAACAGCTCTTACTAATCGCTCGAGTCCCATACCAGTATCCACATGTTTAGCAGGAAGTGGCACCAAACTTCCATCAACCTTTCTATTATATTCCATAAAAACGAGATTCCAAATCTCAATCACTTGTTCGTGATCTGCATTTACGAAGCTAGCACCATCTATTTTTGATCGTTCATCATCCGATCTAAGGTCGATATGGATCTCCGAACAAGGACCACACGGACCCGTCTCACCCATTTCCCAAAAATTATCCTTTTTGTCTCCTAATATAATTCGATCTTCAGAAACATGATTCAGCCAAATTGTTTTTGCATCCTTATCCAAATCCAACTGATCGGGTTTGCTCCCTTCAAAAATAGAAACATACAATCTATCCTTATCAAGCATATAAACTTCGGTTAAAAGCTCCCAAGCCCAATTTATTGAATCTTCTTTGAAATAATCCCCAAAACTCCAGTTACCCAACATTTCAAACATGGTATGATGATATGTATCCACACCTACCTCTTCTAAATCATTGTGTTTACCACTAACTCTAAGACATTTTTGGGTATCGACTATCCTAGTATGAGTTGCAGACTGGTTCCCCAGAAAGATATCCTTAAATTGATTCATCCCAGCATTGGTAAACATAAGGGTAGGATCATCTTTAATTACTATTGGTGCCGAATCAACTATTTTATGGCCTTTTTTTTCAAAAAATGTTAAAAATGTATTCCTTATGTCTTGTGCCGTCATTCTTTTGAGTATAACTGTTAATAATTAATGTAAGATCTTTTTATCTTTGCATTGTATTAATCAGGCAAAAATACAATGCGTAAAACGAAATTTAAATTTAATCCTGAAACTCTTGAATATGAAAAAGTTTCAAATACGCTATTGATACAAATTGCTCGTATTTTTGGTTTTGTTTCTCTTGCTGTAACAATTGGGATTATCAGTTTCTTGATTGTGAACAAAGGAAGAAATTCAGATGCACTTCAAAATCAACTTGCCGATTATGAAGTTCAAATCAAACTTTTAGAGAAAAAATCAATTGATATGCAATCCAAATTAGATGATTTATCATCTATGGATGATAACGTATACCGTGAAATATTTGGGGCAGACCCCATTAGCGATGATGTCCGAAAAGCAGGAACAGGTGGTATCGATAAGTATACTTCTTTAGATCAATTGAAAGATGGCGAAAAAATCAAAAAACTTCATCAAAGATTGGACAACATGGACAACCAATCTAAAATCCAAATTGAATCCTACGAAAAGCTTATTAATTTGGCTAAAAATAAAAGCAAAATGCTCGCAGCAATCCCTGCAATTCAACCAATATCTAATAAAAATTTAAAACGAATAGCTTCTGGCTTCGGTTATCGTATTGATCCCATATACAGAACGCGTAAAATGCACAAAGGCTTAGATTTCTCTGCTCCAAAAGGTACCAAAATATATGCTACAGGCGACGGAGTTATCAAGAAAGTTAAACGACAACGTTGGGGATACGGAACCCATGTTGTAATCGATCACGGTTACGGATACACCACACTATATGGCCACATGAGTAGAGCGAGCGTGAGGCAAGGGCAAAGTGTCAAAAGAGGTCAACAAATCGGTTTGGTTGGAAGTACAGGAAAATCAACAGGACCACATTTGCACTATGAAGTCGCAAAAAATGGCACTCAAGTTAACCCTATTGGTTATTTCTACAATGACCTAACAACTGAACAATACGAAGAAATCATTAAACTATCTTCTAATCCTAATCAGTCATTTGACTAATGGGCCTTTCTTACGAAAAACTATTTTACAATCTCACTGAAGTTTGTGAGAATTTTGGTATAGCTCCCTCTACATTACGATATTGGGAGTCTGAATTTCCATCGCTTAACCCTAAAAGAAACGACAATGGAACTCGATTTTATGAAAAAAAAGATATTGAAGAAATTGCAAGGATTCAAATATTAGTTAAACAAAGCAAATACACTATTCAAGGTGCTATTGAAAAACTTAAAGTTGATAAAAAACAAGTTGATCACAACATAAATATTTTAAAAAAACTAAAAAAAATAAAGGAATTTCTATCTCAACTCAAGCAAGAATTATAATATTATAAGATAAAAAACTATACTTCATTTAATCATTCCTGCTCGTGTGTTTGATATTATGTCCTTTACAGATATACTTCTAAATCAAACACACAACTATCATTTAAATATTGATATACATTATATGATAAAACCATTAAATCATTTTACAAACACTATGCTATTTGTTATGGTTTAAATTAAGTAGCTGGAAATAAAATGTATACTTTTACCTATCAATTAAAACATGTTTTTAATTAATATGACCAAACTAAGCGTAAACATCAACAAAATTGCAACTATAAGGAATGCACGAGGAGGCAACACACCTTGCCTAACTGATGCAGCTAAAGCAATTGAAAACTTTGGGGCAGAAGGCATCACCATCCACCCAAGACCTGACGAAAGACACATTACCCGAGAAGATGTAAAGCATCTAAAAAGTATTGTAAAAACTGAGTTCAATATAGAGGGATACCCTAGTGATTCCTTTATCAAAATGGTATTAAATATTTTACCAGAACAGGTTACGCTAGTTCCAGATGGACCAGATGTAATCACAAGTAATGCCGGGTGGGATTGTCTAAAAAATAAAGATTTTCTAATTCCTATCATTCAAAAATTCAAAAATGCGGGGATTCGAGTATCCATATTTGTAAACCCTGATCCCGCTCAAGTGGAGGCCGCTTTTGCATGCAATGCAGACCGAATTGAACTCTACACAGAAGCCTATGCTTCTAATTACAAATTATGTAAAGAAAAAGCTATACTACCTTATAAATCAGCTGCAAAAAAAGCTACTGAATTAGGCTTGGGAATAAATGCAGGCCACGATCTTAATCTAGGCAACCTTGCTTACTTCATACAGGAAATTCCAGATACACTAGAAGTGTCCATTGGTCATGCTCTAATAAGTGATGCATTGTACTATGGATTGAGTAATGCAGTCCAAATGTATAAATCAAAAATAAATTCCATTTAGAATAGCTCCACATAGGAGGAAATCTTACATTTGCAATTAAAATAAAATTACAGCCGAATACGATGGCAAATACAGGAAAAATATCACAAATAATCGGACCAGTAGTGGACGTATCGTTCAACCAAGAAGGTTCTTCTTTACCAAAAATTTACAACTCTTTGCACGTAACCAAAGACGATGGTTCTAGGGTAGTGCTTGAAGTACAATCTCATCTCGGACAAAATACAGTTCGAGCTATTTCGATGGATTCGACTGAAGGACTAGTTAGAGGTGCTGAAGTTACTGATACTGGCGATGCGATTTTAGTACCAACCGGTGACGGTCTTAAAGGAAGGTTATTAAATGTTGTAGGTGATGCCATAGATGGTATTGGTGCTCTAGATACCTCCAAAGGTAGATCTATACACCAAAATGCTCCCGCATATGAAAATTTAAGTACATCAGCTGAGCCTCTTTTCACAGGAATTAAAGTTATTGACCTCATCGAACCATATGCAAAAGGAGGTAAAATTGGTTTATTTGGTGGTGCGGGTGTTGGTAAAACAGTACTTATACAAGAATTAATTAATAATATAGCAAAAGCTTATTCAGGACTTTCAGTATTTGCAGGTGTTGGTGAAAGAACTCGAGAAGGAAATGACTTGCTTCGAGAAATGATTGAATCTGGAGTAATTAAATACGGAAAAGAGTTTGAAAAGTCCATGGAAGAAGGTGGATGGGATTTATCAAAAGTTGATACCAAAGAACTTGAAGAATCTCAAGCTACACTTGTATTTGGTCAAATGAATGAGCCTCCAGGAGCAAGAGCTCGTGTTGCTTTAACTGGTCTTTCTATTGCAGAATACTTTAGAGATGGAGATGAAGAGTCTGGAGGTAGAGACATACTGTTCTTCGTCGATAATATATTTAGATTTACCCAAGCAGGTTCTGAAGTATCCGCACTTTTAGGTCGTATGCCCTCTGCAGTAGGTTACCAGCCTACCCTAGCATCTGAAATGGGTGTCATGCAAGAACGAATTACATCTACCAATAGAGGATCGATAACTTCTGTACAAGCCGTATATGTTCCTGCGGATGACTTAACAGATCCTGCACCAGCTACAACGTTTGCTCACCTTGATGCTACTACAGTTCTTTCAAGAAATATCGCATCTCTTGGAATCTACCCCGCGGTGGATCCATTAGATTCTACTTCCCGGATTTTAACTATTGATGTAGTAGGTGCAGAGCATTATAACTGTGCTCAACGAGTAAAAGAATTATTACAACGATACAAAGAACTTCAAGATATTATTGCCATCTTGGGGATGGACGAACTCTCTGAAGATGACAAACTAGTTGTTTCTCGAGCTCGAAGAGTTCAGCGTTTCCTATCTCAACCTTTCCATGTAGCAGAGCAATTTACTGGCCTTAAAGGATGTTTAGTAGACATACAAGACACCATTAAAGGATTTAATATGATCATGGATGGTGAAGTAGACCAATATCCTGAAGCAGCTTTCAACCTAGTTGGAGGTATCGAAGAGGCTATCGCTAAAGGTAAGAAAATGATAGAAGAAGCAGCATAATAATGATAGTAGAAATAATTACACCCGATGAGGTGCTATTCAGTGGTGAAGCCATTTCGGTTAAATTACCTGGCACTAGTGGTTCTTTTGAAGCACTATCCAATCACGCTCCACTTCTCTCTAGCTTGGAAAAAGGAAGCATCATTGTTCGCACTTCTAATGGTGAGGAAACATTTGAAGTTTCTGGCGGAATCGTAGAAGTACTCAACAATAAAGTTGTTGTACTAGCTTAAAAAATAAAAAATATTGATATGTAAATTGCTTATGTTAGAAAACATTGACTGTAAATTACTATTACTAAGCATAAAGTAAAAAATGAAAGGAAAAATCAGAATTTAATTGTTCAATTATTGATGTAAATTTTACTATTTAATTTCGACATCAGGTAACCTTTTTGATAAGCTAAAATTGAAAATTCAAATTTACAAAGACACTCTTGAACGAATGGGTTTAAATCTTAACCATAACACTCCAAACAATGCCTCTTTAATAATACTTCCGTTCATTTTGGATTCTCCAGCGGTACGATCAGTGAAGATAATAGGAATTTCTTTGATCGAAAAATTCAATTTATAAGCAGTATATTTCATTTCAATCTGAAAAGCATAACCTCTAAACTGTATTTTATCTAAATCTATCGTATTTAGTAATTTACTACTATACCCAACAAACCCAGCAGTTGCATCTGACAATTTCATTCGAGTAAAAAACCTAACATAGGCAGAGGCAAAATAACTTAACAATACTCGCCCCATAGGCCAATTGACTACATTAACTACATTACCTACATAGCGAGACCCAACTACTAAATCGAAATTATCTTTACTCAATTCGTTGTATAGTCGAATGAGGTCTTCTGGGTTGTGCGAAAAATCGCAGTCCATCTCAAATATATACGCATAAGATCGAGCTAAACACCATTTGAATCCAGCAATATATGCAGTCCCTAAACCATTTTTTTTTCCATTTTCAAGAAGATGAATCCTAGAACAGGCTGTTTGTTTTTCTTTTACAAGATCGGCTGTACCGTCAGGGGAATTATCATCCACGACTAACACGTCAAAGTCCAATTCCAAAGACATGACTTTATCCAACATCGCTGTAATGTTTTCATTTTCATTATAAGTAGGTATGATGACAATTGGATTCACAGAATATCGTAACAGTTTAATTAGTTATGAATTTGCTTTTTTATGGTCTGCAAGAAACTTTGCCAAACCAATATCAGTTAGAGGATGTTTTAGCAAGCCTAAAATTGAGGATAGGGGACAGGTGCAAACATCTGCTCCAGCTTCTGCAGCTCGAACAATGTGTAATGGATTACGGATAGAAGCTGCTAAAATTTCTGTAGCAAATCCTTGAACAGTATAGATGTCTGCTATTTGAGCTATTAATTCTATCCCATCCCAATTCATATCATCAATTCGACCTATGAATGGTGACAAATAAGTAGCCCCTGCTTTTGCTGCAAGAATAGCTTGGCCTGGAGAGAATACAAGCGTGCAATTTGTTCGGATATTGTTATCAGTAAACCAACGAATGGCTTTTATTCCATCCTTAGTCATGGGCACTTTTACTACAATATTTTCATGTATATCCGCAAGTGCTTTACCCTCTTTAATCATGTCATCAAAATCGGTAGCAATGACCTCTGCACTAATATCACCATCAACCATTTCACATATCTTTTTATAGTGATTTTTGATGTTTTCTTGACCAGTAATGCCCTCTTTGGCCATAAGAGAGGGGTTGGTGGTTACGCCATCAAGTATGCCTAAATCTCGGGCTTCTCCAATTTGTTCTAGGTTGGCTGTATCAATAAAAAATTTCATGAAGTAAAGTTTGTGTTTTAGCGAATGTAAGGATACCAAGCCAAACTTCTAACTAAAGGTCACTCAAAATTTGATAAAACAATGATATAAATTTTCAGAATAAAAAAAATGGCTGACATCGCACCGCTACAACCTCGTACCCTTGCTGCATTCCTGCCCTGGGGGAGTTCGGAGGGAGCTGGTCGTGTCAGCCAGTGCAAAAATACTCAGGTGAAACATCTAGGCAATCTATTTACTCATTTTTATTCGAAGTAAATCATACTTCATTCAGTAAATAATTTTAAAAAATGGTGTAAAGCAAATAAGAACTTCCCTTAAATTTTAGTACGTTTGAGCTTTGTAATTATGAGCAAAACTGATTTGACATTTAATAAATATCAAGACGAGAACAAACGCCTTCTCAAAACCTACCAAGATCTGGCTGATAAGATTCATCTGGGTGGTGGAATAAAATCTGCTTCCAAACAACATAAAAAAGGAAAATTACTAGCACGAGAACGAATAGAATATCTAAAAGATGATGATGCTGATTTTTTAGAAATTGGAACTTATGTAGGGTACGAAATGTATGAAGAACACGGAGGATGTCCTGCTGGTGGAGTTGTTGGAGGAATTACTCGCGTCTCGGATAGACTATGTTTGGTAGTGGCTAATGATGCTACTGTTAAAGCAGGAGCTTGGTTTCCTATTTCTGCTAAAAAGAACCTACGATTTCAAGAAATTGCCCTTGAAAACCATATCCCAATTATCTATCTTGTGGATAGTGCCGGAGTTTATCTTCCGCTTCAAGATGAAATATTCCCCGACAAAGAACACTTTGGTCGAATTTTTAGGAATAATGCACTTTTAAGTAGCAAAGGGATTCCCCAAATTGCTGCCGTAATGGGAAGCTGTGTTGCTGGTGGTGCTTATCTACCTATCATGAGTGATGAAGCTTTAATTGTAGATAAAACAGGGAGTATATTTTTGGCTGGTAGCTATCTCGTAAAAGCTGCTATTGGCGAAACAATTGATAATGAAACTTTGGGTGGATCAATATCTCAGACCGATTTGTCTGGAGTTATAGATGACCGTTTTCCTGATGACAAATCATGCTTAGATCGGATCCGCTTCTTAGTGGATAAGATTGGAAATTCACCTAAGGCTGGTTTTGACAGAACAGAACCACTAAAACCTAATCATGAACCCAATGATATTTTCGGTATTCTCCCAAGCGAAAGATCAAAACCATATAAAAGTTTAGAAATAATCAAACGTTTGGTAGATAAATCTGAATTTGAACAATACAAAGCAACTTATGGTAAAACTATAATATGCGGATATGCAAGAATTAATGGTTGGGCTGTAGGAATTGTGGCAAATAATAGAGAGATTATCAAAAATAAAAAAGGGGAAATGCAATTTGGCGGAGTTATCTATTCTGATAGTGCTGATAAAGCTGCACGATTCATAATGAATTGTAATCAAAAAAAAATTCCTTTAGTATTCTTACAAGATGTAACCGGATTTATGGTAGGAAGTAGAAGTGAGCATGGCGGAATTATTAAAGATGGAGCTAAAATGGTAAATGCAATGAGTAATAGTACAGTTCCAAAATTTACCATCGTCATAGGTAATAGCTATGGAGCTGGAAATTATGCAATGTGCGGTAAAGCCTATGATCCTCGCTTAATAGTTGCGTGGCCCTCTGCAAAAATTGCTGTAATGGGTGGAGAACAAGCTGCAAAAGTCTTGTTACAAATAGAAAAAGCCTCACTTTCTAAAAAAGGAGAAGAGATTAGTCCAGAAAAAGAAACTGAATTACTTGAAAATATCATCAATCGCTACAATAATCAAACTACGCCAAAATATGCTGCATCGAGACTTTGGGTTGATGAAATCATTAATCCTCTAGATACAAGAAAATGGATAAGTACCGGTATTGAAATTGCAAACAATGCTCCCATCAAAAAATACAACGTGGGTGTAATTCAAACATAATATGAAACGAATAAATATATACATCATTACCCTTTGGATAGCTATTGGAGTAATGGCACAAAATCCTAATGATTCTTTATGGCACCTTCTTCCCTATTCTAAAAAAGGAAATGCGGGCATAGGTTACCAAGAAGCTTTAAATATGATGAAGGATAAAAAACCACAATCAATTATTGTTGCAATTGCTGATGCTGGAGTTGATATTTATCATCCAGATCTAATAAAAAATCTTTGGAAAAATCCTCTTGAAGTCGAAGGAAACAAAATTGATGATGATAATAATGGATACATTGATGATGTATATGGCTGGAATTTTATTGGTGGTACAACTTATGACAACATGGAGTTGACTCGTCAATACGCTCGATTAAATCCTATTTATGAATTAAAATCTGAAGCCCAAGCAAATAACCCTGATGAATACACTACCTATCTTAAGATGAAGAAAAAATTCTTAAAACAAAAAAGAGAGGCTAAACTCTATTTTGAATTCTTTCAAATTATTAACGAAGGAGTTGAATCCATTGAAAAACAATATGATGGTAATATTGACAAAACCACCATCGAAAATCACAAAAGCAAAGGTAAATCTGAAGAAATAGCTAAAAGAATGATTATTCGATATGGTAAAATGACTAAGTCTTTTGATTTGACAACAATGAAAAAAGATTTAGTAGAAGGTTACAAACAATACGACTACATACACAACTACGCGTACAATATAAGTTTTGACCCACGAACTGAATTTGTCGGGGACGATTATTACAACCTAGATGAACGAGTATATGGAAATAATCAAGTATACTACGGACCGGATTTTTCTTCACACGGAACCCATGTAGCTGGGATTGTAGCTGCTGATGGAAGCAATAATTTTGGGGCAAAAGGGATATGCTCTAGCTGTAAGATAATGAGTATCCGAAATGTGCCTGAGGGAGACGAAAGGGACAAAGACGTCGCTAATGGCATCCGATATGCTACTGACAATGGGGCCAAAATTGTGAATATGAGTTTTGGAAAAGGGTATAGTGATTTTCCTTTAGCCGTCAAAGAAGCAATTAAATATGCAGCAAGTAAGGATGTATTGCTCGTTCATGCTGCAGGAAATGATGGTAAAAACAATGACAAATCTGATAATTTTCCACATGACTTTAACGATGCCTATCCCAATTGGATAGAAGTTGGAGCAAGTAATTGGAGGTCGGGATCAAAGGCTTTAGCCCCTTTCTCAAATTACGGCAAGACAGAGGTAGACCTATTCTCACCTGGCGTTGATATATACAGTACAACCCCCGAAAACCAGTATGAGGCATATGATGGAACTAGCATGGCTAGTCCAGTTGTCTCTGGGGTAGCTGGGTTTATATGGAGTTATTATCCTGACCTATCAGCTGCCCAACTAAAAAATATCATCCTAAAAAGTTCTGTTCCATTAAAAGGTAGAATTCGAATACCTGGAAGTAAAAGAAAAACAAAAGCACATAAATTATCAAAAACTGGTGGTTTGGTAAATCTTCCAAATGCTCTTCGTTTGGCCGAAAAAACAATGGTAAAACCATAATTTGATGCAAAAAATACTCGTATTTATTTTATCAATTGGTATTTTATCATGTAGTTCTCCCAAAACAACTGTGGACGAAATTATTATTGGTAAAAAAATATATGTGTGTGACAGTTTATTTTCAACTGCAGAAGCAATGGCCTTGTGTGGCTCAAAAATAGTGGAATGGGGTAGTAAAGATGATATCATAAAAAAATATAGTTCAGAAAAAATATCGATACATGAAGGATATATTTATCCAGGTTTTATTGATGCTCATTCACATTTCTATGGATACGGTACCACACTCAATAAAGTTGATTTAAGAAATACATTCAGCCTAGAAGATGTAGTTAATAAGACTGTTGAATTTGCCAAATCAAATAAAGATTATTGGATAACAGGACGTGGTTGGGATCAAACAGACTGGACTGAAAAAGGAAGTATTTCAAATAACTTACTGAACATCTATTTCCCAGATAGACCCGTCTTCATCAAGCGTATAGATGGTCATGCTGCAATCGCAAATAGAAAAGCTCTTGAACTTGCTGGTATCACAAACAAGACATCGATAGAGGGCGGCACAATTGAACAAAAAAATGGTATGATGACCGGACTTCTTACCGATAACGCTATGAAATTAGTTGACGGTATAATTTCCAAACCAAGCCGATCAAGCCAAATTTCAGCTCTTCTTAAAGCTCAAGAAAATTGTTTTAAAGCTGGACTAACATCTGTTACTGATGCAGGACTTGACTTGAGCATCATTCAACTAATAGATAGCCTTCAACAATCAGGCGATTTAAAAATCAGATTATATATCATGGCTAATCCTAGTCGTGAAAATTTTGAATATTTCAAAAAAAATGGAGCTATAACAAGGCCAAAGCTTCAGGTATCTTCATTTAAGATCTATGCAGATGGTGCTTTAGGATCAAGAGGAGCAAAATTAAAAGCTCCATATTGTGATAAAGAAAATTTTACGGGGGTATGGGTGACTAATCCAAAAACCATTGACTCCTTATGTGAGCAAATTCTAGCTATGAATTTTCAAGCTAATACACATTGTATTGGAGATAGTGCAAATAGAAAAGTACTCGAAATTTACGGAAAGCATCTCAAAGGCAAAAATGACCATCGTTGGAGGATTGAACACGCACAAGTTATTACACCATCTGACCGAAATCTATTTGTAGATTATTCCATCATCCCCAGCGTTCAACCTACCCATGCAACAAGTGACATGAATTGGGCTTCAGATAGGATTTGCTCTCATCGTATGGATGGTGCATATGCATATCGAAGTCTATTAAAACTTAACCATTATTTACCTCTTGGAACTGACTTTCCAATTGAAGATATCTCGCCATTAAAAACCTTTTATGCGGCTGTTTATCGTCAAAATGAAAAAAACAAACCCATTGGAGGCTTTATGATGAATGAGTCATTGTCTCCCAAAGAAGCATTATTTGGTATGACTAGATGGGCTGCAAAAAGCAACCGAATGGAACAAAACATTGGTTCGCTTGAAGAAGGTAAACTAGCAGACTACATTGTTCTAGATCAGGATATTGTGTATGACCGATATATGCTTGATACAAAAATTATAAAAACTGTATTGGCAGATTAGTTAAAACTATCGCTCACTTCTTGGAACAAATCTACGAGCAACTGGTCCTGTATAGATTTGACGAGGACGACCAATAGGCTGTTTATCTTCCATCATTTCCTTCCATTGTGCAATCCATCCTGGAAGTCTTCCTAAAGCAAACAATACTGTGAACATCTCAATAGGGAATCCCATAGCTTTATAAATTATTCCAGAATAGAAGTCAACATTTGGAAATAATTTTCTCTCAACAAAATAGGGATCATTTAGTACAACCTCTTCCAATTTTTTGGCTATTTCAAGGGTAGGATCATTAACTCCAAGTTTTGCTAGAACCTCATCAGCAGATTTTTTGATAATCTTGGCTCGAGGATCAAAGTTTTTGTATACACGGTGACCAAATCCCATTAGTCTAAATGGATCGCTTTTATCTTTTGCTTTATCAATAAATTTCTGTGCGTCACCACCGTCTGCGTAAATAGCCTCTAGCATTTCAATTACTTTTTGATTGGCTCCTCCATGCAATGGACCCCATAATGATGCAATACCAGCACTAATAGATGCATATAAGTTAGCATGTGATGAACCCACTAATCTTACGGTTGACGCAGAACAATTTTGTTCGTGATCAGCATGTAAAATCATAAGCTTGTTCATAGCACTAACAAGCACTGGATCAATATGATAATCTTCAGTAACGTGCTTGAACGTCATATTCAAATAATTTTCAACATAGCCAAGGCTATTTTGAGGATAGATTAATGGATGCCCAATTCTTTTTTTGGAGATCATAGCACAAATAGTTGGCATTTTTGCGAGTAATCGAGTAATGGTTCTCATCCTAGCCTCATCACCTGAGTTTGGATTTAAGCTTTCTGGGTAAAACGAAGATAGCGATGATATCATCGCAATTAGTTGCCCCATTGGGTGTGAACCAGTAGGCCAAGCGTCAAAAATATTTTTTAAATCACCATTTACTAACGTATGTCTTGTGATTTCAGTATCCCATTTCTCGTATTGTTCCTCATTGGGCAACTCACCATTTATTAGTAAATAAGCGACTTCTAAAAACTCTGCTTTATCTGCTAATTCCTCGATTGAATATCCACGATGTCTTAGAATTCCTGCCTCACCATCTAGATAAGTGATGTTACTGGAAGTACTTCCCGTATTCTTGTAGCCCAAATCTAAGGTTACTGCGCCTGTCTCAGCTCTTAATTTGCTAATGTCTATACCTATCTCATTTTCTGATCCAACGACCATAGGTAATTCTGCTTCTTTTCCTTGTATATTTATTTTTGCTGTTTCAGACATGGGTTGATTGGATTTAATTATAAATTTTTGATGTTGCAAATTTACGTTTTTACCCCCTATTTTAAAAGTAAGTCAATTAATTATTTCCGTTATTATTAGTTTAGTTTTGTTTTTTATTATGACTACAAAATATGTCTGAAAAACTAGTTGAAATCATCGACGGATTAAATAATAAGGCTGCTCTAAAGCAGCATATTTACAGGAATACAATAACAGTATTCGAACAATTTAAAAAATGTGCATCAGAGATTGCGGACAAGCTTACCCCTGAGGTCATCTCTGAAGATAACAGTTTGGAAGTTGGTCTATCCGAAATTGGAGAATTCGAATTTCACTTAAAATTTAGTGGAGATACTATTGCTTTCATTATGCACACCAATGTTTTTTCGTTTCCTCCCGAACATGAAGTTAGTAAATCATCTTATGTCAATGAAGCCTCTGATCGAGGATATTGTGGGATGATTCAAGCCTATAATTTTTTGTCAGACTCGTTAAAATACCAACGACTGGGGGACATTGGCTATCTACTTGCTCGAATTTTTATTAACTGTGAAGGTAATTTTTACGTGGATGGTCAACGACAACTAGATTTTTTATTCAAAGATTTTAATAAACAAAAAATCGACAATGAATCCATCATTAAAGTAATTGAACAAACCATGCTATACGCTCTTGATTTTGATCTATATATCCCTCCCACGGATACCATGAAAGAAATAACTGTTCAGGAGAAAGATTATTTTAATAATCCTAGGGGGTTTGCAACGGGAAAAAGATTAGGATTTAAAAAAGACTAACTAATCGTATTTAATTCCATCCACTCTACTCCTTTTGCAGTAGCTTTAAATGAACTTTCTTTCATTTTATCACTATCATAAATCCAAGAAAGACTTACATAAGAATTTGATGCAACTAGAAGTTTGTGATGAATTAAATTTTTAATTGCATCAGCTATCACACTTTGCTTAGTTTCTAAATTACATTCATCTACTAGCGTTTCAAAAGACTCTATGAACAAACACGATCGCAGTAATTCGGATTCTAAATCAGGTAGTTCTATCATTTAACAACTCTAGCTTTCCATTTGTAACTCAATAATTGAGAGAAAATTGGCAATATAGCCATATATGTTACATGGAATAACTGACCAAATAAAATCAAAAAATAGCCTTTTTTAACACCTATAAATTGCATATAGTTATTATAAAAATTTAACTCTGAAATTGTTTTAACAAGTAACAAAAAAAACGCAACCAAAATACCCAGTTTTGAGAACGATAATACAGAACCAATAATAATAAAATTGTACAGCCATATGCAAATCATTAAAACGGTGTTAAATCTAGAATCATAATCACTATTTTTACTTGCCCAACGAAGACGTTGATTCCAAAAAAACGACAAACTTTTGGGACCTTCTGTCTTTACTATAGCTTGTTTATTTTTACAAAATTGAATGCTATTTTGCTGTGAGTTAAAGGCACTTAATAAAAGAAAAATATCATCTCCGCTTGCTCTATTTAAATGGATATTCGCGTTAGCGACTAAACTACGTCGATATGCCATATTAGCTCCATTGCACATGAGAGGCTTTTGCCAATTTATATGTGCAGCTCCAATTGCTATTAATGATGTAAAATCCAAGGCTATTATTTTTTGTAAGAAATTTTTTGGTTCAAAATAAATTACCGGACCACTCACAAAATCTATTGACTCATGATCAAACGACTGCAACATTGAAGGAATCCACTGTTGAGGCAATGCACAGTCTGCGTCTGTTTGAAATATAATTTCTCCTCCAGATTTTTCCCAACCTAACTCAATTGCCGCCTTTTTACCTTTTTTGTCCTCTAAATGAAGCACAGAAAAAGGCAACTTACATAAACTTAATAAATCGCAACTAGAATCTGTAGAATGGTCATTAATAAATATTACCTCTAATTCAATACCATTTATCTCAAGCTGATTTAACGACTCTATAAATCGAGGCAATGCATTTACCTCGTTTCTAAAAGGTACTAAAATAGAAATAAAAAAAGTTGATTTTTTTGAGGATATAATTCCCTCAATTTCAGTAATATTTTTCCATAGTTTACCATACTTTCTAAGTAGAATGTTATAGAAAGCTGCTAGTAAAAAAGTCAATAAGATATATATAGTTATCATTCTTTTAAAAAATTTGATGCAACTAAAAAAAATGCTCCAATAATTCCAGGTAAAATTAGATTAATTGCCCACAAACATGTTACAGATTGAACTAATGCTACATTTGAAATATATCCCCCAAATAATAAACTACAAACACCAACTCTAACACCAATATCTGAAATAGCGGGCACAGGGACAATACTTTGCAAAAGGAAGGCAACGGGAACTAACCACAAATAGTAAACAGGTAATGAAAAATCTGAAAACAATTGCATTAAAGTAAATAGTTGAATCGTAAAAACAATATATCTTAAAAATGAATATATGATTACTCGGCCATAAACTGAAAAATTATATTGTTGAACTAACTTAAAAAACAATTGTATTTTGGATGGCAAGTAATTACTAATAAATCTAACTATTCTTTTAGAAAGAACTATAAATACGAACAAAGAGAAACATAGCAGAACACTTAAAATAAATGACAAATGATCAAGCCAATCTTCATAAAAATCATAAAAATAATAGATTACTAAAATACTAATTAATCCCAACCCATAAGTCATCAAAACTTGAGCAAGGTTACCAGCAACTGTAGCAATTGTTATTTTTAACGGATGAATACCTTTGAGAAGAAGGCTACGGCCAACATATTCTCCTGATCTTGCTGGAGTAAAATTACTAATTGCCATACCACCCAATACCGTAAAAAATGATTTTACCTGAGTTAAACTGCTACTTTGTAAAAGTAATTTAAATTTCATTGCTTCAAAATTCAAATTCAGGAAGACTAATAAGAATACCAATGTAAAAATGAATGGATAATTTTCAAATGCGTTTATTAATCTGGGTAAAAATTCGATCGTCCAGTCTATATCCTTAATAGATCTATAAAAAAAAATAAATGACAAAATACTAAGAACCCACTTTAACAACGGGTATACAGTATTGTATGCGTTATATTTCATTTTCGAATAGCTTGTTAGTAATCGATAGAGGGGTTAGGGTTAACTTTGTGTTTAATTGTGGCGAAAGATAACAATTACGATAAAATAATCTTGGGCATAGATCCCGGCACCAACATTGCTGGTTATGGAGTGATAGGAATTAAAAAAAATCAGCTTTACTATATCAGTATGGGGATCTTTGATTTACGTTCAGAAATTAACCACGCTATGAAACTCCAATCTATTTTTGATCAATGCTCAAAACTAATAGACACTTATCTTCCTGATGAGTTTGCTATAGAGGCCCCATTTTACGGTAAAAATGCTCAAAGTATGCTTAAATTAGGTCGAGCACAAGGAGTAAGTATGGCAGCTGCACTTAACCGAAATATCCCAATATTTGAATATGCTCCAAGGAGAATCAAACAAAGTGTTACTGGAAGAGGGACAGCTACCAAGGATCAAGTAGCAGGAATGGTTAAATCATTATTGAGCTTGGAAACGCTGCATTCAAAATTTGATGCAACTGATGCTTTAGCTATTGCTATTTGCCACTATTTCTCATATAAACCTGGACAAGGGAATAATGACAAAAAGTTTGACAGCTGGAGTAGTTTTGTTTCAAAAAATCCAGACAAAATCAAATAGTTTTAATCTAATTTTTGAAAAGCTTGACTAATAGCTAAAGATATTTCAAGCATTCTGTTGGAATCTACTTCAATCTTAGGTTTTGAAAAATTAATATCTTCAACTGAATCTATAGGCACAAGGTGTATGTGAGCATGAGGAACTTCTAATCCAATAACTGCTAATCCAATACGATTACATGATAAAACAGATTTCATAGCTATGGCAACTTTTTTTGAAAACAAATGTAGATCCGATAAATCTTGGTTATCTATATCGAATATATAATCAATTGGCGATTTAGGTATAACTAGGACATGACCTTCTTTAAGTGGAAATACATCTAAAAATGCCAGACATTTTTCACTTTCAGCTACTTTGTAAGAGGGAACATCCCCAGCTAGAATTTTTTCAAAAATGGTCACTACAAACTAACTTCTAAAATTTCAAATTGAATCACACCTGCAGGAACTTGAATATCAACAATGTCACCTACTTTACGACCCATTAAACCTTCTCCAATAGGAGATTTTACAGAAATTTTATGTTCTTTTAAGTTAGACTCACTTTCAGCAACAATGAAATAAGTAACTTCTTTATTGAACTTCTTATTCATCAATCTGACTTTAGTTTGGATATTCACCTTACTCAAGTCTAAATCCTTTGGATTAATCACTCTAGAACTGGCAAGTGTGTTTTTAAGCTTTGAAATTTTCATTTCAAGGAGACCTTGAGCTTCTTTAGCTGCATCATACTCAGCGTTCTCGGAGAGATCACCTTTATCGCGGGCTTCAGCAATTTGATTACTTATTTTTTTTCGCTCTATTTTTTCGAGATGGGCTATCTGATCTTTCAGTGAATCAAATCCTTCTTTTGAGACGTAATTTATTGACATTTTTTATAAAAAGTATGCCCCACAACAATGTGTGAGGATATAAGTTAAATTCTATATAATTAAAGACGATTATTCTCCTAGGCTCAATCGAACTCCAAAAGAGTGTGATCCTCCAAATGGATTTGAATGTCTGTATGAATAATCTAAGCCAAAAGTATTGGCAGATTCTTTTTTCAGCGGAACCTCAAATGTAAATCCTCCCATAATACCCGTAAAAGCGTTCACTCGAGTTTCGTAACTTGTTATTCCATCTTCATATGCATATCCTACTCTAACTTGAAACATGCTTTTATAAGCATATTCTGCACCTAGTGTGAACTGGTTATTAGCAAAAGCATTATTGGTAAAAGTAAATGCAGGAGTAAATCGATGAAAATAAGTTTCATCGTTTTTATCTAACCTTAAGTCATAAGATGCGCTGATATTCATTAAGGTTGGAAGATTAAACTTTGCTGATCGTTGATTCACAGTGTATTCCACTTCTTTTAAGGGGTTTTGTAGCTTAGTTGATAAACCGTCTCCAGCATATCTTGCATCAGGACCAATATTCTTTAATGAAACACCAAATTTAACATCGTTATTTTTGACTTTACTTGTTTTACGGAGTGTTGTAATATATTGAATTCCTGCGTCTAGAGCTACACCTTGAGCTTTAGCATTTGTGATTGATTCTGAAAAAACCTTCACACCAATACCACCAGAAATTTCTTGTGTAAAACGCTTAGAATATGCAGCTGTGATATTTGTAAATCTTGGCTTATAGGTTCCAATTCCACCGTCTGGCTGTTCATAAGTTGTAATAGGTATCTCTCCCAAATCATAGCTCATAATACTAACTCCAAGACCACCAGAACCCCCAATATTTTGAGCAAAGCCAAATGTATTGATGTTAATATCACTTCCCAACAACCATGAGGTTCGAGAAAAAATAATTTCAGTATTATTTGTATGAGCTAATCCACCAATGTTATTGTAAACTGACTCCAATCCTTTGACACTGCTTACTGAAGCCCAGCCCCAGCCAGAACTTCTACCCCAACCATTAATATTTAATTGAGTAGCTCCTGCTTGTCCAATTCTATCTGGATTGCCAGCTAAAATAGCTGTGGATACAGACAAAATGATTGCTAATATGATTGTTTTTTTCATTAATTTATTTTTTTAATTGGTGGTCCTAGAATGAATCTAAGTCTAACTCTCTCATAACTCCCATCCATTTCAAAATTTTCTCTCCTAAATCTCCAGCATCAATATGAATGATATATAATCCACTTGCAATTGGAACATTTGCGTTATTCTTAAGATTCCAATCTAATTCAGTAGTTATGTCGTCCTTTTTGATTCTTCTAACCAAAGCACCATCTAATGTATAGATCGATATTTCACATTTTTCTGGCAAGTTGGTTAACTTAACTCTATTGTCAATTGCACTTCCCTCATACCCAGAAAAAGCATAATAAGGATTAGGGACAATATTTACTAAATCTAATGCCTTTTTACCATTTTTATCATTGATATCATTATAAATATCTTCCGTACTAAATTTATATTTAGGACGACCATCATTTACATCAGAAGTTTCTGGTGTCACTCCATAAGGCATTCCTACACGAAGTCTGATTTTGACCTCATTTGGGGGAACAGGAATTCCGTCCTCATTTTCAACCAAAAACTTACCTGGTGACATCATAGCTGGTATTACCCAGTCACAGTTTTGGAATATTTTGGTAAGGGTAGATGAACGATTAGCAGTTGTCATTGAAGATAACATAGTATAATATTCCTCACCTCCGTCATATATTGAAAGTTTCGGATGAATAGAACTTGCTATCCCTTGATGAGATCCCATCACATATATGAAGTGTCTTCCTCCAAATGAGGCATAACTTCCGTTGAAAACGTCATTTCTATCAGTTGGATTCCACTTCATATCTCGGCCATTTTCACTTCGTTGATAAGAATCCTCACCCACCATGATATTTAATCTTTCACCAGTATTGATATTAATTGCGTATCCTGGGAAAATAGTTTTTCCAGACTTTAAGTTATTCCCTCTGTATGACAGTGTTCCTGTTCGCATTGAGAACTTCTCTTTCTGATCTTGATTCAATCCTGGATCTTCTCCCAATTCTAACATTACACACTCACTCCATTTAGATTCGTCAGGTGTTAAAACAATATCAACACTACTTAATTTTTCTAACCCTATACCTTGCATGGCTTGGTAGCCAAAAGTCATGGGTTGTACAAGTGTTTGTTGTCTACCTGGAGAAACTGCTTCTGATGTATTTGAAACTAATCGGTTAGGAGCAATTCTTCCCTCCCAAATCGACTCGAATTTTGCATCAGGGTCGAGTGCGTTCCCACCTGAAGAATAATCGTGAAAGGATGGGTCATTAAACCCTTCTAATCTTCCATTTACTCCTGATCGAATCCAATCAAAAGCCCCAAATTGTCTAGCATTTCCTGCGTCATTATCTCTAACAGCCGATAGCCATTCGTTACTTGGATCTGAAAAAGTAACTGACCAATCAATAAATCCATTTTCTAAATTTCGAACTGGATCTGCTCCTGGAGCAGCAACCTGACTTATCGTTACTGCCATACCCCAATCAAGAATACTATTACCTGTTGTTGAAGCCAAAATAATTTGCTCATTTTCATAGGCTAAACTTGTATCTGAAGTTACTGATTCACCTGTAGTTAGATTAGTCAGAATCCACCCAGTACTATCAGCCCATAGACTATCGTCGTCATTACCAGTATTTTGAGTAATTCCTTTTGGAACAAGTGACAATTCAAATTCTCCAAGAGGTATTTTTAATGGATCAATAACCTTTATATCAACTGGCCCCATACCATTTTCATAAATTGGATTGGCGACCAAATTGTTTTTTAGAATTTCTTCAATAACTTCTGGTTTAAGTTCCAATTCATTCATCCCATTGCCTTTTCCAGAAATACGTTGTAATTCTGGCCCATCACCATAAAATGATGGAACACTAGATCCACCAAACTTAGGCTCAAGTTTGTGTGGAGACGCTCTGAATTTTTTAATTTTTCGACCTGGCAAGTAAGGACGTGTATTGCTCTCTGCAGCTGCGTAAGACAGTACTATAAAATGATAGGTTTGGAAATTCACTAACGTTTTATTAGATCCTGTAGCAAACTGATCTTCAGTTATTTGAATAGTATGTGTTAAACCTTGATTATCTCCCCTTACTTTTAATACAGGTATTGGTGCTCCTACATCAAACTGAAACTCTTGATTAATTAATACGTCAAAATTATCTTTTAAATCACACTGAAAGATTTCTCTAGCCTTGCTCAAATCATCTAATTCTGATAGACTTACACCACCATCTTTTAATTGAAATACCCGATAACCTTGAAAACCAAAATACTCTTCTCGATTTGCTCCATCTAAAAGAGTGTCTTTATACTTTTCGACACGGTCTGTATTGGTTAAGCCTAATGACAATACAATTTGTTGATCTTGTTCGTGCACTTCTACTTCTGGAGCATCTGGTCCATCAACTAAATCAAAACATGAATTAAACAACTCTTGTGCTCGACTACTGGCTAATTTTAATAATTCAAGAGATCCAGTAGCTCCTCCAAAAGGTGCTCTTGCCCAAACTACTCCAACTGTTAATTTTTGAACAGCTCCTGGCTCTAATACAAATGGTCCAGAAGACTGAATAAAACGCCTGTCGGCAGGTTGATTCCCGGCTGCATTCTCATTCCAGTTATCGCCAGGATGAGTAGTATCCGTATCAAAAGGGAACATCCAATCTGCTTTGGTACCATCAGTTCCAACTATTCCATTTCCTCCATACTGTATATCTGTACCAGTTCTCCATTTTCCTTGAAGATAATTGTAAAAGTCAGTAGCAATAAAGGGGTTACCATTGATTTGGTTAGCATCAT
This sequence comes from uncultured Bacteroidota bacterium, assembly GCA_913050005.1. Taxonomy (GTDB): domain Bacteria; phylum Bacteroidota; class Bacteroidia; order NS11-12g; family UBA9320; genus UBA9320. The sequence goes on from CAJXBI010000002.1 coordinate 71,694, forward strand.
TATTATAGTAGACAAACTTGGTCATACCAAGTTCAACTTCTTCTTCTAATCCACTTGGACCAATTTGCTTAACTTTTGGTCCCTCAAAGAAATCCACTCCAACTGAAGGTGGATTTAAACCATATCCAAGTATTCCTTCATCATTATCATCGCCATTATAACAAAAACCTAGAGAAAGACCAACATCACAACCAACATAATCATCAGCATAATTACCTAAATCGGCATCAACCCATTGACCAAAATATGTGTTATTTAATTCCGTTGCACCTCGGTTAGTAATTAATGTAGTATAAAAGGTCATATCATTGATTTCGTCATTAGTTGCAAAAGCAAATGCAGTAGTTTGCATCTCTACACCGATTGGATCACCTTGGGTTTCGGTATGGATATTTCCTTTATCATTATATATCCACCAAAGCATTTGATCAGGCTGATCTTCTGCTTCATTATCTATTTTTTGACCCCTACAAAAATTCTGCAGTACCGGATAGTCTAACCCGTTTTGTGGGTTGTAAATTCCATCACCATCTCCATCGTAAAAAGGAGCATATTCGCCAGGCCAATTTTCTATTTGCTCATTTACTACACCCGTAAAATTATTGGCGTGGTCAATAATATTCTTACCGTCTACTTTATATATTTTATCCCATTCGTCGCATTGTGCTTTGGATGTATTACCAGTTGCTGGATCTAGGGGTCCTGGCCAAAAATCCGAACCACGTTGACGATAAGTCATTGCTGCTAGACGTAAATTTTCAGCTTGATCTAGTCCTCCAATCCAAATTGCTCCTGAAAAAAGACTATTTTTTCTCACTGCATTAACATCCACTAATTTAGGTATCTCATATCGTGCTGCATTTAAATCCCACCACATATCACCACCATTTAAAATCTTGGTTCGTACATTATTTATATCTAAATCAGCACTCTGAGTAGCAGGGTCACAATCTGAACCAAATTTCATTTTCATACTAGCACTATTTTTCCTAGTAGTATTAGGTTCTTCTACCTCAATATTTTCTTTAGCAAATGCACTAAATGCAAATGAAATTGCAATAGCTATTATATATTTTCTCATCGATTTTTTCATTGATTTTTTATTATATAGTATGAATAATTAGAAGTAAACTCTTAAACCTAATCTAACTAATCTTGGGACTTCATAAAAATACGGGCTCTCTACTTTTGCGTTATACAATGCCATGTAGGATTGAGTGTTTACAGCGTTATTTGCTTCTTGAATACCTTGAGGGGAACTCAGCCAACCGTCGCTATTTGCTAAACCACTAAACCCATATACACGTTGAATATTTCTAGTATTTAGTAGATTCTGAATCCATAAAAATGCTTGAATCTGCATTGACTGTCTTCTAAAGTTATCTTTGGGATTCTTCTTTTTGACATCAAAATTCTTAGTAAAATTAGCATCAATTTTAAACTGCCATGGCAATCTTGAACCAAACGGGTTGCCATCAAGTGATTGTCTTTGTGCAGTCCCTGATGCAGCACTCGCTATTGGGTTTATGTAAGCTGAGTATGGCTCTCCAGACTTAGTTGAAATAATAAAATTTGCACCAAAATTTTGAAGAACTCTTTTGTCAAACCAAATAGGTCCTGTATAATCGTTTCCTCCCTTAAATCGATAATCCAAAACAGCTGTCAATTGATGTCTTATATCACGTTGAGTTGGATAAAGTGACCTTAGGTTAGGCTGACCAGCTTGTATAAGAGCTGCAGCAGAATTAATATTTGATCCAGTACCGTCCGCGAATAAGAGTGAGTAATTTAATCCAAGTGATGCCCTCCCTTGACCTCTTAATTCATATTCTGCTCTGAAGTTTTTAATCGTTTCAAAATCTAAGTTCTGATAACTATTGTATGTAATTGGATAAGCCTGAGTAATTTGAACTAATGCAAAGTCACCAATTGTAGATCGATAAGCTGCGATCAGACTTAAGGCTGAATTTTGTGTAAGTGTTTGTTTAAAGCCAAGTTCATAACTTGTGGTTACTCTTGGCTGAAGATTAGCGTTGGGTAATGTACCTCCTTGGTTCTCTTCAAGGTACTCATATCGATTAATTGGCGCAAAAATGGCACCATCTTGAGGTCGTTGTGCTAACTTATCATAACTCGCAAAAAATAGTGCTTCAGAGTTAATAGGAAACGAAAACATGACACGTGGGAGTACATTAATTGATGGTGAGTAATCTTGAAAAGCTTCTGGAACTAATTCCTCATCTGTTGATTGAAGGAAAGGTTGAATCCGTCCACTTTTAGTTACTTGCGCTAGTTGATCTGGACTTGATAATTCACCTCCCTGATCGTCATACCATTTATTACCGTTTCTAAAACCAACAATTTCACTAGGACTTTCAATATCGTTTACATAAACAATATAATCATCTTCAATATTCTGAGGTATATTATAATTTGCAAGTAAGTTACTACCTCGCTCACCAGGTTCAATGCTTGCTAATTCTCCCGAACTGTATGTTGGGAATAAAGAATACTGGTCTTTCAACCCTAATTGGTTCCCATCATAACGCTCAACACGAACACCCAAACGAAGAACTAAGTCTTTGAATTGAAATTTATCTTGTAACCAAATTGCATTTGATATAGGCGAGAATGAACCTATTCCTTTAGTATCGTCATAATTTGTAAAGTCTGTGAACGAGAAGGCTTTTCGAGTACGGTTGCCCAAGTAATCATAACCGAAATACCCAACAAATGAATTCCCATTATTCCATAAGTCCCCAGCACTAAACATATCCAAACTAAATGTGCTTGGATTTAGACTATTAATATCAATATAAGAAGACTCTGTATAGGAATTTCCGTAAACATCTTTAGCACCGTCAGCAATTAACTTAGCTCTCAAGTTTCTGTCAAATGTTTTCTGTTGATCTTTGTCTATACGTGTATTATAATTAACTGTATCTGTAAACAAGCCATTCTCATCATAAGTATGAATACCTCCAATGACATAACCATTTTCAGTCACTTGGTCTAGATTAGATATATGGCTATTAGCTAACAATGGCATCAAAGTCCACAAGTTACCTGCTCCAAGCGACCAACTGCTAAATAAGGTTTGCTCATAGTAAACACCGAACTGTAGATCATGCGTGTTCTCCAAATTCAAGATCGCTTCACCCTGAGCATATGCTGCTATTCGTTCAAACTGTGATTTTGAATACCCATTATTACCTAAGCCTGGATTAGCCCATAATGAATAGGAATATCCTGGAGCAAAACCATTTAATAAACCCAATTCTTGTTGTATTTGATTTGTTGATGCAAATTGATTACCTGATGCTTCTGCCTCATTAAATAATTGATTTGTATAATTTGCTCTAATTGGGTTTTTATCACTAGGTTCAAAAGTGATTTTTGTATTAAAATTACCTACTAAATCAAAGTAATTTTGACGGGTTGAAGTATCCCCATTTTGATCAATATGCAACGTTGGTGTTCTTTGAAATTGGTAAAATGGAACCCTATACTCGGTGAATTTACCAATATATCCATAATCAAAGAAATTTGTTCCATGATCTAGATTCTGATTTTCCTGCCATCTACTCTGGTAGTCAACACGAATATTATAAAATGCATCAGAGAATAATGCTTTTTTCTTTTCTTTGTCCTCCTCACTGGTAGTACCTAATCTTTGAGTGAATTTAACGTAAGTTCTTAAAGTTTGATTTGTAGAATTACTGTATCGGTTGTAATTCATTAAACTCTGGTCGTAACTAAAGTTATTTCCTTGGCTTTGATTAAATGAACCAAATAAAGTTAAGGTTGAATTTTTATTGGGTTGATATTCAAGTTTTCCTTGAATATTTCCAACATATCTTCCTACATTCTTCCTTGCTTTTGTAACTTCTAAATCATCTTCAGTTAATAATAATGACCGATAAACATTAAGTGGTCCATTTGGGTTTTCTATAATTGGATTCTTTTCTAGATCAGATAGCACATCATCTTTAACACTATAAAATCCACCATATCCTGGACTCGCATCCATGGTATAATTGAAGTTGGCTGCCATTTGATAACCTAAAGCAACATATTCTTTTTTCCCTCCACCTTTATTTTTAACCCAAAGTGGGCCAACAGCAGAAAATTCAGCTTGATTATAACTGTAAGGATCCAGAAGTGAAGAGGAAATTAATTCAAAACTTCGATTTACAAACCGAGAAGGCCCTTTAGTTGTGATAACAATAGCGCCTCCAGTAAAATCTCCATACTGTGCTGGCACACCAGATTGGATAATTTCTATCTGTCCTTGAGCAGATTGAGGCACTGAACTACTACCTAAAACTCTGACACCATCCACAAAATATGCTGTTGCATCCGTTCTACTTCCAAGAAATGAAATCCCTCCTCCACTCGTCTGGTTAGCACCAGAAGTAGTTCCTGCAATAGCATTCAAACTTCGTGTTGGAAGTTTAGTAATATCTTTAGAACCAATTGTCTTGGAATTATTATCTTTCTCGATCATAGGTTTACCTGCACGAACAACAACCTGTTTAAGTGCTTGTCCTCCGCCTTGGTCGGCAGAAACCTGAGACATTTCAATATTTAAGTATTTTGTACCGTTGGCAAAAACATCTACGTCAGTAACTTTTTTATCAGAATAATCGAGATACTTTACTGTTATGGTATAACTCCCAGGATCAAGGGCATTAATTACATACTTACCGTTCTCGTCTGTATAAGCCCCTCCCTTTCTAATCCCATCTTTTTCTAAAATGATTGTTGCATATGCAATGGGCACTTTAGTTTTGGAATCATTAACCTTACCCTGCAACTTACCAAAGTTGGACTGAGCCCAAACTGATGTAGTTAGAAAACAGGATAACAATAGTACAAATATTTTCTTCATATGATAGTTATCTTTTTAAAGCCTAATTAGGATTACGAATTTCGCCAAAAAAAAGTTATTATTCAAATAAAACTTAATTAAGATTGATGCAAAATTATTTAGTAATTATGCACCTTGACACCTTGTCAGCTAAGACCTCAGCTATGAGTTTAAAGGAGTCTTTAGTTAACCCTCCTGTATGAGGTGTTAGAATTACATTTTCACTTTTAGTAAGAAAACTGAATTCTTCATTTTCATTTTCATCATATGAACTTAAATTCTCATTTGATAACACATCTAAACCTGCTCCTAACACTTTACCTTCTTTTAGTTTTGAAATCAAGTCTGAGGTATTGACTACTTTCCCTCTTGAAAAATTAAACAAATAAAAAGGCTTAGACACGCGATTTATAAATTCTAAATCTACCATATTATCTGAAAATTTATTTAAAGGAACATGAAGGGTTATTATATCTGATTGATATTGTAATTCTTCCAAAGTCACTTCTTTAACAAATTCATCACTAAAATTAATAAGAAATCTGTCATAAGCTATAATCTTACATCCAAATACATTCAACTTGACTGCTAATGTTTGTCCAATATTTCCATATCCAATTATACCTACGGTAAGATTCTTTAGTTCGACTCCCTCATTATCCTTTCTCAGCCACTTACCATCTGTAATTTCGTTATTTGATTTGACAACATTAGTAAGAAGACTCAGGATAGTGGCAATTGTCTGTTCTGAAACTGCATTTCGATTACCTTCTGGAGCATTCAAACAAACTATCCCCTTTTTTCTTGCATAGTCTTCATCAATATTATCCATTCCAGACCCTAATCTACCGACCAGTTTTAATTTAGGGGCTTGATCAATCCATGACTTATCCAATATCAACTTACTTCGCAGCACTAGTATGGTTGCAATAGAAAGTTGTTCAGGGAGGTCTGAAAGATTAATATTTGGAACGTAAATAATTTTATGTGCATTGAGTTTTTCTAAGAAAATCTCATGAACTTCGTCTATAATTAAAATCGTATGATTAAAATGCTTTTTCAAAGAGAAACCTGCTTAAAATCAACATCTCTATCCAAAAATAAAACAGACTCTCTTAAAAAATCTTTTGTAATATCTGACAAATAAAACAGATCACTTTTTTCTGTTTTGTCCGGATTGTTCAAATTTTGATTTAATAAAACTTGATCTAATTTTTCAGCGATAATTTTAGGTGTATGTAAAACTTTCAAACTATTGTTGAAATATTGTTCGATTTGATTATAAATGATTGAATAGTGAGTGCACGCAGGAATGATTAATTCACGGTCTTCAAAACCTTCAAAATATTTTTTAAAAATGGGAAACAAAACATTTTTTTCTACAAATCCGTCTTCAACCATAGGCGCCAATAATGGGGTTGCTTTTGATATAATATCAAGGTTAGGATTTATGCGACTCAACTCGCGATCAAACATCCCCGAACCAATGGTTTTTCGTGTTCCAATTACACCGATTTTTTGATATTTTTTTTGTGCAGCTATCAATTCAACAATTGGTGTAATTACTTCAATAATTTGATAATCTCTGAATGGTAAATATTTAATTTTTTTAATAACTGTAGCAGCACTATTACAAGCTACCACAATCATTTTACAGTTTTGTTTTTCTAAAAACCTAATAATAGATGTGACATATGATTTTAGAGTTACTTCACTTTTATCACCATATGGTAAGTGAGCTGTGTCTCCAAAATAAACAAACTGCTCTTGGGGTAGCTTGTTTTTTAAGGTCTTTAAGATGGACAAGCCACCTAAACCGGAATCAAAAACACCAATGGGTTGATTAGAGAGACTATTAATGATGGTTTTATTTAAGTCCAAGTTTTGCCTTGACAAGTTGCATCAAGTCATACGAGGAATCACTATAAATCATACCACCACCCTCTGAACTGTCCATTACATACGCATAGCCATTGGCTTTGGCAACAGCTGCAATGGTTTCCTTTACACGAGCATAAAGTGGAGTCAACAATGATTCTTGTTCTTTTTGCATCGCTTCTGAACCTGTTTTCTGCATTTCTTGTAACTGTTTTTGTAAGTTATCAATTTCCTGCGTTTTAACCTCTTTAACACTCGTTGGGATAGATTCATCATCGATGATTTCCATCAAAGATTGATATTTGACTTGCGTTTCTTTTTGTTTTTCAGCAAGAAGTGTCTCCCAAGTTTGTCTTATCTTCTCAAGCTTCATAGAAATGGTGTCAGCTTCAGGCATTGACTGCATTAATTCAGTAGAATTAATGTGTGCTACTTTAGTTTGTGCTTGTGAAATTACAGTTACACATAAAATTATTAAAATTGAAAATACTTTTTTCATATATAGTTTACTTATTTTTTACATTTATTGTGGAGGTAAATTATCACCCTTTTCCAAAGTGGTTGATACAACTCCTAATTCTTCTAATACTTCATCGCTTCGATCATATTTTGAATTTGAAACCAACATAAGTAACTCTCCGCTTTTGTCAAATATAAAATCTAATCCATTATTTTTAGCTACTTTATTTATGGCATCATAAACTTTATCCTGAATAGGTCTGATTAATTCTGATTTTTTTTGAAACAATTCTCCTTCAGCACCAAATTTATCTTGTTGAAATTTCTTGGCTTCATTTTCTTTCTTAGTAATCTCTTTCTCCCTTGAAATTTGCATATCTCTTGTAAGAAGCACCTTTTCCACTTGTAAATCTTTCCTGAGTTTATCTATTTCTAGAAACTTAGTCTCAAACTCTAGTTGCCATTGAGCACTTAGCTCATTTAATTGAAGTTGAGCTGACTTGTATTTTGGTATTTGAGAAAGAACATACTCAGAATCAACATATGCAAATTTTTGAGCATAACTCAGTATTGAAAAAAATACCAGAGTGAATACAAGAACTAGTCTGAAACATGATTTCATATTATTAAATGGTAACGCTAAAATTATGGTGCTTTGTATAATTCTAAATTTTTGTTGTGCAAACATAGGAAATTTTAGCACCTACAGATGACTTTGGTATTTTTTTGAGGAGATGAAACTATACTTAGGATCATTCAGTTTATTAAATTTAATAATTCATTGAATATTATTTTGCTTATGTTGGATGACTTATAAATTAAAGAGATTTCTAATTTTGCATTTTCAGGATCGAAAAATAATGGATTTACTATTAAGTTGTTTTTTAAAAAAACCTGAGATTGATTTATATTTTCCCATTGGTTTTAAGTTTGATATACGTTCGTATTAGTCTCCATAAGGTTTTTGTTTGAAGATGAATTAATTATATAATTGATGTTTCAGAGAAATCCATTACAAAAAATTTAATTGGTGAATTATGCAAAAAATCAATTAATAAATAGGTAATCTACCTGAGTTGGAACACCCAATATCTCAATCTAAGTCAAAATCTGAGGTAGTTAATAGTATGATTCTGTCTTAACCCAAAATATTTTTGTGCTTAACAACTGATTCCAACTTAATTTTTGACTTTAATGTGAATTCATTCTCTTTCAGGTAATAAGAATGAACCATAATAACAGCTAGAGTTATTATTTTTGAAGTATATTTAAAAACATGTTGGATATATGGTCCGTAAATAATCGTAATTTTAATGCCCTAGCTTTAAATATATTTAAAAATCAAGCTAAAAATAATGAAGTATATGCTCAATATTTAAATCTTATTGAGAAATCTGTAGGCTCAATTACTCATTTTAGCGAAATTCCGTTTCTTCCAATATCATTATTCAAAACACATCCAATAAAAACTGGAAATTTTAGAACTAATCATGTTTTTGAAAGTAGCGCATCAACCGGATCTACAACATCTAAACACCATATTCATTGTATAAATGACTACCACGAAAACTGTCTTAAAATTATAGAAAACAGAATTGGACCTTTATTAGAATATGAGATTTTTGGTTTACTACCAAACTACCTTGAAAGAAAAAATTCTTCTTTAGTTTCTATGGTGGAGTTTTTAATGCAAAAAAACGAGCAACCCTTAAATTTTTATCTATACAATTTCAAAGAATTAGATCAGAAAATGCATGAATCGTCTAAGAAGAAACTCTTATTTGGTGTAAGTTTTGCTCTAATGGATTTTGCAAAAGATTATCCTCAAAGTTTAAGTGACATAACTGTCATTGAAACTGGAGGAATGAAAGGAAGAAAACAAGAAATCACTAAATCTGAACTTTACCAAATTCTTCAAAAATCATTTAAAGGATCAACTATAATATCCGAATATGGTATGACAGAATTATTAAGTCAAGCATACTCAGACGAAAACGGCATCTATGTTTGCCCATCTTGGATGAAAGTTTTACCAAGAGCAGTCAATGACCCTTTAAGTAAACATAGGACGATAGGTCATACTGTTGCACTCAATATAATTGATCTCGCCAATGTAAATAGTTGTTGCTTTATTGCTACGGATGATTTGGGCAAGATATATGAGGATGGTCGTTTTGAAGTGATTGGGAGACTAGACCAATCTGACATCAGAGGCTGTAGCTTGATGGCTATTTAACCTATTCAGAGATTAATTGAAATGTCCTTGGAGTTGGTAAACTCGTAAATCCGTCAATAATTCTTCTAATGTCTGAATTGGACTTATACCTTACGATACAATTATCTAAATCTTCTTCTTTAATTTGTTGATCTGTTGTAATAAATCCAAAACCACAATATTCTCCACCTTTCAAAGCAACAACACCTTTTTCATCAACTGTTCTACCTGGCCCGATAATCCACTTACTAGGCTGCTTATATTCCCAAGATTTCATCACTCGTTGATTATATTCTTCTGCAGAAATATTACACGAGCACAAATCACAATTTGTTCCCAAATAACAACTCCCTTTGGTTCGTTCCAGTCCTGAGTATTTAGGACACAAATTATTCTCTTCTACCAGCATGTACAAAAAATCCTTGGCCATAGTCATAGAACTAAATCGTTTTACTATATTTCTTTCGTATTTTTTTAAAAAAACATCTATTCTCACAATACCATCTTGACCCTCATAATAACAAATACTGTATTCATTAATTTTTTGTTTTTGTTGTTTATTAAATGGTGGATAATGGTTTTTGATTTCATCACTTTCTAATAATAGTGCAATAAGTTCGTTACCAGTTTCAACATAACTTAAATGATGGATTTTTCTTAAAAGTTCACTTTTTTTTCTGGTGGTTTCTGTAAAATGAGAAACAATCCGCTTTTTCATATCCTTGGCTTTACCTACGTATAAAATTTCCATTTTTTCACCAAGTAAATAATATACGCCAACAGTGTTAGGCATCGATTCAAACTCACTCTTTGGTAGATTTGGAGGTAATGTTGACTCTCTACTTAGTTGATTTAAAGAATGGGTAATAAAATCTAAATCTTTCTTATAAAGCAAGTAAAATAATTCAGTAGTAGCCTTAGCATCTCCCATTGCACGATGCCTTTTATGATTTTTAATACCTAATTCTCTGCATAATTTGCCAAGGGAATAAGAAGGGTGATTAGGCAATATAGTCCTTGATAGTCTTACTGTACAAAGCTTTTTACTATTGAAGGAAATTGATAAATCTTCAAAATGATTTTTTATAATACTGTAATCAAAGCTTACATTATGGGCAACAAATATGGAACCTTCCAAAAATTTTAAAAAATCATGCGACACCTCTTCAAAATCTGGAGCTCCACTCACCATATTATTCGTAATTCCAGTTAAAAGTGTAATTGATTTAGGAATAAAAATATGTGGATTTATTAGGGTTTCGTATGATTCAAGTATCCTTAATCCATCGGTTTTCACTGCAGCTATTTCTGTAATTCGATTACCGTGCGAGCCTCCGGTAGTTTCAATATCTACAATAGAAAAAACCAATTTTAAAAAATACTTTCAATGATTTTATCGGCAGATACTCCTTGAGATTCTGCTTTGTAATTCCTAACGATACGATGTCTTAAAACCATTTTTGCTACTGCTTGCACATCTTCTATATCCGGGGAATATTTCCCATTAACAAGTGCATTAGTTTTTGCACCAGTGATTAAATGCTGGGAGGCTCTTGGACCTGCACCGTACTCCAAATATTCATTAATGAATGGAGTAGCAGATTCTCGATTAGCTCGAGTTTTACCAACCAAGCCTACTGTATATTCAAATACGTGGTCAGACACAGGTACTCTTTTGACTAATTCCTGAAATCCTATGATTTCTTCCTGATTCAAAATTGGATTTATAATAACTGACTGTCCTGAAGTTGTTGCCTTGACTATACTGATTTCTTCATCCTTAGACGGATAATCAAGAATCATGTTAAACATAAAACGGTCAAGCTGAGCCTCCGGTAGCGGGTATGTGCCCTCTTGTTCAATTGGGTTTTGGGTAGCCAAAACAAAAAATGGTAAATCCAATGAATATTTAGTCCCCGAGAGGGTCACATTTTTTTCTTGCATAGCCTCCAAAAGAGCAGCTTGAGTTTTTGGAGGTGTTCTGTTGATTTCGTCTGCCAGAACAATATTTGCAAAAACAGGTCCTTTGTTGAACTTAAAACTCTTAGATTCATCTAAAATTTCTGAGCCAATAATATCACTAGGCATTAAATCGGGCGTAAACTGGACACGATTAAAACTTAAATCTAATGCTTCACTAATTGTCTTTATAAGTAATGTTTTTGCAAGTCCAGGAACGCCTATTAATAAGGCATGTCCATTACTTAAAATGCTTATTATAAGGCCATTTACAACCTCGTCTTGTCCAATGATTACCTTGCTTATCTCTTTTTTTAGCTCTTTTACTTTTAGAACTAAATTGTCAGCTGCTATTTTATCGTTGGTAAAATCAATCATTTAATTCTCTAATCCTTTCCATTTTGATAGCTCTTCGCATGAAGCATACTTCCTGTCTATTTTAATGTAAACATTCTTTTTATACTCCCTCACCCATTCATTAATGGTATTTTCTTTCTTTTTTTCAAGTGCAAGTGCCTGAATTTTCTGATAATCTTCTTTTAAATTGGCTGTGTGAGCTGGGATTAATTTTCTGAGGTATAAGAATCTATACCCTGAAGTACCGTCAACATCTTGAAATTTCTCTGGTTTACTATATTGACCGTCTCTTAACATACTAGCTTTTGCCGCTATAATTGGATCCAAAATATCAATAGAGATTTGTTGCGACCCAGTAGTTTGATCTGCATAAAATCCACAATTATCTTTAGTATACACATCTGTACTGAATTCTGATGACACTTTACACATGGATAAGCTATCCGATTTTAACCCCTCAATAATTTGTGACATCTGACCATGCAATTTAGATAGATCACTTCTAACAATCAAAGGTTTAATCAAAATATGACGTGCATTCACTTTTTCACCTTTACGATCGATTAGTTGAATAATATGATATCCATACTTGGTCTCGATAATTTCAGAAATTGAATCCCCTTTTAATTTAAATGCAACTCGTTCAAATGCTCCAACCATTTGACCTCTAGAAAAATAGCCTAATTCACCACCATTCACTGCTGTTGTTTTGTCATCGCTATTACTTTTTGCAGCAAAATCAAATGAATACATCCCTTTCAGTAAATCTTGGCGAATTTTAGTAATTTTTTCTAGTGCATATTCATTTGCGTAATCGCTTGGTTCTGGTTTCATTGTTATCAAACCAAGCTCAACTTCATCGCCAAATTTTGGGAGACTATCTTTTGGTATGCTTGCAAAAAATTTCCGAACATCTGTTGGAGAGGCTTTAATATCTTTAACTATTGAACCTTGAACTTTTTGAGAAATTTGTTGATTTTCAATTTCAGGTCTTCTACGATTCTTATACTCTTCAATAGACATTCCTAAATATTGAACAAGTCTAGCTTCTCCACCTATCTGAGATGCATAATAACTGACTCTTCTGTCAAGCTCAGACTCGACCATTTCAGAAGTTGAATAGATGCTATCTCTTTCTCCTTTGTGAAGAAATAATTTTTGAATAATCAATTGATTCAAGATTTCACATTTTAAATCTCCTGAATAAAAAGACATGTCCTTTTTTGCCTGCGCGTACTCTGCCTCTAAATCAGAATGTAAAATGATATGATCCCCAACTACTGATACGATTTCGTCAATTACAGGCTGTTTTTGAGAGTAACCGCTAACACCAAAAAATAGGAATAATATGGATATTGTTTTTTTCAAAATAGTTGTATGTGATTATTAAGATATGCTTTTTTTAACAAATTTGATTCAATACTTCTTTGAAGCTCTTGCTGACGTTTATTTAAAAGAATTTCTTTAATACGTTGCTTCTCAAGTTCAAACGGAGATAACATACTCCGTATTTTAAAATCATTTATTTTAATAAAATAAATAAAATCGCTTTCGATGATTTGAATATATTTATGGTTATTTAAATAATGCTCTTGATTGTAAGTATTTATTGGTATTTCTTTTAATATGTCATCAAAAAATACCCATGTATTACCATTTTCATAATAGTTGCCTCCACGTTTAGAGAGTGACAACAATGTAGGATAAATAGATTGATCATTTGCCCTAAAACTTGACCACAGTAAATCAAGGTTTTTTGAATTTAACGGAACTTTGTAAAATATTAGCTTGATAATATTTTGTATTAGTTCAAACTCATTTTTATTGTCTTCATAATAGAGCTCTAGTTCCTCATCGCTAAATGTGGTATCTATTTCTTGCCTTACCAGTTTATTAATGAGCTCGTAAGATAATAAATCGTGTTTATAGGCCTCTAACTCCATGGACTTATCCTTCTCTTGTGCGTCCAATAAACGCTCTGCTTCATTCAACATAACCTGTTTTGATACCCAAATATTTACAAATTCTTTTGTGAAAAATACACTATCTTCATAGGAAGCGTCATCAGAAATTAAATCAACTATATCTGTATCATATAGTTCATTCGTAAAAGCTCTAGCAATTACTTTACCAGAGGTGTTAGAATCGCATGCTGTAATTGAGCAGATAGTTAGTATGGATAGAATATTTTTCAACTATTGATCATTGTATAGCCGCGCTACATTGTCATCATATACCTGTACTGGATAAGTATTTTTTAAGCCTTTTATCCAACTTTCCTCTAAATAATTTTGATAATCTGAGGTTATAACTCCTCTATTATCGTCTAATAATTTCTGTGATGGAGCAAATATTTCATTTACTCTAACAAATTTATGTTGTTGCTCTCCCTCTTCTACCTTAAAAACTCCCTTTTCCATATTAATTAGATTCAAAAAAGGATCTTTTGATTTCTCAAGTTTCTTAGACTCTATTGATACCGCAATCGGATCTTTCGCATTACAACGATTCAAGATTTCTTTAGTTGATTTTCCTTTCTTTGCTAATTTCATAGCTAGCTTTTTCGTCTTTGCACTAGTACAACTAAAAATATCAACATCTGCTCGCTCATTCCACATGTATTTCAATTTATTACTTTCATAAAAAGTCTTAAGCCCTATTGTATCTTTAACAGCTCTACTCCATACCTTTTTATCTGTAAGCTCAAATAATAAAATACCATCCTTGTATTCTTGCATGATATTTTTAAATGCTTCATATTTTTCTTCAAGAAGTCCTTCTTCATAATCCAAATTGATTTGCTCTATAAATTCTTCATAAATATCCTTCACCGCATTCATAAGAGATTTGTTTGATCTTGTTTGATTTGTAGCAACGTAACCAAAGAAATAGCTATCGCTATAATCACGCTCTCCAATTTTACACAATACAATTCCGTTCCCTTCTTGTTTTTTGTATTTAGCCTGTAATAAGTCTGATGAGAATGAATCTTGAATAGCTTGAAGGCCTGCAATTTCTCTAAAATTATTTTCTTTTTTCAATCTTGCTACAACCACTTCTTTATTCAACTCACTGCGACTATCTCTCTCAACTTTTCTACGAATTATTTCTTTGCTATCCTCATAAGTTGGCATTGGTTTTGATTCAATCCGCTTAACAATGTGCCACCCAAACCTTGTTTTTATTGGCTTACTAATTTCTCCATCTTTCTTTAGAGTATATGCGACATCTTTAAACTCTACAGGGATATTTGGTGTTGTTCGATTTATCCAGCTCAATTCACCTCCTTTGGAGTTTGTATTAAAATCCTCTGAAAACTCTTCTACTATACTGGCCCAATCTCCACCATCTTTTAATTTACTGTAAACTGCATCAATGCGTTCTTTAGTACTATCAATTTGAGTCGGATTGTAGTACTTAATCATAATATGAGCTACTTTCATATCTCCCATTGACTTACGTTTTTCTGCAACATAAACTAAATGATAGCCGTATTTGGTTCGAATGGGCATACTAACCTCACCAACCGGTGTGTTATAAGCAGCATTTTCAAACGAATAAATCATCTGAAAACTTGTAAAGAAACCAAGAACTCCATTATTATTTTTTGCAGAAGGATCCTCAGAAAATACTTTAGCTATGTCCTCAAATTTCTCACCATTATTGATTCTGAATCTTAAACCCACTATTTTTTGATAGGCTGCTAATGTGTCTGCAGGTTTAGCATCTGCGGGACAATTAATTAACAAATGACTTGCATTAACCTCAAAATTAGTTCTATCAAATGCTTCTTTAATTAATCGTTCTGTAACTGTTTTGTCAGTCAAATAAGGTTGAGATAACTGTTTCCTATAACCAGCTAGCTCTTTAATAAAACTTGGTAGGGTATCCATTCGTAATCCATAAGCTTGCTCTACCTTAAGTTTAAATTTTACATATAAATCTAAATATTCTTCTATATCTTGTTTGGTTGGAAAAGAATCTCCCTGCTTATTTTTATTAAAAACTCGCATAAACTCATCATTGTAAACAATCTTGTCTCCATAACTAAAGACTGGAAATATTTCTGAAGATTCGATACCATTTTTTACAGGACTTATTTTAGCATTTTGTCCAAAAGCTGCGTTTAGATTTAAGATAAAAATTAAAGTGAATAAATGAATAACTCTTGTCATATTGATTTTTAAATTATTTGAATAGAACGCGAATTTAATATATTTATAATATCCTTTACCCCTTGAAATTGAAATAATCACTACAATATAAATCGTGTCGTAATAAACTATCCTACATTTGAAATTGTTTAATTATTCTAATGCATCTTTTCAATGTACATTATTCTGACGACTTTGACCAAAAATTGTATGTTGAAGAAGTCATAACAAAATGGAATCAGGGTGCCCAGAAATTTCATATTTACACTTCAGGAACTACTATTAAACCAAAAAAAATAACGCTTTCTAGAGAACTTCTTGTATGGAGTGCAAGAACCACCCAAAACAAACTCGATACTATGTCGCACAAAATCATGTGCTGTTTACCTGTTTATAGAGCAGGGGGGTTTATGCAATTAATTCGTGCCTTAGTTTGGGATTGTGAAATTCATTTCTTCAAACCCTCTAATCAACCTTTTATCAAAATTAATAATCACAATTTCACAACTATATCTCTTACTCCTACTCAGTTTAAATCGAGTTTTGAAGATTCTTTCGAAAAACTAAATAAATTCCAACATATTTTAATTGGTGGAGCTGCTTTTAACAATCCATCAATCTTAGTTGAAAGACTTAAACATCCACTAATTTGGTATACCTATGGGATGACTGAAACAGCTAGTCACGTTGCAATGCAAAATTTATCAAGAAATGAAACTTCACTAAAAGTACTACCTGGAGTATATATTCATCAAAATAATACCCTCGAAATTTATATTCCAGAAGTTAACCTGAAGTTTAAAACAAATGATATTGTGAAATTTGAAAATAGCGGTTTTATTGTATTAGGTAGATCTGATGATATAATTAATAGTGGTGGTATAAAAATTCATCCACAACAACTTGAAACTACTGTTGAAGAGGTTTTTGAGAAATTGAATTTAAAAAAGAGATTTTATATTTCTAAAGAAAAACACGATAAATACGGAGAAGTACCTGTACTTACTATTGAGGGTAACCCTGATTTTAACCAAGAGGAATTCACTCAAATTCTAACTCAACAATTACCTAACTATCATGCCCCAAAAAAAATTTATTTTACACCAAAAATTTTTAGTACAGATACGGGAAAGATAATTCGAGAAGCCTATTAAATTTGAGAGATGGGAAAGAAAGGTAAACTTCAAAAATTTGCAGAGGTTAGTGCGTTTAGTAATTGCTACGAGAGAGCATCAAAACTGAGAGGTAAATGGGCAACACATGTCTTTAAAAATTCAAACCCAATCACTCTTGAACTTGCTTGCGGAAAAGGAGAATACACAACGGGTTTAGCTGAAAAATTTCCCGACAGAAACTTTATAGGAGTTGATATTAAAGGGAATCGAATATGGAAAGGTGCTAAATATGCTCTTGATAATGACTTGACTAATGTTGCATTTCATCGGATTATGATTGGTAATATTGAAGATTATTTTGCCCCAAATGAAATCGATGAATTCTGGATTACTTTTCCAGACCCACAGCACGCAAAAAAAAGAAAAAGATTAACAAATCCGATGTTTCTTGACAGGTATAGAAATATTTCTAGGCCTCAACCAATCATGAATTTAAAAAGTGACTCTACACGATTTTACGAGTATACAAAAGAGGTGATTAGTGAACAGAATTTGGAGGTTATTTCTGATAGTAATGATATTTATAATTGGGACGAAATACCTGAATCACTAGCTAATATTCAAACCTTCTACGAAAAAATGTGGCTAAGCGAAGGTAAAAAAATCAAGTACTTGAAATATAGACTTTGATTAGGGTTACACCAATAAAATCAATACGTCAAATTATTTTCAACGTAATCAATTAATGAATGAATAACCTTAATATGTATTTCTTGTGCCCGGTCGGCATATTCACTCTTTGGAGCTCTGATTTCAACATCGCATAAACTAGCCATTTTACCCCCGTCTTTACCTGTAAGACCTATTACTTTCATCCCCTTTTCTTTCGCAGTATTGATTGCATGAATCACGTTCTGGCTATTCCCGCTTGTACTGATAGCTAATAACACATCCCCTTTTCGTCCAACACCCTCAAGATATCTCGAAAACACATACTCATAACCGTAGTCATTCCCCACACAAGCCATATGACTGGGATCACTGATCGCAATAGCACCAATAGCTGGTCTATTGTTGCGGTATCTGCCTGTAAGCTCTTCAGCAAAATGCATGGCATCACATAAACTACCGCCATTTCCACAACTAATGATTTTCCCTTCAGATTGAATACTGCTAACTAATAGCTGTCCAGCTTGATCAATAGCTTCAAAATTTTTTGTGTCTGAGATAAACGCGTCTAGGACTTCCCTTGCTTCAATAAAATGTTCTTGAATACTCATTTATGTTTTGGTTATTAGTTGGTCATTCTTGCTTTATATTCAGCAAGACCTATTTGTAAAAAATTAATATATCCCTCAATATCTAAATCGTAGGTTTTTGTTGGTTGAAGAAGGTTACCCTCATTGTCCAGCAATGAATATTGAGGTTGTGCATTAGCATCAAAATAACATTCTTGGATTGTACTATTTTTCTTGGCTAATGTCTTGATTAATTTCCCTTTTTTATTGTAAAACCAATCATCTTTGGGTAGCTCCACTGTTTTCTCATCGACATAGAGTGAGATAACTAAATATTCTTCATCTAATAATTTATGCACTCTCGGATCAGACCAAACTCGTGCTTCCATTTCTCGACAATTCACACAACCATGACCAGTAAAATCTAAAAACACAGGTCGCCCAATTTTTCGAGCTACTTCCATGCCTTGTTCATAATCAAAATAACCGCGAAGACCGTCTGGCAAATGGAGTTTCTCCTCATGCAAGGGTTTTTCGCCGGCATAGTAGGGTTGATGCTCATCATTGAAATCTAATAAATTAAAATCATGCGTGCTCATAGGTGGTAAATAGCCAGCCAATGCTTTAAGAGGTGCACCAAAAAGACCCGGCACTAAATATGAAACAAACGAAAATGTAGCAATTGCAAATAACAATCGAGGTACTTTTAGAAATGGCATATTACTATCATGAGAAAATTTAATTTTACCCAAGAGGTAAAAACCCATCATCATAAATATGACAATCCATAGCCCTATGTATATCTCACGATCTAATATCCCCCAGTGATAGGTTTGATCGGCTACACTCAAAAACTTCAATCCAAAAGCTAGTTCTAGAAACCCTAAAACTACTTTCACTGAATTCAACCACCCCCCTGATGCTGGTAGACTATTTAACCAATTGGGAAAGATAGCAAACAATGAAAATGGAATAGCAAATGCCAAAGAAAAACCAAGCATACCTATTAATGGTTTTATAAAAGCTCCTCCAGCAGACTGAACAAGAATACTTCCAACAATTGGGCCTGTACAAGAAAAAGAAACTAAGACAATTGTAAATGCCATAAAGAAGATACCAATTAACCCTCCTTTATCTGCTTTTTGATCAGCTTTATTGACTAGCCAACTTGGCAAAACAATTTCAAAAGCCCCAAAAAAGGAAGCTGCGAAAACAACAAAAATTAAAAAGAAGAAAATATTTGGCAACCAATGGGTAGACAACCAATTTGCCGCTGCGGGACCTGCAACAACTGCAACTAAAGTTCCAATAAATACATATATCGCAACAATGCTTACTCCATAAATTAATCCATTGCGAATGGCCTTTGCCTTGCTCCCATCTTTCATAAAGAAGGATACCGTCATGGGTATCATTGGGAAGACACATGGTGTAAGGAGAGCAGCTAGCCCTGATAAAAATGCTAAAATAAATAAGCCCCAATGTGAAGTTGTATTTTGATTTGAACTTCCTTCAAAAGTCTTTATTTCACAAGAACTTGTATCCTCTTTTGATGTGGCTTGATAACTTGAATAATTGACGCTATCTTTAGAAATAAGCCCAGCAAATGAAGTATAGCCCTCAGAACTTTGTACCGTGTTTTGAGGTGCTAAATTTGTCTTTTGATCAACTTCAATTTCAGTGTCTATATTTTCAATAACTTCCTCAACTGTTTCGGGAGCAATCTCAGGTTCAGTAGGCTTAGGTTGTTCAACAGACTTACCTGACACCCTTAGACCTTCAATTTTAAATTCGTATTCAAATAATACACACATCCCGTCAGACGTACACATTTGATATTCCAAAACACCCACGATATCCGGGTTTAAAGAATGTAATTTTATTTGTTGTGTAAACTCTGCCTTTTTCTCAAAATCTGCAACCTCACATTCAAAAATATCATCAATATAGTGATGCGAGCCAACTGCCTTTGCTTCACCTAAAAGTTCAAATGAAGAATTCTGAGTATAATTAAATACTGCTTTTAGAGGAGGGCAATCTCCATAATCATTTGAATAAATATGATATCCCTCAGGTATAGGTGTAGTAAAAGTCACCTCTAATTTGTCTCCAACCTTAGCTTCAGTTTTGTCTATAGTATAGCTCCAATTAGCAGAGGGTACTTTTTGGCCAAAAACTGACGTTGCAACCAATAATAAACCTAAATGAAATAAATAGTTTCTCACAATGATTTAAATATAACTTCAAATTAAACGCTTTCTGATACAATTCATTATAATAAATGTAGATAAGTGTATAAAGTTGTAACGATAATGAACCTACATAATCTAAATTTGAATCTTATAATTCTATTAGAAATGAGATCATCTTTAACTCTACTTTTATGCTTTGTAATTCTCATAGTTCAAGCTCAAAAGCAAACCCCAACTCAATATATAGAACGCTATAAAGAGTTAGCTGTAATAGAAATGCATCGCAGTGGGGTACCTGCTAGTATTACTCTATCACAAGGAGTATTAGAAAGTAGTAGTGGAAATAGCAGACTAGCAAAATATGCAAATAATCATTTTGGAATCAAATGCAAAGGAAGCTGGACCGGCAAAACCATTTATGCCAATGATGACGCTCCTGATGAATGCTTTAGAGCATACCCATCGGTGCTAGAATCATACAAAGACCATTCTGACTTTTTACGAAAAAACTGGAGGTATCATGAATTATTTGATCTAAAAATAACAGATTACAAAGGGTGGTGTCATGGACTCAGAAAAGCGGGTTATGCAACCAACCCTCAGTATGGAAAAATATTAATTAATCTCATTGAGCGATATGAATTAAATCAATACGACATAAAAAAATTACCACAAAAAGAAGCTCCAAAAGAGGGTGAAAAAATCAACGGAGTTCCGGTAAAAATTGCTTCCAAAGATGAGACAGTTCGGACCATTGCCGAGGAAAATTACTTAAAAGATAAACATATTCGAAAATGGAACGACTTACCCAAAGACGAAGAAATTAAACCTGGTGAAGTTATTTATTTAAAACCCAAAAGACGAAGAGGTGCAGAAGAAAAGCATATTGTTACGAGTACTGATAATATGCGAGGTATTTCTCAAGCCTATGGAATCAAACTAAAACACTTATACAAAAAAAATCGGATGGAAACAGGAACCGAGCCTAAGGAAGGTGAGATTATTTATATGCAGAAAAAAAGAGCTACTGACGACCCCGTCAAAACTCAAATTCAAAAACCTAATTGGGAAGAAGAAAAAAAATTTATAAACCCAAGTGCTGTCAACCAAAGTATTATCGATTCTACAAAATTTAATAACAATGGAGCAATCAATAAGGTATCCATTCATGTGCCTGATTTTCATGTAATCTCAGAGGGTGATAACATTTATAGAATAGCAGAAAAATACCATGTATTTGAGGAAGATATTCTAAAATGGAATCCCGGATTAAATCCAAATACAATGCAAATTGGACAAAAAATCATTTTAAAAGAAGAACTAGTTGATCTAAATAATCTTGGTGAAGAGAAAGTGGAAAATCAACCTATTGAAAATTCAGCTAGAGATCTTAAAAAAATGGATACTGAGGAAATGCAAAAAGATATAGCCGTTGATGGAACAATGACTCACCTTGTGATCAAAGGAGATACCTTGTATAATATTTGTAAACGTTATGATGTAACGGTTGATCAACTGAAGGAATGGAATAATTTAGAAGATATCACTATTCAAATTGGACAAAAGCTAATTGTATCTCCCTAAATGACCCCGTCACAAATACTTTTTGCTCTCATTGGCTACTTTTTGATATTAATTACCATTTCATGGATTACATCAAAAAATAATGATGAAACTTCTTTTTACACTGGCAACCGAAAATCACCTTGGTTTCTAGTAGCCTTTGGTATGATTGGTGCTTCATTATCTGGCGTTACTTTTTTATCCGTTCCAGGTTGGGTTGCCAATAGTCATTTTGGATATTTACAAACCGTACTCGGCTACATGGTCGGTTATCTCATCATTGCTCAAATCTTAATACCCTTATATTATCGACAAAACTTGACATCAATTTACACCTATCTTGAGAATCGATTTGGTGAAAACTCGTACAAAACTGGGGCTGCTTATTTTATTTTAAGTCGAATAATTGGTGCTTCTTTTCGCTTATTTTTGGTAGCGGGTGTATTGCATACTTTTGTCTTCGATCCATTCGGTATACCCTTTTGGGGTGCAGTAGCAATCACCATCATTTTAATATTTTTATACACCTCAAAAAGTGGTATTAAAACTGTAGTTTACACCGATACTTTACAAACAACATTCTTAATTGCTGCTGTGATTCTGACATTAATATTTATGATTAATGATTTGAATTGGTCTTTAGGAGATACCATTTCTAATTTAGTTAATGATCCAAATACACAAATTTTTCATTGGGACGGAAATAGCAGCAATGTCTTTTGGAAACAATTTTTAGGGGGAGTATTTATAGCATTGGCTATGACAGGTTTAGACCAAGATATGATGCAAAAGAATTTGAGTATCAATTCGATACGAAATGCCCAAAAAAACATCTATATCCAAATGGCATTATTTATTGTCATAAATGTAATTTTCTTAAGTCTTGGTGCCCTTTTGTACAATTATGTAGATGTAAAAGGATTAGATTTTGTTGGTAAGTCAGACGAGCTTTTCAGTTTTGTTGCCATGCAACACGCAACTCCAATTGTAAGCGTGGCATTTATCATCGGTCTGGTTGCTGCCGCATACAGCAGTGCAGACAGTGCTCTTACTGCATTAACCACTAGCTTTTGTGTAGATTTTTTAGGTTATGAACGATCTAAACCAACCGATATTAAAAAAAGAAGATGGGTTCATATCGGCTTTGCCTTTATTCTTTTTATCACTATTCTAATTTTCAACGCAATTAATAATGAAGCTGTAATTAAAGAACTTTTTCGTGCAGCTGGGTTTACTTATGGGCCTTTACTTGGGTTGTTTTCTTTTGGGATACTCACTAAAAATAAAATCAACGATAAATACGTTGTAGTCATAACCCTCATATCCATTCTCCTAACTGGAATCTATTTTTACGGAATGCCTATGTTGGTTGAAGGATTCGAAGCGGGGTTCGAATTAATCATCATTAACGGATTTTTTACCTATATTTTGCTGCATTTTAACAGCTATTTACATCGTAAAAAGTCATAAAATTATAAACATGGAAAATCAAGAAAACGAACGAATAAAAAAAGCATTTCAAAACAAAAACTGGCCAGAGATTAAAAGCTCAGACAGCTGGAATATCTTTAAAGTAATGGCCGAATTTGTTGATGGATACGAGACTTTATCTAAAATCGGACCGTGTGTATCTGTTTTTGGGTCTGCTAGAACTAAACCTGGCACCAAATATTACGAAATGGCTACCGAAATTGGACAAAAACTTGCATCTGTTGGACTTGGAGTTATTACAGGTGGTGGACCAGGTATCATGGAAGCCGGAAACTTGGGTGCACACAAAGAAAAAGGGGCATCTGTGGGACTAAATATTGAACTCCCTTTTGAGCAAAGTTCAAATCCCTATATTGATCGAGACAAATTAATTAACTTCAACTTTTTCTTTGTACGAAAAGTTATGTTTATGAAGTATGCTCAAGGGTTTATTGTTCTACCGGGTGGCTTTGGAACATTAGATGAATTATTTGAAGCCCTCACCCTCATTCAAACTCAAAAGACAGCGATGTTCCCCATTATTCTTGTAGGGTCTTCCTACTGGAAAGGCCTTATAGATTGGATGAAAAATACTATGTTGGAAGAAGAAGCGAATATAAGTACCGAAGACTTGGATCTATTTAAAATTGTAGATACGGCAGATGAAGCGGTCAACGAGATATTCGACTTCTACAGTAAGTATAGCTTAAGTCTGAACTTCTAATCATATCCATGACTAATTTTGAAGATACCATTATTGCACCAGCCACACCCTCTGGGGTTTCGGCTCTTGCTGTAATTCGTGTATCAGGCAACGATGCAATATCAATTGTCAACTCTTGTTTTTCAAAAGACATTAAAAAAGCAGATGGGTACACCATTCACTATGGACACATTCTCGATGGAACCAAAAAAGTGGATGAAGTTCTATTAAGTATTTTCAGAAATCCTAAGTCTTACACAGGAGAAGACTCCGTAGAAATATCCGGTCATGGATCTCCATACATTGTTCAGCGAATTACCGAAACCATTTTAAGAAACGGTGCACGAATGGCAGAACCTGGAGAGTTTACCCTACGTGCATTTTTAAATAAAAAATTGGACCTCACACAAGCAGAAGCCGTCGCAGATATGATTAGCAGCAACAGTGAAGCTAGTTTGCAAATGGCTATCCATCAAATGCGAGGAGGTTTTAGCAATGACATTGCAAAACTAAGACAAGAATTGATCGACTTTGCAGCACTAATCGAACTTGAAAATGATTTTGGCGAAGAAGATGTTGAGTTTGCTAATCGTCCAAAACTTAAAAGTTTAATCGAGTCACTACTTCATCAAATTGAAAAATTAAGGACATCATTTTCGGCAGGGAATGTGCTCAAAAATGGGATTAACACTGTAATTGCTGGTAAACCCAACGCAGGTAAAAGTACATTGCTAAACGCCTTACTCAACGAGGAAAGAGCCATTGTTTCTGATGTTGCTGGAACTACACGAGATACGATAGAAGAGATTTTTACCCTAGAGGGTATTCAATTTCGATTGATTGATACGGCTGGGTTGAGGGATAGCTCGGATAATATTGAACAGATTGGGGTAAGTAAAGCCAAAGAAAGCATACAAAAAGCCGATTTGATTATTTACCTATTTGATGCTCAAACAACCAATCCCAAGCAACTTGAAACCGAACTTGCAGATCTTCCACCTACTCGACGTTTAATTATACTTGCCAATAAAACAGACAAACAATCTTGTAATCCCAAAGATTGGCCTGAAAACACCTTGTTCATTGCAGCAAAAACAAAAAATATTGACCCCCTTCTTAATGAATTAATCCGTATAGCTAGTCAATATGAATATGGTAATGAGACATTGGTAAATAATGCTCGACATGCTGATGCGTTGAGTAAAAGTTCGACACTTCTTCAAAAGATTATCACGGGAATCAATGATGAAATCCCAAGTGATTTAATTGCCATTGATATTCGAAATACCTTGTACCAACTGGGACTAATTACAGGAGAAGTTACTAACGATGAAGTGTTAGAATCCATTTTCACTCGTTTTTGTATTGGGAAGTAATCCCAAAAAAAACCACGACCTATGCAACCAAACTCTGAAATACTGAAACAAGTTATTACTCAAAAGATGCCTTTCGGAAAGTACTCTGGAAGACTGATTGCAGACTTACCTGTTAGTTACTTAGAGTGGTTTAAGCGAAATGGTGGATTCCCAAAAGGGAAATTAGGTGAGCTTCTAGAAAATGTATATGTAATCAAATTAAATGGCCTTGAAGAAATCATTGATCGACTCAGAAAAGATTTAAAATAATTTATCTTAATAGCATGATTTCTCCTTTTTCTTGGAATACATCATTCTTGTAATCTTTGCCATACAAGGAATAATAATAGATGCCTTCGTGAACGTTCTCCCCATCAAAAGTTCCATCCCAAGAATCTTTTATATCAGAGGATTGAAAAAGAATCTCTCCCCATCGATTGAATATAAGTATATTAAATTCTTTTACCCCTCTTGAAGTAATGGAAAACACATCATTGGTTTTATCATTATTTGGACTGAACGCATTAGGAGTAAATAACTTAAAAGCATCTTCAACCTGCACCAGCTTTGTGAATATATCCGAACAACCAATATCATTTTCTGCAATTAATGTAACTGCATAAAACCCTGTATCGGTATACCGGTGGCTTGCTCCAAAACCATTGGTTGAGGATCCATCACCAAAATCCCATGAATAGTTAGTTGCATATGTTGAGGTATTTGTAAAGACAAAATCAGGCTGATAATAATTCCCAAGGTCCGGAGTGTGACTAAAACTAGCAGATGGATTTGGTATAATTTCTAACTCATTAATTTTTAACAACGAATCCTTACAATCAAACTCATTGGAAACAACCAACTGAACAGAATACAATTTATCTGAACCATAGCTATGCTTAGTATTTGATTTATCACTAGTATTACCATCACCAAAATCCCACCTAAAACTACTTCCAAAACCTGTATTGGTTTGATTCGTAAAATCAACCATATTACCAACGCAACTTGGATTTGGACTCATATCAAAATTAACCGAAGGAAGTGGATTAACCACAACTCTTGTCTTAGCTATCACAGGTCGACTGCAATTATCAGTTAGCGTAACCACATAAGTCGTTGTAGTTTTTGGTGTAACTGACTTGTTAGGACCAATACCCAAACTGTTGTCCCACGTAAACTCATAATTACTAGCTATTCCGCCTGTTGCATATGGTAAAAAATCATACGAATCTCCTACGCATAGCTCCACTTCTGAGGGCAAATCAATAGCTAATTGAGGCCTAACTGAAACA
>CAJXBI010000003.1 GCA_913050005.1 uncultured Bacteroidota bacterium
TCCAGTACTACTTCCCATGAATAGCTTTATTCCACAAATATTTTTGGGATCAGTTTTCAACACTTCCTCTAAGTTATCGTTGGTCCCACCCATAAAAAACGAATAATTAACTATTGAGCATTGCTGTGCTCTTGAATACTTTTTTTCTAATTCCGTCTGTGTTGTAGCTTGAGGATTGGTATTAGGCATCTCCATGAATGAGGTGGTACCTCCAGCTGCAGCAGCTTTAGCTTCAGTGTAGATTTCTGCTTTGTGTGTTAAGCCGGGTTCTCTAAAATGAACCTGATCATCAATAATACCGGGCAATACTAATTTCCCTTCGGCTTCAATTACTCTAGTTGCCTTTCGATTTATTCCATTTCTTGAAATTTCAGCAATAAAATCACCTTCTATAAAGATGTCAGCAATGAATTTTTGGTTTTCGTTTACCAATAGCCCATTTTTAATTAAAATTGATGTCATAAAATATGAACAAATTTAATGTACGAGTTTATGGTATTTGGATTAAAAATGAGAAAATATTACTCAGCCATGAAAATATTGATGGCCTTAAGATGATAAAATTCCCTGGCGGAGGTATAGAATTTGGTGAAGGAGCTTTGGATTGTCTAAAACGAGAATTTAAAGAAGAGTTGGATGTGGAAATTGGCCACTCAAAATTAATTCACGTCTCAGAAAAATATATTCAAAGTGCATTTAAAGAGAACGAGCAAGTTATTGCGATTCATTATCTTGTAGATTCAGCAGAAAAAATTAAAAATTATAAAATTATTCAGGACACTGCTTTCGGAAAAACAAATCAACATCATTTTAAATGGTACAAATTTTTGCCATCATTAATTGATAGTTTAACATTTGAAATGGATAAAGAAGCTTTTCGGAAACTTTAATAAATTGGGTGAACAGTACCCTTTGTGTTACGGGTATTACCATCGCAACCTCTATAGTTTACATAATAGAAAAAGGTTTCATTAGGTACCTTTTTACCTTGAAAGGTTCCGTCCCAATTATCTGTTTCTGTTGTTCTTGAGTCAAACATTTTTTCGCCCCATCTTGAAAATATCATTATATAATATGCTGGTTGAGCAACATCTATCTGATATGGGAATAGCTCGTTAAGATTATCTCCATTTGGAGTAAATGCATTCGGAAAATACATTTCATTAGGCAGTGCATTTTCGTCTACAGTGATATATAGGCTGTCAGACCCAAAACATCCAAAGTTATCTGTAACGGTTACTTCATAGAGACCTTCTAAAATTGTTGTAATTGCAGAACTCGAATTACCGTCGTTCCATAAGTAATCAACATATCCAGTTGGTGCAGATATAGTTGTCGGTGAATTAATACATATAGTTGTGTCGTTACCCAAGTCGAAAGTTGGAGAGTTAGAAACACTAATTAAAACTGAATCTTCATTAGTACATCCATCAATATTTTCAACAACAACACGATATTTACCTGGTGTATTAATATCAATTTTTTGCGAGGTTTCACCATTATCCCAAGTATATTTAACACCGTCAGGCCCAGCATCCAATGAAGTGGCAATAAGATCACAAAAATGTTGATTGTCTCCTAATTCAAGATTAACGATAGAGTTACCAATGAAGAAAGTATCGTAGTTAACGCAATGCCTTTGAGTTAATTGAATCCATCGATTGCCAGGACTTGTGTATGTTACAAAAGGCGCAGTACTTCCGTTATCCCATAAATACTTAGCTTCTTCAATACCCGATAAGTCGACTAGATGATTAAATTCATCACAGTAGAAAACATCATCGACTTTTGGATGATTTGCCTGCCAAACCCTTACGGTATCTTTTATTACACAATTTAGATTCATGGCAGTGACAATATAGTTCCCGATAGAATTAACATTCAGTGTTTTGGAAAAAGTTGGAGGATTAGTATTCCAAGAGTAACTTAATCCAGTTACACCAGCATCTAAAAGAATATCAATGAGTGTGTCGCACTCAAGGGTGTCGTTTGGTAAACTTAGTTTAGGAACTTTATCGTATTTTAATAGAATGGTGTCTTTGTATAAACATTTTCCATAAGAAACTGTAGGAATATATGTTCCAGTATCACTAACATTTATTCGACTGCCTTTGGCACCCGAATTCCAATCTACGGAAATTGCATCTGGGACTTTTGTATCAAGCAGTATTGTAAAATCATCACAAAATATACGGTCTGGACCCAAATTAATAGCTCTAGTAGAGCGTATTCGCACACCGTATTTGTATGTATCGTTACATATAGAGGATATAATGGTTAGGAAAACCGTGTAGTCTCCATTTCCAGGGTAGACGTATTCAACCTTTTCGTTGAGGTCAAAGGTGGTTAGTGTATCATTATCTGTAGTTGGATCTCCAAAATCCCAAAAGAATTTTACTTTAGGTGTTTTTGTTTTATTCCAATCGCTTATGTTATTAAAGCGTGTGGTATCCCCACACTCAAATGCGTATAAGCCTCCTACTGCAGTTCCTCCAGGTAGATTAAAGTTTGCTATAACGTCAAATTGACATTCAATGACTGTAAATTGGTAATCACTTAATGTTGAACCCAATAAAACACCATTTCTATATTCAAGTACTTTCACCCCCACTGCATAAGTACCTTTAGCTGTTGGAGTAAGTGTATATTCTCCTGTTTTCCTATCAATGAAACTAGAGGGGTTACCTGTTACTTGATTATTTGAGGAAAAGGAAGGGTTCCATGTCAATAAAGCATAGGGTGGAGGACTAGGATTATCTGGTTTTGGATTTATTGGGGATCCACCTAAATATGGTGTATAAAATTCATAAACCAAAGAGTCTCCGTCAGGATCTTCAGCACTGTAGTCTAATGTCAGAGGGGCATTTATACAAACGTAAGTAGGAGGTACATTCTTAAATCTTGGACTTGAATTATTGGTGTTTGTTGGTGGTATATAACTCCAATAAGTTGATCCAGTATTTCCTGCATCGTTAACATTGTCAGTAATAGCATTTCTACAGCACAATTGGTGAGATAGAATAAGCCCATTTGTTCCAGGGTCTAAAAATACAGTTCTTTTATAGGTATATTGAACCACACAAACTCCAGAAGGTTCTTTTACACATTCATAGTTTACAGAATTAACTTCCTTTCTAACACCGTTGGTTAATTGGATAGTTTGTTTACGACTATTGGTGACAGCATCAAAAACCCCAATGTATGCTAGGTTACCATCTCGATTAATAGTTCCTGGGTTAGCATTCTGACAATCAAAATAGATTTTGAAAACTATTTCATACCGAACATTTCCGAATTGATTAAGAACACGGTTGTAGTATAATTCTCCACCAACTACGTGCGAAGCATCTGCTGAAAAAGCTCCTAAAAAAAGTATTAAAAACAAATAAAAAGCAGATACTTTTGTCTTAGGAATACGATATGTTTCTAAATTTTTTATCATTGCTTGAGACCTTTAGAGGATACTAAAAATCAAATATTCTTGCTATGTTAAAACCAAATCGAACGTCTCCGTCGATCCATTTACCTCTGGTATCAGTTATAAATCCTTTTTCAAAGGGTGAGTTTGCGTTGGTAAAGAAAAGCTGGAAAACATGTCCTCCAGTTTCAATATCAAACCCCAAAGATAAAGCATTAACGCTATTTTCATCAATTTGGTCAGTGAGAATATAGTAGTATTCAAAATTAACTGAAACACGGGTTAATATTTTTTGTCTAGCTCCAATGCCTATAGAGATTATATCGTTAGCCAAATTATTATTCTTTACAATATTTAGATGAGTTAGGGTTGGAGATATCTGAGCACTAAAGTTTTTGGAAAATTTTCTTGCTATTAACAATTGATGTGTAAAGTGAAGTCGACTGGTAAATAAATTCTCTCTTTCGGGGTTTGTCCATTTCAGTGAATTAATTCCCATGTGACTCATTATCACCCCTGTTATTGGACAAGATTTTTGTCCTTTACTTTGTTTTAGAAACTTATATTTAATAAAACCATCATATGTTTTCTGGACAGTGCTTCTTCCTAAACCAACATTTAGATTATCAGTTATACCAAAATCTCCTCCCATTCTCATGGAGGCATAATCAAGTCCGAATAAATCATAGAATCCGTTACCTACGACACCAAATCGATGTGATATTTTAAAATCAAATTCATTTTTTGCTACAGTTTCTATACTGTGACCATTGACTATTCGGTTTGTTTTAAACGTTGCTATGGTATATATTTTTTCTTTGGATTCATTATCGTCAATTAAATTTAAATCTTGAGAAAATACATTACTATAAAAGAAAGCTAAGAATAATATTAGTTTAATCCTTAAAACATGTATGTAATCGAAATTTTGCAAGACTTATTTATTATTGCTTGTGTAATCAGAATCAACAATAATTTCAATGCTTTCTGAGATTTTAGGAGCTATCATTTTTGGTATTTTGACATTGTAATCATAAGGATTAACATTAAAAGTTGCTTTTGCATTTACAATTCCACCTGTCACAAAAAATGTCCCTGTTGTAGAAACTTTTTTACTTACGTCTTTAATCTTGAGTTTGCCTGTAACCTCTGACGTGTATGTTCCATCTTTATTAAAATCAATCGCTGACACGGATGTAATAAACCCATCAAATGTAGCTTTTGGGTATGTTGTACTTTCCATGTAGTTTTCATTAAAGTGCTCTTGCATAAGGGCATTCTTGAATTCAAAATCTTTGATTAAGCAACTAAATTGGAGTTGACCAGATTCAGATGAGAAAGCAGTTTTCACCTTGTGATTTGATGCTCGTATATCCTTAACAGGAGTGTAACTGTAAAAGCTTATATTACCGGTGTTAGTTTTATAAATCCCGCCGCTGTGATTAATAAAAGCGAATAGACTTAATAATGCTGTAAATGCTAATGCTATTTTTTTCATGGTCATATTTTATTCAATAATTATGCTTGATGACAATGTTACGTCTTTGTCTTTTAAAAGTGTAAGTTCATCATCACCATTTATTCCTTTACATATTCCTTTAACTTTAATAATAGATAAGTCATTTAACTGCTCCAAACTTTTGAGTTGACTGGGTTTAAAACCACAACGTATAAATCCACTCTCTTTATCTGTTTTCAAAATCATTTGAGGCTCTAATTCATTTGAAAAATCTTTAGACAAAAGCTTGCCAGTTACAAGAATAATTTGGTCAGAAAATTGGTTCATAGCTGAGTCTTCATTTGTATTGAATATTTCGAATAATTGTTCAGCACTAATAATCTCAGTAGCTTTAGATCGTTCAACATTAATGTGCGGTTTGTTGTACATTCTGTAAGCAAATAAAAGAACACCAAACAGAATGAAACTTATTGAAAGAAATGCTATTTTTTTCATGGTATAATTAGATATTTAACGAATAAAAGCAAGAGATAGTTTTAAAGTGGGATGTTGCCGTGTTTTTTTTGAGGGATTGAATCCACCTTATTTTCAAGCATTGCAAACGCTTTGATTAGCTTTAATCGGGTTTGTTCAGGATAAATAACTTCATCAACAAATCCTCTTTCAGCAGCTCGGTATGGATTGGCAAATATATCAGCATATTCCTTTTCTTTGTTTGTTAGTGCGAGTTCAGGATTATTAGCAGATTTAATTTCATTCCTAAAAATAATTTCTGCTGCACCTTTGGCCCCCATTACAGCAATTTCTGCACTAGGCCAAGCATAATTCAAATCTGCTCCGATATGTTTACTATTCATAACATCGTATGCTCCACCATAGGCTTTTCTGGTAATTACAGTAATTCTTGGTACGGTAGCCTCACTAAATGCATATAACAGTTTAGCACCGTTTGAAATAATTGCATTCCATTCTTGATCTGTGCCAGGTAAAAATCCTGGTACATCTTCTAAGACCAATAGTGGAATATTAAAACAATCACAAAAACGAACAAAACGGGCTGCTTTTTGAGATGATTGAACATCCAAAACACCAGCTAAATATGCAGGTTGATTTGCAACGATACCAATGCTCTTACCTGCTAATCTAGCAAATCCAACAACAATATTAGGTGCGAAATCCTTATGAATTTCGAAGAATGATTCTTGATCAATTATCCCATGAACAACCTCTTTAATATCATAAGGTTGGTTTGGATTTTCGGGTATAATATCGATGAGATTATTCCTAATCTCATCCTCAATTTCGTAGGGTAATTCAGGGGCCGGATCCTCGCAATTTTGTGGGATATACGATAATAGTTTTTTAATATCTTCAATAGCTTGCAAATCATTGCTAGCAGTGAGGTGTGCTACTCCACTTTTTTCGGAATGAACTGATGCTCCACCCAAATCTTCAGACGTTACTTCTTCATTAGTAACCGTCTTTACAACATTGGGTCCTGTTACAAACATATAGCTAGTATCCTCTACCATGAGGATGAAGTCTGTAATTGCTGGGGAGTAAACAGCTCCACCGGCACACGGACCCATTATAAGACTCAATTGCGGTATTACACCACTCGCACGTGTGTTGCGATAAAATATATCAGCATATCCGCCAAGCGAAACAACGCCTTCCTGAATTCGGGCTCCTCCACTATCGTTTAACCCAATAACGGGAGCACCATTTTTCATGGCCATATCCATTATTTTACAAATTTTCTCTGCATGAGTTTCAGATAGTGATCCTCCAAAAACAGTAAAATCTTGGGAGAACACATAAACTAATCGCCCATTAATTGTTCCGTATCCTGTTACCACCCCATCTCCAGGATAGTGCATTTTTTCCATTCCAAAATCAGTACTTCGGTGTTTTATTAATGCACCTATTTCTTCGAATGAGTTTTTGTCAAGCAATAAATCCAATCGTTCTCGTGCTGTGAGTTTATTTTTGGCATGTTGAGCGTCAATTCTTTTTTGTCCACCACCCATTTTGGATGAAGTCAGTTTTTGATCTAGGATTTCTCTTTTATTCATGCTAGTTATCTTCAATTTGTGCGATTAGTTCTTCGGTTAATTCTAGGTTGTGGAATACATTTTGGATATCATCATCCTCTTCAAACTTATCTATAATTTTTAAAACCTCCTCAGCTTCAGATAGTTCTAATGTTTTTTTTGTTACAGGTATTTGGTTTATTTCTGTGGATGTAGCTGTTATATTTAGTTGTTGTAATTTGAATTGCATACCACCATAATCATCAAATGAAGTATAAGCAGTTAACCCTTCATCATCAAAGATTACCTCGTTTGCCCCGCCATCAATCAGTTCTAATTCCAAATCATCATTATTCCATTCGGCAATGGATTCAACAGAGATTGTAAAAACACCTTTAGTCTCAAAAACGTAACTTAAAGACCCGTTAGTTCCTAAGGAACCATTATTTTTAGTAAATATCGATCGAACATTTGCGACAGTCCTATTGATATTGTCAGATGTTGCATGCAGGTAAATGGCAATACCATGCGGTCCATAACCTTCATAAGTATAGGATTGTAAATTAGCTGCTTCAGCTCCAGAACCTTTCTTTATAGCACGTTCAATGGTGTCTTTTGGCAAGTTAGCACCCTTACCATTTTGAACTGCAAGCCTCAAACTTGGATTACTATCTAAGTCTGGGCCACCATCTCTAGCGGCTATGGTAATTTCTTTGATAATTCGTGTCCATACTTTTGCTCGTTTTTTATCTTGTGCAGCTTTCCGATGTTTTATGTTCGCCCATTTACTGTGTCCTGCCATAGTTTAATTGTAGGTGTTTAGGCAAACTTAAAGTAAACTCATAAAAAAACCGCCCATATTTTGAGCGGTTTGGGATCATATTTTTATTAATATTAATGCGAAATAGTTACTTTGGAAGTACTCACCTTCATACCATTAGTTACTTTAAGGATATAAACCCCCTTATTCAAATCTGATACATCAAAAGTGTACTGGTTTGTAATACTAAATTGATTTGTGTTAGGAACTGCTACAACTTTACCTGTTAAATCAAATAATTCTATTGCCAAAGCATTACACTCAGCAAATAATAATTTTACGTTTAATTGATCATTTGCAGGGTTCGGAAATACAGCAATATTATTAGAATTATAAACAATGTCTTCTACAGAAACATTCCATCTTTGTGGATTCCACCACGTAATATCTACGAAAGCAGCATTATTACTTGAATCAGAGTCCATGTATGGGGAAGTTCTGTCGATTATATATGAAAGGGCCCCTAATCTAATATCTCTGGATTCATATGGATAACTGTTTAAACTTAAATTTTCTGTAACATCATAAGTACCTCCAGATGGGATATCTTCAGTAATAACTTTAAGATATAAGCCGTTTGGGATTCTTGCTATAACTCCATTAGTCTTTAAATCTATAAGAATTAATTGGTAGCCTATTGTATCTCCCGTAAATATTGTAGATGAACCTCGATTTTCACATTCTAAATTAACTTTAATTGGTGTACCTGTGGAAGTATTAGATTCAAGTTCAGTTGGTTCTTTAATAGACTTGATTGCCCAATCTATTTGAGCAATGGTAAGAGTTGAAATTGTAATAAATAATAGGGTAAAAATTTTCTTCATGGACTTAATTTTTTAACAAATTTAAAGGATATTTTGTTCTTAATCTAATAAAAATTGAAGGTCTTCCATATTCAGATTGGCCAGCATATTACTATCGGGATGGATAATATCCTTAGATATTTTATTCTTCTGATTTTGTAATCTTGTTATTTTCTCTTCGATAGTTCCCCTGGATATAAACTTATAACTAAAAACAGGTTTAGTTTGTCCTATTCTGTGACTTCTATCTCTAGCCTGAGCTTCAGCTGCTGGATTCCACCACGGATCAGCAATAAATACGTAATCTGCAGCGGTTAAATTAAGTCCAACACCACCAGCTTTTAAAGAGATTAAAAAGACAGAAGGTATTGTGGTTTCTTGAAATTCTTGGACATATTGATGCCTCTTTAACTTGGTTGTTACTCCTGTAAGTTTGTAATAAGGAATGGATATTTTTTTGAGGTCTATTTCAAGTAATTTTAGGTAGGTAACAAATTGAGAAAATACTAGTATTTTGTGTCCATCAGATATTCCTGTGCTGATTTTTTCAAGTAATAGTTCATGCTTTCCACTATTATGAGCATAATCAATATCTATCAGTAATGGGTGGTTAGAAATTTGTCTTAATTTAGAAAGTCCTTGTAAAACAGAAAGTTTGGAGGTCTTGAATTTTTTTTGCTCTTCAATATTTAATAGATTGTTACGATATTCAGATTTCACTTTTTCATAATATTTATCTTGTTCGTCAGACATATCGCAGTAAATTATTTTTTCAAGAATATTGGGTAAATCTTTTGCAACTTCCTCTTTTGTTCTTCGCAGGATAAATGGTTTGATGATCTGTTTTAATTCTTCAGTTTTAGTATTATCGTCCTCTTTCTCAATGGGTGTAGCATATTTTTCATTGAACTGATTTAATGAGCCTAGCAATCCTTTATTTAAAAAATTCATTTGACTCCATAAATCCCTAATTGTATTCTCGATGGGGGTTCCTGTTAGAGCGATTCTACAGTTTGCTTGTAGTTTATTGATGTATTGGGTAGTTTTTGCAGAGTAGTTTTTAATATTTTGACTTTCATCCAATAAGATGATTTCAAATTGAGCTTGTTTGAATAATTCAGTATCGTTTCTGATCAAACCGTAACTGGTGATGATTAAATCTATATTTTCAAATTGGTTAAATTCGGTATTTCGTTTATTACCTGAGTGAATTCTGACCCGAAGCTCTGGTGTAAATTTAGAGCATTCATTTTCCCAATTAAAGAGGAGTGATGTAGGGGCAACTATTAAAAAAGGGGGATTTGTATTTTGTTTTGGGAGTGTATGAAATACTTTTTGAATGAATGCAAGTGCTTGTATAGTTTTTCCTAAGCCCATATCATCTGCTAAAATTCCACCAAAACGGTTATTCATCAGAAACATTAACCAACTTAAACCATCTTTTTGATATGGTCTAAGATTTCCTTTAAACCTGGAGTGTGGTTCCTCGTCTTTAAAATCAACCAGTTTGTTTAAGTGCTTTTTAATTTTTTGGGATTGGATATGATTTAAGATATTAAGCTCATATTTTTGGATTGCGTATCGATTGTCCTTTTGTTTTGAATGGAACAGAGATTCTCCTAAAGCAAACCATTCTTCTGGAAACAGAAAAATTTCACCATTTGGAAGTTCCATCTGAGCCTGACCTTTTTTCATTTCAGAAATGATTTTATTAAATGGAATTTTAAATTCACCGACAGTGACTACCATCTTTAAATCAAACCAATCAATTTTATCTTGAATATCGTATTCTATTGTTGGCTTATCAAGATTAAGTGAATAATCTAACTCACAGGATATGTCAAAGTTATTTTGAGTTAATAATTCATGATGTTTCTGCAACCAAGCTAAGCACTGCTGAATTGATTCGAAATTACCCTTAAAAAAAGATCCATCTTGATGGGTTAGTCCGTTCTCAACCAAAAAATTTGATTTATTTGATTCCCATATTACAGAGCGTTTATATTTTGTAAATACCGGTTCATTATTTTCCCAATTTATCTTTACATGAAAAAATTTATTGGGGTGGTATTCGAAGGTATCATCGCCGTAGCAAATATTTAGATTAAACCCGAAAACCCTATTTTTTTGAGTAACTGAAATTTGGGGAATTGCAGGTTCTTTTTTAGTCAATATTGTAAATCCTTGAGCTAAAACGGGAGAGGTCTCAAGTAATTGGCGTACAAATTTTGTGTAGTAAGATTGTTGATTTTC
Source organism: uncultured Bacteroidota bacterium (assembly GCA_913050005.1). Lineage (GTDB taxonomy): Bacteria > Bacteroidota > Bacteroidia > NS11-12g > UBA9320 > UBA9320. The sequence continues at coordinate 10,787 of CAJXBI010000003.1, forward strand.
TAGCTTAACATGAATGTACTTTTTATGCAGGAAGATGCCGATTTTATTGCCATCTACAAAGTCATAAAATTTATAAATTGTATTATGAACCAATATTCTTGCTGGTTTGGAAGAAAGCATAAGTCCATTTTGTTTCATAAATAAAATTCTTTCTTCACCATGCTTTAGCGTAACGAAGTAAGAAGTTCCGTTTTCGTTTTTTCTGAAATGAAATAAAACCTTTGTGAAATCTGGTTTGATTTCTATGTGATGTGCTGCCGGGTTGATTTCATCAGCTAAGTAGATCTGATTATTGGTAGAATCAATTTTTGTGAAAAAATTAGAGATAGTTTGGTCAATATGTGGTCTAATTTCTTCTTTAAAAAAAGCTTTATCAAAATACTTATAGAAGTATTCTTTTGGACGAATTTTTTGTTTGGGTGAAAATTTCCGGATGATATTCTCAACCATTAATGGATCTAGTATTTTAATTTGCTTGAGTTCATTGTTGGATAATTTATCATAGTATGAAGCATTTCCGGAGAATACTTTTTGATAAGTTAGAGAAAGGGTATTCTGAGATGTGTAGGCAACTACATACGGGTTAATTAACACACCAAGTTGTGAATGTTGGTGTATGCTAAATACTAATTTGTACGTCGAGTTGTTTTCTACTTTCAAGTGAGTAATACGGCTTATAAAATCAAGCAATATACAATTAGATTATCTTCCAATAAAATCTATTTTAACCTTCTAAAAATTTAATTTCTAATAGCTCAATAATTTGGTCAGGTTTTAGCTTTCTCCAATCAATCTCGTTTAATCTACCACCAAACGATAGTTGATGATTGAGGTGATATCGGTATAATTCGTCCAACACATGAGGAAGTGCGTTGATTAAATAAATTTCTCCTTGAATTTCTTCTTTCCACTCTTGATAATAGTCATTTGCATCTGCATGAAAATTGAGTACATTTTCCATGATAATCACAAAATTGTGTATCCCGCACTCAATTAGTTGATCAATTAGCTCTGTTTTAAGTAGCATGATGTCATTGTTGATAGCGTCATTCCATTCACCAATTAGCTCAATGATGCAGAATTGATCTTCATAATCTGCATAAATTAGTTTGTACAATAAGGTATCACTTCCAAAATTATCCCATTGAGGATGAAGTAGGTAGTTGTATACCTTGTTTGTATAATGAAATTCTGAATATTGATTTTTATAGTTTAGAGTATTAGGGTCATGCTCAGATTTGTACAAATCTCGCCATAAAAAAAAAGGTTCAATATTATGCATGAATATCTATATTGGTATCATCAACCAAGTATAAGGGTCTTCCTTTTACATTGTCGTTTATACGGGCAATATATTCGCCTATCATCCCTATGCCAAGAAGCTGAATGCCTCCTAGAAATACAATACTAATCATTAGAGAAGGCCAGCCAGGCTCATATATTTTTAAAATAAATTTTGCATAAAGCGTATACAAGATGAGAATAAAACCAATAACTGCACATACAAATCCAGATAGTGTTGCTAACCTAAGTGGCCAATTAGAAAATGAAGTAATAGCGTCAAAAGCTAGACCAATCATTTTTCTGATGGTATAATTAGTTTCTCCAGCATTTCTTCCCTTTCGTTCATACTCGACAGGTGTTTGTTTGAAACCTAGCCATGCAATTTGTCCTCTTAAATATCGTTGCTTTTCAGGCATTTGTTTCAGAGCATCAATAACTTTCCGATTGATTATTCTGAAGTCGCCAGTATCAACTGGAATATCAATCGATGTGATTTTGTTTAATATCTTATAGAACAAGCTGGCAGTCCATTTTTTCATGACAGACTCCCTGACTCTTTTGATTCTTTTTGCATAAACAACATCATACCCTTTATACATTTTGTGAATTAAATCTGGGATGACTTCAGGAGGATCCTGCCCGTCTGAGTCCATTAAAATTACTTGATCTCCTGAGGCATAATCAATTCCCGCTGAAATAGCGATTTGGTGCCCAAAATTTCGACTTAAGCCAATAAATTTCAATTCAGCATATTTGGTGCAGAGTGATTGAATAAGTTGTAAAGATCTGTCGGTACTCCCGTCATTTACAAGTATTATCTCAAAACTTTGACCAATATTCTTCATTTGAATATATAGATCATCAATAAAAGATGATAGCCCCTTTTCTTCGTTATATATAGGTAAAACTACCGATATCATTCATGCAAATTAACGTATAATTTAGAAATTTGGGTGTAAACTAAATAAGCCAATAATTTTTATGATCGAATGATGGTTTATCGATTCTTTATTTTTGGTTATAAATTCGCAACAATCAAAATTAAAAAGAATCAAACCAGATGCGAATTCATTTAATAGCCATAGGTGGGGCGGTAATGCATAACCTAGCGATTGCGTTGAAAAGAAAGGGGTATCATGTTACTGGTTCTGATGATGCTATATATGATCCAGCTAAATCTAATTTGAACGAAAATGATTTACTCCCACAAATTGGGTGGAATGAGGATTTAATCACAGCAGACATCGATGTTATTATTCTTGGTATGCATGCTAGAAAGAATAACCCTGAACTTGTAAAAGCCCAAAAATTAGGTTTAAAAATTATGTCGTTTCCTGAATTTGTAGCAGCTGAAAGTAAAAACAAGAAGCGGGTTGTTATATCAGGAAGTCACGGCAAAACAACTACTACCGCAATAATTATGTACGTATTGTCTCGTTTAAATCTAGATTTTGATTATTTGGTTGGGTCTTCAATTAATGGATTTGATTTATCTGTTAAAATTTCAGACGCACCATTAATAATTATTGAAGGAGATGAATACTTGAGCTCTTCCCTCGACCTAAAATCTAAATTTTTGTGGTATAATCCACACATTTCTATAATCACAGGAATTGCTTATGATCATATTAACGTCTTTCCTACATTTGAATCGTACTTAGATACGTTTGAAAAATACATGAATAGTCATGTTTCAAATGGGCAGTTTTTGTGGTATAAAAATGATGAACATCTTCAAAAATTAACACAAGAGATCACTACCTCAAATAACGCATATGATACTCCAAAATACAGAAATACTTCCATTGGTTCGGAAATATTTCATGATGGCTTATGGTATCCATTAATGATTGTTGGTAAACATAATTTAGAGAATTTATATGCAGCTCAGTTGGTATGTGTAGAATTAGGAGTTACTGGGCGTGAATTTTACAAAGCAGTTTCAGATTTTACGGGTGCCGGTAGAAGAATGGAGAAGATTTATGATAAAAATGATCAAGTAATTTACAGAGATTTTGCTCACTCACCTAGTAAGCTAAAAGCAACAATAAATGCTGTAAAAGAGTCATTCGAGGGTACTTTACTAGCTGTTTTTGAATTACATACATTTAGTAGTTTGACAAAAGTTTTTATACCATTATATGAGAATGCTATGGATGCAGCGGACCGTGCAATTGTATTTTACAATGACGCAGTTTTCGAAAATAAAAAAATGGAATATTTAGATTCTTCATTTGTTCAAAATTGTTTTGGTGATGTAAGTATTATCAATTCAAAAGAAGAATTGGAAAAGCTAGTGAATTCTTCTTTTGAAAATGGCGAAAATATTTTGTTAATGAGTTCGGGTACATTTCAAAAAGCCTCTTTTCTATTCGACTAAAGCTTTTTAATTTCAAATGTAATACTGTGGTTGTTAAACGATGAACCAATAATATTTATCGCTCTAATCACGTAATATTCGTCATCACTTCGTAAAATTAAATTTTGTTTTGAATTGCTCTTTACATGGCTTGTAATTGTATCTTTCAGATAAAATAATCCGATACTATTTTTAGATTTTTCGAATTTTAAATTTCTAGAGTGGACGTAATTGATTTGTTCGAAATTCGTCACTGTATCTACGAATATTTCAACGTGTTCATGATTTAGTTCAAAACTAGGGAATAACCCCAAAGAGCCAATTGAAGTGGATGAATAGGGTATTTTACTGTGTTTAATGATTGAATCTACTTGGTAACTAGAGTGAATGTGCCATTCATTGATATTTGGTTCGATAGTTTTTACCTGCTCATTATTCACTAACGAAAAGTATGAATAAAGTTGAAACTCGTATTTATTAATCGTTTCAATTTGAAATGAAGTTTCGTCCAATGGTCCATATTTAAAATGATATGTATTAATATCTGCATCAAGAATTTGAAGCTTATAATAGTAATCTTGTGAATCTTGGGTCCAATTTAGGATGTACACATCTTTGTATGATTCTGGATTAGGGAAATCAAAATCTCCCCATCTACCAACAGCACTTTTAATATTATTTGATTTTACATCATCATATCCCCAAGTAGTATTTCCATCAATCGAGTTTAAATTAATTAAATCATAACGATTGATTTCAGTATTGAATATTCGAATTGGTTCTGTAGGATTTGTGTAAATGCCCCATTCATCAGCTGTATTTTCAAATCTAAGTTGCCAGTTAATTTTTTCTTTGGTGAGTGTGCTCGTAGGAAAACCAAGTTTAATGTATGTAGAGGGTTTTTCAGTTGAGTTTAAAGTAATATTAATCGTTTCAGAATCAATTTTTGGCAAATATCCATCTGGAGTGAAGCAACTATTTATTGAAAAAACAAGAAAAACGTAGACTGCTTTTTTCATGGGTTTGTGTATACTACTTTGAAGGTAAACGACCTAGGATAGCCACTTATAACTCGCTCATTATGGACAGATTCCCGATTAATTTCTGTTAGTCTGTATATGTCATTACTGATGAATGGTGTTTGAAGAATATTATTTATTCCAAAGGAAATTTTAAGTTTTTCTTTGATGAAGCTTCGTTTAATTCTTAGAGATAAAAATCGCATTTTTTGCTGTTCAGCAATGTAAATGATATTATTTGAAATAAAAGAGTTTGTGTGTTTCCCGATATATTTTGCATTTAATCCTACGGTGATCTTTGAATTTGGTATTCTAATATGAGTGTTTAGGTTTAATTCAGGATAAAAGAAGGTTAAATTCCCAGTATCTCTTGTGTTGTTTATAGCATGCATCATTGCACTAGGTTTAACGCTTACTATATCATTGGATAGATCAATACTTGCGTAGGTAGAAAAACTTGACGATTTACCCACTGAATTGAATGTATTTGATTCGGCTACTCTTGGTATGTCACTTTGTACAATAAATATTAAACCACTCAAAGCGTTAAGATTTTTTTGTTTGAGAATTACATTAGCATGAATAGTGTTTTGTTTTATTGGATTTAATGAAACGTTATTTCTAACTCCCTCATTGAAATTTGTTGGGTAAAATAGCTGCCTAAATGGGGCATAAGATACAGAGGTATTTGATGTAAAATTGAGCTGAATAACCTCTCGAGGTGCAAGCTCAATTTGAAATTGAGGCAAAAGAAAATTACCGGTCAAATTGTTATGAAACAAACGTAATCCTCCGTGTAAAATTAATGTATTTTTAAGTCTGTAGGATAAAATTCCATAAGCTATATAATCATTGTATACAGTAGATATAGCGTCAATATATTGATATGTATTATCCCTAGTATTACTCAAATCAATCCCTAAAGAATAATCTAATGGTTTGTTGAATGATTTTAGAGAAAGCCTAATTAGACCTTGATTATACCCTGTGTTAGGATAGGTATTTGTATGGGTACTTAAATTTTGCTGACCAGTATTTAAATCTTTATCAATAAGTGTGTTATTATTTTTAAAATGATGTACCATCCCATCCAATGACAGGGTGTGATGTTTTGAGGCTTTCAGTTGAAGCGAGCCACAAATATTATGTTTGTTAAAGTCATTTTCTTGGTCCGTAACACGTGATGTCCCGGGTATGATTTTACCTTTATTTTGAGTATGTACAATTGCGTTATCACTCCGAATATTTAGTGTAACACTTGGAAGAATTTTGTATTGGTACTTTATATTTAAGTCGTATCGTTCAAATGCCCCGAGTGATGTTGATCGGAGTCTTTCATCGTCATATAAATCATTTGTAAAACTTCTACTTATACCAACTTGCCCACTATGCGTTAAATTACTTAGTCCCAGAATGAATGAACCATGAAAATCACTAGAAGAGGTGTTGGTTAGGTTTAATTTGGTCCAAATAGGTTGCTCAGGAATTTTTAATGAATACAGATTAATTACGATAGCGTTATTTTTAACTTGACCAACAACTGGTGTTAGATGAATTTCTATTCGATCAATGTCCCAGAGCGGTATTGATCTGAAATCGTAGTTAATATTTTGATCTAAAGCTGCAGGGAATCCATCTTTAAATACAGCGATGTTGTCAATACCAAGTGATCCATAGCTGATTTGAGGACTTCCATTTTTAATATATTTATGAAACATAGGGAGTATGGATAATGCTTCTTCCAGGTTCTGAAGGTTTGATGTTTCTATATCATCCCTGGATAGTATATAGGTACAGCTAGTGCTGTCTTGCGCCATTGTTTGGTTGGCTATACATGTAATTAAACATGCAGATACTATCATGATTGAACAATGTTTTCTCAATTTAAAGGGATTTGTTAATAATTGACTAATACAATGATAAATATCCTTCATAAAATAAAGGGAAGAATCACCAGATTTTAGTTAGATATTACATCTATTTTACTTTTCTGAAGTGTTGTAGCAGTAAAAACAATAGCGAAAACGCCACCAATTACTACAGAAATCGAACCTGCCACTGAAACATCTAATGATTTTGCCAAGTAATATCCAATGATTGAACATAGTATCCCAAAAGCACATGATAGGACGAGCATTTTCCTAAAATTTCCAGTTAGTAAATAGGCGATTGCAGGGGGTCCTGATAAAAATGCAATTACAAGGATAGCTCCTACAGACTCAAAAGATACAACTGTGGTAAGTGAGACTCCACTCATCAAAAAGTAATGCCAAAATCCAACACCAATTCCTATGGATAAAGAATAGTTTTCGTCGAATGTGGTAATAAATAATCCTTTGTAGCCCCAGATAACCGCCAACAAAACAACAACAGATACGATAAGTAAAATAATGGTTTGTTTTGGTAAATAAAAATTACCAATAATGGGCTCTAACCACAAGGGTACATATTCTAACTCTCCATATAATACACATTGCTGATCTATATCTGCGTTAGCTCCAAACTTTGATATCAATATAATTCCGATGGCAAATAAAAGTGTGTATGAAATTCCAATTGATGCATCGCTTTGAAGTTTTGCTTTGTGGGTTAGCCACTCAATAATAATAGTGGCTAAAATTCCGCTAGAAGCGGCACCTGCTAGTATCGGCAAACTAGAGGTTGATCCTGAAAAAATATAGGCAAAAAATATTCCTGGGAGAACTGCATGTGAAATAGCATCTCCAATCATAACCATTTTTCGCATGACTAAGAAACTCCCCATAATCGCACAGTTAATTGCGACAAGACAAGCGGTTAGTATTATATAAAAGTCATTCATTAATAGGGTATTTCACTTTGGTGAGGATCTTTTTCAGGTCTATTTAAAAGTGTGATTAAATGCTTTTCAATTTCTGGAGTTATAATGTGCTCAATTCCCTCTGCGTCGTCATGAAGATGGTCTGGATCTAGATTGAAATATTTAGACAAATAGATTTCCCAAAGGCGATGTTTACGAATCACTTCTCTTGCGGCTAATTTTCCTTTTTCTGTTAAGATTACGGATTCGTTAACTCGAATAAGTATTTGATTTTTTTCTAATCTTTTTAATGTTGGTTTAAATTGAGTAGTTGATTGATTATTTATTAATTGGTCTCGGGAAATACTTTCATTACCTTCTTTTGACAACTTATAAATTGTCTTTAAGGTGTTTTCATTATTTATTTTAATATTATTAGATTTTCTTGTTCTCATTCGAGCAATTACACCTTTTTCTTTACCAAAAAATATAGCAATAATTGTAAATATTGATAATACAACTACAATCCAAGGACCAGTTGGCATAGCTTTTCCACTCGAGCTTATTATTACACCAGAGAACCCACTAAATAATGCAAAAATTCCAGCGTATACTAGCATTTTTTTAACAGAATTTGTTAAAAATCGGGCCCCACTTGCAGGAGTAATTAACAAAGCTGCCATTAGAACAATACCAACTGATTGTATTCCAATTGCGACGGTAATGACTGTTAGCAAAGCCAAAAACGATTTAATAACTTTTACATTGAATCCTATACTTTTTGCATACTCCTCATCAAAACTAATAATGCTAAAAGCTCTTAAGAAAACAACAATACATATGGTGTTAATTAGTGCAATTATCGAAAATATAATGACATCATGCATCGTCATACTAGCAGCTTTCCCAAATAAAAAACTGTCTAAACCACTTTGTGCAGCGTCCCCACTATGTTGTATTTTGGTAAGTAAAACAATACCAATTCCAAAAAAAACACTTAACGTCAAGGCAAGGATAGTGTCTGGTTTTAGTTTGGATTTACTTTGAATGAAATCAACAAGCCAAATTGATAAAATCCCTGAGGTTGTAGCACCAATTAAAAAGTAGAGGGGGTTTTTTACTCCTGTTAGCATGAATGATATTGCAACTCCGGGCAAAACAGCATGAGAAACGACATCACCTATTAAAGCTCTTTTTCGGAGGTAAGAAAATGTACCTACTATACCTGCAGCAAAGCAAATTATTCCTGCACCAATACTTACAACCCAAAATGTGTAGTATTCACTTGAGAAATAGGTCGATATGTTTTGCCAAAAACTCATCGGTGCCTAATTGGGAATTCTTTATTCTCTAATTCTTGGCTAATCTTGGCTATTGTTGTCAATTTACCACCATAGGTATCAGTTAGTATTTGATCAGTAAATACATCGGATGTTTTGCCACAGGCCACTAATCGTGTATTCATTAAAACTAGATGGTCAAAATAAGATTGAGCAGTGTGTAAATCGTGATGAACAATGATGAGTGTTTTTCCATTGCTTTTCATATCCTTTAAAAGGTCAATAATTAATTCCTCAGTCGCAACATCAACTCCAGCAAAAGGTTCATCCATTAAAAATAATTCACCTTGTTGGGCTAATGCTCGGGCTAAAAATACGCGTTGTTGTTGTCCACCTGATAATTGGCTAATTTGTCTTTTAGCAAAACCCAACATATTTACTTTCCCTAAACTTTCTTTAATAATATCATTATCCTCACTAGTAAGTCTTTTGAATATGCCACGTACACGAAATCTACCCATTGATACAACATCCCAAACACTAGCAGGGAAGTCCCAGTCGATTTCTTGTCTTTGTGGAACATAACTCACTTTATGTCGAACTTTTTCTAGCTCTTGATCGTATAGTTTTGTGTATCCGGTAGTTGGTTTAACTACTCCCATAATAGCTTTAAGTAGCGTACTTTTCCCACTGCCGTTAGGACCCATAATTCCAATTACTTGACCTTCAGGGAGCTTAAAATCAACATTCCAAATAGCAGGTTTCCTTCCATAGAGAACAGTTAAATTATGTGCCTCGATTATTGGTATTTCCATTATTTTAATCCTTTAATTATGGTTTGAACATTTGAAATTAACATTCCTTTATATGTTCCGCCTAATGAATTTTCTTCTCCCAATGCATCGCTGTACAACGTTCCTCCAATTCGGATATTGTAGCCTCTTGCTCGAGCACTGGCTACAACCGCTTCTAAATTCTTATTTGGAACACTTGTTTCTACAAAGACAGATTTTATCTGGTTTTTGATAATAAAATCAGTGAGCTCTTTTATATCTCTAGTGCCATATTCTGCGGTTGTTGAAATTCCTTGTAATCCTCTTACTTTAAAGTTAAAAGCATCACCAAAATATTCAAATGCATCATGACTTGTGATTAAGATTCGTTTGGTTGAATCTAGTGAGTCATCTAAAAGTTGATGGATTTTTATCTGTGTAGATTGAATATTTTTTGCATACTCTTGGTAATTTTCTGTAATACTATCAAGACCATTTTGTTTGTCTAGTTCTTTGGCGATACCACTAAGACCATCAAGCCATAAATTTGGGCTAAACCATACATGAGGATCAACTAAATTTGATGTATTGTCTACTCGTTTTAAATCTGATTTTTCAATGTAATCACCAATTGCAAAAACAGGCTTTGTTTTTGAAAAGTTTTTTAGCATTTGAGCCATTTTACCTTCTAAATGTAAGCCATTATAAACAATGATATCTGCTTCTGAAAGCTTTGATATATCGCCTTGTGATGCTTTGTATAAGTGAGGATCTACTCCAGCTCCCATAATTGAAACTACCTCAGCTTGACCATCAACAATTTGGGAGACACAATCTCCCAAAATCCCGGTTGTGGTGACAATAATTATAGATTTTTTCTCTTGATCCGCTGTTGAACAACTACTAAAAAAAACCAGTGAAATTAAAAATATTAGAAGTTTTTTTAAATACATTAATACAAAATTACCATATTAAACTTCAAGACTAGCTTATGTTTGATTAATAATTCTAATATGGTAACATAATCCATTCTATTTAAATTTGTACAAGTTCATGGGTTACCGACAATTATTACTAATAGCTTTAGTACAAATATCATTTCTTGCAAATGCTCAGTTGTATGTTCTAAAGAATCAAAGACCTGATTCCAGTAAGTACAACTGTATGTTGCATGAGGAATTAACTGTTTTGTGTGATACTTTTTATAGGGCAATTTCTTATTTAGATTTTGAGATTTTAAAACCTTTTGTTCCAGACCTTAAGTTTTTAAGAGAAACCTTCGACACTTTAGCGATAAATTTTAGGAACGATCAGGTGCTTTACAGGCAACAATTATTACTTAGAGGACTTCAGCGCGATCACCATAAAATCATTAAGACATTTAAAAAACTTGATATTAATTTTAAAAAACTCATCAGAACAGAATTGGATTATAATTATGGTAAAGATGAAAAGGGCAATCAATATTGTTACGTAACCCAGTATTATCATCGTAGAAAACAAAAATATTCTATATCGTTTATTGCTATAATGTTAAATAATTACTGGTTTTTTGGGGATGAACTTAAATTTGATCTGGCAAAATGAGAAAATGTACCATAGTGTTTATATTATTTGTATTGTCAGGGTATTCCCAATCTTGGGAGGTTAAATCACATCCGAATAATCGTAAAATGGCTATTTTTAAAAATGGTCAGCAAATAAGTAGTTATCGGTTTTCTGAGATAAGTGAACTTTCTGAGGGAGCGTGTTATGCTGCTGAGGGTGACTTATATGGGTATCTTAATTCTGATGGCAAGTTGTTAACGTCATACCAATTTGCTGTTGCTAGTAACTTCAAAAAGGGTTTTGCTTTGATAGGCGATAGCTTGTATCAGAATATTCTGAATCGACAGATGAAGTTGATACTCCCTCAAGCCTATGTTCGGGTACGTTTACCCAAATTTGGACTTATTTTAGTTCAATCTAATGAGAACCTTTGGGGAGCTTATGATGTGAAAGGAAACTTAAAATTGCCTGTTATTTATTCGTTACCACCTTATATAATTAATGAAAACAAGATTATTGTAAAATTAGCGGATGAGTATGGATTGGTAGATTCTGGAAATAATATCATATTCAATCCGTCCTATCAATATATTAGTTCCAAAGGATATGGGTATAAAAGTGGGATTTATTTGCGTTTGTTTTAAAATATTTAGTTTTGGACTTGTGAAAAAATCGATCTCTATTTTAATACTTACGACAATATTGTTTTCATGTAAATCAGATTATCGAGGTCGAATGGTTCGAGTAAAAAAGCAAAAAATAGAAGTCAACCCATTTGTAAAAAATGATGATGTAAATCAAAATTCGAAAATGAATTTAAAACTAGCTGTTGAAGATTTTAAGGATTCGGATGAACGTATTCAAGTTACAAATACAACTGTTTTGCGTAAAACTTGCAATAGTATTGAGGGCAAGGAAGCCAGAAAAATAAAAAAAACCCAAAATCGATATCCTTTAATTCCAAAGGTTATTAGAAATCAACCTCAAGATAGCATACAAAAAGACAGTATTCAAGAATTGAGTGAAGAAGAAGTTTTTATCCAAAAGCAATACAAAATAGCGAATAATCTCACAATGACTTCCCTATTTTTATCATTTTTTTTGCCTCCTATTGGCTTGGCTCTTTCATCATTAGCACTAAATATATATGAGCGATATGAAAATCCTGGAGTTAGGGATCGTTATATTCTTGCTAAGACTATTAAAGAGACTATTAAATGGCTCTTAATTGTTTTTGTTCTAATTTTTGCATTTATAGTATTGTTTTATCTTATGATATTCAATCTAGTTTAAAACCCATATTTTGTTGTTTTATTTGCACTATGCTGACTACCAGTAAACAAATAGCCGAAGATTTGGATAATAACGACCCATTAAGAAAGTATAGAAGCCATTTTTATATTCCTTCAGGTAAAACCCGCAATGAACAGCTATACTTCACTGGAAATTCTTTAGGGCTTCAACCCAAATCTGTCCAAAGCTATATTCAGCAAGAGTTAGATGATTGGAAAAATTTTGGTGTTGAGGGGCATTTTAATGGAAAGAATCCTTGGTTTAGCTATCATCATTTTTTTGAGAAAGAAGCTAATGTTGTAGGAGCAAAAAAAGATGAGGTAATTGTGATGAACAATCTGACAGTCAATCTTCATCTTTTATTGGTTAGTTTTTATAGACCGTCTCCAAAACGATATAAGATTATTATGGAAGCAGGAGCGTTTCCAAGTGATATGTATGTCATTGAAAGTCAAGTGAAACATCATGGGCATGAATATGATGATGCTGTAATCGAGCTTGAGCCAAGGCAAGGAGAACATCATCTTCGAACAGAAGACGTTGTGCAAGCCATTGAAGAAGCGGGTGATGAATTGGCATTATTATTTTTTAGTGGTGTACAATATTATACAGGACAATATTTTGATATAAAAACACTAACTGCAGCAGCACATAAAGTAGGAGCTATTGCTGGTTTTGATTGTGCTCATGCAGCAGGTAATGTCAAACTACAATTACACGACTGGAAGGTAGATTTTGCGGCCTGGTGTACCTATAAGTATATGAATTCTGGTCCTGGTGGAGTGAGTGGTGTATTTATCCATGAAAAACATGGGAATAATCCAGATATGCCTCGATTTGCAGGTTGGTGGGGACACAAAGAAAGTGAGCGTTTTCAAATGAAACGCGGATACATCCCTGAACCAGGTGCTGCTGGATGGCAGTTGAGTAATGCTCCCGTTATTACAATGGCTGCTCACAAGGCTTCCTTGGATATATTTGATGAAGTAGGGATGGATGCTTTAGCTATTAAAGGGCAAAAATTAAATCGTTTTTTAGAGCAGGTGGTCATAGATGCACAGGCATCTAACTCCAAGCTAGCCTTCGAGATCATTACACCTGAAGATCGTGGTTGTCAATTAAGTATGCTTACCAATGCAAATGGGAAATCATTATTTGATTATTTAACCGCTAACGATGTAATAGCCGATTGGCGAGAACCCAATGTAATAAGACTTGCTCCTGTCCCTTTCTACAATTCATACATGGATATATGGGAGTTTGGAGAGTTATTAAAAAAATTCTAAGATTTTTTTAATTGGTAAATCCCAAACACAAAATCTGAAGGTTGATTTTGCAGGTATTCATCTTCAAAATCAAATAATGAATTAAGAATATATTTTCTTTCAGAATCCATATCTAGAAAATGATGTGAGATGTCTTTGAGAACATGCATGAGTATATTTCCCCCGTATGGCCATTCAGCAATCGTGTTAAAATGGGTATGAATACTAGGCAGTATACTTGCTGAATCAATGCACTCTGATGGATCGGCCAGTATCATACGAATAAGTCCGGAGCCATGATATCGTCTCTTTATCCATCCCGTTTTGAAGCGTTTTCGGAATTTAGTTGGGATAAGTTTTAATCCTCGATTGATAGCTTGTACTTGGTGTTTGGGGTGTTGAATCCGAGTAGGACCAACATACTCATTGATAATTAAATGGCCATCTGATTTTAACAGAGGAATTATTTTGTGGGGTATCAGATTTGAGATATGGTTAAAGTGATGAAGAGATGAATGAAAAAATACAATGTCAAAATTTGACTCAAATGAATATTCAAGAGCGTTGGCACATATAAAGGAAATGTTTTTAAGATTTTTTTTCTGAGCAATTTTTTGAGCTTCTTTTAGTCGATTGTCTGCAATATCTAAACATACGATTTTATCAAAATTAGAATAGGTTGCAAGATTAAGCTCGTGACTGCAAGACCCAGATCCAATGGATAGCAGTCGAAGGTTTTTTTTGTTTTTCAAGTAACCATTCATCATAAATGTCTCGTAGGTTACTTTTGGGTTACCAGTTATGAGTTTGTTCCAACGTTCTTTTATCTCTGGAATAATCCACCAGTTAGAGTGGCTGATTGAAGATTTATCAAATGCACTTTTGGTTCGGTTCAGCTTGTTCAAAGTGAGCTTAGATATTAAAAATCGCAAACCACGTTGTTTGCCTTTGGCCAACACATCAATGATATCATCTGAGGTAACTAGTCTCATGAATGCACGAATTTAGGTACTTTTATTGTGAGATTGTAAAAGTAGAATTTTATTGGGCGAGTAATATTATTTCATTCAAGCTATCTTGAATACTTCCGAACCCTTTTATAGTCAAGACGAGGTGTTTGTTGGCCTGTTTAAAACTGAAGTGATCAGGCTTTAGCTGAACCATATCCATGATATTACTGAATGTTTTTTCTTGGTAGAATTCTTTACCCAAATCATTGTTAAAATATAAAAACACATCAGATCCTTTTGTTTTTAGCTTCTCAGCGTAAATATTTTGAGCAGCTATTTTGAGTCGAATACTCATAAATAATTGAGAGACTTCTTTTGGGAGTTTGCCAAATCGATCAATGATCTTTTCCATGGATTGGTCTAAATCTTCAGAGATATTTAAGGCACTTAATTGGGTATATAGGTTTATTCTCTCAGCTACATTATTGACGTAATTTTCTGGTATTCGAGCATCAAAGTCTGTTTCTATCGAAGCGGTAATTTCTAGTTTTTGGGGTTTGGGCTTACCATCGACTTTTTCGAGCACTTCCTTGAATTCACCTTCTCTTAATTCTTGGATGGCCTCATCCAATATTTTATGGTACATGTTGAAACCTATTTCAGCAATAAATCCACTTTGTTCAGCTCCTAGGAGATTGCCTGCACCACGAATATCCAAATCCCTCATGGCTACATTGAACCCACTACCTAAATCTGAAAATTCTTCAATGGCTTGTAATCTCCGTCTTCCTTCATCGGGTAGAGTATAAGTAGGAGGTGCCATTAAATAACAGTAAGCTTTAATGTTACTTCTTCCAACTCTTCCCCGCATTTGATGTAAGTCGCTAAGTCCAAACATGTGTGCATTATTGATGATGATGGTATTTGCATTGGGGATGTCTAATCCACTCTCGATGATAGTTGTAGCTATCAATACGTTGTACTCTCCTTCAATAAATTGAACCATGACTTTTTCGAGTTCGTCACCCTTCATTTGACCATGACCAACAATAACATTCGCCTGAGGTACTAAATTTCGAATTCGTTGGGCAATTTCCTGAATATCCTTTACCCGATTATGAATAACAAAAGCTTGTCCTCCACGAGTTATTTCTGCAGAAATTGCATCCTTCAGAATCTCATCATTCCATACCTGAACCTCAGTTTGCACTGGCCTTCGGTTAGGTGGAGGGGTTTGTATAATACTTAAATCTCTTGCACCCATCAACGAAAAGTGAAGTGTTCTAGGAATCGGTGTAGCCGTAAGTGTTAATGTGTCTACGTTGGCTCTAAACTCTTTAAGTCGTTCTTTGGCACTAACTCCAAACTTTTGTTCTTCATCGATAATTAGTAATCCCAAATCTTTAAACTTGGTTTTTTTGCCTAATAATTTATGAGTGCCTATGATAATGTCCAATTTACCTTCCGCAAGGTTTTTTAGTGTTAGGTTTTGTTGTTTTGCAGTTCTGAACCGATTTACATAGTCTACATTGCATGGGAAATCTCGAAGTCGGTCTCTAAATGTTTGATAGTGTTGTCGAGCTAAAATGGTAGTAGGGACTAAAATAGCAACTTGTTTACTGTCAGTTACTGCTTTGAAAGCAGCTCGAATTGCAATCTCTGTTTTACCAAATCCCACATCACCACAGATAAGACGATCCATGGGGTTGGGACTTTCCATATCCTTCTTAAAATCTTCAGTAGCCTTGGCTTGGTCTGGGGTGTCTTCATATAAAAAACTAGCCTCAAGTTCAGTTTGGAGGTAGGTGTCAGGATGAAATTGAAACCCTTTTTCGGACTTTCTCTTGGCGTATAACTTGATTAGATCTTTAGCAATATCCTTGACTTGAGCTTTGGTTTTACGTTTTAGGTTGGTCCAGGCATCTCCACCCAGTTTGTTTACTTTGGGTGGATTGCCACTATTCCCTTTGTACTTACTGATTTTATAAAGGGACGCAATGTTCACATAGAGTAAGTCATTGTTTTTATACTCTATCCGAATAGCATCTTGTATTTTGCCTGCCATTTCAATGCGTTGCAAGCCCTTAAACTGCCCTATGCCGTGGTCAATGTGAACCACAAAATCTCCGGGGTTCAAGTTTTGTAATTCTTTTAGCGAAATAGCACCGCTTGCAGAAACTGATCTTCCTGATTTTGCAAGGTAATAGCGATTAAAAATCTGATGTTCTGTGTATGCTGCAACTTTGAGTGAATGATCAATAAATCCCTCACTTAAACTTTTGTAAACAGGTTGAAGCTGATACCCCGCATTCAAATCATCAAATATGCTTTCAAGTCGTTCAATCTGTTTTGGACTTTCAGAAAATATTAGAGGTTTATAGCCCTGTTCCTCAAGCGATTTAAAGGTGTCAATAAGAAGGTTAAAGTTTTTATTGATGGGTGCTTGAGGTGCTTGATCAAATTTGAGTTTGATTGAGGGCCTATAATGGTATTGACTCCCAAATTCTATTACAGAATTAGCTCCGATTTGATGGATGATTTCAGAAAGTTTAAAAAAAATGTTAGTAGGGTTGAGTTCTTCAGTTTCTTGTGAATGGACTTTTTCTAATCCTTTTTCTATTTTAGCAAGGGCCTTGGGTAGGTCTGTGGAGAAAACAATGGTTTTTTTACCCAAGTAATTAAGGATATGGGTACCCTCTTGCGTCTGGACACTCTCTGAAACATTGGGCACTACAGTACCTCTTGCCAGCGTTTTTGTACTGAGTTGACTAACAGGATCAAACTCTCGAATACTTTCAATGGTTCGACCAAATAATTCAAGTCGAATTGGTAAGTCATTAGCATATGAAAATAAGTCAATTATTCCTCCTCTGATGGAGAACTGTCCGGGCTCATAAACAAAGTCCTCTCTGTAAAAATGGTACTCATTGAGTAATTCGATCAAAAAGTCTAAGTCAACCTCTTCTCCAACTCTAAATGTTAGTTTACTTTTTTTTAGCTGATCTTGATTGATAATTTTTTCAGTTATCGCCTCGGGGTAGGTTACGATAATTTTGGGGTGTTCAATGTCTAAAATTGCTTCGAGAACGTTAGCATTACTCTGTATTTTGTTATTATCTGAATGTGTAAGATTAAAACTTTTCCTAAACGAGTCTTTCCATAAAAACACCAAGTTATGATTAGCGAATACCTCCATATCTGAATACATATTCTCCGCTTGCTCAAGGTCGTCACAAATGATAAGTTGACTTCGTTGCAAATTTTTAAGAAGATAAGCTAGAGTAATAGACTTAGCAGATCCAATACAATTCTGGATACCAATGCGAGTTTTCCCAGCTATAACTTCATTCTCCAACTGATTTAGAACGGGGTGTTTATCAAAAAGATGTGCAAATTCTTGGCTATTCACTTATAAGGAACGCAAATGTATTATTTTGGTTATGGTAAAGTTTGAAATAGGTGCATTAATATTAAATATTAAACCATGTACCTATGAGGTTCTTCAATGGATGAATTTTTATGGATAAATCTTTCATAAATAAAGTGAGTCATAACAAAACACATTTATATTTTTGTTAAACATATTTAATTAATGTTAAATCATTCATACCTCAGCAATGCAGATGTTGATTCTATTGAACATCTATACGAACAATACAAAACAGATAAATCTTCATTAGACGAAAGTTGGCAGCGATTTTTTGAAGGGTTTGATTTGGCCTATGGTGATTTAGGTTTGAATGGAACGAGTGAAGTCGTATCTGAGGATATGATGAAAGAAATTAATGTCTTGAATCTCATAAATAAAGGTTATCGTTCTAGAGGGCATCTTTTTACGAAAACAAATCCTGTAAGAGCCCGTCGAAAATATTCGCCAGATTTATCCATTGAGAATTTTGGACTCAATAAATTAGACTTAGATAAAAAATTTAATGCGGGTGTAGCTTTGGGGATTGGTCCTGCAAAACTGAAGGATATTATTGCTCATTGTGAGCAGACCTATTGTGGAAGTATAGGGGTAGAGTATATGTACATGACAAACCCAAAGCAGTTAGAGTGGCTTCAAAGTAGAATGGAGCAGAGAAAGAATACACCAGACTTCACAATTGAGCAGAAAAAACTAACCCTTGAAAAGCTTAATCAGGCAGTTGCATTTGAGAATTTTTTGCATACAAAATATGTTGGACAAAAACGATTTTCATTAGAAGGATTAGAGTCATTAATACCAGCTTTAGATGCTGCAATTGAATTAGGTTCAGGGCAAGGAGTGGAGGAGTTTGTAATCGGTATGGCTCACCGTGGAAGATTGAATGTCTTAGCTAATATTATGAAAAAAAGTTACGCTGAAATTTTCAATGAATTTGAGGGTAATGCCCATGAGGAATCTATATTTGAGGGTGATGTTAAGTATCACTTAGGATATACCAGTTCTGTAACAACCAGTTTAGGTAAGAAGGTTAAGCTGAACCTATGTCCTAACCCAAGTCATTTGGAAGCGGTTAATCCAGTTGTACAGGGAATGACTAAAGCTAAATTAGACGAGCGTTATGCTAAAGATTTGTCAAAAATCACTCCCATATTAATTCATGGTGATGCAGCTATTGCTGGGCAGGGTATAGTTTATGAAGTTATTCAAATGGCTGGATTGGACGGTTACAATGTTGGTGGCACACTTCATCTAGTCACCAATAATCAAATTGGTTTTACGACTAACTATATCGACGCTAGAACATCAATTTACTGTACGGATGTTGCTAAGACTACCAAATGTCCCGTTTTCCATGTTAATGGTGACGATGTTGAAGCAGTTATATATACAATCAAACTTGCATTAGAATACAGGCAAACCTTTAATAAGGATGTATTTATTGACATTTTAGGATATCGTAAATATGGTCATAATGAGGGTGATGA
This sequence comes from uncultured Bacteroidota bacterium, assembly GCA_913050005.1. GTDB lineage: Bacteria > Bacteroidota > Bacteroidia > NS11-12g > UBA9320 > UBA9320. The sequence goes on from CAJXBI010000003.1 coordinate 30,251, forward strand.
ACCAAAATTCACCCAGCCTTTGCTTTACAAAGCTATTGCTAAACATCCTAATCCAAGAGAAATCTATGCAAGAAAACTAAGTGAACAAGGAACAATAGAAGCAAATATTGCCAAAGAAATGGAGCGTGAATTTAAAAAGATGCTTCAAGAGGATCTAGAAGATGTTCGTTCCGATAAAAAACCAAAAAATAACAATTTACCTAAAAATACTTGGAGCGATATAAAATCCGGTACGAAAGCAGATTTTGAGCGTTCATTTAAAACTTCAGTTACCAAAGCAAGTTTAGAAAAGGTCGCAACTACAATTACTTCCATCCCAGATAATTATATACCAATTAAAAAAGTAACCAAACTTTATAACGATAGAAAACAAATGATATCGTCAGGAGAATATGATTGGGCCATGGGTGAATTAATGGCTTATGGTTCATTGCTTAATGAAGGTCATCCAGTACGAATAAGTGGGCAAGATGTCGAACGAGGGACATTCTCACATAGACATTCGGTAATTAATATGGAAGATGGTATTGAAAAATTTATTCCATTAAATCATATTTCTTCTGATCAAGCGCCATTTGATATACATAATTCCTTATTGTCCGAGTTCGCAGTATTAGGTTTTGAATATGGGTATTCAATTGCCAATCCACAAGGGCTTACAATTTGGGAAGCTCAGTTTGGAGATTTTGCCAATGGTTGTCAAGTAATGATTGATCAATTTATTGCAAGTGGGGAAACTAAATGGGGGAGATACAGTGGATTGGTGATGCTTTTACCTCACGGATATGAGGGTCAAGGTCCAGAACATAGTAGTGCTCGTCTAGAGCGATATTTGCAATTATGTGCCTCTGGAAATATGCAGGTGATGAATATCACAAGCCCTGCAAATTTATTTCATGCCCTTAGACGACAAATTCATAGAGACTTTAGAAAACCATTGGCTATTATGAGTCCTAAAAGTTTATTGAGACATCCAAAATGTGTGAGCACAACAAATGATTTTACAAACGGAACATTTCAAGAGTTGATAGATGATAATTATGTAGATTTAAAGAAAGTAAAAAGAGTAAATCTATGCAGCGGTAAAATTTATTACGACCTTTTGCAAAAGCAGGAATCTGATAAAAGAAAAGATGTGGCAATCGTTAGAATAGAACAAATTTACCCAATGCCAGAGTCTCAAATTCAGAAACTTTTCAAAAAATACTCCAAAGCTGAATTTTGTTGGGTGCAAGAAGAACCTAAAAATATGGGTGCATGGATGCATGTTTTACGATATGATTGGGCTAGAAATTTCAAAGAGATTACTCGCAAAAGCAGTGCTAGTCCAGCTACTGGATATGCAGTTGTTCATTCTCGCGAACAAAAAGCAATAGTAGACGAGGCATTTGATATTTAATTAGAGTGTCTTTGTAAATTTCTTTATTTTTTTATAGTCTCTTTACACTTGTATACAGCCAGATTCCTGCCCAGATTCCAGCTAATATTTCACCTAAAGGCATGGAAAACCAAACTCCATCTAAGCCCAAGAAGTAACTTAATATGTACATTAGAGGTATCATGAAAAGTCCCTGTCTTGCGAGTGTTAACACCAATGCCGGGATGGGCTTGCCAATAGCTTGAAAAAAGCCCCCGCCTATGAATCCTATGCCCATTACAGGCAATGAAAGGAAGATTAGCCGCAATACCCTTGGAGTATGATTTAGAAGTTCCTTATCTTCTGTAAATATTTCAATCAGTTTTTGAGGGAAAACTGTAATAATGGTTAATAATATTATTGAAATGAATGTTGTCCATTTTATAGCCAACCAAACAGAATGCCTTACTCTTTGCCAATTCTTCGCACCATAGTTATAACTGACAATGGGCATTAAACCTTGCATAATTCCAATAATAGGGAATGCAATAAATAAGGTGAATCCCCTGATTAATCCGTAAATAGCAATTGCATGAGACCCTCCACTTTGGTCAAATATATTCTCATAGGCTATAACCCCCCATTTATTTAACTGACTATATAGCACAATAGCAAGGATGCTAAACATACTTTGTCTAACTAATGTTATTGAGCCTATAGAAGTAATTTCTTTTATTAAACCAAAGTCAAGTTTTAAGTCATCGGGGATTAATTTTAATTCGTTTCTACCTGACACAAAGAACCATAGGGTATATAATCCACTGAGGATGTAGCCTGACGAGGTAGCAATAGCTGCACCTGTGATACCCATATTAAATTGATATATCAAAATATAGTCAAGAATTATATTGGATACTGCTGGGATAATCATGGTCAACATGGCCATTTTGGGCTTCCCCTCTGCACGGATTACATTATTAGTCATCATAGCCCAACCTAAAAAAGGAAGGCCGAGAAGAAGAATGTTAAAATATTTCTTTGCAAAAGGGATAATCTCGTCATTTGCGCCAAAAACTCGTAAAAGCTGTTCTTGAAAAATATATCCAACTAATACGAAGAAAAGTACAAATCCCACCGTTAACTTAATCTGATTTCCAAACGTTTTTTGGGCTTTAGTGGTATTCCCCTCACCTAGAGCTCTAGCAAGAACAGATGCACCACCTACTCCAATTGCCATTCCAAAAGATGAAATAAGAAATGTTATTGGTAGCACAACAGTTATAGCAGCAATAGCAATTTCACCTTCGGCATATCTACTAACAAAAAATACATCAACCATTTGATAAAAGGACATCACTAAAAAACCAATTGACGCGGGTAGAGATTGTTGGAATAAGAGTTTACTCATTTTCTCATTACCCAACTTGTCAGATGTTTTATTGTTAACCTTCAAAAAGATATCCTACGAAAGTATTATTTAAACCATTATCAAGTAGGATTAAAGCCTAAAGATTAGTTATAAGCTAAGGTTAGATTACGCAAAATGAAAAAAAAACCGTTGATTTGCAGTAGTGAATTATTTAAGTCATTATTACTTTGATCGAGACGAGGACAATAAGTACTTTAACATAGGTTTAATTCTTCCGGATTTAGCAAGATCACACATTGCTAAATTAAGAATCAATCCTTATAAAAATATTACGTTTACAACGAAAGAAATTTCCTCGATGAATGATGGGTGTAATAAACATTTTGCCAGTGATCGAAAATTTCATAACTGGATGACATTTGTCGAGCTAACCAATAAAGCTACTGATATGATTCGTGAGAGTGGCGATAAAGACATTAATCGAGACTATTTTATAACACATATTATGGTTGAGATTCTATTAGATAAAATTCTATTGGATAAAAACCCTTCATTGGCCGATGATTTTTATGCGATGATTGATAGCGTTGAAACGGATTGGATTCTTAAGTTTATGAGATATGCAGGATTGCAGGACGATGAATTATGGAAAGGCCAACACCGAAGATTTATGAAGGCAGCATTTTTGAAATCATACACGAGTATTGAAAATGTAATTGAGGCAGTAGAAGGTGTTTGTGCTAATCTTGACATGATTGAACTCAATGACGATCAACGAAATCTATTAATTGAAATTTGTGAGACAATAGAACCTGAATTAGCTCGTTCTATTAATGCCCTAGAAATTCAATTACTATAACAAATCTTTTACATGAAAATACCACAAATTGAGCTTACGTGTTTTGTGGTATACATATTGGTTTTTTTTAATCAAAATCTTTTAGCTCAAAGTACACCTAAATACAGCAATGATTTTTTGTCTATTGGTGTAGGTGCTAGATCTTTTGGTATGGCTAATTCTGTTGTGGCATCGGTAGATGACGTCACAGCGAGCTATTGGAATCCCTCCGGGCTTACAAAACAAAAAGAGAAGTTACAAATTAGCTTTATGCATTCTAATTATTTTAGTGGTATAGCTAACTATGATTACTTAGGTATTAGTACCCAAGTCAATGAAAAATCAGCATTAAGTTTTTCAATGGTAAGATTCGGGGTGGATAATATTCCTAACACACTAGATTTGATTAGAAATGGACAGATTAATTATAATCGAATTACGAGCTTTAGTTCTGTGGACTATGGATTCTTTGTTAGCTATGCACAGAAGGCTCTTAAAAATGGTTTGAGTTTTGGAGGAAGCGCCAAGATCGTTCATAGACAAGCAGGTGACTTTGCTTCATCATGGGGATTTGGGATTGATATGAGCTCTCGCTATGAATTAAAAAATAATTGGACTTTTGCCTTGATGGCAAGAGATATTACCACTACTTTTAATGCCTGGAGCTATAATTTCACTGATTCTGAAGAAGAAATTTTTCTCCAAACAAATAATGAAATACCACAAAATTCTTTAGAGTTGACTTTGCCTAAGTTTATTTTTGGGGTGGCTAAAAAGATGAATTTCAATGATAATTTTAGCCTACTTACCGAAATGAATTTGGATGTGAATACAGATGGTCAGCGAAATACGCTTTTAAAATCAGATTTAATTAGTGGAGACCCACATTTAGGACTAGAGTGTGGTTATAGAGATGTGGTATTTTTGAGGGCTGGAGTAGGTAATATTCAACAAAAAATGGATTTAAACTTAAGTGAAAATTGGACTTTCATGCCTAATTTAGGTGTTGGTGTTAAATTTAAACAAGTTATTTTGGACTATGCTCTGAGTGACATTGGAAATCAAAGTTCAGCACAATACTCACATGTATTTAGTATTAGGGCTTCAATAAATCCTAAACCCTAATTATTACTTAATAAGATCAGCATATTTAATTTTAAACTTTATTACTTTTGGTCTGATTATCATATTACAGTAGCCATTAGTTGATGAGTTATTATTAAAGTAATTTTGATGATAATCTTCTGCTTTACTGTAGTTATATATAGATTCTACTGTGGTGACTATGGGTTCGTCCCATAGATTACTAGAATCAATCCTATTAAGTATATTATTAGCAATTTCTTTTTGTTGGGCACTGTGATAATAGATAACTGAACGGTATTGGTCTCCAACATCGTTTCCTTGTCTGTTTAGTGTGGTAGGATTATGGACATGAAAGAAAATATCAATAAGTGTTTCAGTTGATATAATTTTTGGATCATAAATTAGCTGAGCGACTTCAACTGAACCAGTATTGCCCTGACAAACCATTTTATATGTAGGATTTTTTATTTTACCACCTGCATAACCACTTTCAACATGGGAAACACCCTTAAGTTTTTGAAAAAGAACTTCAACGCACCAGAAGCAACCTGCCCCAAATGTTATGGTATCTAATTCTGAAACTTCTTTTAAAGTAATTATTTTTGGAATGGATTTAGCCTTTGGAACGAATTTCATAGAAATACTATTGACACAGTGACGGGTATTTTTTGTTGTAAAATTCTCTCCAATAAATACGTGTCCAAGATGTCCTGAACAATTACTGCAAACAATTTCAGTTCTTCGACCGTCAGAGTCAAGGATTCGATTTACAGCTCCGGTTATTTCATCATCAAAACTCGGCCAGCCACAATTGCTGTTGAATTTGGATGATGATTGATAAAGTTTTTGATTGCATTGTCTGCATATGTATGTTCCATCCTCATAGTGTTTATTATATTCACCTGTGTTAGGGTATTCAGTACCTTTTCGAATAATAACTCTTTTTTCAGCTTCAGTTAGTTTATTGTATTCTGTTGTGTTGGGTTTTTCTTGATTTATCATATTGTCAGATCCAATTTGGGCATTACAAGAAGTCACTAATAAAAGAAAAATTAAATAATAAGCATACTTCATATTTATATATACGAATGAAATGCCACTTTTGATTTATGATCGGTTAATTAAATTGAATCCAATTCAAGCATATTTTTCTATATCGTCGCTTAGAGTTTAACTTTGAAGAATCATTAAGGAATTTGTAAGATGAAATTACATAATACAATTAATGGGGAAAAGCTTAAAAAGAAAATTAAAAGTAGTAAAGAATCACGGACTACAATTTCTTTTTATAAATACGCAAAAATTGCAAATCCTCACCTTTTTAGAGATCATCTTTTTTACCATTGGGATAATCTCAGAGTTTTAGGTAGAATATATGTTGCTGAAGAAGGAATCAATGCTCAATTGAGCATTCCAAAAGAACTTTTAACAGAATTTAAGTTGGCATTAGATTCAATTTCATTTTTAGAAGATGTAAGACTCAACTATGCTGTAGATGATGATGGTAAGTCTTTTTTCAAACTCACCATAAAGGTTAAAAATAAAATTGTAGCTGATGGTTTAAATGACGATTTATTCGATGTTTTGAAGCCAGGTAGTTATTTAAAGGTAGAAGAATTCAATGAGCTAACTGATCAAGATGAAACAGTTCTTATTGACATGCGAAATCACTATGAAAGTGAGGTCGGTCATTTCAAGGGGGCGTGGTGTCCTGATGTGGATACTTTTAGAGATCAACTTCCGCTTGTTGTAAATGAGTTGTCAGACAAAAAGGATAAGCCTATTGTGATGTATTGTACTGGAGGAATTCGATGTGAAAAAGCAAGTGCTTACTTAAAGCACAATGGGTTTAAGGATGTGTATCACCTTGAAGGTGGAATTATTAAATATGCACGTGATGCTAAAGAGCTTGGTTTAAAGAATAAGTTTATTGGTAAAAACTTTGTTTTTGATGAACGTATTAATGAGCGGATTAGTGATGATATTATTGCAGAATGCCACCAGTGTGGAGAATCTTTTGATGATCACACTAACTGCGCTAATAAGGCTTGTAATTTATTGTTTATTCAGTGTCCAAAGTGTTCATCAAAGTTTTCAGGTGCTTGCTCTAATGAATGTATGGAAATCAATGCATTACCCGAGGAGGAACAAAGGGAACTCCGAAAAGGTAAAGATACTGGGGTGAGAATATTCAGTAAAGGGCGTTTTAAAAAATAAACCTTTTTTATCGGTACATGACTTTTTCGATAGCTTCTATTACACCCTTAGCATTAGGTAACCAAGTTTCAACCAGGCTAGATGCATATGGAAGTGGTGTATCGAGTGTAGTTACACGCTTGATTGGTGCGTCAAGATGATCGAACACCATTTGGCTCATCATGTAGCTTATCTCAGAAGATATAGATGCTAAAGGCCATGCTTCTTCGAGCACTACGCATCGATTGGTCTTTTTAATACTCTCTGCAATTGTTTGGTAGTCGATTGGTCTCACAGATTGCAAATCAATAAGTTCGACATCAATTCCTTTTTCTGTTAATATTCTTACAGATTCTTCAGCAACTCTCATCATCTTTCCAAAAGAAACAAGGGTCACATCACTGCCAGTTTTTTGAATGTTTGCTTGTCCAAGAGGAATATAATATTCTTCCTCAGGAACGTCATGCTTGAGTCCGTACATCTGCTCACTTTCCATGAAAATTACTGGATCTGGATCAATAATAGCAGATTTTAGAAGGCCTTTTGCATTATATGCGTTAGACAATACGGCAACTTTTAGACCAGGACAATTAGCATACCAGTTCTCAAACGCCTGAGAATGTTGAGCTCCCAGTTGTCCAGCACTTCCGGTAGGTCCTCGAAATACCATAGGGCATGTAAATTGACCGCCACTCATACTATTCATTTTAGCGGCAGCATTGATAACTTGATCAATGGCAACTAGACTAAAGTTAAATGTCATAAATTCTACAATAGGCTTTAGCCCATTGGTAGCTGCTCCAGTTGCTATTCCAGCAAATCCTAACTCAGCTATAGGAGTATCAATCACTCTTTTCTCCCCAAATTCGTCAAGCATTCCCTGACTTACTTTGTATGCCCCATTATACTCAGCAACTTCCTCACCCATGAGAAGAATAGAATCATCTTTTCGCATCTCCTCATTCATTGCTTCACGAAGTGCTTCACGTATTTGCAGTTGTCTTGACATTTTAATTTTTATTGAGTGCAAAAATAAGATTATTAATAAAGTAAAGTAACACTATTAAACGTGTTTTTTTAGAGTAATATATTCAAGAAAAAGATAAGAATTATGTCTTATTAGGCTCAGAAGTATTGATTGATTTTCTTGATGATAGTTGATTTTACTTACTGCAACATCCCTTTTTAGTTGTGCCACATTTTTTGACGGGTTCTTTTGGTTGACAACATTTCATGAGTTGGGCTTGACTATCAATATTAGCGTTAACTTTATTAGTTGCGTATCCAATATTGCTAATCATAGAATGGATATCACTCAGGGATACTTTTTTCTCGTTATATCTAACTGTAAGAATCTTAGTTTCTTTGTTCCAATCTGCATGAGAAATTCCGGGGATATCTAATGTTTTTTCAATTTTTTCTTTGCAGATTTCACAATTGGCTTTTACTTCAATACGAGAAGTTGTATTTTCTGCAAAAAGAACGGTCGATACAAGTATTAATGCAAATAGAAGAATAGGATGTTTCATGGTGTAAATATATGTAATTTAAAATGGGGATGAATATTTTTCGTTGGTTAATAGGCTTTCATCTGTTAATGTTTTTAGGAAGGAAATTAATGCCTTTTTGTGCTCGGGGCTTAAATAAACGGAATCTTTTAATGCGTGTAAGTTAGGAGAGTCAGAAAGATCTACAGCACTTGATGCGTTCATATCACTAAGATAAAATTGTACTACTTCCTCAAGCGTTTTAAATCTTCCGTCATGCATGTACGGTGCTGTTTTCTCAATATTTCTAAGCGATGTTGTTTTGAATTTATAGTTGTCATTAGGATTTCCAGTAACATCTCCCAAGCCCTTATCTCCATTGTCTGATAGTCCGTTTGTTAAAAATTCTCGACGCATGAATAAACTATTCCCATGACAATGGAAGCAATCTGCACCAAAATTTTGAGGATTATTAGGGTCTACCTCATCTTTGAGTGGTATAGATTCTGAATTAAATATTACTTGACCCACTTTTTCTTCATCAGTAAATGATTCTAATCCTAGCATCACACGATCAAACTTTGAGTTTGAGGATACAATAGATAGCATAAATTGTTCTAATGCTTTTCCAATTATCTTCTCGTCAAATGTGGATTCTAAAAATGCTTTTTGAAGATGTTCTTTGTAAAGCGGTGAACGATTTAATTTCATGATTACATGGTCAATGGTCTCGTTCATCTCAGTTTCATCAATTATTGGCTGGATAGCCTGATGCCTTAGTATATCTGCACTCCCATCCCAAAAGAATCCATCAATATGCCACATTAAATTGAAAATAGCCATTGAATTGCGTTTTCCAACGGTACCTTTAACCCCGACACTAAATTGATTATTATTGTCTGTAAATGCATTTGCTTGATTGTGGCATGAATTACAGCTTTGTGAGCTATCTGAACTTAAGATGGGGTCATAAAAAAGCATTCGGCCCAATTGAACTCCTTCTTCAGTTAGAGGATTGTCGCTGGGTATTCTTGGTGGAGGTAAGAGTGATGTATTGTAACTGAATGAATATGGTGTTATTAGAAAAGGATTTTGTGGAATTTCGTTGATTACATCCTTACATGATAGGAGAGTGATAAATAAAAATGATATGATGAACAATTTCTTCATTTAGTTTTACAGGCTTTCTATAGAAGATACAGAAAATACATCTTTCATATTATTAATTAATTTTAGTGTGACAGGATCTTCCACATTATGTGTGCTAAGACCATCAATTTCTATGGTATATACTTCAGGGCTCTGAAACACTTCTTTAATGTTATAGTTTAAAATAGCATGGATTGCATCATCTTCTTTTGAAAAATTGTAAGGCAATTCAAAATCAACTTTATTCTGTGTGCCGGCTAAATGGAAAATAAAACTTTCATTATTATGTATGGTTTTCCCTTCGATAGCTGTGAAAATATAGCCACCCTGCCAGCTCCAATGCAGCGAGTTATTGATAGGTGATAGAGGATGGTCTAAGGTGTATTGATTTGGATTACCGTGATTTATAATGGAGTCCAAACCGATAGAAAATCCAATTCCTTTGTAGGTTCCCTTAGGGATATTTATTAGTTTGAAATCAGAGTTAGAATATTTCATGTCAATGTAAAGGTATTGCTTGTCTAGTGCTATTCTAAACTCATTTTCATCAATCAGATAAAAGTTAGATAATAAATAGGCGAATCGACTGAATTTGACAGGTTCATCACTAGGTAATGTATATTCTTGATTAAGTTCAAAATCTGAAGTATCAAACAAGTGATTGATAATAATATCCATTGTTGAAACCTCATTTTTTATAGGGGGATCAGGCTTGCAACCCATGACTGATATTAAAAACCAAATTCCAATGATTATGAAGATAATTTTTTTCATATTTCTACATTATAAAAGCATAAAAAGTGCCATAGATAACATTAATACATTTTCAATAATTGTAACGTAACTCATAGGAAGGTTAAATACTGTTCCTAAACAAGCACATTGAATCTTTGATTTTTGTATAACAGATTTTGACACACCTATCAATCCTACGAACATAACGATAGCAGTTGTTAAATTTGTTATGTCACTGTCATAAAAGAAAACATATGCGAGACCTAAACCTAATTCAATAAATGGATAGATATATCCATAAAATCCAAATCTAGAGGATATGATATCATAAGATTGATACGCTTTTGCAAAAGCAGGGATATCCAGTAACTTGAAGAATGAAAATACGAGAAAGAATCCAGCCATGAAATTCGCCATCCAAGTTTCCAATAAGAAAATACCCGAACTTAGCTCAATGCTTAAAGTGACAATAGATAAGTAAAAAAGAATAAGGATGAGGGGTTTATATTGACTAAAAAAAAAGCTTTTTTTTGTTGGTGTTAGACTATAATCACCAATTTCAGTTAGTAGGCTTTGAATTTCACTTTTGGAGGGTATATCATTTCCTTCAAGTATGGTTGACCCACTATCTTTTTGAATAGTAATTTTATCTAGTAAAGTATTCGTGTAAAGTTTTTTTTCAATTTTGCTCACACAACTCATGCAAGAAATACCTGAAATTATAATTTCTTTTTTATTCATTTTGATTTAATTCTCCATCGAAAACCGCCATAAATTATTCTTCCAAAAATAGGTCCCCAAACTAATCCAGCATCAAAATTTTCTGAAAATGGTTGAATAGCATCTTGAATGGGGTTTTGCTGTTTAAAATTCAATATATTTTCTGCACCAATATATAACTCAAATTCTTTTTTAAAAGTTTTACTAATTTGAGCGTTTAATAAAAAAAAGTTAGGTGAATATTTGTCTTTAATTTGCTTTAAATTATTTGTGAAATAAATGGTGTCTTTACCTCCAGCAATTCGCTGAGGCCCATACCAAGTTAGTGTAGTATTAAATCTCCAATCAGTTCGAGTATTCTGGGTGATATTAATAAAAGCTCGGTCTTTAGAAATAAATGGTTTTTGTTTAGTTATGAGGGATAAAGTGTTCGATTCACTCTGATATTTGGTCTTTACATCAAACATTCGGTATGCCAAGCGAATATCAGTCCTACGAGCAGGCTTTAGGTCTAGTTGGGTCTGAAAACTATTTGCAATTGTTCCATTTGTTACATTATAAAAATAGGCTTTCCCTGCATTTTCTCTGTCCACAACTACTTCATTTTTAAACGTAGTATTGAAGAAATCAACACCAATTATTGCAGGCATGTACGCCATTTTAAATTGATGCTCAAAACTTATCCCTGAATTTAAGGCTAATTCTTGTTCCAAACCATAGGCAAATTGAGAATCACGCATTATAAATTCCAAAGTTCTACCTGAAGCAAATAGCATTTGGTTTTGAGCGAGCGGATTACTTGTTCTTCTTCCAAGACCAGTTGATATTCTTATCGATGTTTTATCTTTATTAAAACGATATTTCCCATGAAATCTTGGGGTAAAAGAAAGACCATAAATTGTATTGAAGTCTGATCTAATCCCACCTACTAAGCTGAATGTTTCTTTTGGTTTATATGTGTATTCAAAAAATAGTCCTGAGACTGCCTCTGTCCTTTCAAATTGAAAGCCCTCAAAGGTTTCTTTAGTTTCATCAATTAATAATGAAATACCTGTTTGAAATTGATGAAAGCTATTCCCAATAATACTTTCATAGAGAAGGTTAACATACCCTTGATTTGTTTGTGCTAGATATTCTTTTTGATTTTCGTTAGAGCCATAATTGCTGGACATTTCTGAGTGATTGAAATTATACTGAGAACCAAAACTACTGTACTCATTTTTTTTCGAGGGTTTCCCAAGCTTAGCAAAAAAATCGATAACTTCAGTATTAATGCCAATTTTATATGGATTTGAGTTTGAATTTGATTGTCCAGCTTTTTGAAGACTGTTGTGGTAGCTAGCATTTGCTGTCCCTTCAAAACCATTTTTGTTAAAGAATTGCCAACGATTCATAATCTTAAAATCTTCACTTATTGGCATATCCAAAAACCCATCGTTGTTATTATCGAATTCTAATGATCTGTTTCCATATCGAATGAATAGTGAGGATGCAATGTTTTTTTTAATATCCTTTGTATACATAAAATCCGTTTCAAATCGTCCACCAGAACTAGCAAATTGGTCCAAAATGAATTTTTCAGATCCAAAGGGTTTTTTAAGCTCTATATTAATCTGACCAGCAATGCTCTCGTGGCCATTTACGACACTACCAGCACCCTTCGTTATTTGAATCCCATCTACCCATGCAGCGGGTATGTGAGATAAACCATAGTATGAATTAAGTGTTCTGACGGATGGCATATACTCTCTACCAATTAGTGTGTAAAAACCATCAAGGCCAAGCATTTTAATCTGTTTTGTTCCTGTGACAGCATCACTGAAACTAACGTCGATAGCAGGGGCATTTTCAAAACTTTCGGATAGGTTGCAACAAGCTGCTTTCTGAAATTCTCGTTCCCCAAGTAGGATAGTTGTTCTTGGGCTTAATTTAGAAAGCCCATATGAAATGCGTTTTGCTATAACAACTGCCGTTTTTAAATCATTTTGTTCCTCTAATATAATTAGATAATTAGAGTCTATTTTATTGATGAGGATGGTGTCTGATTTATATGAAGAAAATGATGCAACTAGTCTATCATTATCTTTATTTTTAATTATAAATTGACCTTTGTTATTTGTGAAAACACCAGAAGAATTCCCACTCCAGTGAACAAAGGCTCCAACTAAAGGCACTTGTCCTCTTGATGAGTTGAAAATTACATTTCCTTTTATTTTTTGAACTTCTTGCTGAGCATATAAATTTATACCAATCAGCATAAAGAACATTATTATTATGTTTTTCATGAATATTTTATTGGGTTATTGTTAGAATTAAAAGTTTTAAAAAACTATCAACTAACATAAAAAAACCTGAAAAATACTGGGGTGACTATTAATGTCAATATAATTTGAACAAACTATTCTATACCTATTGCACAGATTAGTTAAAACATGTAGTTTGACTTTTAATATAATGGGTAAACTGATTGGGATGTTTAATGTTTTTTGGGGGGTGAAATCAATTTGATTTGGGGGCAAAACAATTAAAACAAAATCATTACAATTATCTTGATCGATAGTTTCATGACAGGATGTGGGATTATAATCTTGTGAACAACACGTTTCAAAATCGGTAACACAACAAGCATCAATGACCATACTGAATCCAATGCTAGGGAATAACAGTATTAGAGAAAATAATATAGCAGTAACTTGCTTCAAATTGATACAAAATTAAGGCTTTAATGATAAATCTGAGGATCTAATCTAACGTGCTCAAAATTTATAGGAAAATCCAATACCGAGAAGTCGTTTAAATTGTGTGCGAGGGCCAGATCCAACAATTGTATTCCCATCATATAGTGGAATAGCCACGTCATTATCGTGAATTAAATTGGTATAGAAACTAAAACCAATATATTCAGTGAGTTTCATGTTTATCATAGTCTCCCAGTTGACATCAATATTTTTTCGGTTAGCCGAATTTACATCCGTGAAGTTGTTAAAAAGATTTAGAGTAGAGGTGAGGTTAATTTTTTTGGTAATATCTTTTTTAAATTGAATGTTAATTAAAGCACCAAACTCAACTCTGTATTGATCATTATAAAATTGAACTCCATTTTCATCCATTGTAGCGGGAATGTAGATGTTTTGTGCAGCTATAGAGTCATCATTTACAAAGGTGAATTTCCCGGTTGCAGGTGATAAATAAAGAGAAAAATAGTTAGTGAAACTGTAATTTACCCCGATAGAGGTAATGAGATAGCCAGGGGCTAAAAATTTAGAAATTTCAGTTCTGTCTTTATCTTCAATTGTTGGATCAGAAAAATCAAAACCTGGTGCAAATTGTGATTTGAAGTTTAACAGACTTGAATAACTTAATTTGTCAGTTATGCCGTAATTCACTTTTGTTAAAAAGTCAATTTTGTCTTCATTTTTTCGAAGTGTTTCTTCATCATTTTTGATTAATCCGTATGCTAAATCCAAGTTATTTCTCCATTCGATTTTATCTTTTTTATAGTTTCTGTAAATATTCCCAATAGCAGTTACAGAATTAGCTGAAACACCTCCAGCAGCCCAATTAGTCAAACCTAATGAGTTAAAGTTAAGTGCACTAAATCCTCCTTTTTCCCAGTATTCAGGTGGTGTAAGTCTTGCAATTTCTTGTTTGATGGAATTCACTCTGTTTTGTGCATTGACTAGTGAGGATCTGGCCTTTTCTAATTCTTGTTTTTTTAATTCAAATGCATCATTTTGACCAAATGCGTTAAAAATGAGTCCGAAAAGTAATGAACATGCAAATAGATTTTTCATGTTTTAAGTTAAATCAAATGGTTTATTTTAGTGTAAAGAGTTTAAATGAATACTGGTTGTATTGATAATTTACTCAAATGATAAAAGTGTGTGATTTTTATCAATTTTATCTTGATTTTTAATTGCTATTTTTTTGATTTTACCATCTTGAGGTGATTTAATTGCATTCTCCATTTTCATGGCTTCCAAAACGATTAATTCCTGCCCTTCTGTAACATCTTCACCTTCTTTCACCATAATGTCCAATACAAGTCCTGGCATGGGTGCTTTAAGGTCTTTCAGCTTTTTCTTGTTGTTATCCATTCCCATTTTTTTGAGAAGGTCAGCAAGTTTATTTTGAAGTTGAGTTGAGATTACTCTACCATTAATTTTTAAAGTTAGTTTGCCTGAATGCGTGGTTTTATTTAGAACCTCAATATTGAAGGATTGTCTATTGTAAATTAGATGGTAATTATTGTCACCAGTTTCAAGAAGATCATATACAACTTCAACTTGATTTATAAGTGTGGCTTCATTTGTCTTTTCAATATTGTAAGAGCTATTGTCTATGATAATCTTAGCCATCGAATTTTAAATTTGTACTACAAAGCTATGTAAATAAAAAATAGTACAAATTGGCATCGTTGATATACAAAAGATAGATCCTTTGGTGAGTGCTTTTAAAATAGATATTACGTAGTTTTATCTTTTAGATATTACCAAAAAAAATACCTTTGCTCAACTTAAAATTATGTCCGTATTAGTAAATAAAGATTCTAAGATAATTGTTCAAGGGTTTACAGGAAGTGAAGGCAGTTTTCATGCTGGTCAGATGATTGAGTATGGCACTCAAGTTGTTGGAGGAGTAACTCCTGGGAAAGGAGGAACGTCTCATCTAGCTAAGCCCGTTTTTAATACTGTGGAAGAAGCTGTGAAACAAACAGGAGCAGATACTAGCATCATATTTGTTCCACCACCATTTGCTGGAGACGCTATCATGGAAGCTGCAGAAGCTGGTATTGGCGTAATTGTATGTATTACTGAGGGTATCCCAGTAGCTGACATGGTAAAAGTTAAAGCTTATTTATCCAATACAAATAGTAGATTGATAGGACCTAATTGTCCTGGAATCATAACAGCAGACGAGGCTAAAGTGGGTATTATGCCTGGATTTATTTTTAAAAAGGGTAGCATAGGCATTGTATCTAAGTCTGGTACACTAACATATGAGGCAGTAGATCAAGTGGTCAAAGCAGGTATGGGAGTTACAACTGCAATAGGGATTGGTGGAGATCCTATCATAGGAACTTCAATGAAAGATGCTATTGAACTATTAATGAGCGATTCCGAGACAGATGGAATTGTTATGATTGGTGAAATTGGGGGTAGTATGGAAGCTGAAGCAGCTCGTTACATAAAAGAATTTGGGACTAAACCAGTAGTAGGTTTCATAGCCGGTGAAACGGCTCCTGCGGGAAGAACAATGGGGCATGCTGGAGCTATTGTAGGAGGCGATGAAGACACAGCTTCTGCTAAAAAAGCTATTATGAGAGAGTGCGGAATTCACGTGGTGGATTCCCCAGCGGGAATCGGATCAAAGATGTCTGATATTCTTAGATAACCTTCAAGCGTTAACCCATTCACTTTTTAGCTCCGGGATTGCACGGGGTTTTTCAAGACTCACTACGTCAATAATTGCCTTTAAGTGTTCAGGTGTGGTTCCGCAGCATCCTCCTACGATGTTTAGGTATCCACTTGATGCAAATTCCCCCACAACTTTACTCATGTTTTCTGGAGTTTCGTCATATTCACCAAATTCATTGGGTAAACCAGCATTTGGATGAGCAGAGACTCTACACCAAGCCTTTTCACTTAGCTCCTTTATGAATGGACGCATTTGGTCTGCACCCAATGCACAATTCAACCCAACACTAAGCGGATTGGAATGGCTTATGCTATACCAAAATGCTTCTACTGTTTGTCCGCTTAACGTTCTTCCGCTGGCATCAGTAATTGTACCACTTATCATGATTGGCAAATCTAGCTGTTTTTCTTCCTTGAGTTCTAAAATAGCATAAATTGCTGCTTTGCAATTGAGCGTGTCAAATACAGTTTCAATCAAAAATATATCGATTCCACCCTCTGCCAAAGCTTTGGCTTGTTCTTTATAGGCAATTACCAATTCATCAAAATCGATAGCTCTGAATCCAGGGTTATTAACATCTGGAGAAAGAGAGGTTGTTTTATTGGTAGGACCAATACTACCAGCTACATATCGCGGTTTATTTGGATTTTTTTTGGTGTATTTATCAGCACAAGCTCTTGCTAATTTTGCAGATGCCATATTTAATTCAACTACTAAATCCTGCATATGATAATCTGCCATAGAAACCTTTGTGCTATTAAAGGTATTGGTTTCAATGATATCAGCACCAACCTCAAGGAATTGATTATGGATATCCGAAATTATATGGGGTTGTGTGATTGACAAAAGGTCATTATTACCTTTTAATGGATGCTCATAATCTTTAAATCGTCTCCCTCTATATTCTGATTCAGATAACTTGTGTTTTTGAATCATGGTTCCCATTGCTCCATCCAAAAATAGGATTCGCTCTTTTAAAATTTCCTCTATTCTGTGCATCGTTACAAAGGTAATTGATTATGACTGGTTAATGTTTGTGCTTTTGAGTCATAAATTTATTCAAGATAGAAATTTGATTTAAATAAAATGGGGATAATTACACATACTACTATAGCTAGTTAATTGTTTAGTATTTAATTTGTAGATGTATGCATGCAGACATTGCAATTGTAGGAGGAGGAATTGTAGGGCTATCGACAGCTTATCATTTGATCCAAAAATATAATGGTAAAAAAATAGTTGTTTTAGAAAAAGAATCAGAATTAGCGTTTCATCAAACGGGTAATAATAGTGGTGTTATTCATTCTGGGTTATACTATAAACCAGGTAGCTTAAAGGCAAAAAATTGTATCGAGGGCTATAAAATGCTCATCGATTTCTGCAATGAAAATAACATTCCCTATGATTTGTGTGGGAAGGTAGTAGTTGCCACTGATCAATCTGAACTTGGGAGATTGAGAGACTTGTATGATCGAGGGAGAGAGAATGGTTTGGAAGGTTTAGAATTGCTGGATAAGAATCGATTAAAGGAAATCGAGCCTCATTTAGCTGGGATTCAAGGTATTCGTGTGCCACAAACAGGCATTGTTGATTATCGAGCAGTATGTATCAAGCTTGCTGAAAAGATCAAATCCTTGGGAGGTGAAATACACCTCAATACAATTGTTAGAAGTATTGATGAGAATGAAAACGAAGTACAAATAGTCACCAATAAAAGTTTTGTAGAATGTGACATGGTAATTAATTGTGCTGGGCTATATTCTGATGAAGTCGCTTCAATGCACTTAGGAAATGTTGATACAAAAATCATCCCATTTCGTGGCGAGTATTTTGAACTGACAGCTGAGGCAGAGCATTTGGTTAAACACTTAATATACCCTGTTCCAGACCCAGCATTTCCATTTTTGGGTGTTCATTTTACTCGTATGATATCAGGAGGAATAGAGGCTGGCCCCAATGCTGTTTTTGCATTCAAAAAAGAGGGATATAAGCGAACAGACTTTGATTTTAAAGAATTTTTATCTAGTTTATTATGGCCTGGATTTCAAAAGGTCATGTTAAAATATTGGAAAACAGGACTTGGCGAGATGTATCGATCCTTTAGTAAGAAAGCCTTCACAAAGGCTCTTCAGAGACTAATCCCTGAGATAAAAGAGGAGCATTTAGTGGAATCTCCTGCAGGTGTTCGGGCACAAGCATGTGATAGAAAAGGAGGACTTTTAGATGATTTTAAACTCATAACTGAAAAGAGAGCCATACATGTTATAAATGCACCTAGTCCTGCAGCTACGTCATCCTTGAGTATTGGGAGGACGATAGCAGATATGGTTGATTTAGATTAATAATGACGCAAAGTGAAGTGTGATAACTAGAACTAAAATTAGCTTCATAAATGTACCACTTATAAATCCTACGAAAGAACCCAGGGCAGATTTTAAAGCGACTTCATTGGTATTCCCTGATTTTTTTTCACCTAAATAAGCCCCAATAAATGGACCTAATATTAATAAAAAAACACCAAGACCAGAGGTGAAAATTGTAAGTAAAATTGCGAGGATTAAACCTGCAGTGCTACCTGAAGTTCCTGATGAAGTGCCTCCGAATTTTTTGGTACCCCAAATAGGTAAATAAAAATCAATTATAGTAATTAAAATCGTTACAATGCCAAGACTTACTAATACAAAATAGTTGTTCTCAGATAATTGGACTCGGGGTTTATCAATAAGTAATAGAATGATTAACGAAAGATAAGCTATAGGTGGACCAGGTATTCCCGGAACAATACTGCCTACAAATCCAATAGTGATTAATAGAATACCTACTATTACAATCATGAGTTCCATGTCAATTATATCTGTTAAATCCAATCACTTGGAATTAAAGTGATCTAAATTAGCTGAAATAGGGAAAGAAGAATGTCGACAAGAAGTATACTGTCAAGACCATGATGAAGACAACTTGAAAGATAGAACCTCCAAGTAGTTTTGTCATGATTGACGAATTATCACCTTCCGCTATTAATCTTTTTTCAGCCAGGTAAGACATTACTCCAACTACAACTAGTATGATGGGGATAGAATAGAAAATACTCGCCATATTTTCGCGAGCGTGAGAATTAAATAAGGCAAGAAATAATGCACCTAGTGATAGAATAGCTCCTGGTAATTTGGGTAGCTGGGTCCCCCCAAGTGCTGATCCAATAATTAGAATTGATAAAACTATTAATATATTTTCCATTGGTTGTTAGTTAATCTTTCACTGCAAAAGTCTACGATTAATGGAATAAGTCAAGTATGAAATGAAGTATTTTTAAAGCTGTGTAAAAAAACTTTTTTGCAAGAACAAATGAACTAATCGTAAAATACTGGTTATTAGTGATTTATTCACTAAATATAGGGGGTCTAAATTGATTTGTTATTAGGATTGGTATGATAAAATTTAACATATCAACTATCATTACATATCTTCGAAGTTGAATGAGGAAAATTACACTGTTATTAATTTTTAGCATAAGTTTTTGTTGGGGTCAGACCATTACAGATACTATTCAATTAATGCATTATAATTTGTTGAATTATAGAAATATCACAAACTATTGTACTTCAAGCAATAATAGCCCAACCAACAAGGATGATTATATGAATACTATTGTTGGATATTTAATGCCAGATATTATAACAGTGAATGAAATGGTTGGAGATGGAGGTACTGGTGCAAATCGATTGCTTACAAATGCATTAAACCAAGATGGTAGAAACTTTTATAAACAAGCCAATTATTCTGCTAATTCAAATTTGTCAAATATGCTTTATTATAACAAGAACAAGTTTATGTTAGTCAAACAGGATAAAATTGATAGGGCATTAAATAAGACTCAATTGGTGAGGCAAATTGATGTGTATACACTTTATTATCTAGATAATTCAGAATTGGAGTTGGGTGATACAAATTATCTTACTATTTATGTAGCTCACTTAAAAGCGGGGAATACTTCTTCAAATGTTTCGGAGAGAGCTCAAGCTACGGAGTCCATTATGGATTACCATTCTATAAATTATCAATCCAACCATAGTTATATTATTACTGGAGATTTTAATACCTATACGAGTAACGAGCAAGGGTTTATAAATTTAGTAGGTAACCCAAATACATCTATTCGTTTTAAAGATCCAATTAAAAAATCGGGTTCATGGAATAACAATAGTTCTTTTGCATCTATTCACACACAAAGTACTCGTGTAAGTAGTAATTGTCATTCAGGGGGTGGATTAGACGATCGATTTGATTTTGTATTGTGTGGTCAAGAAATTATATCTAATGAAAGGGGCTATGGCTATGTGATCGGGAGTTATGAGGCTTTGGGTAATGATGGACGACATTTCAATGACAATCTAAATTCGGGCTCAAATAGTTCAGCACCCGGGGATGTTTTAGACGCCCTATATAAAATGAGTGACCATTTGCCCGTTTCATTGCAACTCAAGGTTAATAGAACAACGGCTCATTCATCAAATTTTGTAAAGGATAACTATCTAATTATGAATAACCCGGTTAGAAATTTATTGACATGGAAAATGCAACTTCCCATGGAGGGTCATTTATCGATTATAGATATCCATGGCAAGTGTCTGTTTCTGGAAAAGATAAACCCCAACAATAATTGGCATCAATTAGACTTAACTATTCTTACAAAAGGAATCTACACCGCAATTGTGACCTCAGCGAGTAGTCAAATCATTCGAAAGAAGCTAATCAAGCTTTAAATTTAATAAAGCTCTGGCCAAAACGCATCCTCAAGATGAGTGATTTCAGTTTTGTATTGGTTTTTATGATTGAAATGATATCATACCTGACTGTTAAATCTAAATTGTATTTTAATAAGTAGGCCTCAGTTGCTTGTGCTAATAGCTGTTGTTTTTTAAAGGAAACGCTTTGTTCTGGGTTACCATATTTAGAAGTATTTATTGTCTTTATTTCTACAATTACAAGTTGTTTTTCGATTTGAGCGATAATATCAATTTCAGCATGACCATTTCTATAATTTCGCTTTAGAATAGAATAACCTCTAAAATCAGATATTTTGTGGCAATACTCTCACCACCTATTCCTAAGATTTGTTAATGAGTTTTTATAAAATTAAGATTTAGTTTTTGATCATTGGTTTAATTCCCTAAGGGCAAGGTAAGCCATTAAACCTGCACCAACTTTAAGAGCATCTTCATCAATATCAAAAGTTGGAGTATGTAACATGGTCTGATTAAACTTATTTTGGTTTCTAATTCCTAAACGGTAGAAGCTTGCAGGGATTTCTTGAGAGTAGTAAGCAAAATCTTCACCTGCTGGCCAAAGTTCTAATTCTTCTACATTATCCTCTCCAAGGTATTCTTTAGCCCAGTTCATCGTGTGCGTAGTTAAGTCCTCGTCATTTTTTAGAAATGGATATCCTTTTCTTACCTCAACTTCACACTTAGCCCCATGAATTTCAGCAGTATCGTTACACGTTTTTTCAATAATCTTATGTGCTTTATTTCGCCATTCTTCATCGTATGTCCTAAAAGTACCCTCCATCGAAACCTCGTTAGGTATGATATTTGTTGCACCGTTGGCGATGACTTTCCCTATACTTAAAACACTAGGGATACTTGGTTTGGCGTGTCTACTTACTACGGATTGGAGTTGTGTGATGATTTGAGCAGAAATGTAAACTGGATCAATATTTTGGTGTGGATGAGCTCCATGACCACCTTTACCAATTACTTTGATATAAATTTCATCAGCACTTGCCATATAAAGGCCACTTCTAAAACCTACTTTTCCTGCATCAATAAGTGGCATAACGTGTTGACCCATTATCTTATCGATGTTGGGATTTTTCAATACACCATTCTTGATCATAACACTGGCCCCTCCAGGTAACCGTTCCTCTCCAGGTTGAAATATAAAGCGAATAGTACCCTCAAATTCGTCCTTCAAGAAATCAATAATTTGAACTGCTCCTAATAAGCAAGTAGTGTGTACGTCGTGTCCACATGCATGCATCACTCCTTCATTTTTAGAAGCATATTCTTTGTCAGTTTTTTCAAGAATAGGAAGTGCGTCAATATCTCCTCTTAGTGCAATGACTTTGGCCTGTGGATTTTTACCTTGAATATCAATATATCCTCCAGTTTCTGTGATTTGCTGGAGATCATATCCGATGGATTTTAATTTTTTAGCAATGAATTTAGTGGTCTCAAACTCTTTAAAACTTAATTCTGGATGACTGTGTAAGTGCCTTCTTGTAGCAACCAGCTCATCGAAGTTTAATTCTACTTGTTGTTTAATCCTATCAGATAGGTTCATGCTTCAAAGGTAGATAATTTGTTTTTGAATGGTATGATAATATCTCTCCACATTGTTATCAAGTTTGAAATCAATTTGTTTCATTTGTAGTAACTTGATACCACCAGAAGTCATAAATAAAATTTTTGATATTGCATCAATTGAAGAGGTAGTTGGTGAATACGTCACCCTTAAAAGAGCAGGGGCGAATTTTAAGGGGCTATGTCCTTTTCATGACGATAAGAGTCCTAGTATGAGTGTTTCTCCTAGTAAGGGGATATTCAAATGTTTTAGTTGCGGTGAAGGAGGGAACATCTTCCAATTTATTATGCAACATGAAGGATTGTCATATCCGCTTGCGATTAAGTTTTTGGCAAATAAATATAATATTAAAATAGACGAGGGTCAAATTGACGTAGACGAACTTAAAGAAGAAGCACGTATAAAGGATGGAGTCTATGCATGTCTAGAATTTGCAAAAAATCACTTTCATGAACGATTAAATTTGAGCCAGGATGGAAAAGTAATATATAAACCTTATTTGACAGAGCGTGGGATTAATCAACTAACAATTGATCATTTTCACATTGGATTAAGTGGTTCTCAAAGAGATCATCTTTTACAAGAAGGAATAAAAAACGGGTATACATCCCAACAACTTTTTGACGCTGGTTTAGTCAAAAAGATTAATGATGACCAAGGAATCATTGAGTCTAATCTTCGAGATACCTTCTTGGATCGAATAGTTTTTCCAATATTTAGTGTCTCTGGAAAAGTATTGGGGTTTGGTGGTAGGATTATAAAAAAGGATACGAAAGCTCCAAAATATTTAAATAGTCCCGAAACCGTAGTTTATGAAAAGCGTAAAGAATTATATGGTTTAAATCTCTGTAAGCAATCTATTCGAAAAAATGATGCAGTCTTTTTGGTTGAAGGATATATGGATGTAGTGAGTTTACATCAAAATGGGGTGGATAATGTTGTAGCGGCCAGTGGTACTGCTTTTACAGAAGAACAAGCAAGATTAATCAAACGATTCACCCACCAAGTAACCATGTTATTTGACGGTGATACAGCTGGTGTAAATGCAAGTTTGAAACATATTCAGACGCTATTATCAGCAGATATTAATGTTCAAGTTGTTCTTTTCCCTGTTGATGATGACCCTGATAGTTTTATCCAAAAAAGAGGAAGTTCAGTATTTCACGATTATGTTAAGGATTCTGCAAAGAACTTTGTAGATCTAATTCAAGAGGTAAAATTAGCCAAGGGTACTTCCGATCCAATTCAAAAGGCAGAGGCAGCTCGTTTGGTTGCAGAAAATATTGCAGCGTTGCCTGACCCACTTAAACGTGCAGCATTTATTTCGGAAACTTCAAGTAAATTAAATATACCTGAGCAAATAATTATTGCAGAAGTCAATAAGTTCAGGGTTAATAATCGTAAACAAAAAGATCGAGAAGGGCGAAGAGTTCAGCAGGAAAATAAATCAGTCATTTCACAAGGACCGCCATCAGGTTTTGAATATCAGCCAGATTATAAGCAAAGTAATACTCACGAATTTATAGACAGTAAAAACTACCAAGAGGAAGAGCTATTGAAAACACTTATTCTTCACGCAGATAAGGAATTTAGTGAGGATTTAACCGTAGCTGAATTTATTTTCAATGAATTTGAAGAGGAACAAATTTGGCCTATTTCCGAGGATTTTCGTCAAATTTTTAGAGATGCTCATACTCATCTAAAAGAACATAAAGTTCTAAATGAACTATACTTCATCAGAAATGCAGCATCAAGTAAAATAGCAGCAGAGGTTCTTTCTGTTAGACATAATTTAAGTAAAGGCTGGGAGGACAATTATGAAAAATTTGTTAAATCTGATCAAGAAAATTATAAAAGTCAAGTTATTGATAATTTAAATTATTTGAAGCTCAAACACATAGATTTATTGATGAAAGAAAACCAAGAGAAGTTAAAAATCGCTGAAACAGAAGAAGATGTCACGATATTGCAACAGGTTCACGATAATTTATTAAAAATTCGTCAGAAAATTACAGACCAAAGTGGTACGGTTATTTCATAGCAGGTTAATATGGTTAAAGATTGGGTATTTCATTTAATTAGAAATTTATTGAGATTACCACTGGGTGGTTTCGTTCGAAAAATTCATTTTGATGGACTAGAAAATTTCCCAAAAGATAAACCCGTTCTTCTAGCAGGGAATCATCCAAACTCGTTCTTAGATGGGGTTATCTATCAACACATGAGTGGTCGTAAAATTTATACCCTAACTCGGGGAGATGTTTTTCTAAAACCACTACCCAATTATTTATTAAGAAGTATGAATTTGAGGCCAATCTTTAGAGCACGGGACGCTAATTCTGAAGTGGCACGAAAAGGGAATAATCAGACTATGGATGAGTTATACGATCTTTTCAAAAATAACAAGACAATATTAATATTTTCAGAAGGGAGTTCATATCCAGAAAAGGGTGTTAGAAGATTAAAAAAAGGTACTGGTCATATAGCAATTGATATGATTAAAAGAAGTGATTACCAACTTGATCTTCATATTGTACCAACTGCTGTTAATTACTCGAGTTTTGGCTCTTTGATGCAGACTATCCACGTTTCATTTGACAAATCTATTTCACTAAAGGATTACAAAGAAGCTATCAAAGAAGATGAAAAGAAGGTTGCTGAGCAATTTACAAATCGAATACAAGAATCATTAGAGAAAAATGTGGTCATAACCAAAGGAGATTTTACAGAAGAAAAAGAATTCTTACATGAAATCATCATTAATGAAAACTACCGCCCTTTTACATTCAAGTCATATAATACCTGGAGATTATCAATAGCTAAACTCAATTCAATCGATGAGACCACAGCTTCAAAAGTTCGCCAATATATGAAGTTGATTAATGATTTTGGTGTTAATGATGCTCATGTTGGAGAAAGGTCATTTGATGCAGTTTCCGTATTTATAGCTCTTTTCACATTTGGTGTAAGTTTGCCAACTTATCTGATCTGGAGAGTTCTTTGGTATTTTTCTATGTCATTGATTGATAAAAAGGTCAAAAATGTTGTTTTTCATGACTCATTAAAGGTTGGTCTTTCAATGTTTTTATCATTAATTCTTGCTGTATGCATTGCTTTTATTTCTTTTAGTTGGATTTCTCCTTTATGGGCAACTCTCCTAACCTTAGGATCAATATATGGGGGAATTTGCTGGTTTAGGCTTGTTGAATTTATACCTTATTTCTGGAAACAACTAACATGGTTTGGGATGAAAAAAGAGGACAAAAACGAGCTGTCTCAAAAACGAAATACAATTGTAGATATAATCTCTTAATCCAATATTTACGGATGAGTAATAATTACTTTTTTAGTGCTTATTTGACTCCCGTTAACTATTTCAAAAAAGTATGTTCCATTTTGAAGGTATGAAGTTGAAAAGTCATTTTGATAGAATGTGCCCATTTTTTTGCCTGTTAAATTATAAATATTAACGTGATCAAATTCACTTTCAATTTGAACTCGATTATCAGCAGGATTTGGATATATTCTTACTTTTGGTAGGTGATGTTTTTGAATAGATGCAACGGGATCGTTGGTTAAATCAGCTGTCCATATACCACGACCGTGGGTATAAATAAATAATTTACGGTCACTACTTCTCAAACGAATTTGGTCTATAGGAACATTGGGTATACGTGTTTCTTTTTGCCAGCTTTCTCCTGAGTTTAGCGACGTGTATAAGCCATAATCAGTCCCAATTAATATATGCTCACTCATTTCAGGATCGACTTCAATCCAATTTACGGGTAAACTTTTGGGAAGGTTAGCACTGATATCGTCCCAGATTGGATTGGAGGAACTAGCGTTTCGAATTCTCCAAATACGTGGTCGTATATTCACATTAACAAGCCCACAATAAATAGTGCTATCACTATTTGGATCAACTTCAATACATCCGATGGTACTTCCAAGAAAACTTGGATATTCAAGGGTCCACATGCTTTCTTCAGCATCAGGTTGTTCTAAACCAGCATTTTTTACACGGTACAATCTAGATGCTGTACCACCGATGTATGCAATTGGATTAGTAGAATCACTTAAACCAACAGCATATGTATCGCCTAATAAGTCGGCAGTGAATTCTATCCAACTATCACCACCATCTAAAGATCGGTAGGTAGCTCTTTTTGTAGGTACATATATTTGACCACCATCCAAATTATTGATTTCAAAAGGGTTGATAAACCAAACTCCATCGTTTCCTCCAACGGCATCTCTGATACCTCTACTTATATTGCGATTTCCTGTATTACTCTGTCTCCTGACATTGAGATATTGAGATGAAACATAACGTATTCCTTCATTTTGTTGGTTGACTGCACAAAATGCACCATCTCCACCATTTATATTGCTAAACGTTTGGCTGGCTTCGTTGCTAAATCGAGTGCCATTATCCTGAGTTCCTCCAATAATTGATTCCCCAGTAGGGTAGTAGTGACCGGCATAAAACTGGGTGATATTCAATCCGTTATTTAAGTCTTCATACCTATTCATATTATTCTTATTAAAACGACTTACTCCGGCGTCATTACCTATTAAAAACTCATTATCATCAATCCAACTCACTTCATGATAATCTGCATGAGGATCAGCCATAGCTAACCACGACGAACCGCCATTTTTAGAATAGATAGGATCAACACACAAGCTAGTAATAAAATTAGAATCAGCAGGTGCCGTAGATATTTTGAAGCAATACCATGCTTGTGCATAGCTAATATTTCCTGGAGGATCTGGAAGTCTAGTCCAGGTTTCTCCCCCGTTTGAAGTTTTGTAAATACCGTATAGACTAAATCTATCTGCACCTCCAAGTTGTGCATACATTACTTTTGGGAAGTCTCTGCAATAGTCAAAACTCACCCGAGTATAACCACTCAATGGCCATTCTCCACCATTAAGTCTTTTAGCAACGAGCGTTCTCTCGTGTATTTCTATAACTCCAACCCCAGACATAGCTATTAGTATAGTACTATCATCCCTCACCTCTATTTCATTCACTTGTGAAGATGTACTATAGATTCTGGTAAAGTTTTGACCAGCATCTTTACTCCTCCATAAGCCTCGAGTATGGGTAGCTACATATATTGTGCTATCCAATACTAGTGAGTGTTCAATATCCCAAATGCCTTGATCAAAATCAGAAGTCATGGTGTGCTCCAAATGTTCAAACGATTTTGCACCGTCTTCAGATTTAAAAATACCAAGACCGCCAAGATCAGCACTATTGCCATAACTTTCACCGGTTCCATAATAAAATAAAGATGGATTAAATGGACTTTGTGTCAGGCAGGTAGCTGATAAGGTAGGAGCGTGATCATCTACAATTCCCCATGATTCACCTCTGTTTTCAGAAACCCAAACTCCACCAGAAACTCCAGCACAGATATATCTATTGGGATTATTGTAATCAATTAAAATAGATCGTGTTCGCCCACCTACATTAAATGGTCCAATTTCTTTGATATTTTCCAAATCATTTACTGCTTTTTTGTACAGCAATTTATTTGCTTGATCGGCTTTATACCATTTCATAGTTAAGCCATGAGGGATCTGTCCATTTTCATCGCCTTTAAGCTTAATAAATTGCTTAAACCATCCTGGATGATTATCTAGAGGGGCAGCTGAGTGCTTTGGTTTTTGTGTGTTTAAAAATACAAACGTAACCAACAATAATAGTATAGATAATATACCGAAGTATTTAAATTTAATGTTCATATTAGATTATTTTTTTTTATTCAATCCCATGCTTTTGACCATCCATTTAGGCAAGGGTTTTAGGGCATCTCTTTTTCGAATATCGAGATACCAACCAATTTTTTTTAGTATGGGGATTTTGTGTGTTTCTACAAATTCGATCAGTGTTCCGTCAGGGTCTTCTATATAGGAAAAATGTCCTGCTGCTTCGCCCATGTCAAAGGAATTAGCACTATCAACCGTAAACGGGTGTCCGGCTTTTTCACATTCTTCTCTTAAAGCTTTCATGCCAATAATATCAAAGCAGAGGTGAATGAAACCTAAATCACCCCAGAATCGGTCTTTGTAGATATTTTCCCCATTTTCAGTGAGATTTTGTACGAGTTCAATCTGAGATGTTCCTAGTAACTGACTGAAACTTCCTTTTCTATTTTTACTGTGTGACAATATAGCTCTTTTGAATTGGTGTTTATTGGGGTTTAACGCCGATAAATCATCGAAATTACCTTCTCCTTGCCAATCAATGGTATCATAACCTAGAATGGTTTTGTAGAAATGAATAGATTTTTCAATTTCGTTTACTCCAATTATTGCTCCAAAAACGCCACCAGTGTCACTTGTGTTTTTTGAAAACCAGTTGTCAGATTCAATCACTTGGAATGTATTTCCATAGGGATCTTTTACCCAAAAATGGGAAGTCCCGTGTGGTGTCTTTTCAATTTCTTTTGATATCAAATAATTTTTATCAAAGTTCTTAAAAGAAGATTGAATGTCTCGTGTTTTTATCTTACAAATGTTGATGCCTAGATCGCCTAAAATTGGCTTAAAGGATGCTGGTTGTGGTTTTCTGCTGGTGTATTGCCATATTTCAAACCCACCACCTCCTTGCATATTGAGTGCGAGAATTGCGTGTCTGTCATGTGGTTTTCCACCAGTATATGGCAACATGAGTTCTGCTGTTGCAGCCTCTTCAAAAACAGGTATATTCATGCTAAAATTATTCCTATACCAAGTCCATGCTTCATGAACATCCGGGATTCCGATTCCCATTTGTTGAATACCGCTTATTTCTTTTTCCAAGGTATGCGAATTTACCAAATCACAACTCGTTACACAAATTCAATTTTAGTATATTTATTTTGGATTAACTCGCTTTGCAATAAGACGAAAAAGAAAAGGGAAATATCGTTTTATGTAAATCAGAAGAATTTCATTTCCACCAATGTACAATTCAGCCTTTTTAGATGAGATTCCCTGGATAATTTTAGATGCACATTTCTCAACTGGTATGCCGTTAAGTTGTCCTTGATCCATTTGGTTATGAGATTTACCAGAACCAGTTAGTGCATTTTTGCTTATATCTGTTCTAATCCTACCAGGACAAACTAACATCGTATGTATTTGAGTATCTTTTAATTCTAAGCTCAATGATTCATAAAAACCGTGTAAAGCATGTTTGGAAGCTGAGTAGTATGAGCGTAGTGGAAAGCCAAATTTACCCGCAGCACTACTAATAGCTACGATACTCCCTTTATTTGCTTTTTTCATCATTGGAAGTATTGCTTTAGTGAGGTGAACACTTCCAAAGAAATTGACTTCCATTAAGTTTCGACCTACGTCGTTGGTTGTTTCTGATACAGTTGCTCTTTGACTAACGCCAGCATTATTAATGAGAATATCTACGTTACCAAAAGTTGATTTAATTGTAGCTACCGCTTTAGTAATTTGGTTTTCTTGAGTGACATCTATTGGGAGGATGTATGGGTTCAGAATATTTTTTGAAACAGATTCTAACTGCGTTTTATTTCTGCCCGATAAAATAATGGTGTGTTCAGTATGATTGTATGCCAAAGCCAAAGCTTCACCAATTCCGCTACCAGCTCCTGTTATCCAAATTGTTTTTTTCATCTATTGGGTGTGGATGAGCAAATATTCATCAAAAAATTGATAATGTAGGTCCATGGTTATTTTGTATTTATTTTTTAATATGATTCCTTTCAAGTTACCTTCCTTTTCAAAAGGTTCGAATTGTAACTTAAGATTTACTTTGAAGTCCAATGCTTTTAACCCGTAATATTTATACAAAGCCTCTTTTGCACACCAAACTATATATAAGCCCTGCAGGCCTGACTCAGCAAATTTTTGCTCATCTTCCCGAACAAACTTATGCTGTATTCGTTCAATACGATTGCTTATTTGTTCAATATCAATGCCACACTCACGATCTTCAGTATACATAAAACCCGCGTACTCTCCGGCATGGGTAATTGAAATGGGATAGTCCTTGCTTATAAAATAGGGTTTACCATATTCGTCTTTTTCAATACTATCAAAATTTGGGCAGATGGTATGTGCTAGTACCCGTGCAGCTAGGTTGTGTCTATTCATAGAGTTAATATCCAAATTTGCTTTCCAAGTATCAGGTAGTAAATCAAATAGTTCTTCTTTGGTCTCCTCAATACGCCAAAGTGCAACCATTCCGTTATTTATATGTTTCTTTGAATGTAGTGGCAACTCAATCTGAAATAAAGATAACAAAAGTAGCACATTTAAAAGGTCACCTAGATTCTATTTATGATTTTATCATTGATTTTGAGGAAAGGTATATTTATTCTGCAGGTGCAGAGGGCTATGTTATTCGTTGGGATTTGGATTCGCCAGCAGATGGGAAATTGATAATGCAAACTGGAGAGCCAGTTTATAGCATTCACAAAACGGCAGATTTACTTTATGTTGGCGGGAGATCAGGAACTATTTATCAAGTAAATCTTGAACACAAAACTTTGGTTCACAGCCACAAAAGACATCAAGGAGGGGTATTTATAATTACTGATGAATTCAGCGGAGGAGAAGACGGATGCATTATTCACCATTCAAACTCGATAAGAGAGATAGTTTCCACCCATAGTTTACGATCCGTAGTCATGGGAGATTCATCCATTTTTGTTGGTTCTTCAGATTCAAACATTTATCAATTGGATAAAAGTAGTTTAAAAACTGAGCGTATTTTGAACGGTCATACAAATTCAGTTTTTGGTCTAGCATTGATTGATGAAAATATATTACTTAGCACGGGTAGAGACGCTTATATTTTAGCTCATGATTTAAAGTTAAATAAAGTAGTACACCGAGTCCCAGCTCACCTTTACCAAGTAAAAAACCTAAGCTGGAATGGTGAATTTCTTCTGAGTTGCAGCATGGATAAAACTATAAAAATATGGAATGATCAGATGACGCTGCTCAAAGTCATTGATTTTGATAGATACGCAGGACATACTAATTGCATTAATAAGACTCAATGGATAGACGAAAATATGTTTGTAAGTTGTAGCGATGACAGAAGCCTTGTATTTTGGAAAGTAGAAATTATCGATTAAAATTGACCTAATCAAAATAACATGATACTAAGTGACGTAAGAATTTTAGAAGAAATTGAAAAAGGAACTATCTTGATAGAGCCATTTAATCGAGATGATTTAGGAACCAATAGCTATGATGTTCACTTAGGTAAGTATTTGGCCTGTTATTCTAGGAGGGTTTTAGACGCTAGAGAGCACAATAAGATTGAGCATTTTGAGATACCTCTTGATGGATTTGTTCTTCAGCCTGGGGTATTGTACCTCGGAGTTACAGAAGAATATACCGAAACGCACGCTCATATTCCATTTTTAGAGGGAAAGAGTAGTACCGGTAGATTGGGTATTGATATTCACGCCACTGCAGGAAAAGGAGATGTAGGTTTTTGTAATACATGGACACTGGAGATTAGTGTAACTCAACCTGTTCGCGTTTATCGAAGTATGCCTATTGGACAATTAATCTATTTTGTGGTAGAAGGAGATATAGAAACCTACTACAATAAAAAGAAAAATGCCAAGTATAATAAACGTACCATAAAGCCTGTTGAAAGCATGATGTGGAAGAATAAGTTTTAATAACTATTTCTAGGTAATGGAAAAATTTATGAATTCTGCTATTATGATAACTTATCTCACCAACGTACCAATGGAATCGCCTTTTACGATTTGGGCAAGATTACCAGGCTTATTCATGTCAAATACAATAATAGGAAGAGCGTTTTCTTGACATAATGTGAATGCAGTCATATCCATTACTTTTAAGTTTCGTTTGATAGCATTTGTAAAACTAATTTCGTTATATCTAGTGGCACTGGCATCTTTTTCTGGATCAGCAGAATAGATTCCGTCTACCCGAGTACCTTTAAGAATTACATCGGCTTCTATTTCGACAGCACGCAGGCTAGCAGCAGTATCTGTGGTGAAATAGGGGTTGCCTGTGCCTGCCCCAAAAATAACTACTCGACCTTTTTCTAAGTGTCTTATAGCCCGTCGTCGAATAAATGGTTCTGCAATTTGTTCCATTTTTATTGCACTAGTTAATCGTGTATATACGCCTTCATTTTCGAGGGCACTTTGTAAAGCCATAGCATTGATTACCGTGGCTAACATACCCATATAATCGGCATTTGCACGGTCTTTCATTCCTCCCTCAACACCACTTACTCCTCTAAAAATATTTCCCCCACCAATGACAATGGCTACTTCTATATCAAGATCAACGACTGATTTGATTTCTTTTGCATACATGGATAGTACGCTACTGTCAATTCCGAATTCTTTATCGCCCAGAAGAGCCTCGCCACTTAGTTTTAGTAAAATTCTTTTATAAGACATGGATATATTTTACTGCCAAAATTAAGGGTAATATTAACAATTATAAAATAAAAAAAACCTTCCATTGAAAATGAAAGACTTTAATTACATTTTGAAATACTTTGATTTAAGCTCCTAATTGGAATCGCTCGAACGACTTAACTTCTAGATTCGGGCTAACAGACTTTAGGAAAGCAGACACAGTCATAGAACTATCTTTAACATAAGATTGGTTCATAAGCGTGTTGTCTTTGAAAAAACGTTTCAATTTACCTTGAGCAATTCGGTCTAACATTTCTTCAGGTTTGCCTTCTTGCTTTGCAATATCTCTACCAATCTCTAGTTCTTTATCCTTAACTTCTTGAGAGACAGCTTTTTCGTCAACAGCAATTGGATTCATTGCAGCAACTTGCATAGCAAGATCTCTACCTGCTTGTAATGACTCATCTGAATTAGAATTTAAAGCCACAAGAACACCAATACGATTTGCACCGTGGTTGTAAGCAGCAACTCCTTCAGATGAAAGCAGGGCGTAATTTGATACTTCAACTTTTTCGCCAATAACAGCAGTTTTGTCAACGCATATTTCGCCTAATGTTTTCCCTTCAAAAGAAGCACCTAAAAGGGCATGTTTGTCAGTGAACTGATTAATAAGTGCAAAGTCAGCAACTTGATTGGCAAATGCAATAAAATCATCGTTCTTAGCAACAAAATCAGTTTCACAATTTACCTCTACAACTATTCCATGGGTATTGTCATTAGAGGACTTAGCAATGGTTAGCCCTTCTGCAGCTTCTCTATCCGCTCTTTTAGCAGCTTTAGCAGCTCCTTTTTTTCTTAAGATGTCAACGGCTCCATCAATATCGCCGTTCGATTCTTGCAAAGCTTTTTTGCAATCCATCATACCGGCACCGGTTATTTGTCTGAGTTTGTTTACTACAGATGCTGTAATGGTTGTCATATTATAAAAATAAAATGGGTTTAAATAAAAAAATGAATCCTATACTTTTTCTGTGGCTTCTTCAGTTATTTCTTTAGTAGCTACCTCATCTTTTTTAGCTTGCTCTTTTGCTTGAGCTCTTT
This sequence comes from uncultured Bacteroidota bacterium, assembly GCA_913050005.1. Classification (GTDB taxonomy): domain Bacteria; phylum Bacteroidota; class Bacteroidia; order NS11-12g; family UBA9320; genus UBA9320. The sequence goes on from CAJXBI010000003.1 coordinate 64,458, forward strand.
CTTGTAAGCCAGCAGCAATTGCATCAGTAACTTCGTTACAAAGAATGTGAAGTGATTTCGCAGAATCATCATTGCCAGGTATAGGAAAATCAACTTTCGTTGGATCAGAGTTGGTATCTACAATCGCAAAAATTGGGATATTAAGCTTCTGAGCTTCTTTAATTGCGATGTGCTCACGTTTAATATCAATCACAAAAAGAGCAGAGGGAATACGATTTAAGTTTTCAATACCACCTAAAACTCGAGCTAGTTTCTCTTGTTCACGTGTTTTCATTAAACGCTCTTTTTTGTTCATATTGTCAAATGTCCCATCGGTTTTCATTTTTTCGATGGCTTGCATTTTCTTGATTGATTTACGAACAGTTGCAAAGTTTGTCAGCATACCACCTAACCATCTTTGTGAAACAAAAGGCATATTTACTCTGCGAGCATTTTCCTCTAAGATGTCTTTGGCTTGTTTTTTTGTAGCAACAAACATCACCTTACGGCCAGTTCGAGCAATATTTTGAATAGCATGCTTAGCTTCATTTAGCTTTGCTGAAGTTTTGTTAAGATCTATAATGTGGATTCCATTTTGCTCCATAAAAATAAATGGGGCCATTTTAGGATTCCACTTACTTGTGAGGTGTCCGAAATGTACACCTGCTTCTAATAATTTTTCTGTGCTAACTGACATTCTATTAACGCTTGCTAAATTGTGTTTTCTTTCTTGCTTTGGGCTGACCTGCTTTTTTACGCTCTACAGAACGTGAGTCGCGTGTCATTAAACCTTTTGCTCTAAGGGCTGGTTTGTTTTCTGGATTAATTTCTACTAGAGCTCTAGCAATCGCAAGTTTAATCGCGTCAGCTTGTCCAGTTGTTCCACCACCATCTACATTAACTTGTATATCATATTTTCCCGCAGCGTCACAAGTTGTGAGCGGAAGGTTCACATAATACACGGATTCTTGAGAAGCAAAGTACTCTTCTAACGGTCTTTTGTTAACCATTATAGCACCTTTACCTTCACTCATATGTATACGAGCTACTGATGATTTTCTTCTCCCAATTGTGTTTATAACGTCCATATAATTATTAAATATCTACTTTGGTTGGCTTTTGTGCAACGTGTGGATGATCAGATCCAACAAAAACGTGCATATTGGTAAATAATTTTCTACCTAACCTGTTTTTTGGTAACATACCTCTAACACCTCTTTCAATAAGATTAATTGGTTTCTTGATTAATAAATCTTTAGCTAGGGTTACTCTTCTACCACCTGGATAACCACTAAAATTTTCGTATTCCTTAGTTTCCATTTTGTTACCTGTAAGAGTGATTTTTTCTGCATTGATAACGATGACATTGTCACCGCAATCAACATGAGGAGTATAATTTGTCTTGTTTTTGCCTCTTAAAATTTTAGCAATTTCAGAACAAAAACGTCCAAGAGTTTTTCCTTCTGCATCAACTATAACCCACTGTTTTTCAACAGTTTTGTTATTGGCTGATATGGTTTTGTATGATAATGTGTCCACTATGATGATATTTTATTCTTAAAAAAGAAGGGTGCAAATGTAACTTTTTGATTTATAAATTCAAATAATTAAAACCAATTTGTGACAAGTGAATAGTTTGTTTTAATAGGAATAAGTTTTTTGGGATTGATTTGGAACTTATTTTATTATTCTGCTGTCAATTTACCGAGTCGAATTTGCAGGCCATTAATTTCTTCTGATATTGGAATTTGACACATTAATCTACTGCCCTCAATATCAAGTACGAATGCCTCATCAAGCATAGCTTCTTCGTCTTCACTCATTTCCGGTAAAGTGTGGTTGCTTTTTACCACGCAATTGCATGTTGCACACATGCCCATACCGCCACAAGTAGCCTTTATAGGTAAGTCATTCGCTCGAATAGCTTCCATAACATTGAGGTTCATATCCGTAGGAGCTTGTATTTTGTGTTCATATCCTGATAGGTCAGTAACATGTAGGGTTATCAAATCTTCCACACTGCAAAAATAACTAAGTCATGATGTTATTGTATTTTATCATTTACCTATTTACTTATTGAGGGATTAAGCTGTATAAAAAATAGGTTTAATATTACTTGTGAGTGTTATAGGATTGATTTTTTTAAAGCTGATTAACTAGAAACGACAGTATAGGATAAGCTTAAAAATATTATTGTTCATATGTAAAATATCCAATTACTTCAAGAAGCTTATGTATATATACCAGAGTGAACATCTCGATTTTATTTTAATGATGTATCGCCCTATGGAATAAAATAAAATTAATTTATAGGTAATTCTAACAAAGTTAAGAGTGAAATATCTCCAAAAATTTTAAAACTTGAGTAAGTTTTGCTTAATTCTATAAAAATAGCTAAATGAGGATTAGTAAAAATATCAAATTGATGCAGGCATTGAATAAAGAAGAGAATTTAATAATGGAAACCTTTAAATTTTGGAGAGCTAGTCAATTATTTTTTGCTACCAGTTTTTAGTGTGTTCGACTGCCTTTCTAACACTTCCGTGTTTTAAGAGAAGGTCGTTAGCTGTGTATTCATCTAGTCCTGTTTGATTCATTATCATTCGAGTTCCTCTGGCAATTAATTTTTGGTTACTTAATTGCATATCAACCATTTGATTTCCTTGAACATGACCAAGTTTAATCATTAGACTAGTGCTAATCATATTAAGAATCAGTTTTTGTGCAGTACCGCTTTTCATCCGAGTACTTCCAGTTACGAATTCTGGACCCACAACAACCTCAATCGGATAATCTACCATCGAACCGATTATACTGGGTTTATTACACGCAATTGCACCAGTAAGTATATTGTTTTCTTTGCATTTTTCTAGTGCTCCTTGAACATAAGGAGCAGCCCCACTTGCACTTATTCCTATTACAAAATCGAGTTTATTAACGTGATGATTATCTAGATCATACCAACCTTGTAATGGATCGTCTTCAGCATTTTCTACTGCATTTCTAATTGCTTGATCTCCGCCAGCAATTATTCCATTTACAACTCTAGGGTCAACTCCATATGTTGGAGGGCACTCACTTGCATCTAAGATTCCTAGTCTACCACTGGTACCACTGCCTATATAGAACAACCGACCCCCTTGACTCATTGTTTGATAAGCAGCATCAACTAAATTTTGGATTGCATTAATTTCGTTATTTACAGAATGAGGAACAGATTGGTCCTCAACGTTAATATCTTTTAATAGATTAAGTGTTGATTTATTTTCTAAATTATCGTGGTTGGATGTTGATTCTGTAGTAAGCATATTCTTTCTAAAAAATTCCTTTGATTCCAAATTTAATTTTTTTCTTGATGATTTCACTAGTTTCATTAAATCCCTAAATTATTAATATGTAATCACATACTGGGAGTTTAATAAAGTTTGAATCTTTAAAATTCCATTTCAAATCTCCTTCACGGCTTATTATAAGATTATTGAAAGTTTGATGCACTTGAAAACCAGAATGGGTGTGAATATAACCTTTGAGTAAATAGTCAAGTTTATCCATTTCGTATTTAATATAGTTTATGCTAATTTATATATTAGTTAGCCTGAATAAAAAAGTTAATAGTTTGAGTAATTGCACAAAAACTATTTTTGTTAACTAAACTAAATATACACGTATGAAAAACATTTTGTTTTTAGATATAAAGACAGTTCCTCAAAACGAAAATTATCAGTCTTTAGATGATAGATGGAAGAAATTATGGGACCGAAAGGCTAGTTCTTTTGCTAAGAATGAAGAATCTCCTGGGGAGCTTTATACAAGGGCTGGAATTTACGCAGAGTTTGGTAAAATTATATGTATTTCAGCAGGTTTTGTTCATGATGAGGGGGATAATCGTGAATTTCGTATTAAGAGTTTTTATGGTAAAAACGAATTTGAACTACTGAAAGATTTCTGTGCTATGCTTCAAAATAATTATAATCCTAAGTCACACTTTTTATGTGCTCACAATGGTAAAGAATTTGATTTCCCATATTTGAGTAGAAGAATTCTTATTAATGGTATACAGATGCCAGATATGTTAGACCTAGCGGGTAAAAAACCTTGGGACGTAAAGCATTTGGATACCATGAATCTATGGAAGTTTGGAAACTTTAAGAATTACACATCATTAGACCTTCTTTCAGCTGTTTTTAATATCTCTTCATCCAAAGATGATATTGATGGGAGTCAAATATTTGATGTTTATTACAAAAAAAATGATTTGGAACGTATAAAAGCCTATTGTCAAAATGATGTGGCTGCGTTAGCGAGTATATATTTGCATATGGTCAATCAATCCCCACTAAAACTTGATGAAATTAAAGTAGTATGATAAAGGCTATTAAACCTGAGAATTGGGAAGAATATGAATTAATCGATTCTGGCAACGGGATGAAATTAGAGAAATTTGCTGGTCAAATACTTTCAAGACCTGAACCACAAGCTATTTGGAATTCTAGAATGTCTGCTAAAGAGTGGAAGGATATTATGACAGCCTCCTTTGACCAAGAAGGCAGTCACAAAGGAGTATGGAATCATGTTAGTAAACTAAGACCTTGGTATATTCATTATCAGTTATTTGATCAATGGATAAAAATGAAACTTAATTTCACTCAGTTTAAACATGTAGGAATATTTCCTGAACAGGCAGCAAACTGGGATTATATTTATAAAAAATCAAGGGGATTTAATGGCAAGGGAAGTGTACTTAACCTATTTGCATATACAGGGGGAGCTTCTCTTGCAGCTAAAGCTGCAGAAATGGATGTTGTTCATGTAGATTCAATTAAACAAGTAGTCAGTTGGGCGAATGAAAATCAAGGTCATAATAAATTAAAAGGTATCAGATGGGTTGTAGAGGATGCATTGAAGTTTGTGAGTCGTGAGGTAAAGCGGGGTAAAAAATATCAAGGAATCATTCTAGATCCTCCTGCATACGGAATTGGGGCAAAAGGTGAAAGATGGAAGCTAGAAGAAAAATTAGGAACCTTATTAGAACAGGTTTCTCAGATTTTATCTTCCAAAGGTTTTCTGGTACTCAATGTATACTCACTTGGGCTATCCCCTTATCTTATTCAAAATCTAATGAATGATTATTTCAGCAATAGGGAATTTGAAATATCAGAATTGTGCTTAAGTTCTAGAACAAATCAAATTTTACCTCTTGGTATTGTTGCAAGAATATGACTCCAATAGCAGAAAAAATCTATTCGGATTACATGAAATTATTAATTTTGTATAACTAATGTTGAGATTTTACTGTTCAATTTTTGCTGCTATTATTGTGTCAATTGCTATAGCCCAAGGGCCAACAATTTCGGCCTCTAATATAGTTATTGATCAGACTTCTTGCACTGAAACAAATATCTCTTGGACTAACGGCAATGGTGCTTCACGGATTGTAGTAGCTTCTGAAAACTCAGCCATTTCATCGTTTCCCGTTAAAAATACTTATTACTTGGCTTCCGATAGTTTTGGCAATGGGAGTACAATTAGTGGAAGTGAATTTATCGTCTATAATGGAATTGAATCATCTGTTAAAGTTAAAAAATTAGATCCAAACCAGACTTATTTCTTTTCAATTTTTGAGTACAATGGTTCGGGATTAGTGTTTGATTATCTTAATACAAATTATCCTGAGATTAGCACCAAAACAGAGAGTTTATCTATTAATTTTTCGATGGATGACAATTATCAATGTGAGACAGATAATAACACTAATTTTACGTCATCAATCAATCAGTCAAAACCCCAAACAGTAAATTATTCATGGGATTTTGGGGATTTTTCAACATCAACCCAAAAGAACCCATCGAAGTCATATTCAACTTATGGAATTTTCACTGTAAAATTGAAAGTAACAAGTCCTGGTTGCTTGGCAGAAATAATAAAATACGATACAATCGCACCTGAGCCAGTTGTAAAATTTGCAATTGATTCAGCTTATTCAAACAATAGTTTAATTCAATGTTTTTACCAACCCGATGGAAATTTGAATCATTTTTATTTTAAGAATAATTCTACTTTCAGGTATCTTAGCACCCCATATTCGAATACTGTTTTCAAATGGATTTATGACGACGGTACGTTTGATAATCAAATCATAAATGGTGATGTCTCTTATCAAAATCCTGGAGTTTATAACGTCAAATTAATTATTTCAAACTCTTTCACTCCAAGAGATGAATTGTGTACAGATTCAACTGATTTAACAGTGGAAGTGCGTGAAAAACCGATTGATATATCAAATCTTGTTTTAGATTCAGTGATGTGTATTAACAATAATATATTTGATTTCCAGCATAATACTTCTGATTCGAACGCTCGACATCATTGGGATTTTGGAGACGGTAATACCTCGAACTTAGCTTTAAACTCTCATACATACACAACCACTGGAAATTATGAAATCATCCTAGAAGTGACGGATGATAATGGTTGTTACGATATTTACAAAGACAGTACCGCTGTTGTAAATCAACCCGATAATTACTTTGACGGTCTTCAACTTTCTTATTGTGAAGGTGATGATGATGTGAATTTAATACCCAAAATATCGGGAGGTAGTTGGATAAGCAATATGGTTTCTGTGGGAGGTATTTTTAGTCCAAATGTTGTGGGGAATCATAAGGTATCTTATGCAGTTGACAAAGACGGATGTAAGGATACGTTTATCCGATCGACCTCAGTTTTTGAATTGCCTGTTTTTGAGTTGGGAGTTGATACTATCATTTGTCAAGGTGAGCGTTTTACGAAAAAAATTAATAAGGGTAATTCCTCACTTTTGTGGAGTAACGGAGCAATTGATTCTTCAATTATAATCCAAACTCCAGGGATATTCTGGGCACAAAAGACCGAAAATGGATGTAGATATCGAGATTCAATTAATGTGAGTGTGATTTCACCTCCAAATTTTGAACTGGGCAATGATTCATTGCTTTGCGGTGATGGTATAAAAAATATCAGCTTAACTTCACAGAATGCAACTTATAGATGGAAAGATGGCTATGTTGGAGGTAAGAGAGAAATTACTTCAAGTGGGTATTATTCAGTTACTGTTAGCAATCAATGTGGAAGTTATACGGATGATATCAATTTAACTTTTTTACCATACGCTTGTGAGATATTTATACCTAACGCATTCTCTCCTAACAATGATGGTTTGAATGATATTTTTAAGCCTTCTGGAAATGTGACTTTGAAGTCAATGCAAATTTATAATCGATGGGGCGAGTTAGTTTATGAAAGCTCCAAGGGTGAGTTTGGATGGGACGGGAACTACCAGAAAAAGCTCGTCCATGAAGGGTACTATTTTTTCATAATTCGGTATACGAAACCTCAAAACGGATCAGAATCACCCTTTGTCTCAAAAGGTGAGGTATATCTATTTAGATAACTAGAATAGCTTACTCAAACTAATTCTTAAACCAGTATTGTACACTACGAATGTGAAAAGTTCACTATTGGTATTTGTAATTGGTAGACCAACTTTAAGACCACCTGAAATAGTATAATTCGGAGTTAAATTGTAAAGCAAATTGGCATCCATTAAAATCTGAACCAATATGGGGTTTGGATCAATGCCCGTATTCTTCTGATTTATGATAGTGACGAATTGGTTATTTAGAGCAAATCCCTCAGTATTTACTTTTACGGAGTGATGAATTAAATAATAAAGCCCTATTCCTCCACCAATTTCAATTTTTAATTTTGGGGGTATTTTTCTTAATTGAAGTTGTCGATTGTATAATATTTGAGTGCCGATGTATTGTTGTCTGTATCTTACACGAGCAACTTTACTTGCAGATTGGGTTAAATCTTTTATTTCTGGTAGAGCTGGGTGAATAATATCTAAAAACTGAAGATTTTTTTTAACGGTGAGTAGATTAATTTGATGGAAACCTGGGATAAAACTTAATGAATTATATCGGTCTAATTGCTTTTTAATTGCTATTCCAAAACTTAAAGTTAAGTCTGGCTTTTGAATATCTTTAATCGAATCCAATGAAGTCGAATTTTTGAATTGAGGGATATTAAAAGTAGGTTCTATTACTAATCCAATGGTGGTTTGTCCAACACCAAAAATATATAAAAAAAGTAATGAAAATGTAATGATAAATTTCATGAACTACGAAGAAAGTAATAAAAATGATAAGCAGGGTTAGTAAACAATTTCAGGCGTCCTTATTTACTTTTAAACAAACCTATCTCAATTAATCGTTCGTTTAAAAATTCTCCAGCAGAAATATCGTCATACATTTTTGGATTTGTTGAACTAATACAATGATCTAAACAATCTAACCTCATTTCTGAAGAAGGGTGTAAAAAAAATGGAATTGAAAATCGGGTCGTATCCCATTGTTCTTTAGGTGGATTAACTACTCGATGAGTAGTACTTCTCAATACATTATTGGTTAACCTCTGAAGCATATCTCCTACATTTACAATTAGTTGATTTGGCAAAGCAGTGATAGGAACCCAATTATTGTTTTTATCTAAAACTTCAAGACCTTCAGCACTAGCTCCCATGAGAAGAGTTATTAGATTGATGTCTTCGTGTTGTCCCGCTCGGACTGCATTTTTTGGAGCTTCTTTGATTGGGCCATAATGAATAGGACGAAGAATGCTGTTCCCGAATTCAATGTATGAATCAAAATAGTTTTCATCTAATTTAAGAAATAGTGCAATTGCCCTGAGCATATATTTTCCAGTTTCTTGAAGTGCAGAAAATGCCTTTAAACTGTAATTGTTGAAAGCAGGAACTTCTTCGTTGAATATATTCTTGGGATAATCATACTGCTTTTGTAAATGATTAGGAATTTCTTGTCCAAAATGGTAGAATTCTTTTAAGTCTCCAACTTTGCTGTCTTTGCTGTGTTCCGTACCCCATGATGTGAAGCCACGTTGACCTGCTAAACCTTTAACGTGATAATTCATCTTTATCTCAAAAGGAAGTGCATAAAATTCCTTGGTAGATTTGTATAGCTCTGCGGTTAATTCATCACTTAATTCGTGATTGTAAACAGCTACAAAACCTATTTGCTGGTATGCAATCCCTAAATCTTGAACAAATTTTTTCTTTTGTTCTTGGGTTCCATTTTTAAAGTTATTTAGATTTAGTGAGATAATTGTATCCATGTTGGGAATAATTGATTTATAACAAATTTAATCATATGTGGGATTAGTTATTTAAAACTTCAGTAATCGCTTTAGTTTTAACTTGTATTTCGTCCCATTCATTTTCAGGATTGGAGTCTATTGTGATTGCTCCACCCGCACAGTAGTTTAGTATTTTTTTATCTTCATCACATAGCAGACTGCGAATAACTACATTAAAATCAAAGTCACCATTGGGTTGGATATATCCGACTGAGCCACTGTACCATCCTCTTTTGAATGATTCAAGCTCATCAATGTGTTTCATAGCAGCAATCTTAGGTGCGCCAGTCATACTACCCATAGGGAATGTTGCTCTTAAAATGTCTGTGAAAGAAGTATTAGGATTTAGTTTTCCTTCAACGGTAGAAATCATTTGATGAACTTGTAAATAACTGTAAATCTCACATAATTCGGTAACCTTAACACTTGAAGTTTGACATATTTTATTAAGGTCATTTCGAACCAAGTCAACAATCATTACATTTTCAGCTCGATCTTTTTCAGAGTTTAAAAGTGTGGCTATTAATGCGTGATCTTCTCTAATGGTTTCACCTTTTTTTATAGTTCCTTTGATAGGCTGACTTAATATTTTCTCCTCTTTTTTTACCAAATATCGCTCCATACTTGCTCCACACAAATGGAGTGAATCTGAACCAAAATAGGCTGCCATAGGCACAGGAGATTTGTTAATTAATGCAATATGAAAATTTATGGGAGAGAATTCTTCATAGGTAAACTTATGTGGGACACAGTAATTTAACTCGTAAACCTCGCCTTTTCGGATTAGTTCGTGGATTAATTTTATTTTTTTTAAATAATCCTCCTTAATTATTGGAACTTCTTCAGGATTTATTTTGTGAGGATAATTCTGTTCTGATTCATGCCAAAAATTGGGTGGTAATACTCCTTTTATGAGAGTAACATTTTCTTCATGATCAATACCAATTATTATTTTAGGGATAAAAAATAATAGTTTAGGAGTATGAATGATTTCTGAATTAAGACTAGAAAGATTCTCAAATTTATTTTTTAAATCATATCCAATAACGCCAAAAAACCAGTTATTTTCTTTCTTGTCTTTTTCAAGTTCTTCTAGGCTTTGAATTACTTTTTCTGCACCAAATGCAGCTAAAAATTCGTATTTACCTTCATACGCACCTGTTTTTAACCTACAGCTATCTAGTATACATTTGTAGTTGTAATTTGAAGTAAAATGATATGCAAGTTTTTTGAATGCATCCAGCCCATTTTTTTGGATGAAATAATTAAGATTGGTCACGATAATAATTTATAATAATAGAAGCTTTTGATGGGCCAACCACTTTAGTTATTTCATCTAATGTTGATTTTTTAATTCGTGCAACTGATTTAAATGTACGTAACAATTCAGCTGCTGTTTCATTCCCTATTCCTTTTATTTCGGTTAATTTACTGGCAATTGTACCTTTACTTCTCTGATTTCGGTGATGAGTGATTCCGAAGCGGTGTGCCTCATCACGCATATGTTGAATGACACGAAGCGTTTCAGATTTTTTATCCAAATAAAGAGGGAGATTATCTTCAGGATAAAAGATTTCTTCTAATCGTTTTGCAATTCCTATGATGGCAACTTTTCTATAAATTCCTAAATCCTTCAATGCTTTAACCGAACTTGATAATTGTCCCTTTCCTCCATCAATAACAATTAACTGAGGCAGTGAATGTTTTTGTTCAATCAACCGTGAGTATCTTCTTGTCAATGCTTCATACATACTAGCAAAATCGTTAGGACCTTCAACAGTTTTAATATTGAAATGTCTGTATTCTTTTTTATTTGGTTTGGCATTTTTAAATACCACACATGCACTTACAGGAAATGATCCCTGAAGATTAGAATTATCAAAACATTCCATGTGAACGGGCAAATCTTTAAGCCTTAAATCTTTTTGAATGGTTGATAGTAAACGTTCTTTTTTAAGGTCTGGGTCTAGCTTTTCATATTGATTAGTCTTTTCCTTCATGTAGAGCAATGCATTCTTATAGCTTAGCTCAAGTAGCTTTTTCTTATCTCCAACCTTTGGAATAGTATAATCCCCAGAAATAGTTAACGGTATAGGTACTATTATTTCGGCAGTTTCAGTAGTCATGTCTGAATTTTTAATATCTCCAAGGGCAGTCTCTAAAAGCAATTCTGTGCTTTCGTTCATCTTCTTTTTGAGCTCCATATTCCGAGATTGGATGATTATACCACGGGCTATTCTCAAATAGTTTACGTATGCATATCGGTCATTTTGAGCAATATTATAGACATCTACGTCATTTATTCTAGGATTTACTACTGTACTACGGCTTTGATAGTTAGTTAGAACATCAAGTTTTTGCTTGTATTTTCCTGCTTCTTCATACTTCCAAATTGTAGAAGCTTTTCCCATTTTATTTTTGAGATGATCTTTAACTTCCTTAAGATTTCCTCTCAAAATATTTCGGATACCTTTAATGCTTTCTAAATATTCCTCCTCACTTTCTAAACCCTCACAAGCTCCTTTGCAATTTCCAATTTGGTATTCGAGACACACCTTAAATTTACCGTCAGCGATATTTTTTTCTGAAAGATTAAAGTTGCAATTTCGGATTGGATAAATCTTTTTACATAATTCCAATACAATACGCATGAGTTTAATATTGGTGTAAGGGCCATAGTAGGTACTCCCGTCTTTAATTGTTTTTCGAACAGAAAAAACTTTTGGAAAACGTTCATTCGTAATCTTTATTGATGGGAAAGTTTTATCGTCTTTAAGATTGATATTATACTTGGGTTTGAACTCTTTAATTAAACTATTTTCTAATAAAAGTGCGTCAATTTCAGTGGGGACTACAGTAACATTTACATCCCATATTTTACGAACAAGAATTTCGGTTTTTTTATTTTCATAGTGTTTTTTATTGAAGTAAGAGCTTACTCTTTTCTTTAAGTCTTTAGCCTTTCCAATATAAAGAATCGAGCCATTGCTATCAAAATATTTGTATACTCCTGGTGCGTTCGGTAGTATTTTTATCTTAGATTTAACTGGTGCTATTTTAGATTTACTATCCACCATTACAAAGGTATTAATATTCCACGTTTGTAGTTTAAATGGATTATTCTTCTACCAAAATCCTATCACCATCAAAAAGTGGGGTTTGGATTGATATGACCTTTAGGGGTTCTTTGGAAACGGTTTTTACGGCATGAATACTTTTTTGTGGGATGAATACCACATCTCCCTTACGAATGGTAAATGTAGATGAATCAAGTCTCATGATTGCTTCGCCGTTCAAAACGTGAATATATTCTGAGTGATTAGCGTGATAGTGAGGTTTTACTTGTTGTTTAACCCATATAACGTAACTGCTTTGGAAGGTGTCCTCAGCAATCTTTTTAACATGGGTGTTTGCAAAGTCCTCCGATTTTGGCTTAAGTGTTTCTAAGTCTATTTTTTGACTGTATGCAATCGAATAGAGTATTAGCGTACTCGTAATAAATATAAATCTTGTCATTAATTACAAAAGTAAAGCAACTATTTACTTGATTTGTATGTTCAAGGCTTTAATATAGTTTGAGACATTTATTAATTTTAATGATGATTTTGATATCTGGATGGGGATATTCCCAATCCAATCAATTTTCAGCCACATTTAAGTCATTGGTAAATGGTGAGCCGATTTTATATGCCAAGGTAACCAATAATGATGGGGAATCTTTACTGACTAATGTAGATGGTTTAGTTACGATTTTTTATGAACCAGAGTCAGAAATTACCATTTGTCATTTGGTATATGATACGCTAATTATAATGCCCTCTGATTTTGAGGGAAGGGAAGATTTGGTATTTTATCTGCAACCACGAACCTACGATTTGAGAGAGGTAAAGTTTTCAATTTTGGGAGAACGTTCACTGTTTGATCGTAAGTTTCTGAGTAATGATTTAGGAAAGTCTGATGAAGAAAAAGTGCGTGAGAAACTTCGAATTATCGAAATGAAGAAAGAGCTTGTTGGTTTGGATAGGTCTGCTCAAGGTGGAGTTGTACTTGGAAGTCCAATTACCTATTTATATGATCGATTTAGTAAATCAGGAAGAGAGCGTAGAGAGTATGCCATGCTATTGGCAAGAGATAAACAACGCAAAGAAAACGGTAAAAAGTTTGATGATTTTGTAGTATCAACACTTACAAGTTTTAAGGACGATGAATTGATTCGATTTAAGACTTTTTGTAGTTTTCATCCCAGTTTTATTGATATGATTGATGATTTGACACTATACTTTGAAATCTTAAGATGTAGAACTGAATTTATAGAAAAGGGGTTATAAGACTTTACCTTTTTATTGATTCTTCATTAAATATTTCTTATGTTATTTTTATGTTAATCAAGTCGTATTTTCGCATTGTATTTTGAAAAAAGGGTTATTACTATTATTAAGCTTATCCTCGCTATTTAGCCAAGCACAATTGCTTCCAAATTTTGGTGGTCAACGTGCTGGATTATCTGCGTTGAGTTTTCTAAAGAATGATTTGAGCCCTGTTTCTTTTGCGATGGCCAGTGCAAGTGTTGCTAACAAAGGGAATTTATACAGCAGTGAAAATAATCCAGCGGCACTAGTCCAAATAAAAAGTTCGGGTATTGCAATTAGTAATTTATCAGTAGGAGCCGGAATTCATCAAAGTTTTCTTGCATCAGGGTTTACTTTAGATGATGGTTCAGTCATTGGTTTCAATGTGAATAGTTTAAATGCGGGTGCCATGGAAATAAGGACAGAGTTCGAACCCAATGGTACAGGACAATTATTTTATGCTAATAATACAGCATTAGGAATGAACTATGCTAGAAAGTTGTCTCAAAACTTCAGTATTGGAATAGGACTAAAATATATTTACGAGGGTATTGCTTCATACACTAATCACACGATTACTGCTGATATCGGCTTTCTTTATACAACAGATTATAAAGACTTAACATTTGCAGTTGTTGTTAAAAATTTTGGAGGAAATTCTCAAATGATTGGTTCTGATTTAGAAACTACTTTTAATAGAACAGATGTTGTTCTAAATAAATATACAACACCTAGCATTTTTAAGATGGGATTTTCATTTGTTCCATATGAGAGTAAATCAAAAAAAATAGTGGCCTCTGCAGAACTCAATCACCCTAGTGATAATGCTGAAAATATTCGTTTGGGAGGTGAGTTGAGCTTTAGAGACCTCCTCTTTACAAGACTGGGGTATAAATTAAGTGTGCAAGGTCAAAATTACCCTACCGCAGGTATAGGAGTTAAAACAAGATTAGGAGTACACCCTCTGTATATTGATTATGCAGTTAACCCGACCAATCGAATGGGAGTACAACACCTCATTGGTTTATCGATCCCATTTAATAATGACCAAAGATGATCAGTAACTTCATACATAAGAGCTATTATTGGTTAATAGGCATTTTATTAATAGCCGGTTGTGATGGTTTTTTTGGCAAAAAAACAGACTTAGATTTTATTGAAATACCGGAGTATCTCCCAAGAGAAGTAGCTTATGTGCCTGTTGAGCCTGTAATCAAGAAATACCAAAATCCGATAGATATCATTGCAGGTTTTGATGAATTAATCTATGTCGTGGATGGGGCTACTGAAGAAATAATATCCTTAGACGAAAGTGGCAGAGAGTTGGGTAGATTTCAGTTGAATGGTGTTAAATCCATAGCTCAAAATAGAAAATTAGATTTATTAGCAATCGGAACTAGCCAGCGGACGGTAGGTGGTATAACAAGAGATGTAACATGTATTTATCGTATCGATATGCATGGTGATGGAAACGAATTTGGGATAGAATATGCACGTGTGGTTGACACAATAGCTCATCCACTTTATTTTAAATCTACTTTTTCGGGAAGTGATGATAAAGTTGAGTTCAATAAGATAGCTGTCCTTGAAGATAATCGGTTCTATGTTACTCGATCTGGAGTGGATAATAATCCACAAAAATTTGGGGGTCCTGATGATGCTATTTTATTATTTGACGTAGATGGAACTTACATCACACCGGTAATTGTAAATACACCCAATGGTTTTTTCCGTGATTTTTTCAAAAAGCCAATGGGGATATCAAGTTTTGTTCAACCTCCCCAGATCTCTGCTGGTGGACCTGATCATTTTGTGTTTACATCATTGTCTAATAATACCTCAATAAAAGTACAAGTTATTGATTATATCGAGACCGATTTTGGAGCGAGCTACGAACCTCGGATACTTTTTGAGGCAGATTCAACGATTGCAGACGGTAGCTTAACAACCCCTAATAAATTTTCACAACCAATTTCTACACTTGTGACTGGCGATGGAACGAATTTTATATTTGTTTTAGACCAAATGAAAGATTCGCTTTATCAGTTCACTGTTACCGGTTTAGAGGGGGTTAAACCTCCTGTTGGCTCCGCAACTAGCAAGTATCAATTGGCTAGTTTTGGGGGGAGAGGTGATGGACTTACTCAATTTAACGCCCCTTCTTCTTTAGCATACAAAAATCGAATATTGTGGGTTTGTGATACAGGCAATGGGAGAATCCTCCGATTTAAACTGACAACGGATTTTCAGTAACTAAGGATTAGTACTTATTTTTTTCTTTCTTCTACGTAATCTAAACTTATCGAATTGGTAACGGTAGAAAAGTCCAACTCCAGTTGTTCGAACATTGGTAATGCTTCCAATTGTAGGGTCATTTGCTTGTTTCTGAAACCCTTGAAGTTTTAGATTACCGTCATCTCCAATGGTGTATTTAACACTAATGTCATAAGGGATAGAACCTTGTGCAGCGGCATCGGTAGAGTATGACAATTCTAAACGATCATTGAGAAATTTTCGACGTAAAGAAAGAATTAATTCAGCTTTTTTCTGATATGATGTTTGATAATCAACACCTAATTGAAATCGAGTATCTAATTGACCCAACCAATTATTAATTTGACTTGAGGCAAAATCACTAAAACTGTTAATCCCTGTATTTACTGCACCAACAGATAATTCTGGACTTGAAGTATTGGCAAAACTAGGAGGTATAAAAGTTCCTAAAACAAGTAATGCAAATACTTGACGATTTAGTTCTTCTTGGTCTAATCGTATTCGATTAATAACTGTGTTAAGGGTACTGTTTGTATTTGTATTTAGGTTGGTTTGAGAGGGGAATCCAAGATCAAAAGTTACATCTGGATTGAATAATAATCCCTCCAATTTTAGATAACAATCGGCTGGTATGGCAGTTTGAAAAAGGGTACTATCTTCTGTAGAAGACAATGAACCTGCGAGTAGTGGGAGCGGAATGGGGTATTCTCGTTTTATAGCTTCTAAATTAATTTTTGCATTGTATGGGTTCCCATCCCAACGAAGTGTACCCCCCGGATTTACAATGAAAAACTTATTGATAAGATCAAAAGCCGTAAATAAGTAGTTTCCTTTGTCTATAGTAAGTCCCCCATACATATTGAAGTCGCCAAATGTGTTTATCTCCATTCGAAGTTTACCGTGACTGGAAGCTTCAATTTTATCGCCTAATAGTTCATCAAAAATTAGCTTTACCTCTGCATCATTGGTTATTTCAAAATTGAAATCCATTTGAATACCAGTTGCTGTTTTAAATGTCAGTTCTTCGTTAGCTTTCTTTTTTGGATCAACAAATTTGACATAACTAAGTGTGTGGTCAGATTCTATATCATCCAAAGGAATTTCGATGACTGTTCCTTTTCTACTTTTGGCATTTACTTGAATGTAAATATCATCAACAGGGCCAGAAATGTTTGCTGAACCATCCATAAAAGCACTTCCATAAAATAGATTATTGTCACTTCGTAGGGTATTCATAATTTCAAAATTTTCTAGATCATTAATATTCAAATCTAATTTGAAATCATGAAAATTTCGGTGGTTTACATCTCCAGATATTGACCCTTTTTGACCATATCGGTCTACTATTTTAGCATCAGAAATATGAAAAGAAGAATAATCAATTTTGACAGTTGCGTCAGCAGTATAATTCGTTTTAAGATAGTCCATTTTAAATCGTAGGCTATCCAAATGCATTGTCCCATCTAATTTTGGTGATTTTAATGTTCCCGTTATTGAAATGTCGGTGGTACTATATCCAGAAATATCTGACATTAGTCCAGCCAGGTACTTTTCAAATGGTTTAATACTACTCCTTTGAGCCTCCAGTCTGAGATTTAGTGGTGATTTTTTGTTTTCAAAATCAATATCACCTTTTATTTTCATTTGATTGAGGATCCCATTGGATATGTTCCCGTTTACTTTTACTGCAAGACCTGTTGCATTCTCACTGATAATTTCAAGATCTCCAAGTGTGTCATCGTCCATTTGAAATTGATTTATGGATAGATTGGTCTCAATTATGGGGAATCCATCTCGATTTGAAATATCGATAAATCCATTCACCAAACCATGAAATCGCAAATCAAATCCAGCGATAAAAGGGTTGATATTTTCGAGTTTGAAATTTGAAATAATCGCATTTGCCTTGTTAGAGGAGTTATCTCCTAAAGAAGCGTCAAAAAATAGAATTTCATCGGCATGCCTAAAATCAAAATACAAAAATTCAGTAATCCCGTCATGAAGAACAATGTTTGGATTATCAACGGGTTTTAGTACCCATGGTTTTTGTTCTATTTGAACTTTTGATTGGTCAAAATGGATTTTTATACTATCATTACTTAATATAGCTCGACCTTCAACATCAATATCCAGATTATTCCCTTTTTTTGAAAGATTACTAAAATGGACAACGTTATTTTTAAGTGTACCTTTTAACTCAAACAAATCGAATAAACTACTGTCATTTTGTAATAGACCACTTGTAGATACACTAAAATTTAGAGCCGAAGAGTCTCGTTCATTTTGAATATTGGCTATTATGTGAGGTGCAGTAATATTTTTAAAATGAAGCCCAATTATATTATTATTACTTGAGATATTCCCGTTTTCAATATCATAATTCAGAGAAAAAAAGCCACTCTCTAACGATAAATTTTCAATGAATTGAGAGATGACTTGATTATTTTCAGTAACCTTCACAATTACATTTACATTCTTTGATAAAATAGTTGAATCGATTAATAACTGATCTTTTTGTTGAATATTATGGATTAGTTTTTGAGCAATCGTTGGTAGTTCGTCTGGAGTGTAATTTCCTGAAATATGCAATTCAAATTCATCTGAGATTAACTTTATATCTTGATTATCTTCCTTAGCTTTTTTAGTGATTTTAAAATGATTGAATGGATAATGCTCGTGATTAGTAGAATATTTTAGATGTTCCAAATCAATTTCTCCATTCAGTTCTTCAATTGAATTGCCTGTAAGATTAAAATTTCCGTTGCAAGTCAGTGTTATACTAGCTGTATCGTCGTGGCTAAGCCTAAAATTCAGCTTTTGTATATCTGTTTTAGCATTTAACGAGGTCTTTTCTTCTTGGAGGTCTAGCGTTGCGTTAATAATAAACGCATTTTCTAGGCTTTGATTATTTATCTTACAAGAGATTAAATTATTCATAATGCTCCCGTCTAGGATGGTATTGTCATATAATATTCCATTGTAGGATATTTGATTGATAGCTGCAATAAACTCAGTTTTTAAATGTTCTAATGATGAACCTTGACCATTTAAATCGATATTGAAATTGCAATATTCGAACGATGGATTTGAGAGTATCTGTCCAAGATTTAATTTTTTACTTGACAACGAACCCTGATATGTCGGGATATCCTCAATATTACTTACTGAAAAATTAGTGGTAACGTTACCAACATTTGTTACTAGTTTTCCATCGATATCAAAATCGTGGATACCCCCTTTAAATTTGCCTATAAATTGGAGTTTTTTGAGATAATCTAATTCACCAAATAGTTGATTTTCTCCAAGGTGTCTCTCGAGTTCATTTGGGGTACTCTCTATTTTTTTAGCATTAATAATGAAATTTGATTTTGATGCATTGTTAATGTTTTTAACAACAAACTGGCCATCAAAGTGACTGTAATTACCTACTGATAATTGTAAATTTTCACTTTTTAAATCATTTACTTTACCAGTGATTATTCCATTAATTTTTAGCAACTCATCAAATGAATTAAGATTATCTGAAAAATATGAAATATCCTTAGTATGAACATACGAATTCAATAGCGAAAAGTTGATCGTTACTCGATTATTAAAATCAGAGAAATCATGGTAGTTTTTGTATTTAAATGCTACATAATTTTCTACAAAACTAGATGGGGTTTTAAGTATTAGATTTTCAAATTTTAGTGTTGTTGAGCTGATGGTTGTATTAGCAGAGAGCTTTTGAATAACTAGACCAGAATTTTCATGGGTAGACAATCTATCTATTGCAAATTCTAATGAATCTCCAATAATCAAAAAGTCACTTAATTCTCCATTGATGGCATTGCATTTTATATGATTTTGATCAAATAAGTTGGAGTTATTTGAGTCGTAATTATCATCATAATAATAGAAATCAGTATTTTCTAACTTAATATTACTAATGGTAAATGGTAAAGATTGTTTTGATGGTTTTTGATTTTCAGGTTTCAGTGCATCAATTAAAAACTGAATGTTGAGTGAATTTTCATTTTTTGGGATTCCTATATTGATAACTCCACCTTCGAGTAATACTCTATCTAGTTCGATTTTGTTTTGGACTAAATTCTTGAGGTCGTAATCAACCGATAATTGATCGGCATAGATTAGAGTGTCGCTATTTTTCCCTTCGATATATAAATTGTTCAGTCGGATAAAGTCAAAATAATTAATATCAAGGGTGTTGATGCTTACTTTAATTTCTAACTCTTTTTCACAATAGGTTATTAAATGGGTCTTTATCTTATTTTTAAACCAACTGGTTTGAGTAATTCCCAAGAATATCAATATCAAGCCTGAGAAAACAGCAAGGATTATCAGTGGTATTTTAATTATTTTTGGCAACTACTTATTTATTTGTATAAAACGAAATACAAACATACTTTGGAAAACACAAAGAACAATTCACATCAAAATATACTTGGCATAGAATCGTCTTGTGATGATACATCAGCATCCATTTTATCTAACGGCAATATTTATTCCAATGTGATAGCATCGCAGCAAGTACATGAGGAATTTGGTGGGGTGGTTCCTGAATGGGCAAGTAGAAAACATCAACAAAATATAATTCCAACAGTAAAATCTGCTTTAAATAAAGCAAACTTAACTTTAAATAAAATCGATGCTATTGCCTGTACGCAAGGCCCAGGTTTGATGGGTTCGCTTCTTGTAGGTCACACTTTTGTGAAGGGTTTGTCAATGTCTTTAGGGATACCTTTTGTGAATGTGGATCATTTAGATGCTCATGTGTTCGCTCATTTTATTGATGGAGAAAAACCTCCATTGCCATTTCTTTGCTTGCTTGTCTCTGGGGGACATACTCAAATTGTATTGGTGAATGATAATTTTGAAATGCAAATTTTGGGAAAAACAATTGACGATGCAGCAGGTGAGGCTTTTGATAAAGCGGGTAAAATGCTTGGCTTACCTTATCCCTCTGGACCAATAATTGACAATCTTGCTAAAAAAGGTAATCCAAGGGCATTTAAATTTAACACACCAAACGTAGATAAATTGGATTACAGTTTTTCGGGGTTAAAAACTTCAATACTGTATTTTTTGCAAAAGGAAATGAAAGAGAATCCCAATTTTATCAAACAGCATTTAAACGACTTATGTGCGTCTATCCAACACACGATTGTGTCTTATTTATTACTCAAATTAAAAAAAGCAATTGAGGAGACAGGTTTTAAAAGTATTGGCATAGCTGGAGGTGTGGCAGCAAACTCTGCATTGAGAGATTCACTTACAAAACTTGCAAATGATACGGGTTCTAAAGCGTATATCCCTAAATTTGAATATTGTACTGACAACGCAGCAATGATTGCATTTGCTGGCAAAATAAAATTAGAACAAAAGCAAGTTGGTACATTAACTGATGTATGCTACACAAGAAAATGATAAAACAAGGGATTTTTGGATTGTTAATGTTACTTTCATTTACCTTGAAAGCACAACAAAATGACACATCACTAATTAGAAAAAATAAGGTTGCAACTGTCCATAAATACCAATTTGTTCATGCATTTGAGGGCAATAAGGATACTTGCCTTTTAGAGTTTAAAAAATTTAATCGACTTTCTGCTATTACATTTCATAGAACCGATATGAAATGTATTGGTTGGAGTAATTCAGAAGAAAAATTTTATACCTACGAAAATGGGTTATTAGGTTCTTTAGAGATTCGTAGAGATAATAGTCCTTATGCAAGAAGTGTTTTCAATTATAATGACACTAAGGACCCAATCCAGATCACTACCCATTACGCTGAAATGAACGATACGCTTTTATCCTTTAATGAATTTTATAGAAATTCAAAAAATAAATTGGATAGTACAATAGCCCGAAGAGTTAATAATTCTGGCAAAAAAAGTCTAATAAAAAGTAGCTATCGATATGATAAAAAGAAGAATTTGGTACAGGAGTATGTTACAGACGAGAGCGGGGCTCCATTAAGCATGGTGATTTATGATAGGTTGCCGGATGGTAAAATAAAAAATAGAGATATTACTATTTATGGTGAAAAACCTAACTTTAAGCAAATCTATTATGAATACGATCAGAAAGACAGAGTTTTAAGTACGATCGATTCACAAAATCGCAAGCAACTATTTTTTTACAATGAAAATGGACTTTTAAATAATGTGTATACTTACAATGGGAACGGTGATTTAGAGGTTGAATTTCTGTTTGAATATACCTATCACGAATGAATTTAATCTGGGTTTTTATAGGTGGTGGAATTGGAGCAGCAATGCGTTGGTATTTAAGTAATTCTTTTCAGTCTGGTGGAAATTTTCCCATAGCCACACTCTCAATTAATTTATTAGGTTGTTTATTGATTGGGATTCTTAGTGTCCTAGTTCTTCAATATCCTAAAGGCTCATTATTTCTGATTACTGGGCTTCTAGGAGGGTTTACAACTTTTTCTAGTTTTGGTTTAGACGCCTTCAGATTATTACAACTTCAGGAATATAAGAATTTCGTAGTTTATGTAGCATTGAGCAATATTTTGGGAATTGCTTTGGTTATAATAGCACACAAAATCACAACCTTTCTGATCGAGTAGTTATATGAAAAAAATTATTTCAATAGTTTTACTAATTGGTATGTCATTCAATGCTTTAGCAGATAAATTGATTATTCCAATGGATGCAACTCAAAAAAATCATTTGAAAGCTTATGGTATCGCCTATTGGGTTTTAGAACAAAAAGAAGAAGTAGAGTGGTTATTGAACTATAAGGGAGGTAGCTTTTTGATGAATGATTATGAGAATATTGAGAAAGAGTGCCTGGTAAGAGG
>CAJXBI010000004.1 GCA_913050005.1 uncultured Bacteroidota bacterium
TTTATTTCTAAAATAATTTGTTCTCTATCAACTATAAGTTGATGGGTTTCTGATTTAAATATTTTTCCGGGTATTCCGTTGAAACTAGCAATGATTTTTTTGCATTGATATATATTAAACCGGTATCCGTCTAGTATTTGATACAAAACAGCAGCAGGGTGTGGAAAATTTAAAAGCGGTTGTTTTTGAATATATAAATTCTCAAAATCATTGCTGGTAATATTTTCTATTTGCTGATTTAATAGGTAATCTAATGTTTCTTTTTCTGCCTTAAGTATATTAATGCTTTGTAATGCATTATCGACAAAATGAGGAATGGAAGTTTCGATTGATGGGATGACTTTTTTTCGTATTACATTTCTCAAATATTTTAAGCTTTGATTTGAGCTATCTTCTCGATATTTGATGTTGTGATTTGCTATGTAGGTATTTATTTCACGGGTGTTTAATGCCAAAAAAGGTCTAACAATATATCTTCTTTTAATAGGGATACTTTTCAGTCCGTTTATTCCAGATTTGCGATTCAGGTTGATTAGAAACGTTTCAACCATATCATTCTGATGGTGGGCTGTAATCAATTTATCAAAATGACCCGACTGTTTTAAATCTTCAAAATATGCATACCTAATCTCTCTAGCAGCCTCTTGAATAGAAACCTTTTTCTCAAAAGCATAATTTTCAGCATTTGAGTTAAGAACTTTTATACCTCTGCTGTATGGTAATTTTTTGGATAATCGTTCAACAAATTTTTGATCATTGTAGCTTTCTTTTCCTCTCAAATTAAAGTTAACATGCACCATGATAAACGGAATTTTTAAGTCATTTAACATATATGAAGCACACACAGAATCCCTACCACCACTAATAGCAAGACCGATTTGGTCTGATTTATTAAACAGTTTATTTTTTTCTATGAATGATTTTAACTTAGTGAGCACGATGTTTGCATGTAAATCAGAACAAACATAACAGCATAAGGCTATATTTTGAAACACACATTACTATATGCGTCTCTTTTTTTAATACACCTTAATATACTTGGTCAGACTAAAATTGAAATTCTGAGCGCAGATGAGTTGATTTATGACCAAAAAATCGGTGATTATCAATTGTGTAAGGGGAATGTCCAGTTTAAGCAAGGGAATATGTTTATGGATTGTGATAGTGCTCGATTTTATGATAAAGTGAATAAAATTGAGGCGTTTGGAGATATTTATATTCGACAACGAGATACGTTAGACCTACATGGTGAATATTTAGAGTATAATGGTGATTCTAGACTTGCACTTATTCGCAAAGATGTAGTTCTTTCTGACGGTAAGATGATTCTCAATACAGAGCAATTAAACTATGACATGGTTAATAAAATTGGCTATTATGCTTCCGGAGGACACATCGATAATGGCGATGATCAACTTTATAGTGAACGAGGAACTTATTTTTCTAGGAGTAAGGATGTTTATTTCCGAGACAGCGTAAGGCTTAATAACCCAGATTACACGATGGCGAGCGACACTTTAGCATACAATACCATTTCTAATACTGCTACTTTTTCAGGACCTACTTTTATCTACAGCGAGGAAAACACTATTTTTTGTAATTATGGCTGGTATAATACAAATACAGAGACGTCTCAATTCAGTCGAGGTGCTTATATAGATGGCAAGAGTAATCGGTTACTAGCTGATAGCATGGTTTATCAGAGAACACTTGGTTTTGGTGAAGCATTTGGCAATATCCATTTTACAGACACTTCTGAAAAGATGTCTATTTTTGGTCAGTATGGAAGATATCTAAGGTTTAAAAAGGAAACACTTATTACAGGGAGTCCAAAAGCAATTAAAAACATAGGTGGCGATTCTTTGTATTTCAAAGCAGATACATTTATAGATTATGCAGATACTGCAAATCGTCAAAAAAGACTTCTTGTTGCTTTTCATTCGGTAAGAATGTATAAATCAGATATTCAAGCCCATTCAGATTCGTTGGCTTATAATTTTTCGGATAGCTCTATTGGGTTTTTTCAGGAGCCTATTCTTTGGACAGATAGCAATCAGATTACTGGTGATACAATAATCGTTTTTAGAAACAAGTTAGGCATTGATTACATGGACGTAATTAATAAGGGCTTAGTCATTGAAAAAGACCAGAATGAACTTTTTAATCAAATTTCAGGCAGATATATAAAAGCAACGTTTAATGAAGAAAAACTGGATAAAATTTATGTTGATGGTAACGCTCAAAGTATCTATTTTGCTTTAGAAGATTCTACTCAATATTCTGGAGTCAACGAGGTTTTTTGCGGAAATATGGTAATCAGTCTTGATTCAAATCGAGTCAGATCCATCAAGTTTGTAGTTCAACCAAAAGCGATATTTTATCCATTAGAAAAGTTTCCCGAAACAAAAAGTAAAGTACCCGGTTTTATTTGGATGAATACTTTGAAGCCAAAAAAGATAGATTTTAAGTAATTAACTACATTTGTTGAAAATAATGAAAAACCCTACTCTGCCTACATTACCTAAATTTAAACCTGCTGCTGGAAGCAATTTTAGTAGAGAGCTAAGAGCTAATGTTGAAAGTTATTTTAAAAAAGCGGATATTTCGAAGTTTGCAAATGGAGCCTTGAAGTTTAAAGCAACTTTATTACTAGTAAGTTTTTTTGGTGCTTTTGCATTGATATTATTTTCGGGCTGGTCGGCTTGGTTAATATGGTCGCTTTGCATTTTTCTGGGATTTGTAAAGGCAGGAATTGGAATGGGATTGATGCATGACGCAAATCACGGGTCATTTTCCAAAAATAGATTAGTTAACAAAATCTTTGGCTACACGGCTGATTTTTTAGGAGTTAGTTCGAGTAATTGGATAAACCAACACAATAAACTTCACCACACTTATACAAATATTTATGAGCACGATGAAGATGTTAATGGTAAGGGACTTTTCCGTTTTACAAAAGATGCACCTCGAAAAAAAATACACCGCTTTCAGCACATTTATTGGACCTTTTTTTATGGATTTTTGACAATGGGTTGGTTTTTTGCAGATATTTCAGCGTATTCTAAATACATAAAGAAGGGATTAAATAAAAAGCAAGGAGTCGATAAAGCAATTGAAGTTGGCACGATATTATTTTTCAAATTAGTATATATTTCATATATGCTTGTGTTACCATATTTGGTCCTAGATTTTGCTTTTTGGCAAGTCATTATTGGAATATTTTCACTTGAATTTGTGGCCGGAATGATATTGTCAGTGATTTTTCAGATGGCTCATGTAGTAGATAAGTTTGACTTGTCTAATCACGATAAATTTGATGGAACTACAAAAGATGAGTGGACAGTTCATCAAATACATAACACATTCGATTTTGCAGTTAAAAACAAACTAATAACATGGTATTGCGGTGGGTTAAATTTCCAAGTGATTCATCACTTATTTCCTACTATATCTCATGCTCACTACCCTAATCTTTATGAGATTGTAAGGGAAACATCTCTAAAGCACGGTATAAATTATCAAGAATTTAAAACATTCAGAGAGGCTTTTATTTCTCACTTGGTCTTTCTTAAGAAATTGGGGAGCCCACAATTTGTCTAAATCCAAGTAGTTGTACTATTTATAAAACAGATGCGTTTATAAGTTAACGTATTTAAGTCCTTACTATTAAGTAATTGTTACCTCTTTTGTGGAATACTTATTATGCGTATTCGATTAGTTGATTTGTCAAAGTTTTCATTTTTATACATAGGATTATTATTGGCAGTTAAATTATTAGCACCACCTAACACTTTTAATCAAATACATTCAAAAACGTGGGCAGAAACGATTTTTGATTCTTTGTCTGTTGATGAGAGATTAGCTCAGCTGTTTATGATTGAGGTCAGACCAACTTATGGATCAAAGCATATCGCAAATGTTGAAAAATTAATCCGTGACCATCAAGTTGGCGGAGTTGTTTTTTTTAAGGGGAATCCAGCAGAACAAGTTAAATTAACCAATAAATTTCAGGCATTAAGTAAAACGAAAATGCTTGTTGCAATAGATGGCGAATGGGGACTAGCTATGCGGTTATCTAATACTATTTCGTATCCATACCAACTTGGTTTAGGTGGCATTGCTGATAATAAAATTATTTATGATATGGGCAGGGAGATAGGTCGGCAGTGCAAGCGCATTGGGATTCACGTAAATTTTGCTCCAGTAATTGATGTAAATAATAACCCTAACAATCCAGTCATAAATTATCGGTCTTTTGGTGAAGACCCCATGAAAGTATCCGAAAAAGGTTGGGCTTATGCAAAAGGAATGCAAGACGAGGGGATTATCGCTTGTGCGAAACATTTTCCGGGCCATGGTGATACTGATGTTGATTCACACAAGGATTTGCCGGTTATAAATCATGATATGGACAGACTCAGATCTGTAGAATTTAAGCCATTTGAGTATATGATAGATAAAGGTGTAATGTCTGTAATGACGGCTCATTTATTCATCCCAGCTATTGACAGCTCAAGGAATGTAGCGATGAGTATTTCAAATAAAGCAATCAACGGCTTATTGAGAAGAGAATTTGGGTTTAAGGGTCTCTCATTTACAGATGCATTGAACATGCAAGGAGTGGCTAAATACCACCCAAATGGTGAATTAGAATTAAAGGCACTCATGGCGGGTAATGATGTTTTATTAGCACCAGGAGACATTCCAAAGGCAAAAATGTTGATTAAACAAGCAATGGCCGATGGTCGATTAAGCGAGGAATATGTATGGGGTAAGGTTCACAAAATATTAAATTTCAAACATGCTATGGGTTTGAATAAATTCACACCGATTTCAGAACATAATGTCATTAAAGATCTAAACAGTACTACAGCCCAGCATATAAATTATCAATTAGTTGAGCAGGAGTTATGCCTCTTAAATGATACTAACTCAATTATACCAATTAGTAAAACAAGTAACAATTCAATATTGTCTATTGCGGTAGGTAATGGTACAATCAATACTTTTCAAAAAGAATTAAAAAAACTTGGAGACGTGGACCTAAAGACTATCAGTAAAAATGCATCATTTAATCAGTTTGATGCTTTAAAAGTATTGGTAGGTCAATATGACCGAGTTATCATATCGTTACATAATACAAGCAAGTATCCGCCAAATTTTGGTGTTACCAATCAGACATCAAAATTTTTGAATCAAGTTGGTCAAAAATCCAATGTTCTTTTAGTCGATTTTGGTAATCCCTATAACTTAAAAAAATTTAATAATCAAAACGCAGTGCTTGTTGCTTATGAAGATCAGAAAGCTCACCATATAAAAGCAGCACAAGCAATTTTTGGCATTCATGGCATAAATGGTACTCTTCCAGTGACTGTAGGTTTAGCATATAAAGCATCCATGGGCAAAAGCACACATTCAATTCAGGAGTTGTCTTCAGGAATACCAGAGGAGGTTGGAATGTCAAGTAGTAAATTAAATCAAATTGATAACATTGTTAGTCAAGCTATAAGAACGAGAGCTACGCCAGGCTGTCAAGTTCTTGTAGTAAAAAACGGTCGAGTTGTATATGATAAGGGTTTTGGAAGTCACACTTTTAGAAATAAGGTTAATGTTAAAAAAACAGATTTATACGATTTAGCATCCATCACAAAAGTAGCTGTAACTACTTTATCGCTAATGAAGCTTCAAGAAGATGGCAAATTATCTATTAATGACAAAATGGTGAAGTATTTACCAGAGTTGATAAGCTCAAATAAATCACATATGACGATTAAAATGGTATTAGAGCACAAAGCAGGATTAAAAAGTTGGATACCGTTTTATAAAAGAACTGTTATGGGCACACCAGTGTTTGACTCCATTTATTCACAGACTGCTACCGATACCCATACTTATGTAGGCAATGATTTGTACATGTTATCTTCTTATAAAAAGCAGATTAGAAAAGAAATTTTGAATTCGGAATTAGGTACTGTAGGTAAATATAAATACAGTGATCTTGGAATGATATTAATGAGGGATTTAATTGAGCGGGTAACTGGTGTGGCATTGGAATATTATGTAGACTCTGTATTTTATCGCCCTTTGGGCGTCAAGAGAATGACCTATTTGCCGTTAAATAAATTTAAAAAATCAGAGATAATTCCAACATCTATTAGTCCAGACATGCGAGACGGTCTTGTGCATGGGTTTGTTCATGACCCAGCAGCAGCCATGCTTGGAGGCGTTTCAGGTCATGCCGGATTATTCAGTGACTCAAAATCGTTGGCAATACTTATGAAAATGTTATTGAATGGAGGTATGTATAATGGTGTGAGATATTTAAAAAAAGAAACCATAACTCGGTTTACATCCAAACAATCACGTGATTCCAGAAGAGGAATTGGTTGGGATAAGCCAGAGTTCAACAGGCGATATATAAATTTAGCATCTGATTATGCATCATCTATGTGTTTTGGTCACACAGGTTTTACAGGGACTATGGTTTGGGCCGATCCTAAATATGATTTAATTTATGTGTTTTTAAGTAATCGGGTTTATCCAAGTCAAGAAAATAAAAAATTACTAAGACAAAATGTTCGAACAAATATTATGGATATAATTTATGAAAGTTTTTTGCAGTAGATTTCATTTATGATATAGATTCGCTTCATTAAATTAATTACTATGAAAAAATATATTTTACTTTCCTTATTCTCATTCGCTCTTATTTCGTGTGACGAAGTTCTAGATGTATTAGCCACGGCAAGTACAACAACATCGAGTATTAGTCAATCTGAAGCCTCCTCCGGCTTAAAACAAGCATTAGAAGTTGGAGTAAATACAGGGACATCATTTTTAGGTAAGGTGGATGGCTTTTTAGGAAATAACACCTACAAAATATTAATGCCTGTTGAAGTTCAAAGTGCTGTTTCTAAAATAAGAGGTAATCCAATCACTAACCGTTTAGCGGGATCTTATTTAGATAAATTAGTAACTGCAATGAATAGGGGTGCAGAAAATGCAATGGTTGAGGCAAAGCCCATATTTGTTAATGCAATTAAGTCAATGAGTATTTCAGATGCTATTTCTATTGTAGTAGGTGGAGATGGAGCAGCAACAAAGTATTTACAAAAAACCATTTCTGACCAGTTGAAGAATAAATTTTATCCCGTAATAAAAACCTCACTAGAGCAGGTAAAAGTTAATGAACCATGGACAAAGGTGAGCTCTGCTTATAATACAGTAGTGGGCAAGCAAGTTCAAACGGATTTGAATGAGTATGTAACAAATAAAGCTATGGCAGCCTTATTCGCTCAAATTAAAAAGGAAGAGGATAAAATTAGATCAAGCCTTATATCAAGAACTACAGACTTATTGAAAAAAGTTTTTGGTTATGCGGATAGTCAAAAATAGTTTAGAGAGGGTTTAACATTCTATGGCAATAATTCCTGGTAATTTTTTTCCTTCAAAATATTCGAGCAAAGCACCGCCACCTGTTGATACATAACTTACTTGTTTAGTATACCCGAACTTTTTAACAGCAGCACTACTATCACCACCACCTATAAGAGAAAAGGCTCCATTGTTTGTAGCTAAAGCCACAGCCTTAGCAATTGATTTTGTACCGTTTTCAAATGTATTCATTTCAAACACTCCCATAGGGCCATTCCATAAAATAGTTTCGGATTGCTTAAGCACGTTTGTGAACGTTGATATGGCATCGCCCCCAATATCAAGGCCCATCCATCCGTCAGGTATTTGGTCACTTTGGCAATTTTTTGTGTTAGCATTATTATCAAATTTATCGGCGATTATGCTGTCTTGAGGAAGGTGAATTTGAACATTTTTTTTCTTTGCTTCTATAAGAATTTCACGACAAGTTTCAACTCGTTCTTCTTCAAATAAAGAATTGCCAATTGTTCCGCCTTGAGCAAACTTAAAAGTGTAAGCCATACCACCTCCAATAATAATATGGTCAGCTATATTTAGTAGGTTTTGAATAATTAGTATTTTATCACTCACTTTGGCACCTCCAACAACTGCCGTGAATGGTTTTTTGGGATTTTTCAGCAAAATTGAGGCATTACAAATTTCTTTAGTCATCAAATATCCAAAGCACTTGTCAGTGAAGTACCTAGCTATGACAGCAGTGCTTGCATGAGGTCGGTGAGCTGTTCCAAATGCATCATTCACATAAATTTCACCATGTTCTGAAAGTTTCTTAGCAAAATCATTATTTCCAGTTGTTTCTTCTGGATAAAAACGTAAATTTTCAAGTAAATGGATTGTACCAATTTCCAGTTTTTTGCTAATATTTATAGCTTCTTTTGAGACACAATCATCTGAAAAAAGCACCTTAGTCCCCGTTAATGTTTCTAAATGAGAGACAAGATGTTTCAATGAAAATTTGTTTTCAGGTCCATTCTTAGGTCTTCCAAGATGTGATATCAAAACAACAGAACCGCCGTCACTCAAAATTTTTTTGATAGTAGAAAGTGATTCAGTTATTCTGGTGTCATCTTGGATCATAAAAGATTCATCAAGAGGAACATTATAATCTACACGTATTAAAGCCCTTTTCTCTTTGAAAGAGAAAGTATCTATCGTTTTCATTATTTCAATTCAGAAAATGTTTTGGCTGCATCAAATTTTTCAGCAGCTTCACCCACACTCTCTATGTCAATATTATTTATGTAAATAGGGTCTAAAGGCATATCCCTTCCATCTCTAGGAGCATTTGCAATAGCCAGAGCAACATTCATTCCTTCAACAATATGACCAAAAACAGAATGTCTACCGTCAAGGTGTGGGGTAGGAGCTACTGTGATAAAAAACTGACTTCCGTTTGTTCCTGGACCAGCATTTGCCATGGATAAAACCCCTGGTATGTCATGTTTTAGGTCTGGATGAAACTCGTCTCTGAACGAATAACCAGGACCACCCATACCCATCCCCATTGGATCTCCTCCTTGAATCATAAAATTAGGAATAACTCTGTGAAATGTTATACCATCGTAATAGGGAGTATTTTCTGGTTTTGCTTCGTTAGTAATTTTACCTTCTGCTAAACCTACAAAATTAGCAACTGTTAAAGGAGTTTTTTCGAACTCTAATGAGATAACTATTTCTCCTTTTGAAGTATTCATTTTAGCGTATAAACCATTTTTCATTTTTGTATTTTTATTATTGATTGAATTATTTTCCTTTAATTGAATAGAATCGACTTTAATAGTTTTTTCGATAGTTTTTATAATTTTAGATTTTTTTTCATTTGCATTACCAGTTGACTTATAGTCACATGCACAAACCGTGAACAAGGATAATGTTACGCATAGAAGTTTCTTTTTATTCATATTTAAAAGTCTAAAATAAGTATGCAAACTTAAGGCATGTCCCTTCTTGATAAAATTTTTAAAGTGATTTTTGCAAAGATATAGTTCTCTTATACCATTTATTATAACCATAAATAGACAACAGCGTATAAATTATCATCTGAATAGCAAGAAAGTCTAGTTCTTTAATGTCGTATAACCAAATAGTATATGCATTTATAACAATCCAAAAACTCCATGAAACCAAGTATTTATATAGCTCTAGAAATGTGGCAATAACTCCAAACACACTACTTATAGCGTCATAATAAGGTTTGGATGCATTTGTTTTAGTCATAAGGTATCCCAAGCCAAAAGAGATAAGTAATCCAGCTAGAGTAATATTAATAATTTTTATCCATTGCATTCTTTTGACTTTAAAGTCAAAGGAGCTTTTATTACTCCAATATATATAACCATATACACCTATTAAACCATAAAAAATATATAATAGTGTTTCGGAATAATAGTTGTTTTTGAAAAGAACTAAGGCTCCCAATAGCGAACCAATTATTCCAAAAATCCAACAAACTTTTTTTTCTTTCGTCAAAAAAACCAGAAAAAATATGTTAAACACAACACTTAAAAGTTCTATGATTTTTAGATAATCCAACGACCTATTGTTTTTTATATTTAGCTTCGCAAAACTAATTAATATGCTACGACTAATCAGATATATCCTAATTATATCATTTACCTTTTCAACATTTTTGGTTTTATCTCAAAATGTAACTCAAGCGAATGAAACTGTTCAAATATTGTGTTCAGATGAATTTGCTGGAAGAGGTTATGTTGATAGTGGCGATAGAGTTGCTGCTAATTATATAGTAAAACGATTTAAATCCTTGTCGCTAAAATCATTTGAAAAGGGCTATAAACAACCCTTTGATCTCTCAGTAAATAACATCACCTCAACAAAACTTCTTTTAGATAATAAAGAATTAAAATCCGGTTTTGATTATTTAGTAGCTCCAAGTTCTCCAACACTTTCGGGAGATTATAAGGTATTTCATATTTCTCAAAAAATGCTTTATTCCAATCGTATTGTAAAAAAGGTTTGTAAAGCAATCAAACGCGGATATGTTCCTGTTATTTCAAGTTTTGACAAAAAAAATCAAGCTCTTAAAAAGACAATTAGCGAAATTCAAAAATTATCAGATAAGGGACCAATAATTTTTTTAAAAGACAAATTATCGTGGAGTGTTTCTACAACTCAGTCAAAGGGTGTTGAAATTTGGATGTTAGATTCTGTATTTAATCGATTTTCCAAAGATATACATATTAATATTACTTCAATATTTGTATCTTCTTATGAGTCAAATAATGTAGTAGGATACGTTGAGGGTATTGAATACCCAGATAGTTTTATCATTTTGTGTGGGCATTACGACCATTTGGGTAAAATGGGAGATGCAATATTTTATGGAGCCAATGACAATGCTAGTGGTATAGCTATGCTATTGGATTTAGCATCGTACTTTTCTGAACATCCCCAAAAGTATAGTGTTGCTTTTATTGCTTTTGGTGGCGAGGAGTTGGGATTGCTTGGGTCTTTAAATTATATTAGAAATCCCTTAATTCCCTTAAACCGCACAAAATTTGTTTTTAATATGGATTTAATGGGTGACGGAAGCAAAGGTGCAACAATTGTAAACGGAAAAATTTATAAATCGTATTTTGAACAGTTAACTAAGATAAATTCAGAGGGGAGTTACTTACCTGCTATTCACTCAAGAGGAAAAGCAGCGAATAGCGATCATTATTTCTTTTCTGAGGCGGGTGTGCCATCTTTTTTTATATATCTGATGGGTGATTATGATTTTTATCATATCCCTCAAGATAATTCGTTCAATCTGAAGCTTGGAGAATTTTATAATCAGAGTTTTCTATTGATTAGAAAATTTATAACTGAACTTAACTAATTAATTAGGCATTGATAATAAGTTTTTAAATCTTTGTGCATTTAAAAAGATAAATATTTAATACCATGAAAAACATTTATATAGCATTTGTTCCTGCATTTTTATTGTTCCTTTTCTCTTGTGGTGCAGAAAACACAGAGAATCATATTTCTGATGGGGGAAGACTTGACGCAAGCACATTTCAGTCAAAAATCGAAACTGAAAAAAAAAATATTTTGGTGGATGTTAGAAGTCCAGAAGAGTTTGCATCAAATCATATAAAAGGAGCAGTAAATATTAATATCAATTCTTCTGAGTTTGAGGAAAAAATCAAATTGATTGACAAGTCTAATACAATATTAGTTTATTGCAAATCAGGCGGCAGGAGTTCAAAAGCGTATAACACAATGCAGAACTTTGGCTACAATGTATACGAATTAAGAGGCGGTATATTAAAGTGGCAATCCGCTGGCTACCCAATAGAAGTTTCATCGACTAAAAGTAACTCGGGGTATACACTAAAGACCTATACTGAAGCCGTTAATTCAAATAGTTTGATTTTGGTCGATTTTTATGCCACATGGTGTGGTCCATGTAAAAAAATGGCTCCACACATTATGTCTTTAAAAGCTAAGTATGGGGATGCGATTACAATAGTCAAAGTTGATACTGATAAGAGTATAGAGGTTTCTAAACACTTTAAAATTAGCGCAATACCTCTAGTTAAAATATATAAGGATGGTAAGGAGGTTTATAATAAAATAGGCTATCACTCTGAAGAAGATTTAGAGACCGCCTTTTCCTTATATCTCTAATTAAGAATTATCAGCTTTAAAATTTTCCCATCCTTGAGCTTCAAGGGTTACAATATTTCCCGATTTTGTAACTAGTTCTTTACCTTCATGAGGGGCTGTGCAGTAGCCTATAGTTGTAATATCCATGGAGTTTTTGATTTTATCGTAATCAGATTGTGGAATTGTAAATAAAAGTTCATAGTCTTCACCACCATTCATAGCACAAGTAGTAGGTGACAAATTGAACTCTAGAGCTGTATCATAAGTAATTTGGTCAATTGGCAGCTTATCCTCATAAATTTTTACCCCAATATTAGATTGTTTACATAGATGAAATAACTCACTTGAAAGACCATCGGAAATATCAATCATCGCATTTGGAACAACAGCTAGTTTTTCAAGCAAATCAACGATGTCTTTTCTGGCTTCTGGTCGGAGTTGTCTTCCTACTATGTAGTCTTTACCTTCCAAGTCAGGTTGCATTTCTTTAGACTCAAGATATACCTGTTTTTCGCGTTCTAGAACTTGTAAACCCATATATGCACCGCCTAAATCACCTGATAAACAAATTAAATCTCCTTCTTTTGCTCCAGATCTTGTGGTGATTGTTTTTCGATCAGCATATCCGATTGCAGTTACGGAAATAACTAGTCCGGTAACAGAACTACTCGTGTCTCCACCAATAAGTTGTACATCAAATTTTTCGCAAGCAGCTCTAATTCCTACATAAAGCTCTTCAACGGCTTGAAGGGTATATTTACTGGACAAAGCGACTGACACCAATACTTGTGAGGTATTTGCATTCATAGCACATATATCACTTATATTGGAAGAAATAGCTTTATACCCAATATGAACAAGTGGAGAATACATGATATCAAAATGAATGTTCTCGATTAGCATATCAGTACTGATGACCTGAAGTTTTCCTTTTGATTGAAGTATAGCTGCGTCATCACCAATACCCAAAACTGTTTCATTTTTTGTAATTGTAAATGGCTCAGTTATATGGTCGATTAACTTAAATTCCCCCAGTGAGCTTATTGAAGTTTTATCTTTATGTTCAAACATAATTTTTCGCAAAGTTCTCTCATTTAAATTAATTTGAGCATGATATGAAAAATTTCTTTGATTCATTCATTAAATCACCATACTCAAATTCACGTATTTGCAAAGGCTACCTAAGTAGTCAGGAAAAATTTTCGGTGATTTATTTAATTTTAAGATGTGGTCCAACCTTGTTGACTGAATGAAATTCAAGGTTAAGCAAAGCATAGCTTTGGCAGTTGCTAATTAATTATGATCTTTTTGGAGAAAAAACCATCCGAAAAAAGCATATAAACGCCACTTGGAATTTCTTTGATGTTAAGAGTCTTTTTGGCTCTTGAATCAATTTTAAAATCAATAATATTTTGACCAAAAGAGTTTATTATTGATAAATTTAATGGACGACTAGTAGAATTAAAAAATTTCAATTCTGTATTTGCTGGGTTGGGCCCAATTGAAAGCTTTTCGTTAATGTTATTTTTTTCAATATTATTAGTAAATCCAAGTGTTTCCTCAACTTTAGAACACACAGTGTTTGTAATATTAGGCTCTTCAAACCAACCGTCAGAGTATGAAAGATATATTAAAGCCGTATTACAAACCTCCTGTCCTACATTTAGCATTCCTGGTAGTGTATGGATAGTGTAATCTGCAAATGCTTTAGAAGATTCTTCATTAGCATTATGTGATTCAAGATTAATATTTTTCCATCGAGTAATTAATTTAGTTCTGTATTCCCCGTTTATGTTTTTTGAATATTCATAAGTTGTAATTGGCTTAGATTCAGAGTGACTAGTTGTGATAGCTATTCCTTGCTGGCTAACAATAATATTTGGATCTAATTCATCAACAAGTGTTATTCCAACAACTTTCTGTTCTGTTGTATTTTGAATTCCTATCTTATACTTAATCTCATGTTCATTAGAACTAATATTATCTCCATTAAAACAGTACTTTTTGTTTGGTAATGTAGCACCCTCATGGTATGTTAATTCAGTTGAATTATTAGACAAGTCTTGATCAATATTTTTATTCAAATTAACAGTAGACTGAATAACTAGATCTTCTAAATCTTTAACATTACAAGTAATTTCAAAAGAAAGAGATTCATTAGTACTTAAATCGATGGAATATGTGATTACATTATTATTGAAGTTTTGGAATGGAATCTGACTAGAAATCAGGTCAAAACTTTGACCCAGATTAATTTTTAATTCTGCATTTGTAATTGGCTGACTTCCTATATTATTTACATTAATACTAAGGCTTCTTTGGTCACCTAATACGGCAGTTAAACTCTGTTTGTCAGAGACATTGACAGCAGCATCTGAAACCCCAACTTTTTGATTAACTCCTAAAGCAGTTCCGTAGTAGGTTTTGTTTTTATTAGCTTGAATAATAACATCTGGACACGTAGGAGTGTAATATTGGAATTCTTCTGCATTTATATTGTAGATATTCTTATCGACATGTAGATATAACTGACCGCTATTATCCGTTTGAAAACGCATATTAATATTATTTATTTTAATCGGATAGTTAGAAAGCCACGGCTCGTCAGCCTCCTTTTTACAATTTGAATTTTTATCTTCAAATACCCTTGCTGTAAGCTGTGCCCTATCTGTAAATACTTCGCCGATAAAATTTAATTTTGAATTATCTGTAAAATCCCCAGACAATATCACACTTTCTTTCCATGAGTATAGTTGCTTAATGTCACTTAAATTTAGCGTAGTTGGTTGCCATTTTTTATTGGCATAGACCAGTAAATTGTAGTTTTCTTTAATGATTGTATCAGTAAAATTACCCAAGGCAAATAAATTATCATTTAATTCTGCAAATTGCTCAACTTCCTCAATCGTAATATTTGTTAATCCCGTAGAAATATCTTGCCAAGTACCACTTCTATTAATTTTAAATTTTGATGTTGTGAAATTAGATTTACCATAAATAACCACATCATCATTGTAACGTCCAAGGGTTATATTTTCTCCTAAAAACGGTGGATAATTTGCTGGTTTCCATGACAAACCATCCCATGTTACTAATGAAATATTGCTAGTTGACGGACTGTTAAAATTTCCTGTAGCATATAATACTTTATCAAGATATATAGCACTTTTAAATGTATCGTTAAGCGATGTATTTGTAATAGTATTTCCCTCTGGTAACCAATTACCATCTTTAAGGCTGAGGATGTTGTGAATTGTGGTATTGGTTGAGAATTTACCAAGACATTTCACTTCATTATCCTCAACAAAAAACTGCTTTAATGATAACGCCTCATTTATTGTAGGGTTTGAAATATCTGCCCACTTGTTATTATCCCATTCTAAAATTAAGTTTTTATCTGTCGGATTACTTCTATTTTCATAACCAATAGCTAAGTATATTTTCTCATTGAGAGATAATAAATCAATAATCTTGAACTCACCGTCAGTTTTTATACCTGTCCTTGGAATGTTTGGTGTATTTATCTTATTCCAAAAATGACCGTTCCAAATTTGTAACTCAATATTACCTTCTCGATCGTCGTAGGCCACCACTATACCGTCCTTATATTCTACTATTTTATCGGGCACATAGGGTAATCCGAGACCCATTGGGCTCAATATTTGACCATACATAAGATTTCCGATCAAAATAAATATGATATTTAACACTAATTTATTCATTCTTAAAAATTTTAATGTTAGTGATAAAGTTTATGCCATAAGAGTATGGTCTAGTTTTAAGTGCAGACGTTTTAGCGTTGTTAAGAGAGTTTATATTGATCGAATAACTGGGCTCAAGTCCAACGTTAAACCTTGGCTTGTTGAAGTATAATCCAGATTTAATTGTTGTAGCTATATTATGTTTGTTAAATTTCAAATCTGATAAATCTTCTAATTGCAAGTTTAAGAAATTACCTTTCCTACCATTTAATTTTGTTAGTGATAAAAATGACAATCCAAACTGAGTGCGAATTTCAAAGTTACTCGAAATAGGTTGTTTGATTCCTATATTAAGCGGGATCTCAATAAAATGATACAAATTTGACCCAACATGGTTTACTTTTTTATAAGCAAGGGGGTTCAGTGGAGCGTAGTCAGTTATTTCGCCATTCGTTATAATAGGAAAATCCGTAATTGTGTATTTATAGTTTAGATATTCAGCTCGTTGCGTTAAATAAAGGCCGCCTGAGATAAATATTTTAGGACTAATATGGTATGATAGATTAAATCCAAAGTTATTAGCAAAAGAGGATTTTTCTTGGTTTCCAATATACCGGTCATAGTTTCGATTAATCAACCCAGAAAGACTATTGTTCTTTTGAGTAATTTTATTAGAAAGACTTGGAGTAAATACTATACCATATTCCCAACTTTTAACAAACGGTTTAGGGTTATTTGATTCCGCTATTTTTGAATTTTGTTTCAAGGAAATCTTTTCAAAATTGATCACCGTTTGAGTTTGATTAATTTTATTTATTGGCTTTAATTTAGTATTTACGATTAACTCATTGTAATTGTTAGTTATTACTAGGTTATTTTCTTTCGTTGCTACAATCTCTTGATCATTATTGTTAACTGTTCGTATTTTGTAATTTTTTTCTAAACCAGTGCTTTTGTTGTTTAAATTGGTCTTGCTTGGTTTGTCAATTTCTTGAGCTTGCGATTGATCTTTTATATTATCGTAGGCCTTTTCTTTCTTTTCTAACCCTTCTACGGAGGAGTTAATGCTAACTATGTGGCTTATTATAAAAGCAGAAAATATTATAGCAACAGAGGACCATAAGACGATTAATCGCCTTTTTCTCTTTTTTAATCTGTGTTCAATAGTGTCCCAATCAGAGCTTTGTATTGTATTATTAAAATACACTTCAGCTGCTGCCTTTTTTAGAACATTATCAATTTGCTTTAATTTATTCAATCTAACTTTTATTTTTTACGCTTTAGTTTAGCGTTTAACAACGAACGCCCTCTAGAAAGTCTACTTTTTGATGATCCCTCAGAAATTCCTAGTCTTTCACCTATTTCTTTATGAGATAGTCCGTCTATGGCATACATGTTTAACACTATTTTATATATTTCAGGAAGTTCATTTAATGCTTTAATGACTATTTTGGCTTCTATGTTCTCACCTATGGGTTCTTCATCAAAATCTGCTTTTTCAAACTTTGTATCAAACTCGTAGTGGTTGTATTTATTTCTTCCTATACGATTTCGATTTAAGGCTATGTTTATAAATATCCTGGTCATCCATGTATCTATTTTACTATTTCCTTTAAAAGATTTTATGCTGGTTAATACCTTGTAGTATCCGTCTTGCAATAGATCTTTTGCATCTTCTTGGTTTTTACAATACCTCATACACACTGCCATCATCTTATTGGCATACTTTTCAAAGAGCATTTTTTGTGCAGATCGATCGTGTTCCTTACATCTTCGTATAAGTTCTTCTTCACTTATCAATTTGCGTATGTATTAATATTAGACACTTTTTAGAGGGATAGGTTGCAATAGAACAAAAAAAAAGCTCTCCATTTGGAGAGCTTTTTTTATTTAGAAATAAATTCTTAGTTATTCAAGATAATTTTCTTGGTAATAATTGCTCCGTTTAGATTCATCTTAACGTAGTACATTCCATTTGTATTTCCTTGAAGGTTCACTGAGAATCTTCCGTTATTTACTTTTCCATCAACTACTGATGCAACTTGCTGACCCATTGTGTTGAAGATCGATATTGTTACTTCTTCATTCTCTGGTAGATTAACACTAATGTTAACTGGACCATTTGTTGGGTTTGGTGATATGTTTATCATATCCTCCAATGCTAAATCACTTATACCATTTACTAGTACTTGATGATCATAATCTACATCAAAATATAAAGTAAACTCACTAGACTTGTTTCCTGAGTTATCTTCTGTCATGAATATTACTGAATATAATCCAGCTTCTTGTAAGTTTAGGTCATTAAATATGAGTGTGTGATTTAATCTTAAATCTGCTGGTGCATCGTAATTATCAGTGAAATTCACGAAATTAATTGCATCCATTGTTGATCCAACCCCTACTTTTACTATACCTCCTGTTTTGCCTGTTATTACTGGTGCAATGTCATCTATCACATTTACTGTTCTAACTTTTACAGACACATTTCCTGCAGCATCAGTTGCCGTGTAAGTGTCTTGGTATGTTCCAAGCGTATACGCATCAACATTTGATGTACTAGTTATACTTACTTGAGTGTTATCATACAGATTGTCAGAAGCGTTAGCACTAACTGGTGTATATGGAGTATTTACTCTGTGGTTTACTACATCTAAGGTACGTAAATCAATCATCGGTGGTATAAAATCTCTAACAACATAATCGATACACTGATTTGCAATGTTTCCACTTTCATCCGTTGCAGTATATGTAACTGTTGTTGTTCCTTGGAATCGAGTATCTACAGATGCTCCTCCGTTACTTGCAGCTGGATTTGCTGTAAACAATAATCCATTTCCAATACTATTATAGTTATCATTTGCCGAAGTTACATCAGCAAATATATTTTGTAGTTGAACTTTAACTGTCCAGCATACTGTAGACTTATCTGCATTTGGATTATCAATTACAGGAACTTGCGTGTCTACAACTCTTACTATTCTTGAAGTAGAAGATGAATTACCTTGATTATCACTAATGCTGTACGTAATTGTATAATCACCGAGCGTGTTTACGTCTACATCACCACTTACAACTATAGCATTTGATATATTACCTTCTTTATTGTCAATTGCTAAAGCAGGTAAATCTATCCATGTTGTTCCTACTTCGATAGTAGTATCTACCGCTCCTGTAACTGTAATTACTGGTGCAGTTTGGTCAGATACCACATATACTACTCGAGTTACTGGCAATGCCTCATTACCTGATGCATCTACAGCAAAGTAATTCTCATAATATATACCTGGTAATGTTTGATCAACATCTGAAGATACCGTTATGCTGTTTGTTATGTCTCCTTGAGACGGATCATTAGCCGTAGCTCCAGGTGATACATAATTTACATCTAATTGCGAAGCAACCTGTTCTATATACAAGGTGTCTGCATCAATTAGTGTAATTGTAGGCATATCTCCGTCATTTACAACTTGTATTGCATAATCTTCAAATTCACCAATTCTATTTGCATTTGCATTTGTTGTTGCACCGCAAGGTAAATTATCATCAGATCCATATGAAACACCAACTCTCATTAAGGTCTTAGATGCAAATGCTTGTTCTATAGTTGGAACAGTAAATGTTCCTGTCCAACTTAATGTGTTAGCACTACTTTCTTGTCCTACTAATTCTCCAGCATCATCAAAGTCTCCGTCAACATTCCAATCTATCCAAACTTTTCTGTTCATGGCATTGACATTTGTATTTCTTTTTATAGTAAAGTCATACTGACCTCCGAAATTTACTGATGTTGTACCTAAGCCTGTATAGTCAGTATATTCATAACCCGCACCTGATGCACTAGTATTTTCAAACTTACTTCCAGTGTTAGGGTCTGTAATACTAACATAATTGATTCCGACGTCATCAGATGTTGTTACTCCAATTACTGGCGTACAATGTGATACAACTATTACATATGAAGTTTTTACTACAGTTGCCTCTGACGCTGCTGAATCAACACTATTATATCCCTTAAGTTGAACAGTGTATGTACCTGCAGTATTAAATTTGAATGATCTTTCTTTTAAATTATTTGCTGCAGGAGCATTGGCAGTTACATCTGAACCGTTATTTGGGAAGAAAGTCCATTCCCAATTATTTGCTTTATCACTTTGTGCTGTGAAGACCACATCTCCACCTAAAGCCGGTCTTTGTGTATTAGCAACAAAATCTAAGTTTGTTGGTGTATTTGGTGCAACCACTGTAAATGTTTTCTTTATAGTGCTTGATCTACCATCACATGCAATTACCTTAAGTTCTAAAGTATACACTCCATTAGTTAAAAATGTATAACTAAAGTCACGTGTAGAAGCTGAACTATTTTCTGGACCAGATAATGTCCATTCAAATCTTGTACTACCTTCAGCATTATCTGATGTATTACCGAAATCAGTTTTCACTGCGTTGTAAAGTGTTGTAGATGGGTAGCTATATCCTGCTATAGGCGCAGCAGCTGTTCCTGCAACACTAGACCAATTTGCTGCAAAACCAGCAGCTGTAGTCCCAGTATTTGATTGCCAAAGTAGATACATAGCCCCACTATTTGCAGTAATTGTTCCAGTTGGAGCATTACCGTCTGTAAATCCATTTCCTGTATGTAAAGGAGTTCCTAATGCGTTTACCCCATCATAAATTTTCAGAGTTGCGTTAGCATTTAGATTAAATGATGTGAAATCAAGAGAAACACTTGCTGCTCCACATGGAGCGATCAATGCTTCTGTAACTTTATTATTTCCGTAATTACCTGAAGGTCCTCCATCGTCATAAATAACTCCTGAGGAAACTGCTATAACGTTTGCTGGCAAAGATGTACCTGGGCCCATATTGTAGCTTGAACGTTGAATGGTAACATATTTATCTTTTTTTCTTGTGTTACCAGCTCCAATGATATTAGATGCAGTCAAATAAACGTCATACACACCGATTGGAATTGCTCCCATGAAATTACCAGTTATTACTTGTGGATTTTTATTAACAAATGGATCACCACCTCTTAGAACAGCAATATCGTCACCATCGATTGTATCGTTAGTACTTGTATTTACAAACATCCAATTCCAGTATGTTGCACCATTAGTACTTAAGTCAGTTAATTGGACATTATCAAATATTTCATATACACTCTTATCAGCAATATAATCTGAAACTGGAGGAGCAGTAGGCGTAACAATTGAAATTGATTTAGTTATTGAGTCAGCGCCATTACAATTTTTACTCACTAATTTTACATCATATGAATTAGCAGTTGCAAATACATGTGTAACGTTCGTTGAATTATATGTAGTTCCGTCCATTGACCAATCATGGGAAATGTAACCTGACTTATTCATATTATTGAAATTTATTGGAGTACCAACGTAACCAACACTTGGACTAACAAAGTTTGCGACAGTTGAAGTCGGTGAAACATAGTCACAAGCATAATCCTCAGTCTCACCATAATACATGTTTTGAGAATGACTAAATTGATTGATGTTTCTGTATTGGTATTCTGATCTTATACGCAATCTAACAGTTCCTGAAGTTCCGCCACAAGGTACTGTGAAGTTGAAGCTTCTAGTAGAATTATTAGCTATTGATACCCCGTTAGGAGAAACCCACTCACCAGCATCCGCAAAATCCTTATCTCCATTATAATCAATCCAAACTCCTACATTAGTTCTGTACCCTTGGTAAGCTTGCGCTGGAGTACCTGCACCTATTGTCATTTTGTATGTTGAACCAGCACTTAAATCAAAAGCCGACGCAGCTTCAATTACATTGTAATGAGCTGGACCATTGTTTGCATTTGGGTTTTCATTACACCCGTCAGCAGATTTTGCATAAATTACATTTCCATTGAGATCCTCAATAATAACTTGATTGATGTAACCATACCTGTAATAAGTTTGTGCTACATTTCCTCTATTGTATTGGCATCCGTATGTATGGGTTGCCTTTGTATAGGTGGCTTGAGCTTCTGCTCCAAAAGTTAAAAGCAGCAAAGATAAGAATATTAAACCCTTGCTAATCAGGCTTTTGAGAGCCAATGATTGTGTATTTGTT
The DNA here is from genome assembly GCA_913050005.1 of uncultured Bacteroidota bacterium. Classification (GTDB taxonomy): domain Bacteria; phylum Bacteroidota; class Bacteroidia; order NS11-12g; family UBA9320; genus UBA9320. Next base: position 21,837 of record CAJXBI010000004.1, read on the forward strand.
TTTACCATAATAATTAATTTGTTACGTTCTTAAAATAATTTGAATTTCAAATATACATAATTAGACACGCTTTTTTTGAATAGTTGCAAAAAAAATTATTAAAAAATTTTACTATTTGATAAACTTATATAAACTTGTTTTATAAATATATTTAATATTCTTTTAAGTTTAGTGTATTAGAAATACAAATACTTTTGTATTAATCCCTAAATTCAAATTATATTATGGATTATAAAAAAGTATATAATCGGTTAAATGACAATCAAAAAATTGCTGTTGATAGTATTGATGGAACAGTAATGGTTGTTGCAGGACCTGGCACTGGAAAAACCCAAGTTCTTGGAGCTCGAATTGCAAGCATTTTAAAAAAAACGGACACACATGCTGAAAATATTTTGTGTTTGACGTTTACTGAAGCTGCCGCAACAGAGTTAAGAAGTCGGTTAAATGGAATGATTGGTTCTGAATCGTACAAAGTGGGTATATACACTTATCACGGATTTTGTAACATGGTCATTCAAGACAATAAAGACGTTTTTGGAGTTCAACATTTAGATTCAATATCGGATTTAGAAACTATAGAAGTCTTACGTGAAATTATAGATGAATTGCCGCCAAATAGCTTGTTAAAAAGATATGTTGGAGATGTATATTTTGATGTTAAAAATTTGAAAAACCTTTTTGCACTTCTAAAAAAAGATAATTTAACATCAAATGAAATTACACTAAAAATTAAGGAGTCTAAAAAAGAAGCATTGTTAGACGAATTTTATCATTATAAAAAAAAATACGGTAACAATTTAGCCGGAGATTTAAATCAAAAAAAATATGATACCTTCTCAAAAAGTTTAGATAAGCTATGTGAAGCATCAAAACTTTTAGATATTTATCAAAAAAAATTAAAAGACAGAAATCGCTATGATTTTAACGATATGTTATCATGGGTGTTAAATGCTTTTGAATCAAACGAGGAACTTTTATTAAAATATCAGGAAGCTTTTCAATACTTTTTAGTTGATGAATATCAAGACACAAATGGTATTCAAAATCAACTACTTTATAAACTCATAAGCTATTGGGAAAATCCAAATGTTTTTGTTGTAGGAGACGATGATCAATCAATTTATAAGTTTCAAGGAGCTAATGTTGAAAACATCCGTGAATTTTATACTCGATATGAATCTAATATCAAGTTGGTTGTATTAGACCAAAACTATAGATCAAGTCAACACATACTTGATGCCAGTAATTATTTGATTCAAAATAATAATGAGAGGCTAGTTGGTAAAGTTCCTGATTTGAATAAGGATATAACTGCTGCTAATTTGAAAGTGTCTAAAATCAAACCTGCAATCTTCGTTACTGAATATCCTAATATTTTTCATGAAATTGTAAGTATTACTACTAAAATTAAAGATTTAAAATCAAAAGGAGTCTCATTGACGGATGTTAGTATCATGTATCGCAATCACAAACAAAGCGATGAATTAATCAATTTTTTAGAGAGCGAGGGTATAAGTTATAATGTAGCTAAAACTCAAGATGTGCTTCAAACTCCGTTAGTGAACCAGTTAAATACCTTTTTAGAATACATTAAACTTGAGTCAAAAAAATTAGATAGTGGACAGCACTTACTTTTTGAATTATTTCATGCCTACAACTTTCAACATATAAATTCTCTAGAAATTGGATTGATCAGTAATGCGATAGGCAAAGAGAGAAATATGGGTTGGAGAGAATATATTCATTTTAGGATTTCAGATTTCAATCTAACAACAGAAAGTAAATTTGAGTTGAAAAAATTTTTACAGGATATTGATTATTGGTTAAAAGAGATTCATAATTTAACACTTCAAGATTTTGTCGAAAAGTTTATGTCTAAAATGGGTTTTGTGTCAAAAGCTCTCAAAAGTCAAGATGCAACATTCAAAATTCAATGCTTAAAAACCTACTATAATTTTCTGAAAGAAGAAACAGGAAGAAACCCATATTTAAAACTTAATGAATTTTTAGACAAGATTGAACTCTTGAAAAAAAATAATCTAGGTTTAAAACTAAATAAGTTAATTCATGGAGCTAAGGGTGTTAATTTAATGACGGTTCATGGATCAAAAGGACTACAGTTTGATTATGTTTTTATGATTGGTTGTACAGAAAATAATTGGGAGAAGGATCGAAACACGCTACCTTTTAAATTGAACGTATTGTTGCCAGGTGAGCCTAAAGAAGCACTAAAAGAGGAATCTAGGAGATTATTTTATGTTGGATTAACAAGAGCCCGAAAACATTTAGAAATCAGCTTTTCATCAAAAAACGATAAAGATAAACATTTGATGAAAAGTCTTTTTGTAGAGGAGATTTTAGAAAGCAATGCCTGTGAACTCAAAAAAACTAATGCTTCAAAAGCTGATTTGATCCATTTTTTTGATTATATGTTGAAGTCTGTTGAGAAAAAAAGTGTTAAGCTTTTCGAACAGGATTTCGTCAAGAAGGAAATAGAAAATTTTAGATTAAGTGCAACTAATTTAAATAGTTATTTAAAATGTCCTGTAACATTTTTTTATCAAAGCATTATTCGGGTACCATCGTCTAAAAATGACAGTATGACTTTTGGCTCGGCTATTCATTTTGCAATTGATAAACTATATGTTAATATGAGTAAAATTAGATCAGAGTCAGACGCAATTGGAGTATTGATTAGTGAGTATTCGAGTGAAATGAACGCAAATAGAGAGTCATTTATACCTGCTAATTTTGATAGAAGACTGTTTTACGGGAAAGATATATTGACAAGGTATTTTAAGCATTATTCTGATCAAATTTTAAATGAACAAAATATTGAAACAGAGTTGACTTTAAATAACTGTGAAATTGACGGTGTTCCTATACGAGGTCAAATTGATAAGTTGATTATAAACGAGGGGAAAGTACATGTGGTAGACTTTAAAACGGGTCAGTATAAGTATGGAAAATCAAAGGTAAATCCTCCTATTAGTTTAATTGATAATCCTCAAGAATCTAATTTTGAAAAAAGATATGGTGGCGATTATTGGAGGCAAATTTTATTTTACAAAGCACTAATAGAAAGTAACAAGTCAAAATCTTTAGAGGTTATATCGGGCGAGATTGATTTTATTGAACCTGTAGAAGATGAGTATAAAAAACATAAGATAGCTTTTAATAATGATGATTATCTCTTTGTTAGAAATCAAATTAAGGAAACCTACAAACGTATTCAGAACCTTGAATTTACTGAAGGATGTAATAATGATCAGTGTTTTTGGTGTGAGTTCGACAAATACAACTAATTAACATTTAAGTTTGATTTTATCTGGCCTTTAAAAACAAATGGTACCTTTGTAACGTTAAAATAAAAAATGGACTTATCAGACGTAATAACGGTATATTCAGAGAAAACACCGAATCCAGAATCGATGAAGTTTGTGGCTAATCGAATGATTTTGCCTAACGATAGTATTGATTTTAGAGTAAACGAAAATTTAGACACTTGCCCAATGGCTGAAGAATTGTTTAAGTATGATTTTGTAAAAGGTGTTTTTATCATGAATAATTTTGTTTCTGTTACTAAAAAAGAAGATTATGAGTGGTTTGATATAATACCACAACTCAAAAAATTTGTACAGGATTATTTAGAGACTGAAAAGCCTGTTGTAGTTAATAAAGAACAACTTTCTGAAGCAGAAGAATCAGGAGTAGTAACCAAGATTAAACAACTTTTAGAAGATCACGTAAAGCCTGCTGTAGAAATGGATGGAGGGGCAATTGATTTTAAGAGTTTTGATTCTGGTATTGTAACCGTGACAATGAAAGGTTCTTGTAGTGGATGCCCAAGTAGTACCCTTACATTGAAAGCTGGTATAGAAAATCTCCTAAAAAGAATGGTGCCAGAGGTTGAGTCAGTTGAAGCAGAGGCTGCTTAATTTAACAGTATCTTGATTGATTTTTAATTTCAACAAATTTTATTTCTTGTTAACATCAAATGTTTCCATAAACTTGGTAGTGAAATTGCCAGCTTTAAAATCAGGATCCCTCATAAGTTTAAGGTGAAGAGGAATAGTTGTTTTAATTCCTTCCACAACAAATTCAGATAGAGCTCGTTCCATTTTAACGATACACTCCTCTCTTGTCTGAGCTGATACAATTAACTTAGCAATCATAGAGTCATAGTGTGGCGGGATACTATAACCCGCATATATGTGAGTGTCAACTCGAATACCGTGGCCGCCAGGCTTGTGTAATATTTCAATTTTTCCAGGGCTAGGTCTGTAGTCATTGTAAGGATCCTCAGCATTAATTCTACACTCAATAGAGTGTTTTTGAGGCAAGTAGTTTTGGCCACTTATTGGGTGACCTGCAGCTATTTTTATTTGCTCTTTAATTAAGTCAAAGTTAATTATTTCTTCAGTTACAGGATGTTCTACTTGAATTCGAACATTCATTTCCATGAAATAAAAATTCTTATATTTATCTACTAAAAACTCAACTGTTCCTACACCTTCATAGTTAATAGCTTCACCAGCTTTAATAGCAGCTTCACCCATTTTTGTCCGCAATTCTTCATTTGCAAAAGGGGATGGAGCCTCCTCAATTAATTTTTGATGTCTCCGTTGAATTGAGCAGTCTCTCTCAGACAAATGACATACTTTACCATATTGATCTCCGGCTATTTGAATTTCAATGTGTCGTGGTTCTTCAACAAATTTTTCAAGATACATTCCGTCATTACCGAATGCTGCTTTAGACTCTGTTCGAGCACTTTCCCATGCGTCGTCAAACTCTTCGTCTTTCCAAATTAATCGCATTCCTCTTCCACCTCCACCAGCGGTAGCTTTTATCATCACAGGGTATCCAATTTCTTTAGCTATTTTTTTACCTTCTTTAACATCTTTAAGTAAACCTTCAGATCCAGGAACACAAGGTACACCAGCAGCAATCATGGTTGCCTTAGCATTCGATTTATCTCCCATCCCTTCAATCATTTCAGGACTAGCGCCAATAAATTTAATACCGTGATCTCGGCACATTTCTGAAAATGTTGCATTTTCAGAAAGAAAACCATAACCTGGGTGTATCGCATCTGCATTCGTTATTTCTGCAGCAGCAATAATATTAGGCATATTTAGATAAGATAGTGCACTAGAAGGAGGTCCAATACAGACAGCTTCGTCAGCAAACTTTACATGAAGACTATCCTCATCTGCACTAGAATATACAGCAACGGTGGATATACCCATTTCTTTACATGTTCGAATGACTCGTAAAGCAATTTCACCTCTATTGGCGATTAATATCTTCTTAAACATAGGAATGTGTTAATTTATTTAGGTTCAACAACAAACAGTGGCTGTCCATATTCAACAGGTTGTGAGTCGTCTACTAATACTTTAACGATTTTTCCACTAACTTCAGATTCTATTTCGTTGAACAATTTCATAGCCTCAATTATGCATATTATTTGCCCTTTTTCAACTATATCACCAACCTCTACAAAAACAGGTTTGTCTGGAGAAGACTTTCGGTAGAATGTCCCTATCATTGGCGATTTAATTTCTTCTGTTTTGGATTCTTCGGTAGGGGGTTTTGTAGATTCTTTAACAGAAGGTTTTACATCCTCTTGTTCTGCAGGTACTTCTTGAACAGTAACTGTTTTTGGCACATTAGCAGTTATATTTTGTGCGTTACGTTTAATTCGAATTTTGAAATCTTTTTGCTCGATAGCAACTTCATCAACTTTAGATGAAGAAATAAATTTGATTAAAGTCTGAATTTCTTTTAAGTCCATATCTTTTCAATCTTAAGCGAAAATAGTATAATTATATTAATGTGTTATGAATTGTATGCCCACTTTAAATATATTGCTCCCCATGTAAAACCACCACCAAAAGCTGCTAAGACAATGTTATCTCCTTTTTTAAATTTTGATTCAAAATCAGAGAACAATAAAGGTATAGTTCCTGCTGTTGTATTTCCGTATTTAGAAATATTTATTAAGACCTTTTTTTCGTCTAGATCCATTCTGCGTGCCGTTGCATCAATTATTCTTAAATTAGCCTGGTGCGCACATAAATAATCTACATTATCACCAGTTAAATTATTTCTGTCCATTATTTCACGACTAACATCAGCCATATTTGTTACAGCAAATTTAAAGACCGTCTTTCCTTCTTGATAAAGGTAGTGCATGCCGTTATCTAACGTTTCGTGAGAAGAAGGGTATCTTGATCCTCCGGCTTTCAAATTCAAATAATCAATACCTACTCCGTCTGACTTTAATACGCTATCTAAAATGCCATTTTCATCTTGGCTAGGTTCTAATAAAACTGCAGCACCCCCATCCCCAAAAATTACGCAGGTATTTCTATCTTTATAATCGACAATAGAAGACATTTTATCAGCACCACAGACAATTACCTTCTGGTGTTTTCCGGATTCAATGAATTTGGAGCCTGTATCGAGTGCATATAAAAATCCAGAGCAAGCTGCGCTCATATCAAATCCCCAGGCTTTTTTGGCACCTAGCTTATGAGTTACAATGTTTGCTGTTGATGGAAATGCGTGATCGGGAGTAATTGTAGCAACGATTACTAAATCAATTTCCTCAGCCGATATACCTCTCTTATCCAATAATTTTTCGATCGCCTTTATGCAGAGGTCACTAGTAGCTTTGTCTTTTTCTAGAATTCTTCTTTCTTTAATTCCAGTTCTTGTTCGTATCCACTCATCAGAAGTATCTACCATTTTTTCAAGTTCGTGGTTTGTCAATATTTTATCAGGGACATAACCACCAACTGCTGTTATAGCTGCTCTCATTTAATTATTTTTGGCTTCAAATTTCTGTAGTTTCAGAAATTGATATTTCAATTTTAGAAATTAATTCTGATTCTACTACATTTTTTGCAAGTTTTATCATGTTGGTGAATGTTTCGGAATTCGATATTCCGTGACCTACAATTACAGATTTTCGTATTCCTAGAATAGGAGTTCCTCCATAATTTTGAAAATTAAATTTTGATAAAAAATCATCCTCAACTCCTCTTTTGAGCAAGTTGTAGAAAAATCCTTCGCAAGTTTTGACAATTACGTTACCTGTAAATCCATCGCACACTGCTACATCAACTTTGTCGTTAAACAAATCTCTACCTTCAACATTTCCAACGAAGTTGATTCCTTTTTGTGCTTTAAGTATTGGAAAAGCAGCTTTTGTTGTCACATTTCCTTTTTCTTCTTCTTCTCCGATATTTACCAAACCAACTCTAGGGTTTTCAATACCATATACGGCTCTAGCATATTCAGTACCGAGTATAGCAAATTTTGAAAGTGTTTCTGGTTTGACGTCACTATTAGCACCAACATCAACCAAAACACCTGAGATACCACTTTGCTGGGGAAGTACGGAAGATAGTGCAGGACGGTCAATACCAGGAATACCTTTAACGTTATAAAGCGCAGAAACCATCATTGCACCTGTATTACCTGCACCTATGAAAGTATCAATTTTTCCTTCAGCAAGAAAGTGCATTCCGACATTAATACTAGAATCTTTCTTTGTAGATACTGCTTTGATAGGATTTTCACCCATACTAATACTTACACCAGTATTAACAACGGTTATATTTTGGTGATTTAAATCTGAGGCATATTTGCTAAGTGCTTTTGGTTCACCAAAAACAAAAAAATGAGAATCGCAGTTTTCTGAATTCACTTCGTTGACAAGTGCTTTGACACACTCTTTGGGAGCATAATCGCCACCCATGGCATCTATGCCAATATTCATATTTGATTATTCTGCGTTAGGTTCTAGAACTTGAACTCCGCGGTACATACCAGTTTCTAAATTCAATCTGTGATAAAGATGAATTTCTCCAGTAGATGGATCTCTGTGAAGCTGTCTGTTACCTAATTTGTAATGGGTTCTTCTTTTGTCTCTCCTTGTTTTGGAAATTTTACGTTTAGGATGTGCCATTTTATTTTTTTATAAGTTTTTTTAATTCTGCCCATCTTTCATCCACTTCGTCGTTTGATTCGTTAGAATTAAGATATTTTATGATGCATTTTTTTTGAATTTCGGAATTTTCGCATATCAATCGTGTGGGTGTATCTAAACATATTTGTTCGTATATTGAATCATAAACAGAATAAACTGGGTGATTTACGGATAAATAATTTTCTTCATTAAGAAGGTTGCTATTTAGCGTTAATTTCAGTATATCTAGCCTAGATGTGTTTACGCGAATTTTAATTGGGTTTAAACATCGATCACATTGTGAGTTTATGAAGCCATCAAAAGAATAATCTAAGGTAATTGTATCCTCAAATTTTTCGCATTTAATGTCAACATTAAAGTTACCATTTTGATATAAACTTTTTTCTTTTAATTCAAAGAACGCATCGGTTAATTTGAAATTGAAAGTGTCTTTCTCGTTTTTAAATTTGTTAAAATCTATTTCAAATTCAGACAACTTCATTTCTAAAAGTTGGCAAAGTTAAGTAATTTACAATAAAATGCGTTAATCTTGAATTAGTTATCCCAAATCAGGCACACCAATACTGAATTTTTCTCTGCGGTGAGTTTTGAACCCAAGTGTCTCTTTGGAATTGTCGAAGTAATTGATTCGATTTCTACGAACTTTATTAATTAAATAAAGTGCATTAATAAATGATGATGTATCCCCTATTCCTTTGCCTGCTATATCATATGCTGTGCCGTGGTCTGGTGAAGTTCTCACAATGGGTAAACCTGCTGTATAGTTGATTCCATCAGTAAAGGCCATTTGCTTAAATGGAATTAAGACCTGATCGTGGTACATGCCAACTACAGCATCAAAATTGGTTGAGTTTTTAGAACCAAAAAAGCCATCTGGTGCGTATGGACCCATAACAAGTATATTTTCTTTTTGAGCTTCTTTGACAGCTGGAAGAATGATGTCTAGCTCTTCACGACCCATTAGCCCGCCGTCCCCTCCGTGAGGGTTAATTCCTAAAACAGCAATTTTAGGTTTGATAATAGCAAAGTCTGCTTTTAAATTTTCATGGATTAAACGAATATGCTCAAATACAGACTCTTTAGTAATGCTTTTGATTACATTGTTAAAAGGAGTATGACCGGTAACCATTGATACTTTTAGCTCTTCATTCATTAATATCATTTGGGCTGTAGACTCAAATTCGCTTGCAAAATATTGAGTATGTCCATTGAAGGACAGCCCTGCATCAGTTATCGATTTTTTATCAATTGGGCAAGTTAATATATCGGTAATAAGACCGTCTTTTATGTCAGCAATAGCCATTTGAAGTGCATCAAGTGCAAATTTACCAGCTTGAACGCTAGGAGAGCCTGGAGTAATTTCTATTATTTCTCTATTGCAGATCCTTAGATTTAATTGATTTTTTTTTATGTCAGAGACTTTTTTGACAACATTAAAATTTAGTGTTGAATAGCTAAGTAATTTGGCGTAAAACTTAAAAAGATAAGTATTTGCATAAATTACTGGAGTACAATAATTAAATACCAATTCGTTAGAAAAAGTTTTAAGAATTAATTCAGGACCTATTCCGTTGAAATCTCCAATTGTTACTCCTATAACTGGTTTATCATTCATTAATACAAAGGTATGATTTCTAATTTACATACTAATTGCACTATCAATAGAACACAAATAATTTTAGATAATATCGATTATTTAATTTAGGCATAATTTTTGATACAAATATTTTTGCTGTAAAGTCATTGAAAATAGTAGCAGTTTATAGAATGTTATCATTAAATTTGCAAATTCTATCAAATATTCTCACAGAGAATTTATACTTCTAATAAACATATGAGACAGTTAAAAATATCAAAACAATTTACTAATAGAGAAAATAAGTCGCTTGATAAATATCTCAACGAAATTAGTAAGGTAGCCATGATTGACGCCCAAGAGGAAGTTCAGCTTGCCAGAAGAATTCGAGAAGGTGATCAGGCAGCCTTGGAAAAATTGGTAAATGCTAACTTACGATTTGTGGTTTCAGTATCTAAGCAATACCAAAATCAAGGATTAACATTAGGAGACTTGATCAATGAAGGCAATCTCGGATTGATTAAAGCGGCCAAAAGATTTGACGAAACTCGTGGTTTTAAATTTATTTCATATGCTGTTTGGTGGATTAGACAATCTATTTTACAAGCATTAGCTGACCAATCTAGAATTGTTCGTTTGCCTTTAAATAAAGTTGGAAGTATTGGTAGAATTAGTGCTGCTGCTGCACGTTTAGAGCAATTACAGGAGCGTGAACCTACTCCAGAAGAAATTGCAAAAGAACTTGAGATTAGCATTACTGAAGTTGAAAATGCTTTTAAATCAAGCGGACGCCATTTGTCAATAGATGCTCCATTGATTGAGGGAGAGGATAATAGTTTACTTGGTGTTTTGGATAATAATGATGAACCTAATCCTGATCAGCCCTTAATGGATGAGTCATTAAGAAAGGAGATTAATCGTGTGATTTCTACTCTGTCAGAAAAAGAAAGAGATGTATTAAAATACTATTACGGATTAGATGGTGGTCCTGCTCATACTTTGGAGGACATTTCAGATAAGGTAGGACTAACTCGTGAGAGAGTCCGTCAAATAAAAGAAAAAGCTTTACGTAGACTTAGAAAATCAAGTAAGAGTAAGATTCTTAAGTCTTATCTTGGTTAAAAATGTTAATTATGATTTTAAAGGCTGCTTATTCGGGTAGTCTTTTTTATGTGTTCATATGAGATATAACAAATCTCAAACATCAAAAAATAATAAAGAAAATCTTCAATAGGTATTGTTATAAATCGAACCCCCAAGTTTTCTGAGTTATTGTACCATACAATTGGTTTATCTATTAAACTGCCAGTTAATATTCCATTAACAAGTACGAAGGGAACTAAAATCAAGGAGTAGCTAATATAAAATATACCCTTATTTTTTGGCTTTAATATTTTTATTAGTGATGTGAAAAGGATTACCAATATAGAAACGAATGTGGTATATATATTGGGAAAGCCAAAGACTAAAAACAATGACGCTATAAAGATGAAAACATAGTCTAAACTATTCTCAATATTTTTAAAGTAGTTGGGTGTTTTTAATATGACGAGTTGATCATACAAAAACATAAATGAATAAGGAATGCATAAAAAAAACAACCATTCCTCAAGAGGTAAATGAAAAATATTTAACCCAATTAAGTATCTAGAATTAAACCCCCAAACACCTATATAAGCAAACCAAATATCCCAAGTTACTACGAAAATCCACATTGTGGCAATAGATTTGAAAAGTATTGTCCAGCGTTTGTAGAAATGGCCAAGCTTATTAAAGCTTAGCAGTAAAGGAAAGAAGATTGCTAAAAGATTTATCCAAAGGTACAACTGACCCATTATTTAGCATTTTTAAAAAACTTATAAGGAACAATTAACATTCCGAAACATTCACCAAATTCTTTTTCAAGATGCTTGTGGTGAACTTTATGAGCTTTTCGAATAGCTTTCAAGTACCTGTGATTGGTTCGTTTGAAAAGCCGAAATCGTTGATGAATAAATATGTCATGAACTAAGAAATAAGCAATTCCATACATCGCGATTCCTACACCTATGAAAAATAAATAAAAATAATTTTCTATGCTACATCCAAGTACAAAGCATGCAGCACTAGGTATGGCAAAAATTAGAAAGAAAGCATCATTTTTTTCAAAAAAACCTGGATTTACTTGGTGGTGGTCCTTATGTAGCGTCCACAAAAAGCCATGCATGATATACTTGTGCGTAAACCAAGCTACAATCTCCATAATGGAAAATGTTACAAATGTTATGAGTATATAAAAAAGAATATTCATAGGAAGTATGACCCTAAAGACAACCTGACTCTAGATGTAAATAACAAGCGTATTTTAGTGTAATTGGGTACTCTTAATCTGTTTGTTAATAGCTCTTCGAAACTGGCACTTTCTAATTTTTTAAATAATTTAAAATAATAACGATATGCAATATAAACACCATATTTTGAATTTGATGGAAGTATACTAATAGCCTTTAGGGCGTGAATGAAATCTTGTTCAATATCTTTTTGAATTTTTTCTTTAAGCTCTACGGTCCATTCTTGATTATTCATTCCTGGAAAATATATTCTTCCCAAATTGTCTTTATCTGCTTTTAGGTCTCTTAGAAAGTTGACTTTTTGAAATGCAGAACCAAGACTCATAGCGCCGGGTCTGAGAATTTCATATTGGGCCTCGTCTTTATTACAAAATATTCTAAGACACATTAAACCTACAACTTGCGCACTACCTAAAATATATTTATCAAATGTTTCCTTGTCATATTGCTGATCTACCAAGTCCATTTCCATACTATTAAAAAAAGCATCGATTAGCCATTTATCAATTTTGTAGTAGTTGACTGCATGTTGAAAGCTGTTGAGTATTGGGTTTAAACTTACTTTTGAGTCAATAGCATCAAACGTTTGCTTTTTATAATTATCCAGAAGCTCTGCTTTATTAAAATCGTGAAATGAATCTACAATTTCGTCAGCGAGCCTTACGAACCCGTATATAGAGTAGATAGGCTCTCGAATAGAATTATGTAGCATCTTGATTCCTAACGAGAATGAGGTACTATATTCTTTAGTTACTTGTTTACTAACGTTAAATGATATTTTATCGAATAATTCTTTCATAATTTTGATGAATTAAATTAGCTACAATTTTTCCAGAGACTATAGCAGGGGGAACGCCTGGTCCAGGAACTGTTAGTTGACCAATATAATAAAGATTTTCGAGTTTATTGTTTTTGCATTTTGGTTTAAGAATTGCTGTCTGTTTAAGTGTATTGGCTAATCCATATGCATTTCCTTTAAATGAGTTGTATTCAGTTATAAAATTGGAGTGAGCAAAACTTTCTTTAATTTCAATAAAAGGTCTGATATCTGTACCTATGTGTTTTTCTAAACGATCGCATATTTGTTTAAAATAAGCCTCTTTGATTTCATTCGTATCATTTAGTTCTGTTGAAACAGGTATCAAAAAAAACAGATTTTCTTTTCCGTCTGGAGCTACCTCATTGTCAGTTTTGCTTGGACAACATATGTAGAATAGAGGATTATTTGGCCATTTGTGGGTGTCGTAAATTTCTGTTGCGTGAGAGCTGAAATCTTCATCAAAAAATAGGTTGTGATGTTTAATACCATTCACTTTTCTATTCAATCCAACATAATATAATAGACTGCTCGGCGCCATAGTTCGATTATTCCAATAATCTTCAGAGTACATCCTAAATAATTTTGGAAGCAATTTTTGTTCTGTGTGGTGGTAATCTGCCCCACTCACAATTATATCGGCTTCGTGGGTTTGATTATTTACTTTAAGACCAGTACATTTATTATTGGATATTATTATTTCAGTAACATTTGAATTAGTATGAAATTGAACACCTAAATTTTCTGCGACAGAAACCATAGCTTGTACTATTTTATTCATTCCCCCAAGAGGGTACCATGTTCCTAAAGCCATATCTGCGTAATTCATCAAACTATACAAAGCAGGTGTGTTTTCTGGTTTTGCACCAAGAAAAAGTACAGGGAATTCTAGCAGTTCAATTAATTTTGGGTGAGTAAAATATTGTCTAATATGTTTACTAATTGACTTAAATAAATCCAAGCTAACTGCCTTTTTTGCAATATTAAGGCTTATAAACTCAAAGTAAGATAATGAAGGTTTCGTAACAAAATCACCCATACCAACTTCATATTTAATTTTAGCTTGTTGCAAAAACTTTTCTAATTTTTTTGCAGATCCTTTTTCGTATTTTTCAAAATAATGTTTTAAATCTTCAATTTTAGCAGGAATATCGTCAGGTTTGTCTTTCCAAAAAACCCGATAACTAGGATCTAGCCTAACTAATTCGTAGGAGTCATTAACAGTCGTGTTAAAGTCATCAAAAAAGTCTTCAAACACATCGGGCATCCAGTACCAACTCGGACCCATATCAAATTTAAAGCCGTCTATATATTTTGTTCGGGCTCTTCCACCAAGGGTGTTATTTTTTTCAAAAACGTCTACTTTATATCCATTTTTAGCTAAGTAGCATGCGTTAGATAAAGCTGAAAATCCAGAACCAATAATTGCAACTCTCAACTGACTATCCATAATTATTTGCTGTAAAAATAAATATTTAGCAGTTATTTTTTAAATCAACGATGGTTGAAATGAAGTGTATGTTTGAATTTTTATAAATTGTTTTATAGGTGTCTGGTAAACCATGAACAAGAATCTTACAGTCTTTAAATATTTTAATTAGATTATCTAAATAAGCGTCAATTCTTTTTTTTGATCGGAACATAGTAAATGAACATATAATATTTTCTGCATTTGTATTTATACAGCACTCTTGAACGTCAGCAATTGGCACATTTGCTCCTAGATAAATACACTCATAATTTTCTTTCCTAAGAATATAATATGAATATAGTAATCCAATTTCGTGAAATTCAGTTTCAGGTAAAAATAGTACATATCTATTTTGAGATTGAATAAAAGGTAAGCTATTTATTGCTGAAAAAAGCTTTTGCCGAACAAGTTGGCTCGTAAAATGCTCATGAGACGGATTTGATTTATTTATAGTCCACATTAACCCAATTTTGACAAGCAATGGGCTTATAACCGTTTCAATGGTCTCTTCTGTACCATAATTGTCAATACTTTTTTGATAGACCGTTTCAAAGAGCTTATTGTCACATGTGTGTGTAGCTATAATTAAGTCGTTAATTAATACAGTTTTAGCTGCATCATTACTTTGTTTTTCTAATTCTTCAATCTTAAGGTTAAGATCTTCGTAAGATAAAGCACTAGCCTTACTAATCTTCATTCCGTTATTGAGAACAGAAACTAGATTTAGAAGTTTTTTCAAGTCATCGTGATTGTAATACCTAATATTCGTTGGTGTTCTTTTGGGAGCAAAGATGGAATATCTTTTTTCCCAAGTGCGAATAGTGTGAGCTTTTACGCCAGTTATATTCTCTAAATCTTTAATACTCAGTGTGTTAATCATCTCTACAACTTATTAGACTAATGATAATACAATGAAAGTCGGTATTTTGTTTTAAAACGAAATAAAAACTTAGCGAAATAACTGATAAATAGATGAGCTTTACATCCAACCCATATCTACTTTGGTTTTATTTTTAGTTCTACAATTTTTTTGATTGGCGCACGAATTTGTAGTTAAAATAATTGATAAAGCTACAATAAGTAAAAGTTTTATTTTGATCATTACAAGTATTATATAAAACGTTGATACTTAAATTTTATTCTAATGATTGAAGAGCGTTAAGATACCTTTCTGGAGTTTCACCGTTTGCTGCAATTAAGTAATCCTCGTATGAGCAAGGTATAGTTAATGTAAGGTCTAAATTATCAGGCTCTGCAGGGTGTTCAATTTTCATCCACCATCGCGATGTTAGCTTACTTTTGAGAAATAATATTGGGGTGTTGTGGTCGTTAAAATCACAGCGATACTTCGTGAAATCTTGATGATTTTCGGGTTTATCATTCACTCTACTGTAAAATCCGTCAATGAAATACCAAATTAACTGTGAACAAAGTGCGGCGGTTAATCCATTATTATCCAACAGAGGCAGATATCCAAAAAGTCCAAAACATTGATTTTCATCACTCATGCCAGAGTATTTTGAAATTTGGCAAGCTTCTTCACTTGTTAGACCGCTTGGATTTATCGTTTCTTTACCAGGTGCGTCAGAATATTGAATAGCATTAATATCAAATAGAGTTAAATTAGAATCCCTCAAGTACAATTCAGACTCTTCGATATTACTTTTAAGTTGACCTAATCTCACTAATTTTATTTTTTTATTTTTTGATAAATCAAGTTTTTCAGGAGTTGCGTAATGATTTTGGTATGCTAATAAATGGATAGCATTATTTTTTTTTGCTTCATTCTCAGTAATTCTATTTAATAGCTGATTTTTAGCAATGGGTATTTTTGAGGAAATATATGTCAATTGTATCTGATTTCTTACTTGTTTAATCCCCTGGTATAAAGCAAATCCTTGATCTATATCCTCTCCTATGATAATGGGAACTATATTTAATTTTATTAATTCATCAATAACTAAATTTAATGTAAATTGATAGTCCTGTTCATTTTCATGACTTTTTACATTCCCTAAATCTGCAATCGAATTTTTCATCTGACTGATTTCACTTAGCTGATATAAGTGTTTTCGAATATTGTTGCTGTTTTCAGATTGGCCAATTAATGCAATTTTTACTTTTTCAAGATTCGGAAAATTGGATGTGTAAGAGCTGATAATCGATCCAAATTCTAATTCAGCTGATTTGAAGTCAAGTTGTAATTTATTGAAGTAATATTCAAGCATTCAATATATTCGTAGTCTGCAAAACTAAACTAAGAATCTTATGATTTTTGCCATAACTGGATCCACGGGTTTTTTAGGTGTACACATTATTCATCACTTATTAAAAATGGGGCATGATGTAAGGGCTATATATCGATCGAAATCATCATTTAATGAATTTGAGCTAGTAAAGAACTACTACAAGTTATCTTCGAGTAACTACGATAATTTAATTTGGCGTGAGTGTGAGCTTTATGATGTTACAGGGTTGAGTGAGATTTTTCAAGAATGTGATTATGTTATTCACTTGGCTGGGATGATATCATATTCGAGTAAAGACAAAACAAAAATGATTCGTGTCAATCAAGCATATACAGCTCATGTTGTGAATGCTGCGATCAATTCCAGTATAAAAAAACTTCTTTATTGCAGTAGCATAGCAGCAATATCCAAAAACGATATTCATGAAATTATTGATGAGAATGTTGATTGGTCTTCAGAACAACCTCACAGTCATTATGGGTACACAAAACATTTAGGAGAAAATGAAATTTGGAGAGGTAAAGCGGAGGGTTTGTCTGTTACAATTGTAAACCCAGGAATAATTCTAGGGTATGGAGATTGGCAAAAAGGATCTAATCAGCTTTTTAAAAATTCTTTTAAAGAGTTGTGGCTTAACAGCACGGGTGTTACTGGTTTTGTGGGTGTAGAGGATGTGTCAAAAATGATTGAAAAACTATGTTTATCTGATGTAAATGGAGAACGATTTATACTCGTATCCGAAAACAAAACATTTAAAAGTGTAGCATATAAAATGGCCAATGCATTCAAAAAAAGAGCACCATTTATAGAAGTAAAGGGAATTCTTTACCAATTAATTTATTGGGTTATTTCAACCTTAGAATTTATTGGATTAAGAAGAATGCTTACCAGAGAAACTGTAAAGGCAAGCATTTCTAAGAATTATTTTTCAAATCAAAAGGTACAAGCTTATTTAAACATGGAATTCGAACCTGTGGATTCCGTTATAGAACAAGCGTCTAAATGGTATAAAGAAAGCCCTTCTTTGTAGAAAAGGGCTTCTAATAATTTTGAGAATAGACTTATTCCTCTTCTTTGTCTTTAATAGCTTCTCCTCCTTCTTCAGAAGTTGAATCTTCCTCTTCGTCTTCTCCATCGGCAGCACTTCTAGCAGCACGTGTTACAACGCAAGAAACAATTGAATTATTTTCAGAATCAAGCAGTTGAAGGTTGTCAACATTAATATCTTTCACTTTGACACTTTTCCCTATTTCTAAATCGCTAATATCAACCTCAATAAATTCTGGTAAATCTGTTATTAAAC
The DNA here is from genome assembly GCA_913050005.1 of uncultured Bacteroidota bacterium. GTDB lineage: Bacteria > Bacteroidota > Bacteroidia > NS11-12g > UBA9320 > UBA9320. The sequence continues at coordinate 39,588 of CAJXBI010000004.1, forward strand.
CAGAAACATTTAATTTTTTGATTTTAAGCTGTAAATTTCCACCAGCCATCACTCCTGGTGATTTACCAACGACTTTTACAGGAACAGGAATAGATAGTGGACTATTAGCATCTACCTCACAAAAATCTGCATGTATGATATCTTCCGATACAGGGTGAAATTGCATTTCTTGTACTTTGGCAAGCTTAACATTACTTCCAATTGAAACCTGAACAAGGTAAGTATTTGGAGTATATACTAAATTCTTGAAGTCAGCTTGATAAACAGAAAAATTCACATTTTCGTTTTTACCATAAATTACACAAGGAACTTTACCTTCTTTTCTTACTTTTTTGGTAGCGGATTTTCCTAACCCATCTCTTACATCACCTTTTAACGCGATTACTTTCATTTTCTTAACTATTAAATTCTCTTTAAATTAATTCTTTTTGATAGGAGTCAGATATATTGAATAGTGAGCTTATAGATCCAAATTCACTGACATTTCTAATGGCGTTGGCGAATAAATTATCAACGCTTAATACTTTGATTTTTTTATAATCTCCTTTTTTGATAGGAATTGTGTCACAAAGTATAATTTCTTCGAGTACAGAGTTTTCTAAATTATCATACGCCTTTCCACTTAAAACAGGGTGAGTACACACTGCTCGAACAGATTTTGCTCCTTTATCTTTAATTAATGCAGCGGCTTTGCAAAGTGTGTTAGCAGTATCACATATGTCATCAATTAATACAACATCCTTACCACTTACATCACCAATTACAGTCATTGAAGCGACTTCATTTGCACGTTTTCTAGCTTTATCACAAATAACCATTTCTACCCCTAAATACTTAGCAAATTCACGTACACGCTTTGTTGCACCAACATCTGGAGCAGCAAGCAATAAATTTTCTGAGGGTAAATTTTTTATGTATGGAATAAATATGACTGTTGAGTCAAGGTGATCAACAGGAATATCGAAAAAACCTTGGATTTGAGGTGCGTGTAAATCCATAGTCATTACACGATTAGCCCCAGCAGCAGACAAGATGTTTGCTATCATTTTGGAACTAATAGGAACCCTAGGTTTATCTTTTCGATCTTGCCGGGCTAATCCAAAATACGGAATTACTGCTACCACTTTGTGAGCAGAAGCTCTTTTAGCAGCATCGATAAGCATAAGTAATTCCATTATATTGTCTGCAGGAGGCATAGTGGATTGGATTATGAACACATCACATCCACGAACACTTTCATCAATGCAGGGCTGAAATTCGCCATCACTGAAATTATTTAAGGTTACATTTCCTAAACCTTTTCCATATGCTCTAGCAATTTTATTTGCTATAGATTTAGATCCAGAGCCAGCAAAAATCTTTACTTTATTTATAAAAGAGGGCATCTTATTTGTTTTACTTTCACTGTAATAAACAGTTATCATAAACTATTGGAATAGTTGTTCCTTTAGACTATGTAATATTAAAAAAGTTTCTCAACCTTTTAAATGGTTGGCCGACCAGGGCTCGAACCTGGACTCTTCTGTACCAAAAACAGACGTGTTGCCAGTTACACCATCAGCCATTTTGGGGTGCAAATTTATAGTTGTTTTTTTAATTTGCAACATCACTCATGAATTGAATCTGAAATATTTTCATTTCTTCATGAGTAAATTCTCCGTCAAACTCATTTACAGCAGCATCTATATTGCCTATATCGTCAGATTTAAAGTATTCATAAATTTCATCTCTACCCTCTTTGTCTATAATTTCATCGATGTAATATAGCAGGTCTACTTGAGTTCCAGAAAATACGATAGCTTCCAATTCCTCAATAAGTTCTTGGTAATCCAAGCCTTGTCCTTTAGCAATATCCTCAATGGATACTTTTTTATCAATATTTTGAATGATATGTATTTTACGAGCACTTTTATTCACTAAAGATTTAAGAACTAAATCATCCGGTCTTTCAATATTATTTTCATTAACATAATTTGATATTAACTCAATAAATTGTGTACCAAATTTTTTAGCTTTATTCTTGCCCACGCCTGTAATGTTTTCCATTTCATTTATGGTCGTAGGGAATTTAAAGGCCATATCTTCTAAGGATGTTTGCTGAAAAATAACATAAGGTGGGAGGCCCATGTCTTTGGCAACTTTCTTTTGAAGCTCCTTGAGTTTAGCATAAAGATCTTTGTCATAAACAGACTCTATCTGAATAGATTCAAAGTCGGCATCACTTATGGCGTCGTATTCCTTATCAAGAGCAATCTGAACTGTAGTAGGATTTTTTAAATAACGTTCACCTTCCTTACTGATTGAGAAAAGTCCGTATAGCTCAATATTTTTATGAATCAAATTGTTAATTTGTGCATACCTAATCAAGGTTTTCCAGTAGTTTTCATTTTTTTCTTTTCCAGAACCAAATAAATGGTTAAGGTTATGTTTGTATGCTTTTACTTCGGGCGACGCTTTTCCCATAAAAATATTGATAATATGTTTTAACCCAACTTTACCGTCTGTGAATTGAATTATTTTTAATACATTAATAAGTGAATCTGTTGCTTCTTCAGTTTCCCGAGGGTTCCGACAATTGTCACACATTTTATCACAATTATCTGCATCAAAACTTTCACCAAAATAATGAAGTAATGATTTTCTTCTACATTGTGATGATTCTGCAAAAAAAGCCATTTCTGAGATGAGTTGTGTACTAATCTCACGTTCAGCTACGGGCTTATCTTTTAGAAACTTTTCTAATTTTTCGGTATCTTTTGGATTAAAAAAAAGCACACAATCTCCATCCATTCCATCTCTTCCCGCTCGGCCGGTTTCTTGGTAGTAACCCTCCAAAGATTTAGGTACATCATAGTGGATAACAAAACGAACATCAGGTTTATCAATACCCATACCAAAAGCTATGGTAGCACATACCACATCGGCATCTTCCATTAAAAACTTGTCTTGATTACCAGCTCTGGTTTTGGAATCAAGTCCAGCATGATATGGAAGTGCATTTATTCCATTTGCTACAAGAGTTTCAGAAACTTCTTCTGTTTTTTTTCTGCTTAAACAATATACAATACCACTTTTCCCCTTTCTCTTATTGATGAATGAAATTAAATCTTTCATAGTTTGAGCTTTACTTCCTTTTGGAAGAACCTCATAATAAAGATTGGATCGATTAAAAGAGGATTTAAAAACTTGAGCATCAAGCATATTCAATGTTTTTTGAATATCCAGTTGAACCTTTGGTGTAGCAGTAGCAGTGAGAGCTACCATAGGAACGTCATCAATTTCTTTGACAATTTGTTTAATTTTTCGATATTCAGGTCTAAAATCGTGTCCCCATTCTGAAATACAATGAGCTTCGTCAACAGCTACAAAACTTACTTTCACTGACCTAAGGAAGTCAATTGTTTCGTCTTTTTTAAGTGTTTCAGGTGCAACGTAAAGCATTTTTGTACGTCCTTCAGCTACATCTTGTTTTACTTTTTCAGATTGTGTTTTTGTAAGCGAAGAGTTTAGAAAATGGGCAATAGAATCACTTTCTCCAAATCCTCTAATAGCATCAACTTGATTTTTCATTAGAGCTATAAGAGGAGAGATAATAACCGCAGTTCCATTGCTAATTAGAGCAGGTAATTGGTAACAAAGAGATTTTCCAGCTCCAGTTGGCATAATTACAAAACAGTCTTGTCCCCCTAATATGGTCGATATTACTTGCTCTTGCATTCCTTTGAAAGAGTCAAATCCAAAAAACTCTTTGAGGCTAGCTTTTAAATCTACAACTTCTGTAGTCATTAATTTTCTTTTTGAGGATATATAACGAATTTAATCACTAATATAATACTCTTTGTATCACTTGCAGAAATAATTTTTTAATTTGCATCAAATTATATGGCAGAATCAAAAGATATTCTTCAAATAGGAATAGAAACCATAATGCTTGAAAGTAAAAGTCTCAATAAATTGAGCACTTTACTTGATGTTAATTTTTCAAATGTTGTTAACGAAATTATATCCTCCAAAGGTAGAGTAGTGGTAACAGGCATTGGTAAAAGTGCAATAATTGGTCAAAAAATAGTGGCTACGTTCAACAGTACAGGCACACCTGCTCTTTTCATGCATGCAGCCGATGCAATACACGGCGATCTTGGCATGATTCAAGAACAAGACATTGTAATAGGAATATCTAAAAGTGGTAATAGTCCAGAAATAATTGCATTAGCTCCATTGATAGCAAATGGGGGCAATAAATTGGTTGGAATGACTGGAAATTTGGATTCATTTTTAGCAAAAAATTCTGATTTTGTTCTAGACACAACAGTAGAAGCAGAAGCTTGTCCCAACAATCTTGCACCTACCACCAGTACTATTACCCAAATGGCTATGGGTGACGCTTTAGCAGTAGCCTTGATTAAGTGTAGAAATTTTAAGTCTGAAGATTTCGCTAAATATCATCCAGGAGGAGCTTTAGGGAAAAAATTGTATTTGACTTTGGGGGAAATTGCCAATAATAATCCACTTCCTGTCGTTGACATAGATGATGATTTGCCTATGTGTATTTTGGCAATGACCGAGGGAAGGATGGGTGCTGTTATAGTGTTAGATTGTTTCAAAATAGCGGGAATTATAACGGATGGAGATTTAAGAAGGATGCTAAATAGAGGCTCCGATATGGCACCTAGTATGTTTGACGGAAAACATTTTAAGGCTAAGGAAATAATGACCCCAAAACCTAAAACAATGCTTACAGGTGATTTAGCCATTAAAGGTGTGAGTTTTCTCGCAGAAAATAAGATTAACCACATTTTACTTTCAGATGGCAATAAGCCTATTGGGATGGTCCATATACAAGATTTGATTAGAGAAGGAGTTTTATGAAAAAATTAGAAGACACTTATGCTGTTATATTAGCTGGAGGAATTGGAAGTCGTTTTTGGCCAGTAAGCAGGGAGACAAGACCCAAGCAATTTGTAGATATTTTAGGTACAGGCAGAACATTAATTCAGGATGCGTATAATCGATTTATAAACCTCGTTCCTCAAGAGAATATTTTCATAATTACAAATCAAAGATACGTTTCTTTGGTTAAAGAGCAATTGCCGTTAGTTACTGAAAATCAAATACTTGGAGAGCCTTCTGGCAAAAACACAGCTGCTTGTGCAGCTTACGCAGCAAATAAAATTTTTGAGTTTTCAGAAAATGGTGTTCTAATCATTGCCCCGAGTGATCATTTGATTCAAGATACGGAAGAGTTTAATAGGCAAATTCAGAAAGCATACAGCTATGCTAAAGAAAATGATGCACTTGTAACTTTAGGTATAAAACCCCACAGACCAGATACAGGGTATGGCTATATCCAATATGAGTCTGATGAGATATCAGAAGGGATAAATAAGGTAAAAACATTTACAGAAAAACCACCATTAGAATTAGCTGAGAAGTTTTTAGAAAGCGGTGATTTTTTATGGAATAGTGGGATGTTTGTTTGGAGCGTTTCGTCTATTCTGAAAGCATTAAATGAGCACCTTCCAGAACTGAATTTAAGTTTTTCAGAAGCAAAAGGTGTTTATAATACAACCCTTGAAAAACAACACATTGACCGTATTTATACGAACATCGCAAGTATTTCTGTAGATAATGGAATATTAGAAAAAGCAGAGAACGTTTATGTGCTTCCTTCGGTATTTGGTTGGAGTGATTTAGGAACCTGGAAAAGTGTTCATGAAAACCTTCATGATGACGAATTAAATACAACACTAAACGTACAACTTCACGCAGTAGATGCATCAAATAATCTCGTTGTATCTGAAAAAGAAAAGTTAGTTGTAATTAAAGGTTTAGATGGGTATTTCATTGTAGATACAGACGATGCCTTATTAATATGTAAAAAAGATCAAGAACAAGAAGTAAAAAAGCTAGTAGGAGATATCCGTAAGCGATATAACGGTAAGTATAATTGATGCTTAATTTTTTATTATCCTTTCTATTTTTTACAACACCACTTTCTGAAGGCATTGACTCAGCCCAAAACAAAATAATTAATGCTCAATCCTTAAAAGGCTTTTTTAAGGATTTATCTGATCTTAGCTCAGCGAAGCATAAAAAGGTAGTTTCAATTGTCCATATAGGAGACTCACATATTCAGGCAAATTACTTGACAGGAATGGTCCGAAATCTATTCCAAGTTGATTTTGGAAATGCTGGAAGAGGATTAGTTTTTCCATATAGATTAGCCAACAGTTATGGTCCAAACGATGTGAAATTTAATTATGAGGGTAAGTGGGATTATTGTTCGATAAAGAAAGATTTTGAGTCAAATAAAATTGGTATGGTTGGTTATTCTGCTATTCCGCACTCAAATGCTGAATTATCGATAAAAGTATCTGAAAAAGGAAGTTTAACGTTTAATAAAGTTACTATTTTGGATGAGTTTGGAACTTTATTGCCTATATCTGATTCTAATGCGATCTCATGGGATCGTATAAATAATCAAACATTCATTGCGTCAGAAAATTTAATAAGTGAAATTAAATTTAAGTCTACTCATTCTCCCCAAATTAAACCCAATATACAAGGTGTTATCTTAACTAATGATTCAAGCGGTATACTTTATCATTCTATGGGGGTGAATGGTGCAACGGTATCTCAGTATTTAAGAAGTTCAAATTTTCAGAATCAAATGGTTGATTTAGATGCCAAATTAACCATAATAAGTTTTGGGACAAACGATTGTTACACCTATTCAAGTAAATTCTGTTTATCATGTGTGAAGGAGGATTATCAGAAAATGATTCAACGAATCAGAAGACAAGATCCGAATATGGCAATTTTGTTAACTACACCGTCAGATCATTTTTTTAGACGAAGGTATTCCAATAAAAATTTAGTGAAACTTCGAAGTGTTTTATATGAAATAGTGGACGATGAGAATGTTGCCTTATGGGATTTGTATCAAATCATGGGTGGAAAAAATTCTATTTTAGATTGGCAAAAGGCCTCTTTAGCAAGAAGAGATTTAATTCATTTCACAAAAGAAGGGTATGAAAAACAAGGTGATTTGCTATACAAAGCTTTAATGTATCATTACGAAAGTGACTTTTTTGAGTGATTAGCTTCGACAATATATTTAGTTTTTCCTTAGACAAGCCATTACTGTTTGGTCAGTATCTTTTTCTGATACTGTTCACAATAATGTTTGGGTTTTATACTCTACTTCATAAGCACAATAGGGTAAGAAATACTTATCTGCTAGCATTTAGTCTTTTTTTCTACTACAAATGCAGTGGTTTTTATTTCATATTACTTTTAATAAGTACCCTACTTGACTACATTTTTGGGTTTAAAATTTTTAATAGCAATGGTTGGCGAAGAAGGTTTTTTTTGGTCTTAAGTATAGTTACAAATCTGGGATTACTTTTTTATTTTAAGTACTCATATTTCATAATTGACACTATAAATTATCTAATAGGTTCGGAAATTAAGGCTTTGAATATTATGGCGTTATTTTCAAATGAATTTTTCCATACCGAACTTAACTTTTCAGAAATCATTTTACCTGTAGGTATTTCTTTCTATACCTTTCAGACACTAAGTTATAGTATTGATATTTTTAGAGGTAAAATAGAGCCATGTAAAAGCCTTTTAGACTTTGCATTTTTTGTTTCATTTTTTCCTCAATTGGTTGCAGGCCCTATTGTAAGAGCGATAGATTTTCTTCCCCAAATCAACAAACCCTATTATCTAAGTCGTGTGGGATTTGGTAATGCAGTTTTCTTAATTGCAACGGGGTTAGTTAAGAAAGTTGTAATTAGCGATTATATCAGCGTAAACTTTGTTGATCGCGTATTTGATAACCCTGAAATATACAGTGGGTTTATGAATTTAATGGCTGTTTATGGTTATTCAATTCAGATTTACTGTGATTTTTCAGGGTACTCAGATATGGCCATAGGTATTGCTGCACTTTTAGGGTATAAACTCCCTATTAATTTCAATAGCCCATACAAATCAAAAAGTATTACAGAATTTTGGCGAAGATGGCACATCTCACTTTCCACATGGCTTCGAGACTATTTATACATTTCAGTTGGGGGTAGTCGAAAAGGGAAAATTAGGACCTACGTTAATCTACTAATAACAATGCTTTTAGGTGGTTTGTGGCATGGTGCAGCTTTAAAGTTTATTATATGGGGAGGTATCCATGGTTTGGGACTTGCTTTACATAAGTTTTGGTCAAGTCTGATTTCAATTAAGAAAAACATGATTTGGAGTTTATTTTCAATTTTATTTACTTTTCATTTTGTTGCGTTTTGTTGGATGTATTTTCGAGCTATTGATATAAAAATCGTTGAGACCATGACTTATCAAATATTTTTTGATTTTGAAGTTTCTGAATTATCAAGTCGTGTTCAAGGGTATTGGAAGCCATTTTCATTTATATTATTTGGATTTTTTATTCATTTAGTACCTTCCAAATTCAAACAAAACTTAAAAAATATATTCTCAAGTACACCGATTTATATCCAAGTAGTGATTATTAGTATTTTAATTTTTTTGATATACCAGGCAAAGTCAGCAGAAATCCAGCCTTTTATTTATTTTCAGTTTTAGTGTCAAAGAATTAATCTTGCAGATTGAATTTTGTTAGATTTGTTATAAAATGGGTTTGACTAAATCATATTCAATAATTGGGTTTATAATAACATTGTTATTGTCATTTATTATAGCTAGTAATATTGAATCTTATAGGCATCCAGAGAGTGTTAATTTCTTACGAGAAAGCCTATTGGAGTCGTTAGAAATTCAAAAAGAAAATTCAAATAATCCAATATTAGAAGATACGTTTAATAAATTCATTATTGATCTTGAAAACAATCTAGTAGAGAATAAATACAAAAAGCTAAGTTTGATTCGAATAATAGGATGTATTGTAGCACTTTTCGGAGGTATTTTTTTGAGACAAAAGAAAAAATTAGGGCTTCATTTGTTTTTAGGGGGAAACCTGTTTGTTCTAATGGCAAGCTTTTATTTTTCGGGTTTTGGTTTGTCAGGGTGGGTTATAAATTTTAGCTATTTGATTTTTGCTATCTTAAGTATGATTTATTTTATTAGAAAAAGAGCATATTTAATTTAATGTCTAAGAAAGCAATTATAATAGATTGGCTTTTTTTTTTAAAAACTACGACTCCATCTCGTTTTTTCAATGCACTTAAGATATTTGTGAGCTATCATTTAAGTAAGCGATTAAAAAAGAATTTTCATAAAGGCTTTCCAATAGCTATATCTATTGAGCCTACAACGAGCTGTAACTTGAAGTGTCCTGAGTGCCCCAGTGGTCTCCGATCTTTTAGCAGACCTATTGGAATGTTAGCTCCAGAATTAAATCAGTCAATCATTGATCAGTTGAGTGATAAGTTGACCTATATTACCTATTATTTTCAAGGAGAACCTTACTTAAACAAAGATTTTCTATCAATGGTTAGTTATGCTTCCAGTCGAAATATTTACACTACAACATCAAGCAATGCCCATTATTTGGATGATAACAATTCCCAAAAGACTATTGAGAGTGGATTGAATCGTTTAATCATTTCTATTGATGGAGCGAACCAAGGCAGTTACGAAAAATATCGTATTGGTGGAAATCTAAGTAAAGTAATTGAGGGAACTAAAAATATCGTTCAGTGGAAGAAAAAACTAAAGTCAAAAAAACCATTTATAATTTGGCAATTCATTGTTTTTGGTCACAATGAGCACGAATTAGATGATATTAATAATTTGGCTAAAGAAATAGGTGTTGATCACCTGTCTATTAAAACAGCACAAATATATAATTTTGAGTCTGGTAGTGATCTTCTACCAAAAAATCCCAGGTATTCAAGATACATCAATAATGGATTATCTTATAAAATTAAGAATGGCTTACTGAGTCATTGTTGGAGAATGTGGAACGCGTGTGTAGTTACATGGGATGGGAAGATAGTCCCCTGTTGTTTTGATAAAGATGGAACATATCAATTAGGTAGTTTAAACAATCAATCATTCAAATCAATTTGGAAAGGAGAGCAATATAATCGATTCAGAAGATTAATTTTAAGAAGTAGGAGTAATATTAATATTTGCCAAAATTGTTCTGAAGGCATGAAAATCAACGTCTGATTATGTAAAATTATTTTTGAAGTTTAGTCATATTAATGTAATATTGCTTACTCAAATTTTATAATTATGAATAAAAACGTACTTCAATCATTCACTGCACTATTTATATTTTTGTCTATATTCACAAATGCTCAAACCTCATATAAGAAGTTTGGTATTGAAGTAAATGGTGGTTTGCGAGAGTATCACGGTGACTTAGGTTCATCATTATATTTTAAAAATAGCCCTGATTATCAAGGAGTTGGTGGTGCGTTTGGAATGTATATTAATTCTTCGTTTGACATTAATTTATATGGAAGTGCAGGAGATATTGGATTCTATAAAACAGTTCGTGACGCAGAGCGATTAGATTATGTTAGGATTGGGTTTAGATCACGAGTAACTGAGGGAATGATTGGATTAACCTATAAATTCAACAACGGCTATATTTTAGATGAGGATGTAAGGTTCAAACCATACATAAGAGCTGGGTGGGGAGCAATGTCATCAGTATCAAAATTTACACCTGAATCGTTACCTAAGGGTAACGAAGGGTATAGACAAGATCGATTTTGGATTGCATCACACTGGAATGCTGGTTTAGGACTTAAAATAGCTGTTTCAGACGCTATTGATATAGTAATTAGCGAGCAGTTTAATTACTCTTTTGATGATAATTATGATGCTAGCCCATATGTTGTCGCAGGCGCACGCCTAAACAGTGCTGTGGAAGGCAATAAGCCGCTTCATGATATATATGCTTATCATTCGTTTGGGTTAGTATTTAACTTCGGTGGAGATGGAGGAAGTTCCTATAAAATTAAAGATGAGGATGGAGACGGAATCAGTGATGATTTCGATATATGTCCGAATACTCCAGAAAAATATGCTGTTGACACAGTAGGTTGTCCGATGGATGATGATAAAGATGGTGTGTTTAACGAGGATGATATGTGTCCAGACGTTCCTGGTCTTCCTGCATTTAATGGTTGTCCAGACTCAGATGGTGACGGTATTATTGATTCAAAAGATAAGTGCCCTAATGTACCTGGTTTAGCAGAGTTTGACGGCTGTCCGGATTCAGATGGTGATGGGATTACTGATGCTGAAGATAAATGTCCACTCAAAGCAGGAACTGTTGAAGGTCAAGGATGTCCAGATTCAGATGGTGACGGTATTTACGACCATGTAGATGTTTGTCCAGCTACTCCAGGAGTTGCTGCAAACAAAGGTTGTCCAGAAATTAAGGAAGAAGTTAAAGAGAAAATAAGACTTGCAGCTAAAGGAATATTCTTTGAGAGCGGTAAAGATATTTTGAAATCTGAATCATTCGAAAATTTAAATATTTTGGCTGAAATTATGTTAGAGTATAATGAAGCTAAAGTAATTATAGAGGGTCATACAGATAGTCAAGGTGACGATGTAGATAATTTAGTTCTTTCTCAAAACAGAACAGAGTCTGTTAAAAGATACCTTGTAACTCAAGGTATTGAAGAAAGTCGAATGTCAGCGGTTGGTTATGGTGAGTCAAAACCAGTTGCAGATAACTCTACTTCAAAAGGAAGGGCCTTTAACCGACGAGTAGACTTCAAGTTAGTATACTAATGCTTACTATAAAACAAAATTGATATAAAATGGGAAGCAGAAGCTTCCCATTTTTTTTGATTAAACACAAATCCTTCCTTTAGATGTTTATCTATTTAATTTAATATATAATAAACTAAATGAAAAAAATTATTAATAGTCTAAAAAATAAATGGAATGTTAAATCAGATTTAGAACTCCTTTGGATTTTTTTCATTTTTGCAATTACAGGTTCTTCAATCGTTTACGTTAGAAAACCGATAACTACTTATCTATTTAACAAATCAACATATGGAGAGTTAAAATGGCATGAGTTCATCTTTACCATAATTATTATTTATTTCATATATCAAATATTTCTATTTGTAATTGGCAGCATTTTAGGTAAGCATAAATTTGTGAAATGGTTTGTAGTGAAAATGAATAAACGCATATTTTTTAGTACTAAAAATGAATAAAGAGAAAATTCTGAGGTCATTGGGCTTTGTTGAGGATCCAGATCTAAAAAAAGATTTAGTTTCATTAGGAATGATTCAAAATCTTAAAATTAATAATTGCGAGATTTCTTTTGATTTAGTATTAACTACTCCGGCCTGTCCAATGAAAGATAGCATAGCTAATGCGTGTAAAAATGCAATACACACTATGGTAAATAAAGAGGCTATTGTAAAAATTAATATTACCTCTAAAGTTCAGCACAGCAGAGATACTAAAGGTATTTTATCGGGAATAAAAAATATAATTGCGGTAGCATCTGGAAAAGGAGGTGTAGGTAAAAGTACTTTTGCTATTAATCTCTCCAAAACATTGTCGATAACTGGAGCAAAGGTTGGTTTGTTGGATGCAGATATTCACGGACCTTCAATTCCTACACTCATGAATACAACTCACGAAAAACCTAAAATGGATGGTGATTTGATGCTACCTATTGAGAAAGAGGGGGTTCAAACTATGAGTATTGGTTATATGGTAGAATTAAAACAAGCACTTGTCTGGAGAGGGCCTATGTTATCCAAAGCGATTAGTCAGTTTTGTAGTGACGTTAAATGGGGTAATCTTGATTATCTGATTATAGATTTACCACCTGGCACTGGTGATGTTCACCTCAGCGTTCTTCAGCATATTCCAATTAGTGGTATTGCATTAATTACAACGCCTGAGGATGTTGCAATTGCAGATACTCGTAAAGCCATTGACATGTTTCAAAACCCACATCTTTCTCAAAACCTTTTAGGAATTGTAGAGAATATGAGCTACTTTCAACCTAAAAAGTCAGGCAAAAAATATCATATTTTTGGAGAGGGTGGCGGTCAGAAATTAAGCAATGACTGCTCTGTTGATTTTTTGGGTCAGATACCCATAAGAGAAAATAAAGAATTTGACAATATTAAGAATGATTATGCTCCGATTGTAGGTAAAATTGTTCAAAAACTATCTATATTAGCATCTACTCGATAAAAAAAAATAAATTTGAATTTAAATGACATTATCGGAGAATAAAATAGAAGAAGCTCTAGAGAGTATCAGACCGTTTTTGAAGCAAGATGGAGGTGACATTGAATTCATTTCGTATGATAATAACGTTGTGAAGCTACGTTTTCTTGGTGCTTGCAGTACTTGCAGCATTAGTCATTTAACTATGAAAGCAGGTATTGAGGAAAGTATTAAAAAATTACTTCCTGAGGTAGAATCTGTTTTAGCCATAGAATAATGTCCATTTCGTTGTGAAACGATCATACCTATACTTGTCGATTTATAATTTCATTAATACTTACAGTGTTTTTGTTGCGGTTGGTTCCTTATCTTCTTATCTATTCTTTAGTAAATTATTAGACATTAAGCCAAATTACATTGTTGCTACAGGTTTGTCAATTGGGCTTTGGGTTATTTACACTTTCGATCACCTTTTAGACGGTTTGAGACTAGGAGATAAAGCTTCCTCGACTAGACATCGTGAACATTTTCTAAAACTCAAACAAATAACGAGATTGGTTATCATAGGCCTAGCTTCTTTAATTGGCTTATCATTTTGGGTGCCTTTTATTTACTACAACTATATTGTATTTCTGTGTGTACTTACTTTAATACATTTTTTGATTAACTATAATTTATCCATTCGATTCGTTGTACTACGATATTTTAAAGAGGTATTTATTGCGTTTGTTGTTACGATTGGGTTTGTGATTACACCAGTTTTAGAACTCCATTCGTCTATCGATATGAATCAATTAATTTATGTTTTTATGCTTTTTTATTTTATCAATTTATCAAACCTACTTATATTTTCATATTTTGATAATGAGTTGGACAAAAAAGATAATATTACAACCATTGTTCATTTTTTTGGCTTGGTTAAATTAAGAGGATTGATTTACTCTGGGATCGCACTCTCATTTATAATTTTAACAATTAGTTATATGAATGAAGAAATAAATGAAGTAAGTTTTTATGTATTTTTATCGATGCAGGTAACCTTAATGGGAATTATAATTTTTCCTTCTTTTTTTGGCACAAACGAACGTTATCGTTTTTTTGGTGACCTTATTTACTTATATCCGATAGCTATATTCCCATTCCTTTGTTAAAACAAGATCTGCATCTAGGTTCATAGAGGTCTTTCTCTCCTAGTTTGACTTGTTCGCCGGTGTTAGAAAAACGATATGAAAACTGTGCTTCAGAACCACATTTAATGCAAATAGCATGTACTTTAGTTACAAGCTCAGCCATTGCCATGAGTTTAGGTATTGCCCCAAAAGGGTTTCCTGTAAAGTCCATATCTAATCCAGCAATGATTATTCGTTTATTCTCATTTGCAAGTTGATTGCAAACTTCGATTAACCCAGGGTCAAAAAACTGTGCCTCGTCTATACCTATAACATCTACATCATTAACTAACTTTAAAATATCTTCCGCTTTACTAATTGGTGAAGAATCTATTTCGTTATCGTCGTGAGATACAATTTTCTTTTTATGATATCTAACTTCCATTTTAGGCTTAAAGATGTGTGTACTTTGGTTAGCAATCCTGGCACGTTTAATTCTACGAATAAGCTCTTCTGTTTTCCCAGAAAACATCGAGCCACAAATTACTTCTATCCATCCTGTGCTATTTTTTGGTTTTGTATACATACCTGTTAATTACAAAGTGTCGAATGTAACAATATTTGATTTTATTCGTAGGATATAAATGATTAGAGATAAAATACATAACAAAATTGATGAACTTTTGGGGGTGTTAAGTATTCACAATAGCAGATTGAGTTTGCATTCAGAGGAGCTATCGCAATTAGATATTGATTTATTCAGAAAACACTGCATTGATCTTTATGACGAGATTAATGGATTAGTGTTAAAAGGCAAACTTGAATCCAAGGATAATAAAAACATAGAAAAAGGGATTATTCCCATAGAAAACAGTGAAACCCCAGCTAAGAAGAAGGTTGCTAAGAAAAAAGTGGATAAGGAAGTAGGTCAATCAAAAAAAGATAACGACGAAATGCTATCCCTATTCGAAAAATATAGCAATAAACCAATTTTAAGCATATCAGAAGGCATGTCAATTGTAAAGCGATTTGAGTTTCAAAATGTTTTTTTTGACGGGGAAAAGTCAGATTATAATTTATTTATTTCAGCCTTAGATGACGCATCTAATCGTGAAGAAGCTTTTAAAATTTATACATCATACAAAACTGAACGGAATTGGGATCAAGAAGAATTGAAGGATGAATTAAAAGCTTTAATATATAGGAAATACTTTTAGTTATATAATGATTTTTTTGCTTTAATATGAAAGCTCAACTTAGTTATTAATCAGCTAATTATTTTAAAAATCTACTGCAGCAGCAACTTTTAAAATCAACTAAATAGGGTTTTCAAGCAATTACATTTTTGTTAGGGTCTTAACTTTTTAAAAAAATTTGTATTTTTTACGTCACATTAATTGATTATGTGAATAATATTACATAAATTTGATGCACTTAAATTATTTAAAGCGTATGAAAAAAAATTACAAACGAAATTGGCTTTTCAAATTAAAAACAGCTTTTGTTTTTGGATCAATGCTATTGGCAGGTTCAGCAATGGCTCAATTATCCGGAACGTACACTGTTAATTCAGGTAGTGCAACTTCTGGTACTAACTTCAAAAGTTTTACAGATTTACAAAATTCATTAAACAGCAATGGTATCCGAGGCGCTGTAAATGTAAATGTGGTTAAAGGATCTGGTCCCTACAATGAAGATTTTAGACCTAATCAGATTTCTGGAGCTTCAGCTACCAGTAGAATTACCATCAATGGTAATGGTGAAAAACTTCGAAACGGAGGGACTGTTGTTTATCTAAACGGAACCGATTATATTACATTTGACAATATCTATATGGAACAGTCTAGTTCCTCAGATGCTCCAATATTTTGGGGTGCTGGTAATGGGTGTACAGGTGTAACTATTCAGAATTGTGACATAATTGCCACTACTTCAAATTCTGCACCAGGTTATCCGGGATATTATAACTCTGCTTATATATATTTTAATAACCAACAATATTATTATCGAAACTCTTCCGTTTTTATGCGAAACCTAATTATTAAGAATAATAATCTTAGTAAGAGTAATTCAAACGTAAATGCTTATGGTAAGTATCTAGGTATATTTATTTCTAATCCTGATAGAAATGGTTATGATCAAGAAATTGAAATTACAGGTAATGATATACAAGATATAGGAATTAGAGGAATCTGGTTTTATGAAGCTTCTGGTGTTGACGTAACGTTTAATAGAGTTCATAATCCTAATTGTAACAACACACGTTATATATATGCTATTGTTTGTGATAATTATTACATGACAGGTAAGGAAGTTAACTTTAGTGATAATATTATTGAAAATTTAGGAACAAGTAAAACATATCAGTACGCTGACGAAATAGGTATATACTTATATGCTTATCGTTCTGGTTCAACTTACAATGTAAAAAATAATATTGTTAATTTAAGTGGTCCTTCTTATAACAGAGGTATTTATAACTATGCATACTATAATTCAGGTAAAATAAATATTATCAATAATTCTGTTTTATTTACTGGTACAAATACCAGATATCATTACGGAATTTATAATTATGCTAGTTCAGGAGGTGTTTGTAATAACAACATTGTTTCTCAACAAGCAACTGTTAATGGAAATCACAGAACATATTTGATTTATGATGTTCGTGGTACGGGTACAACTTATGATTATAATAATCTTGATCTAACTCAGAAAAAAGGTACTGCTACTCAACTTTATACTGGATATTGGTCTGGAAATAAAGCATCGTTAAAAGATTGGCAGGGGTCTGCTACTGCAGCAAACAGCATAGCTGTTAATCCACAATTTACTGATATCACTACTACTGCTAAATTAAATTATAAGCCACAAAGTATTCCAATGGTTAATAAAGGAGTATCTAATACTTTTACACCACCATTAGATTGTGAATTAACTAAAAGGGGTTCAACTCCAGATTTAGGTGCGTTAGAATACTATATCGATGTTGAAGTAACTAGTGTTAATATGACTGGCGGTACAGGAGAATGTGCACCTTACAAAGAGTCAGTAAGTGTTATTTTTAAGAATAATTCACTTACACCTATTCAAGATGTACCATGGCAATATACAGTCAATGGCGGGGCTCCTTACTCAGAGACAGATACAAGTAGTGTTGCACCTGGTGCAGTAGATACCTTCACATTTGAAAGAGTACATTCTTTCAATGGTTCTAATACACATGCAGTTGTAGTTTCAGTTGTTGGAGACGATGATGTTCCAACAAACAGTACTGGAAGTTATAAACTTTCTACTGTAGCTTCAGCTTCTGGTAGTAATTTAATAGCTAGTGCATCTCTTCCATTTGATGGTTATTATAATGCAGCAACTACTAATGATCCAGATGTAATAGCTAAAGATTATACAAATAATTATGATATCACTCGTCCAACTAAATACGCTTCTTCAGGACCAGGAGCTGATTATACATATTCCTTTAAAGCGACAGATGACGACGGTATTGATGTTTCGGCAGCTGGTTTTTCATACACTGCACTAGCTGAATCATTTATTGTTAGTCCAGAAGATTCTTTAGCTGGAAGAAGTGTTCAGCTTGACTTAATGGTAACAGATGCAGCTACTGGATGTGATACTACAGTAACACGTCACATGTATATTCCACATGTACCAGAGCCTTCATTTGATTCATATGATATATGTTTAGGTGATGTAGCTCAGTTTAAAAATACATCCACTCTCAAAGGTTCTGGATATATTGTAACTAGCTGGGATTTTGATGATCCGGATCCAGCTATAACAGACGATAATTCTGATATTAAAGATGGATTTTGGAAATACAGTACATACGGTAATGACGTTTATGTTAAAATGACAGTTGCTAATGGGGTATATGATAAGTTTACATATGTTGATGTTGACACTATTAATATTACTCCGAAGCCTGAAGTTGACTTTAAAGTTTTAAATGCTTGTGAAGGAACAGCTATAAAGGTCAATAACAATACAACATTGCCTGTTTCAAGTAAAATTACTTATGTATGGGATTTTGGAGGTGAATATACTTCAACTGATCAAGATCCATCATATACATTTGCTACTCCGGGTCAGCGTAAAATTAGTGTAACAGCTACTGCAAATGGTTGTACTGGATCACTAACTAAGAACGCTTACCAGTTCGAAATGCCACTTGCGTCTTTCGATAGTAAAGGTGAATGTAATTTTGTTAATGTTGACTTCACAAATAGTTCTACTATAGAAAATGGAGCTAATATGGGTTACGCATGGGACTTTAATGGAGAGGGTATATCAAGAATTCTAGACCCATCTTTTGCATTTGCTACTCCAGGTACAAAAAAGGTAACATTGACGGCAACTTCAGAGTTTGGTTGTGTAAATGTATTTAACAAGAGTATTATTCTTCAAGAATCTCCCGAGGCAGATTTTACATGGGATGCAGCTTGTAATTTAACACCAATTAATTTCAACATAACAGGATCACTTCCAAATGGAGGTGCTAATAGTTCATATGAATGGGATTTTGCAGGTGAGTCTTCTGCGAAACAAGCAGATCCAAGCTACTTATTCTCTAAAGTTGGTCCAAAAGTGGTTAAACTTACGATTTCTGATTTGAATGGATGTTCAAGTTCAATTGAAAAAGAGGTAAATGTCGTATTACAAGCTACTGCAGACTTTGAATCAGGGACTGTATGTGAGGGAGATGAAGCGGTATTCACAAACAAATCAACAGTAGCTGCTGGAAATTTGACATACGAGTGGACATTTGGAGACGGAGCTGGAAGTTCTGATTTATCTCCGAGACACAGTTATACAGATGCAAAAAGCTACAACGTTAAGTTGAAAGCTATAGTTGAAGGTGGATGTAGTGACGAGGTAACTTACCCAGTTGTGGTAAATCCATCACCGGATGCTACTTTCACATTAAGTAAAGATGGAAGAACCATTGTTTGTAATGGACCATCAGGAAACGATATCTACAGATGGACATTTGGCGATGGTAGTAAAGATGATTCTGAGAATCCAACTTATACTTTCGAGAATGTTGATCAAGGTACATTTACAGTATGTTTAGCAACTAAAAAAGGGGAATGCTGGAATGATTTATGTGAGGACATCACAATCAACCTAGCAGGAATCGAAAACTTAACGCAAAACGATGACATGATTAATATATATCCTAATCCAACTACTGGTAAGTTCAATGTAACAGTTGAGAATGCTGATGATGTAGTTGTTAAGGTAGGAGATATTTTAGGCAATGTATTAGATGTTAATGTAATAGATAATATGAATGGTACTTACAGTGTGGACATGTCAGTGGTTGCTGATGGTGTATACTTTGTACAAGTCATAAACGGTGATTACTTTTCAACTAAGCGAATCACAGTTTCTAAATAATTAAGTAACTTTTAAAAAAAGCCCCTCATCTAATGGTGAGGGGCTTTTTATTTATATACTATTTTACTCCATGCTAATAGATACCCACGCTCATCTATATTCTGATGATTTTACTTACGATATTGATGATGTGATTCATCGCGCTAAACATGTTGGATTGAGTCATATTCTTTTACCTAATATCGATTGTGATAGTATTAAATCTTTAAATAAGCTAGTTGCTAGGGATAATCATTTTTTCAAAAGAATGATGGGTCTGCACCCCTGTTCAGTAAAGCAAGACTATAGCGAACAATTGGCTGTAATCAAAAATGAATTGGTAACAAATGATTGTATCGCCGTCGGTGAGATTGGTATTGATTTATATTGGGACAAAACTTTTCAAAAACAACAAGAGCAGGCATTTTTAGAACAGTGTCAATGGGCAATTGATTTTGATTTACCTATTGCTATTCATTCTAGAGAATCTACCGAACGTATTATAGAGCTGATTTCTGCTAATTTCAATACTCGCTTACGTGGAGTTTTTCATTGTTTTGTAGGTAATCGTAAGCAAGCATTAGATATTATTAACTTAGGATTTTATATTGGTATTGGCGGTGTAATTACTTTTAAAAATTCTCTTCTCAAGTCTGAGTTAGTTAATATTCCTACTAACCGTATCTTGATTGAAACAGACGCACCGTATTTGGCCCCAGCACCATATAGAGGAAAGAGAAATGAATCATCCTATGTAACCGAGGTCGTGAGTGAATTATCAAACGTTTTTGACTTATCGATTGGTCAAGTTTCAGAGATTACCACTAAGAATGCATTGCAGTTATTTAATTTATAACCATCTTTGTTAATTAATTTGGAGAGGTGTCCGAGTGGCTTAAGGAGCACGCTTGGAAAGCGTGTGTGCATCACAAGTGTACCGAGGGTTCGAATCCCTCTCTCTCCGCCACTTATTTCAGTATATTCATGATTAAAAATCAAGTATTTATTTTCATACTTTTTATATTTTGGATGATTGCCTCTAGTTGGTTTTATATCACTGAAATAAAAGAGGTATATCCTAATAGATATAATATGTCTAAAAGTAAATATCCTGTTTTTTTCAAGTATTCAGATTCCGAAGTTCAATTAGGTAAGGAGTTTAACTTATTTAAAGATTTTACTATTGAAAAATTAGGGCTTAATGATCGTCTTCTAATTACGGGTAGTTATACACTAAATGAACAAAATAAAACACCACAACCAAACTTAGGTATTGCTAGAGCAATAAATGCTAGCAGTTTATTTTATAATTTAAAAAAATCTCAAATAATAACCAACTCAGAATTAAGAGATAGTAATTATAACCAAGATTTTAAAAAGGGCCTGTGGCTAAATGCAATTAACTTTAGAATACTCACAAATGATAGTTTTCTCAAAGAAAATGCTTTTGGGGCTAAATTATATCCTAAAGAAGGTCTCAGTCACCCTAGGATTCAAGCTTATCTTAAATACATTGCTATAGAAAATTGGGATTGTCAGTTTAATATTCTTGAAGTAAACAATAGTAGTTTTGACAGCATTTATTTACATAGTATTTCTGTTAAAAATCAGCTTTTGTTAAATGGTATAAACTCTATGCAGATTAATATTCTTCCAACAATCATTGACTCAACTCAAAATTCTTATTTAGATATTTGTATTAATAAATCCAAGTTCAATGAATACTGAAAAAATTTTTGAAGGTCCAGGACAATCTTCTATGGAAACATATATTATAGAGATTGTAATAATGTTATTGATTGCTTTTTTATTCGGTTACTTTTTTTGTGCTCTAATAAAAGACTCTCAAAAAAAATTAGTCAAAAAATTAGAGATTGAAAACCAAGAATTAAAAAATAAGTTATTTGTTAATACTGAAAAAGAGAGTAACAAAACTTGAGCTTAGAATTTATGATTGTTTGATATTATTGATATAATTTGTGCTGCTATGACCATCTAAAAATGGAATAACTACTACTTCCCCTCCACTATTTTTGATAAAATCGGCACCCACAATTGTTTGCAATGAGTAATCTCCACCTTTAACCAATACGTCAGGTCCAAGTGATTTGATAAGTTCAATTGGCGTTTTTTCACCAAAGAGTATTACTGCGTCAACAAAAGCAAAAGAGGCAAGTTTCGCTAATCTGGTTGACTCCTCAATTATAGGTCTACTCGGACCTTTAATTTTGGATACCGAATAGTCCGTATTAACTCCAATTATAAGTCGATTACCTAAATCTGCTGCTTTTGTAAGATAATCAATATGTCCAAGATGTAAAATGTCAAAACACCCGTTTGTGAAAACAATTTTATCTTTGGATTCTTTCCATTTTGAAATAGTTTGAACTAGTGAGGTTGTGGATTGAAATATTTTATCACTGATGATTTTATTCCATTTCATTATTGTTTGCTTTTTTAAGTTTAAATATAACGTAAACTGTAGAGAATATTCCAACACAAAAAATTACCAGAAATTGAATTGCATGTGTCATTAACGTGTATGAATCTGCAACAGACGAGCTTACACCATATATATTTAGTGCTTCAGGTACAATTACTTCAAAGGTTCCTATTCCACCAGGTATTGGAATAATCATAGCAATGGTCCCAAATAAAAGTACGGTGAAGCCCGCAGAAATACCTAAATGTGCTGTACCGTCAAAGGCATAAAATATTAAGAATGGCATTAAGAAATACATAGTCCATATCATTAAACTATATGCAATAAACAAACCTTTGCGACGTAATGAGTATATAGTTTTTATACCGTCAATAATCCCATATATAAAGGTTTTAAATTTTTGAATAATTGGTATTCTATAAAACCAATTTCTTTTTAAATAAGCGAGGTAAATTGCAATTACAAATACAGTAATTAAACCAAGTAAGATAATTATTGACGGAATATTTTGGTTTAATAGTAATTTCTGAACGAAGTCAATGATGAGTTGGAATTGAATAACAAAAATGATACCAGCCAGAAATAGCGTTATAAAAATATCAACAACACGCTCAATTAATACAGTGCCTAAAAGTTTATTGAATGGTATTTTTTCTAGTTTTCCAAGAATAGCAGGCCGGGTGATTTCTCCAACACGAGGAAGTGCCATATTTACCAAATAACCTATTATTACAGCATGAAAGCTATTGACTGTTGAAGCTTTATAGTTCATTGGTTCTAATAAAAGATTCCATCTTAATGCTCTTAATAAGTGGCTTATAACTCCACAAAACACAGATAAACCTACCCAAAACAAGTTCACCTGCTTAATTTGACCCCACAACTCGTCGGTGTCTTGATTCATAATAGCCCAATAAAACAATACTCCTCCGAGGGTTAGAAAAACTAGGGTATTAATTGCTGTTTTGGTATTTTTAGTCAAGAATAAGTTTGTTGTTTTTGTCTGGGAAAGCTAAATAAGGTTTAAATATTTTTGCTTTTTCAAAATCCATTTGAGCAAATGACATAATGATAATAATGTCACCTTTAGAGGCTTTTCTTGCTGCTGCCCCATTTAGGCAGATCATACCACTTCCGCGTTTACCTATAATGACATAGGTTTCGATTCGCTCTCCGTTATTATTATTTACGATAAGTACTTTTTCGCCTTCTATAATATTTGAAGCCTCCATAAGATCTTGATCAATGGTAATACTACCAACATAATCAAGCTCAGTTTGGGTGATTTTAGCTCGATGAATCTTTGATTTTAATACTTCGATAATCATAAGATTTAATGGTTTACAAAGTTAGGTTTATTTGATGGATAAGTGAATTAGCCTATATTAATTTATAACTAGAGAGAAAAATTGTCTTACATCAGAAATTTTGTGAATTTTTATAGAATAATCATTTTGACGAATATCTATTTGATCACTTAAAATAAAATC
The DNA here is from genome assembly GCA_913050005.1 of uncultured Bacteroidota bacterium. Lineage (GTDB taxonomy): Bacteria > Bacteroidota > Bacteroidia > NS11-12g > UBA9320 > UBA9320. The sequence goes on from CAJXBI010000004.1 coordinate 63,173, forward strand.
ACTAAAGCCTAATTTTTCTGCTTCTTTTACACGTTGGTCTATTCGATTTACACCTCGTATTTCACCACTTAATCCAATTTCTCCAGCAAATACCATTTTATTTGAAAGGGCAGTATTTTCAAAACTTGAAATTATAGATGCAGCTATTCCTAAATCTGTTGCTGGATCATTGATTTTAAGACCACCCGCTATATTGACAAAAATATCTTGTTGAGATAGTTTATATCCGCATCTTTTCTCTAATACAGCCAATAGCATATTTAACCGCTTAATATCATAACCATTGGTATTTCTTTGTGGATTACCATAGACTGCATTACTAACCAAAGCTTGAGTTTCAATTAGCAAACTTCGATTACCCTCGAGCGAGGCTACAACACTAACTCCAGAAAGATTTTCGCTACGTTGATTAATAAGAATTTCGGAGGGATTATCTACTTCTCGCATTCCTTTGGAAGTCATTTCGTAAATGCCGAGTTCTAGCGAATTACCAAATCGATTTTTAAGTGTTCGTAATATTCGGTAATTATTCTGGGTTTCTCCTTCAAACTGTAAAACAGTATCTACCATATGTTCTAATAATTTAGGCCCCGCTAATTGACCTTCTTTAGTGATATGACCAACTAATATAATAGGTGTTTCGTGTTGTTTTGCAAACTGAACTAGTAGAGCACAACTCTCTCTAACTTGGGAAATAGTGCCTGGTGTAGAATCAAGGTACTTGCTGTAAATTGTTTGTATAGAGTCTATAATTACAAATGAGGGTTTTATCTCGTTTAATTTATTAGTGATTTTTTCAACGCAAGTTTCATTTAGTAAGAGGCAATTTTCGTTCGTCACACCAATTCTGTCAGCTCTCATTTTAATTTGTGTAAGACTCTCCTCACCACTCACATAGAGTGCTTTCTTATTCATTCGAAGTGCAGTTTGGAGCAGAAGTGTTGATTTGCCAATACCTGGCTCACCACCCAATAGGATGACTGATCCGGGAACAATCCCACCTCCCAAAACCCGATTTAATTCAGTACCAGGTGCTTTTAACCGTTTTAGCTCATAGGCCTCAATATTTAATATCGGAGTAACTACCCCATCAATCTCATTGAGGTTTATCACTGTATTCTTTGATTTTTTAACGGTCTCTTCTTGAATCGTATTATACTCTCCACATGAGAAACACTTTCCCATCATTTTTGCATAATTGCTTCCACAATTAGAGCATATGTAAATAGACTTCGTTTTAGCCATTCTCAATTTTACAATTTATATAGCGAAAATGGCTTTTTTTATCAATTTAGTATAAGAATATTTTACAGATTAAAATTTCACATTAAAATATTAATTTGAAATTTCCTTTGCAAAGGAAGAATTATCTATTTTTGTCGCCGATACGAAAAAAATAATAAAATGAAAAAAATCACATCGTTATTAATGTTACTATGTTTAATTACATTTAGTACACAAACAGCTTTTGCTGATGAGGATGCAGTTAATGATACTACAACTGAATTTATTGACTCATCGTCAACTGTTACTGATGACTCTGCTACAACTGTTGTTGAAGAAGAAATCATAACAGAAGAAGCAGTAGAAGAGGAAGAAGAAAGCGGTCTTCAAGTTCTTAAGAAAAAATTTATTGAGGGTGGTGCCGGATTTATGTCGCTTCCGCTAATTTGTTTGATTCTGGGATTAGCTATTGCAATCGAACGAATTATATCTTTATTCTTCATGAGCATTAATAATGACGAATTTGTTGAGAGTATTGAAAAAGAAGTTTCAGCTGGGAATCTTGACGCTGCAAAGGAAATTTGCAGAAACACAAGAGGACCTGTTGCAAGTATATTTTACCAAGGATTAGATAGAGCAGATCAAGGTTCTATTGATGTGGTAGAAAAATCAGTAGTGAGTTACGGATCTGTTCAAATGGGTCAACTTGAAAAAGGCCTTGTTTGGTTATCATTATTCATTGCATTAGCACCAATGCTTGGTTTCATGGGTACAGTAATCGGTATGATTGATGCTTTCGATGCCATCAAAGCGGCTGGTGATATTTCACCAAGTGTTGTGGCAGATGGTATTTCTGTTGCACTTTTAACTACAGTTGCAGGTCTTATAGTTGCTATTATCCTTCAAATATTTTACAATTTTATAACTTCTAAAATTGATGGTATTGTAAATGGAATGGAAGATGCCTCTATTTCTTTGGTTGATATACTCGTAAAAAATAAAGTAGTAAAAGCATAATATGTTTAAGTCAGGAAGAGTAATTTTTTATTCAATAGTTGTTGTCCTAGTTTTTATCTTTTTAATACTAGTTTCTAAAGATGATTACGCAGGAAGCGAGATGGGAATTTGGCTAGCTATATTGCTTGCTTTTGGAGCAATGTTATCTATCGTTGTTTCTTCTGTTATTCACTTAAAGAATAACCCAAAATCAGCAAAAAGCCTATTAATGGGTGTTGGAGCAATCTTACTTGTATGCCTAGTTAGTTACTTTATCTCATCAGGAAATTTAGGAGACGATTATGAAAAATATAATATCACAACAGAGAGTCAGTCTAGATTTATAGATATGGGTTTATACCTTACTATATTTCTTGGATTTACGGCTGTAGTTTCAATAATTGTATCAGAAGCAGTAGCTCTATTAAAAAAACAATAAATGGGAAGTAGAAGAAGAGATATTCCAGAAATAAACGCCGGTTCAATGGCGGATATCGCCTTCTTGTTATTAGTATTTTTTTTGGTAACCACTACCATGGATATTCCTACTGGACTTCAAGTGGCGTTACCTCCAATTTCTGAGGAGCCACCAGAAGATAGCAAGCAAAAAAAACGAGAAGTTTTAGAAGTATTAGTGAATGCTGCAGATCAGCTTTTAGTTGAAGGATCACCTCTTACTATTGACAGACTTCAACAAAAAACCATTGATCACCTTACAAATGAAGGCAAAGATCCTACGTTGTCAACTACATCTACTGCAGCTATTGTATCGTTGAAGAATGATCGCGGAACATCATATGACATGTATGTTCAAGTGTACAATGAATTGACAGCTGCTTATAATCGTGTTAGAAATGATTATTCTATGCAAGAGTACGGAAAGTCTTACAAAGATCTTGATCCTCAGAGAGATAAGGATAAAATAAAGGCGGTAAAGAAAAAATACCCTAGAAAATTATCAGAAGCTGAACCAGTTAGTATAGGAGGCGAATAATGGCAAAATTTAAAAAAGATGGTGGACGTCCCACCCCGGCTATAAATACATCTGCATTACCAGATATTGTTTTCATGTTACTTTTCTTTTTCATGGTAGCTACCAAGATGAGGGATAAGGAAATGAAAGTTAAAACCCAGCTTCCAACAGCTACTGAGGTAGAAAAACTAGAAAAAAAATCTAGACTTCACTACATTTTCGTAGGACCTCCTCTTAACGCAGAGTTTGGAACATCCCCAAGAGTTCAGCTCGACGATGCTTTTGCGACTGTGGATGATATCCAGCAATATATTACCCTTAAGAATGGTGAAAAGGATGAAAAAGAAGTTCCTTTTATGACTACTTCTCTTAAGGCTGATAAAACAGTTAAAATGGGAATTATTACTGATATTAAACAGGAACTCAGACAAGTAAATGCACTAAAATTAAGTTATACGGCATCCAAAGAAGTCAAAGATTAATTAGCTAATCTTTAAATTATTAAAGAGAGCTTTTGCTCTCTTTTTTGTTTTAGACCTTTCAATTGTGCTATTCGATTCATTACGTGAAGGAAGAAACATTATCTTATATTAAATCACCGATTCAAGAAGAACTAAAAATCTTTGAAAAGAAGTTTAGGTCGAGTGTAAAAAGTAATGTTTCATTGCTAGATACCATCATGAATTATATTGTAAAACGAAAAGGAAAGCAAATGCGACCTATTTTAGTTTTACATTGTGCTAAACTATTTGGCCAGGTTAATGAAAACACTTATCGTGGTGCATCATTAGTAGAATTACTACATACAGCAACTCTAGTACATGACGATGTTGTAGACGAGGCAAATATGAGGAGAGGTTTTTTCTCTATAAATGCTTTATGGAAAAATAAAGTAGCTGTTCTTGTTGGCGATTACTTATTGTCCAAAGGCTTATTGTTATCTCTTAAAAATAAAGACTTCAAATCTTTAGAGATACTTTCTTCTGCAGTAGAGCAGATGAGTGAGGGAGAGTTATTACAAATGGAGAAAGCTCGCAAACTTGATATTACTGAAGAAGTATATTTTGATATTATCACGAAGAAAACAGCGTCTTTAATAGCAAGTTGTTGTGGAATTGGTGCGTATAGCACTATTCAGAACGAAGATATTTTAAATGATGTGATGAGTATGGGGGAAGCAATTGGTATTGCTTTTCAAATTAAAGATGATTTATTTGATTACGGCGACAACAAAGTAGGTAAACCTACAGGTATTGATATTGTTGAGAAAAAGATGACTCTTCCTTTAATTTATGCGTTGAATTCAAGTACTAAAAATGATAAAAGAACCATTTTAAAAATTCTTCATAAGGACAAGAAAACGAAAACAGAAATTCAAGAAGTTATTAGTTTCGTCAAAAGTAAAGGAGGTATTGGATACTCCCAAGTTAGAATGCACGAATACAAACATAAAGCGATAGAAATTCTATCAACTATTCAGACCAAAGCATCTACATCTTATCTTTTAGCATTAATAAATTTTGTTATTGAAAGAAAAAAATAACCAGTTTAATTCATGCCCAGAACATCAAGTCCTTGTTCAAATACAATATCTACAGGAATGCTTGCATCAGAGAGTCGATCTAAGTCTTTTTGAAGGGCTTCTTTTATGACGCCGTTATTCGTCATCATTTCTTGAACCCTAGCTTTATCACCGTCTCCTTGAAGTTTTATGATTAGAGAGGATAACTCAATAATTGCTTTTTTCATCTCCTCAAAATTAACAGCATAAGTTCCATCATTATTTCGAGTAAATGCATTATGATCTTTGAAATAATTAAATCGAAGCATATTTGCTTTTCCGTGTGCACTACTAGCACCAAATCGAACAGATCTAAAAATTCCAGCGAGGAAAGTCACATAATAATCCATTAATTCACCTTCTTCTATAAGCCCTTTCTCTTTAAGTTGTGTAATCATGTGTAATCCTAGAATATCTGCCTTACCTTCTTCGAGTGCACTAAATGTTTCTCCGAGTGCTTCTCTGACAGAACCCTTACCGTTTATAGTTTCTTTTATTCCTAAACCGTGGGCAACTTCATGAAACATAGTATTGCTAAAAAAGGCATTGAAAGTAATGTGTTTTCGTTGATTTTTTTCGATTAAAATATCAGATATAGGTAGTAAAATATGGTCAAATTTTGCCTTCATGGCATTTTTTAATTGGCTTCTTCTAGTTCCGTATTTAATTTGAATTTCTTCATCATTAGGTAGGTTAACCGCGATAGTTTTACTTCCGGAGTTACAATCACCTGCATAGAAAATTACATCATAGGCATTGAGCTGTGCTGCATCTGTATTTGGTGTTTCTTGTTTATATTCCTTTGATACGGGTAACTCTGCTTGAAGCTGAGGTAATAAATTAACATATTTCTCTAATTTTTTGCTCCATGCTTTATCTTTCACTAGGATATATGCCTCATAAGCTGTTCGGTAATTGTAAAGAGCATCTTCATAATGTTCTGTTGGCCCAATTATAATATCCAGTGTATTGTTCCTCATATTAATCCAGGCGATATCACTCTCAGTATAATTGTCTGTTAGCAAAGCTTTTGATTTGAGTTGCAGGTATTTTTTGAGTTCTACATCCTCACAAATTTCAGCAGCTTCTAAAAGATGCCCCGATACTTCTTCTAATTTCTCTCTAAAAAATTCGTGATAAGGAATAGTATATAATTTGCCAACTTCATCCCTTCTAATCATTGAATAAAGCCCTTTTTCGTCTAATAACCCAAGTTCTTCAAATTCCTCTTTAGTCATATCTGAAGGGTAAAAATTTGAACCCAAAGGCTTGAGTTCAACGTTGTCTAAAAATGGTGCATTATCGTTTAACCTATCCCATGGTCCGTAATTAATCTCAGCAAATGCTCTCAATTTAGGATTTGAAATGGAGGCAAGCAAAGATTCCTTATCACCATAAGCTTGCACCCAAAATAAGTCGTTCATAATGTCTGCGGCTTCAAATAAGTGTGGCAGCATATTTTTTTCAACTTGGCTTAATGCATCTAGGTCTGTTATTAGTTTTACAGGCATATATGTGCTAATCGAGTTATAACTCGAATGATCTTCATCAGGATTATCTTGGCAAGAAAAAATAAGAATTGAAATTAGCAACAAAGGGATTATCGATTTTGACATATTTAGTACGAATATAAAAATACTAGCTAAGCTCTTGGTATTATAATTAAAGGTGTGTATTATTAAATTTGCACCCATATATGTTTGGTCTTAATAAGCTTAAAGAAGCAAAGGAGAAAGCTATTCAAATGAAAGCTGTGTTATCTCAACTAGATTTTGAAGGTAAATCACAAAATGGGATGGTGTCTATTCAGTGTTCAGGGGATAAACGTTTTCACACTTTAGAAATTAATGACAGTATTTTTAAGATTAGAACCCGTGAAGAGGTTCAGGATATGATTATTGAGGCAATAGATCAGGCACAAACAAAGGCGGACATGAAA
>CAJXBI010000005.1 GCA_913050005.1 uncultured Bacteroidota bacterium
GGATAGATGAGAACTTGCTGTTCAAAAGTATCATACGAACAACTATCTGTTACAAATAACTTGACTGTAAATGTTCCAACTTGAGTAAATGTATGTGACGGGTTATTCAAATTGCTTACATTACCGTCTCCAAAATCCCATGCATAATCAATATGACCCCTAGATGAATTCGTGAAATTGACTGTAAGTGGAAAGCATCCTCGCAATGTGTCTGTATTAAAAAATGCTTCTACTGTTTTATAAACTGTTATTGTCTTCTCTGCTGTATCTGCTCCGCAGTTATTTTTTGCTACGTATATTACAGTATAATCAGACGGTAATCTATCCGTTGTAAATGAATGAGTTAGTGGTTCGTCAAAGGTATTTTTAGTTGTTTTATAAACTGGTGAACCACCTCCAAAATTCCAAATGAGCGTGTCCGGATCACCATAAGTAAGATTATTTGAAAATTGTAGATTCAGTGGACTACAACCAATATCACGGTCTGTCTCAAACAATGCCACTGGTATAGGATGTACTAATATAGAATCAATAAATGTATCTATTTTACACTGATTTGAAACAACTAACTTTACATAATAAGTAGTGTCATGTCTGCCTTGTTCGTATACTATTGTATCTGCTGTTGGGCCAATACTGGTATCTCCTTGACCATAATACCATTTATATTTAGAATATTCTGCAATGGAGGTATTTAAGAAACTAACTTCTAATGGAGCACAACCCTCATCGATACTTGGTGTAAAAGATGCCTGCGGTGCACCTATCACTTGAATTGATTTACTCAACGAATCATAACAACCGAAATCACTAGTTGCTACATACCTGATTATGTAAAAACCTATCGTATCATAATGTGCATTTGGAGATTTCCTGTTATCAAAATTCCCATTTCCAAAGCTCCAATCATACTGTATAGCTCCTGTAGTTGTATTATTTATAAAAATAGAATCCTTCTCACAAACAATTGTATCGTATGAAAAATTAAGTATAGGTATTGGGTAAGATAAAATAGGTTTAGTAATTGAATCTATACAGCCATGAACGTTAGTTACAATTAGTTTTACGTCATATGTTCCATCACTGCTGTAAGTATGAACAGGGTTTCGCAAGGTATCATTAGATGAGTCATCAAAATCCCAGTTCCATTTTGATAATGCTTTTCCTCCAGAAAGTGACGAATCTGTGAAGATTGTACTTTTATATTCACATACTTCTTTAGCTCCAAAATTTGCTAAAGGTTCTCCAAAGGCCGTAAATTTTTTAATCATCGTATCCGAGCAACCTGACCCTGCAGTTACTATTAATCGTATATCGTACGTCGAGTCTTGCGTATTGCTACTATTACCAAACACATGACTTGGATTAGTCTGAACACTCGTGTCACCGTCTCCAAAATCCCATCGTAAACTCAAACCTCTTGGGGTACTGGTATCACGTAAACTAATCCGCGTATCTCCACAACCTGTTGTGTCGGACATGCTGAAGTCCGCCGTAGGATCCTTTATCGTCGTAAATCGCCTCACTAACGTATCTCCCTCGCATCCATAATTATTACTAGTTATCAAGCGTACATATACTGTGTCTGCATCCTTACTCATCTTATAGCTCCTAAACCCTACTCCCTGAAAACTACTCAATACCGTCGATGAATCTGAACTGAATATTGTCCAACTATATACATCATTCGCATTAGCATACTGCTTTAAATTTATCAATGACGAATCTAATGCCAACGGTGCGCAACCTGTTGTCGATATCGGATTAAAATCTGATCTGGCATCCGGATGGATCACCACTGTGTCTGCAAACGTATCTTTACACCCATGCTGACTCGTTGATATCAACTCTACTGCATATAAACTGTCCTCAACGCCTGTATTAGTATACAACTTCTTAGGATCTCGCTGTACAGAACCAAAGTTCCATACAAAACTCATCGTACCTATACTCTCTGAATTATACGGATCTGATAAGTTCGTGAAAGATGCCGTATCTGGACTACAACTGTCCGGTAAACTAAATCGATACTTCGCCAGTGGCTTTGGATAAACCACCGTTCGCTGCGTATCTCGATCTACACAGCCCTCCTTAGAAGTACTGGTTAATATCAATCGATAACTTATCGAACTCTGCGTCGTATTTAACGGCATTAATACCGTAGGCTCATACAATGTGTCATTTAAACTTACACCCGTACTTGGACTCAATGACCACTTATACCCATGTCCATATAACGACAAGGTATCCGTATAGTTATCTACCAATAAACCAACCGAACCACAACTCCCCGTATCTATACTAAAACTAGCTTTGGGAGGATTATAGACGGAAACAATAACAGTATCTTTACCAATACAACCATTTGAGTCTGTTGCAGACACAAAATATGTTCTGGTCTTTGAAGGATATGCTTTCGTAACCGAACTTATTACACTAGACAAGCCGAAACTAGGAGACCAATTATATGAAGTGAGATTAGAAGGTATGATAGATAAGGTGACTGTATCTGAGAAGCAAATTCCCGTATCTTTTACAACAACATTTGGCAAAGAATTAACCACTATTTGAATACTATCTTCGGAGCTACATCCAGTAGCGTCGATAGTTTCAATTAAACGATAAGTAGTTGTTGTTAATGGATAAACTATAGGGTTTGATAAAGAGTCAACCTTTGAGTAGGGATTACTTGACCAAATATATGAATTCCCTGAAATACTAGATGCTCCAAGCTTAACACTGTCATTAAGGCATATTGTATCTGCACTACCAACTTTGGCTTTAGGTAAAGTATCGACAGTAACTGTTACGGTATCAAAATTATAACACTTGAAAGCTGCATTAACACTTAGATAGTAAGTGGTACTTAATCTTGGCGAAACAGTAGGTTGAGCAACAGAACTACTGAAGCCACTTGGATTACTTGACCATGAATAATTATACCCCGCAACAAAACTTCCTAACTTGATAGAATCATTTAAACATATGGATGAATCAACCCCAGCATTTGCTGGTGGTAGAGAGTCCACAATTACTTTAACCGTATCTAAATTTGTACATCCCGTAACGTTATTTGAGTCGTTTAATATATATTGTGTAGTTGTTATAGGGTGTACAGATAAGTTACTTTGATTTGACAAAAATGATGAACCTAAATACCACGAATAAGTATGATTAACCTCAACTAAAGGATTTAATATTATTGTATCGTTTATACAAATTACAGTATCATTTCCTGCATTTGTATTAGGTAAAGGTTGAACCTTTACGGTTGTAGAATCCGTTGAAGTGCAAGAAAATGAATCAGTATATGTATAATAAATTTTATGAGTTCCTACACCAGCTAAAGATGGATAAAAGGCATTGGATGCTATATATCTAGTATTAATAGGTGAATAATATGAACCCCCTGACGGGGAAGCTGAGTTTAGTGTAAAAGAATTTGCATCAACACAAACATCCGAAAGAGAAGAAAAGGTAATTAAAGGATTTTTTAGAACTCGAATCGTATCCTCATATGTTGTATCCGAACATCTATTTGTAACAGTGAGCGATATAACAAAAAGACCTACTGAATCAGTACTAAAAATACCAGGATTTATAGATGTGGGATTTTGAATAACCCCCCCAGTGTAGGACCAAGAATAATTTGCTGTCGTGTCATAACAATTTTTTATAAAAATTGAATCTATTGACAATGAGCTATTTATACAAATAGAATCTGGTTTAATATTAAAATAAAGCTCAGGCTTACTTGCCACCGTGTCAATTGTTGAAAAAGAATCTAACCCACAGTAATTACTATCATATAAAGTAATCTTATATAACCCAGAACTCAAAAACCTAATAGCTGGATTTTTGGATTGACTATTTGTGCTGTCAATATAAGTCCAATTCGTAGAAGAAGGAGAGCAGTTATTATCAATACCTTTTATACTCCAGCGATAATATGAACTGTCACACGATTTGACAGATGGAGAAGTGTTTGTAAAATAAAGACTATCAGGATTGCACAGAAAACGCTTAGAAAGCGTAAAAGATGATTTTGCTTTTGGAACAACACAAATTGTCTTTTCAAACGAATCAACTCCACAATAATTCGCTAAAAAATACTTGATTTTATAAGAGCCAGCTGAATCAAAACGAACTTTGATGTTTTTAGTACCATAAAAAAAAACACCCACTGCGTTGAATCCTAAACTACCTGATGTTAAAGTAACCCCGGTCATGGGTGTGATTTTCCAATATTTTTTTAGTGCCTGACTGCATCCACTACTTGGATTTGAGGGAGAAATAGAAGTCCCTATAGAATCAGAACCAGTAAATGACATTTCATTCCCTTGGCAAATTTTTGGATCTGGAGTATTTGTAAATCGTGCATTAGTACCATTATTAATATGAATTGGGTAGGCACTAGAATATGCTGAGGCACATTGATTAGTAGCTTTCACCTCAATATAAAAACCATTTTGAACAGTGTTACTAGCTTTATAACCACAAGAATTTTTGGAAAACGTAAATGTAAAAACACTATCCGGCATACCTGAAACAGGATGATAATAAACAGAATCAACAAAACCAGGATAATTTGAGGTTATGATGTACTTAGTGCCTGGGAAATTTGCTACGCCAGATGTATCCCTATAATTTATCCTGAATGATAGAGTATATGGAGCACAACCAGTCGTATTACCGGGATTTGTAATTCCTATTACAGGGCTGCTCCCGTGAAAAACAGTATCCCTAATTGAATCTTTACAGCCATTTGAACCTGTAACTTTATAATTTAAATAAAAATAACCTTGGGTTAAGTAAGTATGAGATGTTGTTGACCTAAAACCATAATTAGATGAAGTTAGATTTGAAGACGAACCGTCACCCCAATCAATTGAATATGAACTATTAGTACTTGCAGTGGTTGATGAATTTATCAGTCTAAGATTGTAATTACCAAAACCAACACAATTAGTATAAGGTGTTGTACTTCCTGTTGCAGCTCCAAAATCCAAATGATCTACAGAGGGTAAGTGCTTTACGGTAATTGTATCTTTAAAAGTTGAAGAACAACCCGAATCACTTACTTGTAAAGTTACGTTTCGAGAAGTAGTTCCTGACCCTAAAGTACTGACACTAAAGAAGTGTTTTGGATTTTGATTTACAGAAGTGTCGTTAATAGTTCCAAAATTCCAAGCAAATTTTGCACTCGCACTAGTGTATTTTGAGGAATCATAAAACGAGACCTCAGAACCAGAACAAATCGTATCCTTGCTCAAGCCAAAATTTGCTTTTAATTTGACTAAAGATATTGTTACAGTGTCTATTAATGTAAATGTTGAATAAACAACCTGCAAGTAGTAGTCAATTTTTGACGATGGTCTTACAGTTGGTGTTGAATCCGTAGAAAAGGCAGTGGCAGAAACAGAAGAAGTCCAACTAAAACTAACTGGACTCCCTGTTGCAACTGGATTACCCCCTAATTGGATTGAATCGCCGAAACAGATTAATGAGTCATTCCCAGCACTTATTGTCTGAGCCTCAGTTATATTTTGTGATAAAATAACTGAGGCTAAAAACAAAAAATTTACAATAATTTTGTGACTTTTTAATTTCATTTAAATAGATAAAAATTAAATTTTTAAATTATTATCTGATTAATTGCGTTGACAAAAGTAAAAAATTAAACTACTTTAAATGATACATATTCAGTACATATTGAGTATTGTGAGATAAAGATGACAATGAAATTATTTTATTAAAATTATTGTGACACTAGAAGTAGAATTTTATCTAATCATAGGACACATTAAAAATGTGATGTTAATTATTTGAATAACTTACTATGCTATGTTTCTTTAATTTGCTTATAACTGTTAAACATGAAAATAGTCTTTAAAGTATTGTTGATTATTTTATTCACGATTAGTGGTGTTTCAACTGGTTTATTTTTCTACTTTCAAAAAAATATTCAACCTATTTTAATAAGTGAAATAAATAAATCCCTTGCTGTGAAGGTAACTGTAGATGACATATCAATCACCAGAATACAAGATTTCCCTAAAATTGGCATACGGCTTTCTAATATTTATGTAAATGAACGCTTCAGATTTTATAACAATAAGCTCATCCAGGCTGATGAATTAAATTTATATATTAATTTGATAGAACTTTATCAAGGTAAATATATTATTGATAAAATTTTAGTTCGTGGCGGAACAATTAACATTGCAGATCTAGAGAGCTCAAATAACTATGACATAATCAAAATATCAGAAGACGATAACCCAACTAATGTAAGTTTTGAAATTGACCAACTTAAATTAATTAATTGTAATATTAGATATCACCACACTCCCTCTAAAACAAAAATAAACGGGTTTGTATCATCGTCTGTCATTCAGCTTAAATACAGTAAAGCATCTACGGTTTTGAGAATTCAATCTGATTTAAAAAATCTTAATTTATCTTTAAATAACGATGACTACATTAATAAAAAAGACGTTTCATTTAATACTAAAATTAATGTAAATACATCACTAAAAAAAATAACTATTGACCCTACTAATTTAAATATTCAAAATATCAAACTTTCAACTAGTGGTGCAATAAATTACAGTGATCGCTCATCTGTAGATATTAAATTTAAAAATGAAAAAGCAAATGCGCGAAAACTAATTGGTATTTTACCATCCAGTATGAAAACAAGTTTTAAAAACTTAAAACTTGATGGGAATATTGGTATCGATGGGTTTATTAATGGGGGCTTTAGCAAAAATGAAAGATTATCTATTGGTTTTGGCTACGAATTAGTCAATGGAAAATTATTACTCAAAGAGAGTGGAATTGGTATCAAACAAATCAATGCTAAAGGTAATTTTTCAATGCCAGATATTGATAATAACAGTGATTCCAAATTCAGTTGTATCATAAAAAGTGCGAATAATGGTTCGAATCAAATTGAAGGAAATATTGAGATAAATGATTTTAACAAACCTAACATAAAATGGCTGGGTAGAGCTCAATTAGACCCAATATTTATTTATCAATTTATTGATAGCTCTAATTTTACTCCATCGTCTGGTAGCATACAATTAGACGGAGCGCTTTCCATTATTTATGATATAAATCAATCAAAAATAGCCCCCAATACACTTGACTATAATGGCATTATCTCCATCAAAAATATTCAAGGGAAAATAAGAAATCCTAACCTAACTATTCATCAATTTAATAGCGAAATTCTTTCAAAAAATAATAACCTAACAATTCAAAAAACTCAAATAAAATTTAATAAAACTGAGGCAACCATAAATGGGTACATTGAGAATTTAGCATCCGTATTTGATAAAAAAAGCCATGCAAAATTTATAGGTGATTTAAACATCGATAACCTAAATCTAAATGAGTTATTGATTGATGACAAAACAGAAATTAAAAATGGAGATAAGCAAAACGAATTATGCCCTATACATTTCGAAATAACAACTAAAATCAATCAATTTAAGGTTAATGATTTCATAGCCGAATCGATACATGGGAAATTGATTTCAGACAAAAGGTCAATTAGACTTTCAGCATTAAAAATGATGACACTAGATGGTTCAGTAAATGGAGAAATTTCATTTCAAAATTGGGGGGATAATTATCTACTTGACATTCAAAGTGAATTACGAAAAGTCAACATCAAAAAATTATTCAGTCAATTTAATAATTTTTATCAAAATGAAATTACAGATAAAAATATCAGTGGCACATTGAACGGCAGTGTTGTTACTAAAGTGATCTTAGATATTAATTATAAACCTATTCTTCCAAAAATATATGCTAAGTCAAAAATTACCATTGATAATGGTGCATTATATGAATATGAACCGTTGAAGGAACTTTCGTCTTTTGTTAACATCAAAGATTTAGAAAATGTGAAATTTAAAACATTGAGTAATTCGATTGAAATATTTGAACAGACCATTTTTATTCCTAAAATGAGAATTGAAAACAACGCACTAAACCTTCAATTAGAGGGTACTCACACGTTTGACAACTTAATGTCTTATAACATGGAAATAAGTGTGGCTGAATTACTTGCTTCAAAAGCAAATTGGATTGCAAAAAAAGCAGAAAAAAGAATCGAAAGAAATAAAAATGGCGGATTAACTGCATATATTATCATGGAAGGTACACCTGATGATTTAAAAATAAAATATGATCGCTCAACGGTAAAAGAAAATATTAAAGAGGAAATAAAAAATGAAAAGAAAAGATTCATTAATACTTTAAAAGGTGAGAATTCACTTCACAACCAGGAGAAAAAAACAAAAAATTATGATGACATTTGGGACGAGTGATAAGCTTAATTCATAAAAAGGGTGCTTGCAATATGATCGGCAAACAACATCCCTTCATCGGTTAACCTCATGTTTGAGTCTTTAATTTCAACCCAATCTAATGACACCCAATATTTAATATCATCGTGAAATAGATTTGAAATATCATATTTATAATCCTTAGATAACTTTCCTAGATCTATTCCCCATTTAGTCCTTAAACCTGTCATTATATTCTCATTCAATCGGTTACTTATGTTAAGTTCCTCAGACTCAAAAAAATTTTCTCTACTAGGAACATATTCAAGATAAGACTTATTGCTACTCACATTCCAATACCTAATTTTACTGTCAAAACTGTGAGCTGACGGCCCAACTCCAAGGTATTTTTTACCATTCCAATATGATGAGTTATGTCTTGAATAATTACTTGGTTTACAAAATGATGAAACTTCATAGTGTTCCCAACGAAATTCATTAGATAATTGCACTAGTATTTGATAGTGCTTTGACGAAATATCATCATTTGGCTTATCGTACTTTCCCTGATTCACTAATTTGATGTATGGGGTATTTTCTTCCATCGTTAAAATGTAAGCTGAAAGATGGTTAATTGGCATGTTAAAGGCCTGATTAACTGTCTTGTACCACTCATCGTCACTCAAGTGTGGCAGTCCATAGATCAAGTCTATTGAAATGTTTTTAAGCCCTATTTGCGCAGCAGTCTCAAGACACTTTAAACTTTGATTAGCATTATGACTTCTATTCATCCATTTGAGGTGCTCATCATTAAAACTCTGTACTCCAATACTTAATCTATTAACTCCGACAAACTTTAATCCTTTTAAATATTCTTTATCCAAGTCATCGGGATTGCACTCAAAAGTAATTTCAACATTTTTATCAACTAAATAATAATTAAATACAGTCCCTAAAATTTTATCAATTTCTTGCATAGATAGAACACTGGGAGTCCCGCCACCAAAATAAATAGAACTTATCCTATCATTAGGATCGAAAAAATCTTTTCTAAAAGTCAGCTCATCAATAATTGTAGAGATCATCTTTTCCTTCATACTGAATGAAACAGAAAAATGGAAATCACAATAAAAACAAGCCTTTTTACAAAATGGTATATGAATATATAATCCTGACAAGTATAATTTTTACTAATGCAATAACGTTTATTTTTGTAATTAAACGTGCATAAATTTATTGCAATTTTTAACCTATTAATTCCCTTTTATTGCCAAGCTCAAATTGTCACCTTGGCTATTATTAGTGAAAAAGACTCATCCTTTACTCAACTTACAAATAAGTCATCTGTTGCAATAACACTTCAAGAAAAAATAAACGACTGTCGATATGAGGGGTACTTAGGAGCTAGCATTGATTCCACAAAAACTTTCAACGATTCAACTATTGCTTATTTGACTTATGGTTTAAAATATACTCATATTGAAATTAACAGTCCTAACCTTCCAGATAAATATTTAAAATCTAAGGAAAAATACGTTTTAGATCTACCTACGTTTTCAAGACTGCAACGTACAGTTATTTTAGACTACGAAAACTCTGGCTTTCCATTTATTTCAATATCACTTACTAACCCGCAAATAAAGAAAGATACATTAGTCGCAAAACTGATTATTAATCCCTATATACAATTTGTTTATGACACAATTGTTATTCGTGGTAACGCTAATATATCTAAAAAATATTTATGTAAATATCTAGAAATTGAAGAAGGTGCTTTATATAATGAAAAGAATGTAAGAGCCATTGATATAAAACTTGAGAATCTAACCTTAGTAAAACTAAAATCAAAGAGTCAGGTAGTTTTTTTTAAAGGGCGAGCACAAATAATTCTTGATATTGAAGATGCTGTAATTGATCGGTTTGATGGAATAATTGGACTTGCACCAAATAGCGATAACAGCAACGATAATTCTCTTCTAATAACAGGAGATGTGAATGTTGAATTAAATAATTTGTTTAAAAGTGGTAAGCAGCTTCAAATGCAATGGAAAAACTACCTCAAAAACTCTCAAAGACTAAACTTGTCTACAACTATACCATATCTTTTAAATTCTAAATTTGGCATTAATGGAGAATTTCAACTCAATAAATTTGATACATTATTTTTAAATCTAAATAGTCAAATATCTTTCAGATATCAAGGCAACGGAAATAACTATATTCAATTTTATTACCAAAACATACAAAGTAACTTACTTAGTGTTGACACTAATTCGATAAGATTGCAAGAAAAAATACCAAGTAATAACCCATATTATATAGATAATTACGGCATAAGTTTCTATCGAAAAAAAGTAGATAATTTAAATAACCCAAGAAAAGGATCTACGCTATCAAGCAACTTTGGGATTGGTCAAAAAACTATCCAAAAAAATAGGGATATTAATAATTTGAAATTTACTGATTCGCAAACTGGAAATGTTATATCTCTTTACGATACAATTGATTTAAAATATTTAAGATTAAGCACATTAATTGATATAACTTTATTTATTCCGATTAAAAAGAAAAGTACGATTCATCAAAATTTATCATTCCGGGGAATATTCAGTGAGCAGATATTTTTTAATGAATATTATAATTTTGGAGGATTTTCAACGCTTAAAGGATTTGACGAAAACGAATTTTTTGCAAGTAAATCATTAATTTACACACTAGAATATCGCTATTTAATTGGTCAGAACAGTTATATTGGACTATTTTTAAATGCAGCCACATATGAAGATAAAATTAAAAGCCAATCATTTATCTACGATACTCCTATTGGTTTTGGTATTTCAAGCAACTTGGAGATTGGGCAAGGTGTCCTAAACCTATCATACGCTTTAGGATCACAAAAAGACAATGGATTTCAACTAAATACTGCCAAAATACATTTTGGTATTATAAATTATTTCTAACAATTCAACGTAATTCGCAGGATTGAAGAGAATAGTTATTATAGGTGAGCTAATTCTGAAATATGACATACAAGGTGTTATCAAGTTTTCTCTTTTGATAGCTTTACTCCTAATTGCTTTTATTTATGTACTAATCCCAAACTGGTTCAACTACATAAAAATTTTAGTTCTAATCCCACTTCAGAAATTTCAGTGGCAAAGTGAAAAATATAATGAAAATAGTGTATTTAGATTGAGTTCACTTTTCTCGTCTACATTTATTTTCAGTATCGTAATTTTTTCATATCTACCTGAATTAAAATGGCTTGAAAACTATTCGAAAACTTCAAATCTTTTCATCATTTTTGGATGTGTCATTGGTTTATTTATCCTAAAATTGATCATAGATTACTTGTATTTTTATTTACATAAAGCAAAAAAAGCAATGCATTTAATCGTTGACTATCAATATGGTCTAAATCAGCTATTTGCTATAATAATTGGCTCTATTACTCTAGTTGATGTGTTCTTTTTTGGTTTAACAAGTGATTTATACCTTTTGGCCAAAGTCTTATTGGCTATATACTTGTTTCTCCGATTCTCAGGTAACGCGATAATTTTAGCAAACAATTTTGGCTACCCGATTTTAACTGTAATTGTGTACCTTTGCACATTTGAAATAGCATTAATAATGATATTCATGAAGATATTATTTAACAATATTTAAAGAGGTAAAAATTGAGAGTTAAAAATATTCTTATTTCTCAACCACACCCAGGTGGTAAAAAGACAGTGTATGATTCCCTGACTGAAAAATATGGAGTGAAAGTTGACTTTCATCCATTTATTGAGGTTCAAGCTGTACCTGCTAGAGAGCTTCGCAAGCAGAAACTTCGAATTTTAGATCATGATGCAATTATTTTTAATTCGAGAAATGCAATCGATCATTTTTTCAGAATAGTAGAGGAAATGAAGGTTGAAATACCAACTACTATGAAGTATTTCTGTACTAACGAGGGAGTATCTCTTTATATTCAAAAGTATACTCAACTGAGAAAAAGAAAAATGTTTGTAGGTAAAGGAACTAGCTCATCATTTTTAGATCTTTTAAAAAAATATAAAACACTAAATTACCTTTTCCCGTGTTCCAATATTCGAAATGAAATCATTCCTAATTTCCTTGAAAAAATGAAAATTGAAAATACAGAGGCAATCATGTATCATACTGTGAATGCAGATTTATCAAATTTGGCAAGTGTTTACTATGATATTTTAGTTTTCTTTAGTCCACAAGGAATTTTATCATTGTTTGCTAATTTTCCTGACTTTGAACAAGAAGATAGAGCCATTGCTGGTTGGGGTAAAACTACGGATCATGCTTTATTAGAAGCTGGTCTAAAAAATACAATTTCTGCACCTACAACAGAATACCCAAGTATGGTTGCTGCACTAGAGGGTTTTATTAAAAGTAAGCTCAAATAACTCGCTTACAAATAATAGTCTCACTTTCATCTGATTTCAAGATAAAGAGGAAATAATCACCCCCATCTTTGGTTCCTAATTTATTGTGCCATTTTGATGGAGGTTCATTTAAGCCTTTTAGTATAATATTCACTTTTGCCAGATTATTTAATTGCAATATTCTCTTTATTTGCTTTAAAGATAAAGCGCATTTATCAATCACCTCAAATGTTCTAAATCCAGGTAAATTTTTGTTCTCTGAAAAGAAAATTTGAAACGCTAGATGCTTTGTCACATCCCTTCCTTTCGTAAAAAAATAAAAACATGATGACTTAGCCACCAAAACTGAGGGCGTATGTAAAAACTTATTACATCCCGTTTTATAAGTATATTTCTTTCTTATCAAATATTCATCAAATGGAAATTTAACATAGAAATTAGTCGATACATCCTTTAAATGTATTGTAGAATTATTTATCCCACTTTGAGTTGAATAATCAATAAAAATACCAACCTCCTTAAGTTCATTTTTCTCAGCAATTAGGTAAATAGCATTGAATTGTTTGAAGCTTCTTGCAATCTCACTTAAATCAAAGAGTGGAGATAATTTAATGTAAATCTTAGTAGCCGACTTTTTTATTAATGCTAAATTTCCAAGAATATCTGGTTTTAAATAGTTTAAATCAACTGCTCGCTTTCCGTTAATTCTTCTATCAGGATCTATATATACCCAATCGTAAAATTTGCCAGATAAAATTTTAAAAGAGTCGCCGTGAATTCGTTTAATATTTGTTATCCCTATTTTTTTTAGATTAAAACTTGCTAACTCATGAAGAGCCTGGTTTATTTCTACAGCTTCAATTTGTTCAAAGTTTTGACTCAAATAAATGCTATCAATACCAATCCCAGCAGTAAGGTCAAGTAAATTCTTTCCTCTAATAAATTTAGTTTTAAATTGAGCTACTTTCTGTGATGTAGACTGTTCGTAAGATCGTTGGTCAATCGCTAAAAAATTGTCTGATACAATAGGTATTTTTTTTTTTGCCTTTTTGTAAATACTCAATAAGTTTAATGCAGTTTTTAAATCAAATTTGGTTTTACCTGAATATTTTAATGCTAAATCATTTGGATTATTTTTTAGATTATTTTTTAAAAAATGAATTCCTTCCTCACTAGATAAAACCGTAATAATATTATTAATTTGCACTAATTATAATTTATAATCGTTGTATTTATAAAAGCTTACAATATTATCACACTATATATGAACATAAAAAAAATCTTAACTGTGCTAACACTTGCGTTAGTTATTTGTGTAACTTTTTCATCTTGTAAATCTAGGGATGCTTGCCCTGGTATGAGCAAAATTAAAACTAAACAAACAAAAATTGTTTAATTGTAAATTATGTGGTCAGCTACATCAATCAATGATGTAAACTCTTTAATCGTCGTTGAAAAACCCATTATAATTTTCAAACATAGTTATCGGTGTTCGATAAGTTCAATGGCACTTAATCGAATTGAAAGTATCCATCACGAAATAACCCGGAAGGCTAATTTTATCTTGATTGACGTTATAAAACAACGTAATTTATCTATCGAAATTTCTGAGCACTTTGGTATTAAGCATGAATCTCCACAAATCATTTTTTATAATAAAAATGAAGTTCAATTCACAGATTCACATATGAACATCGACTCAACAAAAGTTTTGGATTACCTTTAATTTTCGTTACCACAGCATTATTGTTTAATCTGACATTTATATTATAAACCATATTTAACTATTCTTTGAAAGTAATAAATCAAAACCTAAATTTGTGTGTTTAATATACTAACATAAGTTTAAGTTATGAAAAGAAATATATACCTACCAGTAATTACTGTTATAACGCTAGCAATTATTGCCGTAACATTAAAGAATAATAACCCGAATAATGTTTATTCTCCTAGGGTAAAAAACATTCAAGGGATTTCTGGATATCAGTCATATCTAAAAACCATTAGAGCTAACCAGAACACTGGTTTTGTATCTAACCAGGAAGTTCACGAGGTGATTGATGATATTAACAATCAGAATAGTTTAAAATTCAAATCTGATTGGCCTTTAAAATGGGAATTCAGAGGACCAGATAACATTGGTGGACGAACTAGATGCTTAGTTATAGACAAAGAAAATTCATCTATATTATACACAGGTGGTGTTTCGGGTTCCGTATTTAAGTCAACCAACGGTGGTGGAAGTTGGTTCCCTCTAACTTTAGGGGATGACAACTTTGGTGTTGTAAGTATGGCTCAAACTAACGACGGAAAACTATTTTACGGTACAGGAGAAAATGGATTATTATTATCCAATCCAAATGGTAACGAAGGTTCAGGCTTTAATGGAATGGGGATATACAGATCTACCGACGGTGAAACATTTGAATCGTTAAGTAATACTTCTTCATTTGGAAACGTATTTGTTTTAACAGCTCATCCAACTACTAACCATATTTACGCAGGATCATCAAATGGTTTGAGAGTCAGTGAGGACGGTGGAGATACCTGGAAACTCGTAAGAGGTGGAAGTTGTAGAGACATGAAGTTTAATAAAAATGGAGTCTTAATTGCTAGTATTGGTAACACTATCTGGAGATCTTCCAACCCTAATGATGGATCATCTTACCAATCAATTACTGGTTTTTCAAACAATGGAAGAGCGGCTATTGCTTGGGCTGAATCAGATGATAATTATTGTTACATCATCACTGTTGGTACTGTTCAATTTGATGGTCAAACATATAGTGGCGGTTCATTAACTGGTCTGTACAGATCTACGGATGCTGGTCAAACATTTAGTCAAGAAGTTGGTCAAATGAGTCAGTTTTTTGCACCATTCACATACATAGGTCTACAAGCGCAAGGATTATACGACATTGCATTAGGAGTTCATCCTCGCAACAAAGACAGAGTATTTATTGGAGGAGTATTGTTTGCTGAATGGTCTCTTCAAGATGGGCCTAAAATTGTTGGTAACACCTTTAGTTCTCCCCGAAACCCATTTGGAATTCATTCCGATAAACACTTAATTACTTTTGATAATACTGGCGAAGACCCAATTATGTATATCTGTAGTGATGGTGGTGTAGCTAGGACTACTACACCTGAACTAGACCAATATAAAAATATAAGTACTAACTTGAGTACGACTCAATTCTTTGGAATTGCTGCCGATGTCAGAGGCCGAATTTTAGGAGGAACTCAAGATAATAATACCTTACTTATTACTGGTGAATCGTATCCAAGGAAAATTGCTGAATCAGTTCTTAGTGGTGACGGTTTTGAATGTGCAATTAGTGCATATAATCCTAATTATATGTTTGGTGAGAGTCAATATGGTAATTTAAGAAGATCTATCACAGCGGGTTCTAGTTTTGAATCCATGTGGGATAATCGAATAAGTTCGTCATTTGCATCAGCTCAAAGACCTACTGGATACTTTAACAATCCATTTACATTGTGGGAAAATCCAGCAGTTATTGACAGCATTGAAACATTTGGAAAAAGAACTTCTGACGATTCTATAGCTAATGCAAGAATATTCTTTGCCACAAATGATGGTGTTTGGATGTGTAAAAATGCTTATGGAAAACCACATGATCCAACAGGGCCTAAAGATGGTTCTATTCGATGGTTTAGAATTTCTAACTTAAGACGTGTTCATTACATGAAACCAAGTAAAAATGGTGAATCATTATTTGTAACAACTAATAGTGGAAGAATTTATAGAGTTGATAATTTATTAACTACACAATTTGATACTATAAGTCTTCCAACGAATAATCAGATTGCAGCTAACCTGACGACAACTGAAATATCTCAGGATATGGGTTTAAGTTCGTCACGAACGGTTACATCTATCGCAATAGATCCCGAAAACCCTAATCGCATGGTTGCTACTGCTGGTAATTACGGTAACACTAATTACGTGTATGTTACAGAAAATGCTATGGATGCTTCCCCTAGTTGGACTAGTATTCAAGGTAATTTACCTCGATTCCCGGTTTATCATGCTTTAATTAGTATTAAAAATCCTGATGTAATTATTTTAGGTACTGAATTTGGAATATGGGCTACTAATAATGGCCTTTCAGCTAACCCAACATGGGCAGAAGCTTCAGACGGAATAGATAGTGATATGCCATTCCCTAAGGTGCCTGTATTTGACCTCGTACAGGTTGAAAGTAATTCATCTACTGGACCAAGAATATATGCTGGTACGCATGGAATGGGAATATGGGAAACTAAATCTATGCTAACAAGCGTAAGACCAAATAATAACAATCCTGATAGAAGAATTATCAATGCTTATCCAAATCCAGCTAACAGCTTTGTTAACATTGACGCTGAGATTAAGGGTTCATTTTCATTAAAAGTATATTCATTAACCGGAAATATTGTATATCAAACAAAAGGAAGTAATTCCAAAACTGTCCAAATTTCTACCTCAGAATGGAAATCAGGAAATTACTTCGTTGAGATACTTGGTAACAACACAAAAATTACATCTAAAATCATTGTTCAACACTAGATTTTAATACAAATAAAAAAGCCACTCTTCAATCAGAGTGGCTTTTTATATGCCCTAAAATTAGACAAATGTGCCATTTTGTCTTAAATTATTTGTTTTAATTAAAAATTAATGCCATTTTGTCCTTAAAAAGAATGGGAATGTGATTTGATAATAACTAATTAAAAAACATTATGAACATTATTAAACAACCCAAAATGATTACGGATATTTTTCAAAGTAATTTCAATAACATGTTGCAAGACATCTTAATTGATCAAAATATTATTGAGCGTGACACTGCAACACCAAAAGTAAATATTAGTGGTAATGAAGATAATTACCAGATCAATGTGATAATGCCTGGAATTGATAAGGAAGATATAACGCTGTCAATTGACAATGACATTTTAACTATTCAAAGTAATTATAATAAACAAAAAGATAAGGATCAAAATGCATTAAGAACAGAATTTATGATTAAGGAATATTATAGAAAGATATCTCTTCCAAAAGACGCAGACCATAAATCGATATCAGCAAACCTGAAGAATGGAATCTTAGAAATAACCATCAAAAAAATCAAAGTAAAACCTAAAAATATAATTGTTAAATAAATCAAATTAGGTGATAAGGTCGGTTTAAGTAACCGGCCTTATTTTTTTAATAACTGTCCAGAACCAGTTTGTTCTGCTAATATTTTATAGTCACTAGGCTCATTGATGTAAAAAATATTACCTGAATTCAAGATTTTTAAATACATCCCTTTTGTCGCATTTATATAACAATCAAGAGGAGAGTGGGTATCTATATAAACCTCTTCACAAACCAAATATTGAGCATCTAAATTCGAAATCTCCTCTATACTTCCTTTGAGGACTCTTAAATTACCTCTTAAAATAGTGGAGGCAGAGTTTCTAGAACGAATAAAAACTTCGTCACCCGATAAAATTAGATTAATGTCTGACAGGGCTGGGTGAAAAATATTTAAAAAATTAATGTTAATGGTGTCATTAGAAACTACTTCAGCAATTGATTCCAAATGTATTTCAGTTAATTCTTTAACATAGACATATACATTAATATCATAATTGAATGAACGAATAAAATTACAGGTATTTGTATTGATTAGTCTCAATTGATTATCAGTTACAGTACTTTCAATCTGATTCAAGAGATTTGATGGTCCATTCAAATCGATACGTCCATAATTAATACTATCCTGTACCAAAAAAACCTTTATTATATCTTCTACATACAACTTATCAAAAGGTAAAACATCTCTTTGTTCTGTAACTACCTTCCCTAATTTAGTAATACAATCGTCTTTTTGCTCACCACCACATGATGAAAGCATCAATAAAACAATTATTATATTAAAATATCTCATAGCTGATAACCTAAACCTATCTCAAAAAAATCAGCAACACCTCTATGGAATCTTAGCATCCCTTGTGTGTATAATTGACTATTAATTTTGTATGCAAGTCCTAAACGCTGGCTAAAAGCATTTTTTAATATTGTGGGTTTGTATACATATGCCCCCATTTCAGCGATCAAATTCACATCACCAAAGCCCCATTGATATCCCCCAGCTAATGCTAATTCTGATTGATCAATCATAGCGATTTGGTCTGCTGGTAAATCTGGATTGATTGAATGCATATATGATTTATCAATAGTATAATCTAGACCAAAACGCCAGGATTTTACACTATTTTTATTTAAAAGCCCTCTTATTTGAATTCCCCAAAGGTTAAAATCTTTTGGATTAGCAAAATTTCGTTGCTTTCTACCATAAATAAGAATTGTAGTCAAAGTAAGTTTATTAATATTTTGAACCGGCTCGGCGATTGGAGAAATCTGTTTTTTGTTATGAAATCCATACCTTAACGTTAATGAAGGAATATTATAACCTAAATTAGGTACTTTAAAAGCGGCATTTGAATAGTGAGAAACCGATATTCCTGTTTCAATATAATCCGAATTAGCCAATTCTTTTCTTGCCACAATACCGAATTGCATACTCCCATTTAAGTGGCTTCCAATAGCTTGATTTCTTCGATTTTCGTATATGTCAAACTTTTTTGTGAGATAAGCCAACCCTGCACCCATTCTAAATCGTACATCAATATCACGTATCGATATAAGATTCAATTTGATGTGAGATAACAGTCCAAATGCGTGACCAGTTTGTTCTCTTCCCAAATTATAATATAACAAACCATAGCCAATTGATGGTTTATTATAATATGAACCCCAATGTGTGTTTTCCTTTTCTTTTTCCAGTGAAATATCAATCCCATAATTATGGGCTGCTAAGTTCTTCAAATCTGCTCGATGAGCTAGCAAAAAACCTGGGGTAGTGCTTACGCTAACAAAATTATTATCCTGAGCAAAGTTGAAGCCATAACTAAATATGAATAATAAGAAAAAACTTATAAACTTATATCTTGACACTATCGAGCCCATCTTCTTTTTCGATAAAATGAATTTACAAATCCAAAAATCAAAATTATTAAAATAGGTAAAATCATATTGAATGATTGCCAAAAAAGTTTTTCATTTTTTAGCTTACTTTTATCCAATAAACGAAGTATAACTTCCTTGCTTCTAACCTCTATGAGGTTGTTTTCGTCACATAAATAATCAACACAGTTTAAGAAAAACTTTTTATTAGCAAACTCAACTGGTGTTGAAAATTGTTTAGAAGCAAATTTATCGTAGCCTAATGGGTACACTCTACCATCTGAGGAAACTTGGTTTCTGATCAAATCACCATCACTAATGACAATCATCGAATTTTGTTCAATTGACTCTGAAAAAGGTAAATCAAATGACCGTTTTACCCCGTCTCTGTATCTAAACGGACTAATAAACTCGCCTTCCACTAAAACTGCAGAAATCTGATTACCATTTCTAAAGTTTGACGGATCTTGTCTGTTTTTTAAAATATCTAAAGAGATTAAAACTGGATTAGCAGCTACCCTTGATTGAGGTGACGAACGAAGTAATACTGTTTTTTTTAAGGTTTTGCGAGAAGTAGTGTCAATCGTACTACAATATCTCCCCCAAACATTTTCTAGATTTCTAGAAACAGGGTTATCGTCGACAGCACTAAATAAAGGATAAAAGATCCATGGCCAAAAACCTGGTCTGTTTGTTTGTTGATTTATAGCAGGTATCCCATGACATTGAATGTCTTGAACTAAATTTGGTTTTACTTTTACCCCATATTGAAATAAAATATCATCCAAGTTATGGCTATGATTTACAGTCATCACCTGACCGTATTTTGCAACGGAGTCCATTTCTGCCAGTAAATTTTCTACCAAGAAAATTATCTTGCCTCCATTCATTACATACTGATCTAATATATACTTTTCTGGTTCAGTAAACTCAAGGGTTGGCTTAGCAATTATTAAGCCCTTGTAAGATTTTAATTTATTGATTAAACCCTCCACTAAAATACTAAAAACAGGTTTTTTAGGATTATTAACTACATCAGATGCAAAGTTTTTATAACAATTACTATCTGTTAAATTGAGATTTATGCGATCTAGGGAATAAAACTCACTTAGTGAGTTTGCAATGTCAGCTGTTTGGGTCGAGGATAATTCGCCATGACCAGAAGAAAGGGCCACTTTTATACTTTTCCCTGACAACCCTTTGCGAATCGCTGTACCAATTTCATACTCTAATAACTCAATTGAATTATTAATTTCTACCTCTAAAGATTTGCCAAACTGGCGTTTCAATAAATTAATTGGGTATTCTTTCCCTTTATAAAAAACAATACCCGAGGGTAAAATATATTTCTGTGTTGGTGCCTCGTCGGGTCTTACATCAGGTTGCTCTATTTGTAAACCTTTTTGAAAAATATCTTTAAGAATGGCCTCTTTTTCTTTTATATTTTTATCCGCTAAAATGTCCTCAAAATCAAACTTTATTTTACCATCAGAAGCTAACCTATACTCATTCAGAATATCACGTGTAGCAGACTGTAGTTGCTTGTACTCAATTGGAAGATCACCATTTAAAAATATGGTTACGTATAAATCATCGTCGAGCTTATTCAATAAACCTACGGACGACGGAGATAGCGTGTACCTTTTTTCCTTTGTTAGATCTAATCGAAAATAAAACTCATTGGCCATAAAATTAAATACCACAAGCACTAGTGCATATAAGAGTATTCTTAATGCAATATTTCTAGAGACATTTACTTTTTTACCTATCATATTCTTCTTCGTAGAGTTAAAAATGTTAAACTAATAAAAGTAAATATAAGCGATACAAAATAGGCTAAATCACGTGAATCCACTACACCACGACTTATGGAGTCGTAATGTAATTGGATACCTAAATTCTGAACAAAACTGTCATATGAACCAAACAAAGAAAGGTTGCTCAATTGCTGAAATCCTACATAAAAAAAGAAACATAGAAAGAGTCCTAATATGAATGCTACAATTTGATTTGGAGTAATCACAGATGCGAATAACCCTATACTAACATAAGATGCACCTAATAGTAATAATCCAATATATGATCCCATAGTAGCCCCCATATCTAGATTCCCTTGAGGTTGCCCAAGTTTATAGATTGAATAAACATATACAACTGTTGGTAATAAGGCAAAAACAACGAGTGCAACTGATGCAAAAAACTTTCCTAGAATTATTTGAATATCCGTAATTGGTTTAGTGCTCAAAATTTCAAAAGTTCCTTGCTTTAACTCCTCAGAAAATGATCGCATAGTAATTGCTGATATTAGAAATGTAAAAACCCAAGGTGCCATAAAAAATAGAATATCCAAATTTGCGTGACCAAGAATAAGCACATTGCCGTCGGTAAAAACCCAAGTAAATAATCCAATAATTAATAAAAAAACAACAATAACAACATACGCAATTAATGAACTCAAAAAGCTTCTTATTTCTTTCTTAAAGATACTAAGCATGATTTGTTAATTTTTGAAAAATAGACTCCAAAGACATTTCTTGCTCTTTTTGCTCTTCTATTATTGTGTTCGATGCAATAGCAAAATTGAATAACTCCTCTGCAATATCTAAATTATCTTTTGACACAATAACAAATATTCTTTCATTAACAGATTTAATTGATTCAACACCGTCTATCAGGGATAATTCTGCCTCATTAATTGAATCTCTAAATTTAACGTAGGTTTGAATCGTATTCATATCCCAATTTTTTTTAATAGCTTCTATAGTGTCATCAGAAATTATTTTACCCTTATTTAAAATGATGACCCTACTACACATAGCCTCCACCTCTTGCATTATATGTGATGACAATAAAATCGTTTTGTTTTTACCCAGTGACAAAATCAGACTTCTAATTTCTTTCATTTGATTAGGATCTAAACCAGAAGTTGGCTCGTCTAAAATTAGAACATCTGGATCATTGATTAACGCCTGTGCTAGACCGACTCTTTGCTTATATCCTTTGGACAGTTGACTAATTTTCTTTCGTGATTCTCGTTCTAAACCTGTGGACTTAATAACTCGATTAATTGCTTTTTGAGTATCCTTGATTTTATGTATGTCTGCAATAAAAGATAAGTATTCTCTAACATACATATCTCCGTACAGTGGGTTTAATTCTGGTAAATAACCTATTCTTTTTTTTATTTCTAGCGCTTCTTTTGAGACATCCATATCTAGAATGTTTGCAGTACCTGAAGTCTCGACAATATGACCACTCAGAATTTTCATAGTAGTGCTTTTTCCTGCACCATTAGGTCCTAAAAATCCAACAATTTCTGCACCCCCAATTGAAAACGAAACTTCATCTAAAGCTTTTTGGCCATCATAAATTTTGGTTAAATTTTGAACTTCAATGGACATTATCGGTTAATCACTATCGTTCTGTGAAAGACTTGATTTAAGTAACTAAATGTTAATTTATAAGTTCCTGCAGGAAGTATAGAGACATCTACAGAGGTTCTAGCTTTATTGATATCTGTACGTATTAATTCTTGTCCATATATATTAGTAATTGAAATTTGCCCTTGAGTCAAAGTGCTACCTAAATCAATATATATAATGTCATCTGCAGGAATTGGAGAAACCCCAATCTGACTTCTTTCTAATTTATAATTACCCGCTGAACTTGTAACACTCATCTCTGCAAATCCTGTGCACCCATTAGTGTCAGTTACTATAACGCTGTAAGTATTTTTATCTAAAACCTTAATGCTTTCTGATTTTTCACCTGTACTCCACGCATAAGATGTAAAACCTGGACCAGGTGTTAATGTAAGTGGCTCGTCAGTTCTTAATGCTGTATCCCCGCCAATAGAAATAACAGGACTATCATACTTGTAAATATTTATACTATCGTTAAAGGAGCATCCTTTATCATTAGATACTTCTAAGTAATATAATCCTGGTCCCTTAACATTTATCCTATCTGATGAAGTACCGTTGTACCATATGTAATCTTCCATATTAGGTGGCCCAATAAGTTGGTAGTCAACATTATCACAAAAACCCGTATCTGAACCTAAATTAAATTTTGGCACATCAAAATAATTAATCTGAACAGTATCATAGGCTGGACATCCAAAACTATTGTAAGCCTCAACAAAAACAGCAGTATCTGAATTAGTAGAATACGAATTTTTTAATGTATTTATTCCGTTCCATTTATAATCTTTCAAAAAGGATGGACCAAAGAATTCTATTATCAAACCTTGACAGAAAGAAGTATCTCGCCCAATATTTATTTTTGATGACGGGTTTGTAAGAATCTGAATATCGTCTGAATACGAGCACCCAAAGCTGTCAACTACACTTAAAGTGTGAACTTTGGATTGATTCGTCCTAAAGTTTTGCTTGGATGATATTACATTATTCCAAGTATATGAAAACATATTCGACGGCCCTGTTAAAATTATATCCTGATTATCACAGATAGTTGTATCGTTCCCAAGAGAGAATACTGGGTTAGCTTTTTGCTCTACTATTATAGTATCAAGATAACGACATGTATTGTTATCCAACATTAATAAATTTAATGTGTCGGAGCTAGACAAGGTTATTGAATTGTTATTTGATTTTTTACCCGTACTCTTTATCTCCCACTCATAAAAAAACATTCCTTTCAAGCCATCAATAGTTACCGGATATCCCTCACAGAAGAACGTATCCGCTAAAAATTCTTGTGACATTCTTGGATTGACCCTTACCAAAATAGTTGCTGAATCAGGTTTACACAGCCCGTCTGAGGATGAAACAACCAGCTTATATTTAGTATCAACTTTTGGAGAAACAGTTGGGTTGGCTGAACTACTACTATATGAAGCTCCACTTATCGACGTCCAAGAATATTTATAACCACTAATTGCGGACCTACCTAAGTTTATAGAAGTGCCTGAGCAAATACGTAAAGAATCTCTATTTACTTTTGCTTCCAGCCTGCAACAAATAACCGAATCTTTTGAAGCAAATTTCTTTTTTGTAAACGAAAAACTAGTATTGGAATTAATTGGTGATATTAGCGAAAAAGTATCTGAACTAAAACTTAATCCACCCAGCTTTTGAATAGTTTCAAAAAACGAATTACATTGGATAGTAAAAGAGCTCGGTATTTTGGTTAAATATAAATCTTCAGTTAACGTATTACCTAATGAATTACCAGAGGTAAACATTGAATAACCTCTGGTTTCAGACCCCATTAATGAAATTCCAGATTTACCGTCAAAATCAATATCTCCAAGATTTTGAGCATCTGAAATATTCCCATTAGAGTCTAGTTTAAATATTAAAGGATTACTTGAGGATTGAGAGATTGATGATATAGCTAGTAATACAGAATTATTATCACTTAATTTCATATCCCTCAAATCATCATTTAACATTGATTTAAATAAGTAATTATTAATAATATCAAAATTTGAATCCAACTTTAATAAAACAGTACCTATATCTACACCGCCAAACAAGTTAGTATTTCCGCCTACATAAAACTTGTTACCTTGAGATTTGATGATTTTTATTGCCTGTTCTGAATTTTTTGTGCCTATATTTTTTGAAATAAGAACATTACCAGCAGTTGAAATAGCTAGTAGTTGAAAATCTCTATCCCCGACTGAACCTATATTCACAGAATCGTTTTCAGTATAACCTGCAATTATTATTCTTCCAAGATTATCTTGAAGCAATGAGTATCCTCTATCATTTCCTATTCCTCCAAATGTACGAGTCCATGCAACAGTGCCATTGGTATTTAATCTAGAAATTAATATGTTCTCGTCTAATGAATCTGTTTTTGAATAGCCACATGCATAATAATCGCCGACAAATGACTGAATTACATCAAAAATCTGCTCCGAACTATCCGTTTTAAATTTTCTTGACCACTGAAGCGTTCCATTAGAACTCACTTTAGATACAAATCCGTCTTTATCATTCAAACTCCCCTCGGAGTATCCACATACGATAGCTCCACCATCACTGGTTGGTCTTATTTGGGTTGCACTATCGTGATTTGAATTGCCATACGTATATGACCATTTGACATTACCTAGTCCATCTGTTCGGGTTATGCCAAAATCCTTATTGCCTTGTCCTGAACTATTTGTGTTAAATAGTAAAAAGTAATCTCCAGAGGACAACTGAAATGCTGACTGAGCGTGATCAGAAGAATCATTAATCATTAACCTAACAAAACTTGTATTTTGTGAGTAAGCCTGAATTGAAAAAATGAATCCTAGTAAAGGCAAAAATATTTTCATAAAATATATTAATTAAGCAAATGCAATTTAGGGGTTTTCATCTATTTAAATGCCATCTTTCAGCAACTTTTAACGAATAATCTACAAAAGATAAAAAACCTTTATTGAACTGCTTATTAGCTAACAAGACTCCATCTTTATCTATACACTTAGTAACCTCCTGGACTTCGAAAGTGTTTGATGATGTTATGCTCTCAAGATTAAAATAACTAATTATTTTATTTAGAACTGTAATTAGTTGAACTGCTGGCATACGTCCACCTTTTCCGGCACTTACGCCAACTGTAGCAATTACTTTTTGATCAAATATGTGGACATAATCATCCTGGGCCAACTGGTGGATTGTATTTATAATCTCTGCCGTAGGAAACCAATTATATTCTGGTGTAACTACAAAAAGTAAGTCTGATTTTTCAATGGAATCTATCAATTTAGCTTGAAATTTTGATTGATTATTCTTGGGAATACTTCCTTGATTAAAATTTGGTAAATCAAATTTTTGATAATCAACAATTACTGACTCGCTAAAATGCTTAGAGAGTGCTTTCGACACGCGTAAAGTATTGTTATTTTTTCTTGCGGAACCCGATAATATACATACCCTCATACTTTTTTCTTAATTTCAGTTGCAATACTTTTTACCGTCCTATAATTTCGAGCAAAATCAATAAACCACCATCTAAAATGTGGTACACTTTTGATGGTATAAATACCATCTTCACTAGAGACTTCTATCTTATCAGGTTTTAAAAAATAAACTTTTTTAAGGGCAAATATTCGGTTTTTGGATGATTCAATATCCTTAAAATTTTTATGATTTTTAAGCCAACCTGCCAATTGATGTATTGAATAATCACTCTTAACATTTACTTCTTGGTGAGATTTTAAGTAGTTCTCGTAGGGGACACCCTCTGCCTCTTCGAAACTCAAGGTATGATAGATAGAAATTAAAAAACCAAAAGCGAATGATATGAATAATGCTACATTAAAGTTGCTTTGAATAAACGTAAATCCATATTTCCAACCTCCTTCTTTCATAAATATTATGGCAAGAGAAATTGGTAAAATCAAAGCCCAAACTCTAAACAAATAAGTTAATGTAATAAGCATTTTAAAAACTAATTTTTGAATATTCATATATTTAATTGATACAATATGGCATAGGCTAATTTCAGATCATTAGAATTCAATTTATCTTTTACAGTTTCAACCGTAAAATCTCCAGCATAATTGGACAGTATGTCTTCAATATTTTGGGAATTGGGTATTTTTTTTAACCCCCCAAGTTTGCCTAAGTCATTTCCATTTAAATCTCTGCTTAAACGGATATAATCTGGTAAAGCATCTACCCCAATACCCACTGATGAAATTGGCTTATCAACCTGAAACATTGAGTTTTTATCTGATCTTAGATACCAGTTTCCTCCCATTCTACTAATTAAGTCTATTTTTAATTGATCAATTAATCCTTCCTTATTAATAATCGATTCTTCAATATGAAACCTGGTTATTTCACAAAAAATTAGGTTTCCAGCTCCACCTTCTGAACCTAACTCCTTAACATCGTATACTTGACATTCAAACTGAACAGGCGATTCTAAAACTCTAAATGGTTTTACCGTCTCAGATTTTAATGGCGTAAATCCTGACTTAATAAACTCATCAATTTTCTTTTCGTAGGGAGAACTTGCCAAACTCATTTGACTCACCATAGCATGGGTAACCACGTTAATTACAACTTCTGGAACTTCCTTCACGTTTAGGTAAGTGTCTTTATGTTTATTGGTTCTTCCACTTTTTGCTGGCGAAAAAATTAACACCGGCGGATTGGCACTAAAAACATTGAAATAGCTAAACGGAGCTAAGTTTTTATTACCATTTTTGTCGATGGTACTAGCAAATGCTATCGGTCTAGGACCAACACTCCCTAATAAATACCGATGGAGTTCGGATATAGATATTTCCTTGGGATTAATTGATATCATAATTACTTCTTTATCAAGATAAACTTATTCTTTTTGCCACGCTGTAGAAGAATATACTTATCGTTAATCAAATCAGTATTTGAAAAATTAAAATCTTCTGTGACTTTCTCACTATTTACAGAAACTGAGTTTTCATTTAAAGCACGTTTTGCCTCACTCTTACTTGCTAAAAAACCCGACTCAGCACACAATTCTACAATATTAACTCCTTGAATTTCAGATATTTGATATTTTTTTACACCTTCAAATATAGAAAAAAAGTCATCTTCACTTATATTACGTAAACTTTCAGAAGTAGCCTTACCAAAAAGAATATTAGAAGCCGCAATTGCGGTATTGTATCCAGACTCACCATGTACCCATTTCGTTATATATGCCGATAGATCTTTTTGTAACAGTCTCATGTGTGGAGCATTACTGTGCTCTTTGATCAAATCATCTATATATGCTTTGTCATGAAGCGTAAAAATCTTAATATATCGTTCAGCATCCTCATCTGAAGTGTTCATCCAAAATTGGTAAAATTGGTAAGGGCTCGTTTTCTTTGCATCGAGCCATACATTACCGCCTTCACTTTTACCAAATTTGCTTCCGTCTGATTTAGTTATCAATGGAGCAGTTAATGAAAAGCCCTTACCATTTCCTTTTCTACGAATGAGTTCAGTACCCGTGACAATATTTCCCCATTGATCACTGCCGCCCATCTGAAGTTTTACGTTCTTCTCCTTCCAAAGATGATAGAAATCATACCCTTGAACAAGTTGATAGCTAAACTCTGTAAAACTCATACCTTCCTCTAAACGATTTTTTACTGAATCTTTAGCCATCATGTAGTTTACAGAAAAATGCTTACCTACATCTCTTATAAAATCTAAAAATGAAATATTTTTAAACCAATCGTAATTATTGACTACCTCAGCACTATTTAATCCTTTATCAAAATCTAAGAATTGCTCCAACTGCTTCTTTTGACTCTCAAGATTATGCTCAATTGTAGAAGAGTCTAAAAGTTGTCGTTCGGACTTTTTACCCGAAGGATCGCCTACCATTCCAGTTGCACCTCCAACCAATGCGATGGGTTTGTGACCAGCTCTTTGAAGATGAACCAATAATATTACAGGCACCATATTACCAATGTGTAGTGAATCTGCTGTAGGATCAAAGCCGACATATCCAGTAGTCATTTCCTCTAATAAAAGGTTTTCAGTGCCCGGAACTGCTTGGTGGAATAGTCCACGCCATTTTAATTCCTCAACTAAGTTATAATTTGGTGAAAAGTTCATTAACGATTTTAAAACAACAAAGGTAAAAATTTGATTGAGTGTTAAGGTACAATGTATAATTCAAAATTGATTTACTTTTGAGCAACTTAATATGTCAACAGAAAAAAAATTATTCCTGCTGGATGCTTATGCATTAATCTTTAGAGCCTACTATGCTTTCATTAAGAACCCCAGAATAACATCTTATGGGTTAAATACAAATGCCATATTTGGGTTTACCACTACACTCTTGGAAGTGCTTGAAAAGCATAATCCAACTCATATTGCAGTTTGTTTTGACCATAAATCTGAAAACATAAGAAAAAAAGAATACCCACTCTACAAAGCAAATAGAGACGAAACTCCAGAAGACATCAAAAGATCAGAGCCATTTATACGAAAAATCATTGAATCATTTAATATTCCAATCATTGAAAAAGCAGGATATGAAGCGGACGATGTGATTGTTACTCTTGCTACGATAGCAGAAAAAGAGGGTTTTACCACCTACATGATGACGCCCGATAAAGACTTTGGCCAAGCAGTTACTAAAAAAACGCTAATTTTTAAACCCGCTCGAAGTGGGAATGCTCCTGAAATTATGGGGCCAAAAGAAGTATGCGAAAAATTTGGGCTAAACGAAACAAAACAAATAATAGACTATCTCGGAATGATGGGCGATGCAGTAGATAATATCCCTGGGATTCCAGGGGTAGGTGCTAAAACAGCATCAAAATTATTATTGGAGTATGGTTCGATGGAAAACATGTATGAAAATACAGATAAGATTAAAGGTAAGTTAAGAGAAAAAATAGAGGATAATAAAGACCAAGCATTTCTATCTAAACATCTCGCAAAAATCATCACCGATGTCCCCGTAGAATTTAATGAGTCGCAATTATTAAGAAGTAAACCCAATAAAGAAGAAATCAATAAACTATTCAAAGAGTTAGAATTTCGCACATTGACTAAAAGGGTTTTTAGTGACACCATGAGTGAATTAAAAACTGTTCAAGGTGATTTATTTTCAAGTTCAAATAAAAATTTAACTGAACTAAATACCCCTATTAAAAACCATGAATTTAACACCTTGGAATCAACAAATCACGAGTATAAACTAGTTGATAATCAAGAAAAAAGAAATTTATTAATAACTGAATTAAAAGATACAAAATCATTTTGTTTTGATACTGAAACTACTTCATTGAATGAATTAGATGCAAAAGTTCTTGGCATTTCTTTTTCGTATGAAAAAGGAAGAGCTTTCTATGTGAATATGCCAGCGGATTTTGAGGAAACAAAAAGCATTTTAAATGAGTTTAAATCCATTTTCTTAAGTGAAAAAATTGAAAAAGTTGCACAAAACTTAAAATACGACTTAAAAGTATTATTGAAATATGGAATTAAAATAGCAGGGCCACAGTTTGACACTATGCTAGCTCATTACCTAGTCAATCCAGATGGACGTCATGGAATGGATATTCTTGCAGAAAAATATCTCAAATATAGACCCATAGCTATCACTAGTTTGATCGGGAAAAAAGGCAAAAATCAATTATCTTTTTCTGATGTACCCCTTGAAAAAGCCAAAGAATACGCATGTGAAGATGCCGATATTACCTTTCAACTAAAACAAAAAATCTACAAAGAATTGATGGATAAGCAATTAGCTCATTTAATGATTCGTTTAGAAATGCCATTGGTAGCTGTTCTTTCTGATATTGAAATGGAAGGCATAAAAGTGGATGATAAATTCTTAAACAACTATTCAATCGAGCTAGAAAATATGTCTAATAAAATTGAAGAATCCATATATGAAATGTCAGGCATGGCTTTTAATATCGCTAGCCCAAAACAACTAGGAGAAGTTTTATTTGACCATTTAAAAATTGACGCTAAAGCCAAAAGAACAAAAACGGGTCAATACAAAACAGACGAGGCTACCTTGGAAAAACTCTCTGCTGATCATCAAATTGTAAGTGACATTTTAAATTATCGAAAAATTAATAAGCTACGATCTACCTATGTGGATGCTTTGCCCAAACTCATACATCCAGAAACTGGAAGAGTCCATACTCACTTTTCTCAAGCTGTCGCAGCTACTGGTCGATTAAGTAGTACAAATCCTAACTTACAAAATATTCCAATCCGGACAGATTTGGGCAAAGAAATTAGAAAAGCTTTCGTACCTCGTGATGAGAACCATACATTACTTGCAGTAGATTACTCTCAAATAGAACTAAGGATTGTTGCCTCTATTGCAGCTGATAAAGGCATGATTGAAGCCTTTAACAATGGCATGGATATCCATACAGCAACAGCTTCAAAAGTTTTTGGTATTGACTTGGAAGATGTCACAAAAGAGCAGCGTTACAAAGCTAAAAGTGTAAACTTTGGACTTATATACGGTCAAGGAGCCTTTGGGTTAGCTCAAAATTTAAAAATATCCCGAACCGAAGCGAAGGAACTTATTGATGCCTATTTTGAACAATTTAGCGGAGTTAAAAAATATATGGAAGACACAATTAACTTTTGTAGAGAAAATGGTTTTGTAAAGACAGTTATGGGTAGAAAACGGTTTATTCCAGACATCAATTCTAACAACCAAACAGTGGTAGGATTTGCCGAGCGAAATGCAATTAATGCCCCGATTCAAGGAAGTGCTGCAGATATGATAAAACTAGCTATGATAAACATACACCGGCGATTGTCATTTATAAAGACAGGAGCAAAAATGATACTACAAGTTCATGACGAATTGTTATTTGATGTTCCAAAAGATGAGCTTGAAAATATAAAATCAATCATAAAATACGAAATGGAAATTGCAATGCCACTTAAAGTGCCAGTTATTGCAGAAGCTGGAAATGGGAACAACTGGCTAGAAGCTCATTAATAACTATTTTTGCATATAAAATGGGAAAGACATACTTCGCATCTGACTTCCACCTTGGTACTCCGGATTATGCATCATCTTTAGTCCGTGAAAAAAGAATTGTACAATGGTTGACATCCATCGAATCGGATTGTGAAACACTTTTTTTAGTAGGTGATATCTTTGACTTTTGGTTTGAATATAAAACTACAGTTCCGAAATACTTTAATCGATTATTAGGTAAACTTGCCTTAATGACAGACGCTGGTATAATCATATATTTTTTTAAAGGAAATCACGATATGTGGACATTCAACTACCTAGAAAAAGAGATAGGTATGACTGTAATAGATAAAGAATGGATCGGTGAAATTGATGGCAAAAATTTCTTCATACATCACGGTGATGCTCTTTGGAAAGGTGAGAGAAGCTACAAATTCATCCGAAAAATTTTTAGAAGTAAGATCGCTATATGGCTATTTCATCGCTTGCACCCAAACTTTGGAGTTGGGTTTGCTCATTATTTAAGTAGAAAAAGTAGAAAGAAGAATAGCCATTTAGATCAAGTTGAAATACCGCTTGAAAAAGAATATCAAATACTATTTGCTGATGAATACTCAAAATCAAATTCCATCGATTTCTTTATTTTTGGTCACAGGCATAAACCATTAAATCATCCAATAAATGATTCTACAAAAATGATTAATCTAGGTGATTGGGTATCACATTTTACGTATGCTACATTTGAAAATCATGAAGTTAAGCTACACACTTTTAACCCTTAGTTTATTTGCTTCTCTTTTTGTCAAAAGTCAAGATACATTGGCACTAAAAAACTTAAAAAATATTACCTGCTTGAGTATAGATGCAAAGGGGAATAAATACTTATCTGACGATTCTTATACACTTTACAAATTCAATGTCAGCAATAAATTAATAACCAATGTAAATAATAAGTCGTATGGAAATATAACTAGCATTGACTGCTCCAACCCATTTGAAATATATGTATTTTATAAAGATCAAAATATCATAGTATTCTTTGACAATATGCTCAACATAAGGGGTGAAGTTAAGCTTAATGACTTCCAAATGAATAACGTATCGTGTATATCACGGTCGTATGACAACCAAATTTGGCTTGTAGATATGTCCGAGAACAAGATGTTAAAAATTAGTAAATCTGGCAAAAGACTGATTGAATCAAATTATTTAAATTCAATCAATCAAATGCTCACTAACCCCTTCAAAATATGGGAGCAAAATGGACAAGTATATGTAGCGGATTCCACTTCCGGTATAATTGCCTTTGATATCTACGCAACCCTTGATAAAACTTACCCCATTAATACATACTCGTCGGTAACAGGGAATAGTACGCATTTTTACATTAATCAAAAAGGTTTACTATTTCAGTATAATAAATTACTTAAAATCCCTATTAAAGTCAATCTAAAAATGCCTAAAGAAGCAAAATTGGCAATACACAACGAGAATATATTTTATTATTTTAACAATAAAATAATTTCAATACAACCATAATTAGTTTCTGTTGATTAGACCACTCATAATAAATACATTTGCCATTCATGCTTGAAACATTAGAAGGGATACATGCAAGATTTAAGGAAGTAGAGTTGCTGCTCAGTAGTCCAGAAGTAGCATCCGATATTAAGCAATTTACAAAATTAAATAAAGAGTACAGTGATCTCAAGCTCATTGTTGAACGTTACTTTGAGTATAAAAATTTAATTGGAAATATAACGGAAGCTCACGAAATTATTGAAGATAGCGATGACCCAGAAATGAAAGAAATGGCTAGAGAAGAGCTAGAAAAACTTTCGGCCAAACAAGCTCCGTTAGAAGAGGAAATCAAAATGCTTTTGGTACCAAAAGATCCTGAGGATGATAAAAATGCCATGGTAGAAATACGTGCAGGTACCGGTGGAGATGAGGCCAGTATTTTCGCAGGTGATTTGTTTAGGATGTATACACGTTTTTTTGATTCTCAAAGTTGGAAACACGAAATTATTGAAGCTACTGAGGGGACGTCAGGGGGGTTCAAGGAAATTATTTTAAAAGTAGAAGGAAACGAAATTTTTGGCACACTAAAATTTGAAGCAGGCGTTCATCGAGTACAGAGGGTTCCCGAAACAGAAACACAAGGTAGAGTTCATACATCCGCAGCCACTGTTGCTGTTTTGCCAGAAGTTGAAGAAATCGATTTAAAAATAAATCCTGCCGATATTTCGCTCCAAACGTCCAGATCAGGAGGTGCTGGCGGTCAAAATGTAAATAAAGTTGAAACAAAAGTTCAACTAACCCACAAACCTTCAGGAATTGTGGTAGTCTGTTCTCAAGCTAGGTCTCAGCTTGCTAATAGAGAAATTGCGATGGATATGCTTCGAGCTAAGCTCTATGATTTGGAACTTGTCAAACGAAACGGTGACATAGCTGCCCAAAGAAAAACTATGGTGTCAAGTGGTGATAGAAGTGCAAAAATTCGCACATACAACTACCCTCAGGGAAGAGTCACAGATCATCGTATAAACCTCACGCTTTACAACCTAAATAGCGTAATGAACGGAGACATTAGCGAGATAATTGAATCTTTAAAATTAGCAGAAAACACAGAAAAACTTAAAGTAGGGCAAATTTAATTTTTATAAATTTATTAACAAAAAGGTCTAATTTTAGCTATTTATGATGCATAATAATAATTTTGTATCATAAAATACCTAAAAAATGAGATTTGAATCACTAAAAACGCTTTCCACAAGAAAAAAATTTATTATAGAAAATAAGTCAATCTCGTTTACTGATCTTTTCAACAGCAACGTTTTTGATGATTCCGCAATGCGAGATTTCCTAAGTAGAGAAGCTTACGAATCGGTTAGTAATTCTATTAAATCTGGTATAACCATTAATAGAAAAATGGCAGAACATGTAGCTTCAGGAATGAAAAGATGGGCATTAAGTAAAGGTGCAACACACTACACACACTGGTTCCAACCTCTTACTGGCTCTACTGCTGAGAAGCATGATTCTTTTTTTGAACCCGAAAATGGTAAAGCCGTTGAAAAATTCACTGCTGGAGCACTAGTTCAACAAGAGCCTGACGCATCCAGTCTACCAAGTGGAGGACTCAGAAATACATTTGAAGCCAGAGGATATACGGCATGGGACCCTTCATCACCTGCATTTATATATGAAAATACTGCTGGTAAAACACTTTGCATACCAACTGTATTTGTTTCATACAACGGCGAGGCACTGGATTATAAAACTCCATTGCTGAAATCGCTTAACTTAGTTAATAAAGCTGCAACCGATATATGTAAATATTTTTTGAAAAAAGTTTCTTCTTGTGCCGCTTCTTTAGGTATAGAACAAGAATACTTTTTAGTGGATGAGGCTATGTACCAAGCAAGACCAGATTTAGTAATGTGTGGCAGAACACTGGTTGGACATGCACCTGCAAAAGGTCAACAAATGGATGATCATTACTTTGGCTCTATTCCAGACCGAGTTTTTAATTACATGTATGATTTGGAATTGGAAGCCGCTAAAATTGGAATTCCCTTAAAAACTAGACATAATGAGGTTGCTCCAGGGCAATACGAATGTGCCCCAATGTTTGAAGATGTAAATCTTGCAGTGGACCACAACCAACTATTAATGGATTTAATGGATGAAGTTGCAAAACGACACCACTTTAGAGTATTACTTCACGAAAAACCTTTTGCTGGAGTTAATGGGTCAGGTAAACACAACAATTGGTCACTAATTACCAACACAGGAGTAAACTTACTTTCACCTGGATCCGATCCAAATTCAAATTTACTTTTTCTCACTATCTTCATAAACACCATTAAAGCACTTAATGACAATTCTGATATTATTAGAGCAAGCATTGCATCTGCATCCAATGACCACAGATTAGGGGCAAATGAGGCACCTCCAGCAATTATTTCTGCATTTATTGGATCAAAGCTAACACAGGTATTAAATGCATTTCTTGAAGATTCAACGGCAGAAGATAGCGATGAAAAAAAATCAATCAATATTGATAAAATTCCAGAAATTTTAAGAGACAATACTGATAGAAATCGAACATCTCCATTTGCATTTACAGGAAATAAATTTGAATTAAGAGCAGTTGGCTCTTCTACTAATTCTGCACAGCCAATGACCGCATTGAATACATCCGTAGCAAATCAACTAATTCAATTCAAAGCGAATGTTGACAAAGCTGTTGCCGAAGGAAAAGATTTAAAAAAGGTAATAGTTCTCGAACTTAAAAAAGTGTTAAAAAGCTCTCAAAATATTCTTTTTGAAGGGAATAACTACAGTAAAGAATGGGAAAAAGAGGCTAAAAAAAGAGGCCTTAGTAATATTAAAAATACGCCAGAGTCGCTCAAAGCTTATTTAAGTTCGCAAGCCAAGGAAACCTTTGTAAAAAATGGTATCTTCACTGAGAAAGAACTTCATGCTAGATATGAAATAATGCTAGAAGATTATATAAAGAAAATCCAAATTGAAGGTAGGGTTCTTGGCGAAATAGCCTACTCTTATATTCTACCAACAGCAATTGAATATCTAACTGTGGTTGCAAATAACATTAAAGCCCTTAAAGAAGCTGGAGTGAACATTGGAAAAGCTCAGAAAGAGCTTGTCGAAACCATAGCAAACCATATTGACATGGTCAAATCTAAAACAGATAAAATGGTTGAAGCTCGAAAAAAAGCCAATACACTTGAGGACAGCGAAAAACAAGCTATATCTTACCATTTTGATGTAAAAGAATCTTTTGATGACATCCGTTATCATATCGATAAATTAGAACAATTGGTAGATGATAAAATATGGCAATTACCTAAGTATCGAGAATTGCTTTTTTTGAGATAATCATATCGTAATAAACCTTGAATTATATCCTCCACTTCGCATCGGAGAACGTAATTCATAATTATATCTGCGTTTTTATTTGTTTTTGGACGTAGATTTTTTGATTTTTGACGTTCTTATCATAATATGATCAATCCATTAATGAAATTTCTCAAGATAACCTTC
Source organism: uncultured Bacteroidota bacterium (assembly GCA_913050005.1). Taxonomy (GTDB): domain Bacteria; phylum Bacteroidota; class Bacteroidia; order NS11-12g; family UBA9320; genus UBA9320. The sequence goes on from CAJXBI010000005.1 coordinate 37,209, forward strand.
CCAATTAGCATAATATTCTTTTTTGCTAGTTGTAAAACTGTAACGATGAAAAAAGCTGATGAAGCAATGCAGCTTAAAAATTACGCTATATCAGCGGATATTTATGATCAACTTGCAAGTAACACAAAATTACCCAAGGATGTTCGTCAAACTGCAGCATATCGTGGCGCAGAAAGTTACAGGTATAATCATCAGCCAAAAAAAGCACTCAAATTATATGTAAAATCTAAGAAATATGGGGCTAAAGATCCTACTGTAATTTATAGAGTTGCACAGATGTACAAGCAACTCAATGAATATGAAAATGCCATTGAAAATTTCAAAGCATATCAAAAAGAAGTGCCTTCTGATGAACGTGTTGAAGCTATGATTAAAGGGTGCGAATCAGCACTTAAATGGAAAGAGGAAAAAACAAGATACACTATAACACCTTTCAAACCTGCTAACGATCGCTCTTCAGACGATTTTTCTCCTGTATGGGCAGATCGAAAAAATAAATCTATAATGTTTACTTCTGATCGTGAAGGTGGAATATCGAAGAATCCCTATGACAGAACATTAAGATCACACTCAGATCTTTGGACAGTCAAGAAAGGAAGAAGTCGTGGCAAGTCCGAAAAATGGGGTGAAGCAGAATTAGTTGAGGGCCTAAATACAAAATATAATGACGGGACAGTCACTTTCAATAGCCGAATGTCAAAGATGTATTTCACGCAATGTAACGGTGAAACTGGTAAAGAACCTAAGTGTAAAATCTATGAAGCACGGAAATCAGGAAAAGGCTGGCAAATGAATCCTGAGCCCCTTAGTTTTTGCTCTGGTGCAGAAAACAACAAATGGAATTACGGTCATCCTGTATTAGCAAAAAAAGACAAAGTTATGTACTTTGCCTCAGACCGACCTGGCGGATACGGCGATAGCTCAGGTATAGAAAAAACTAAGGATATTTGGATGGTAACTTTTGTTAAAAGAGGAAGAACCTGGAGTGAACCTATTAACCTTGGGCCAAATGTAAATACCGAATACAACGAAATGTTTCCATATGCTCACAAAGATGGTTCGCTTTATTTCGCATCTGAAGGACATCCTGGTCTTGGAGGATTAGATATTTTCTATACGGTAAAAACAGACGAAGGCCCTACAGATTGGTCAGTTCCAACAAATATGAAAAGCCCTGTAAATTCATCCGGAGATGATTTTGGTATTATTTTAAATACAACTAAAGAAGCTGGTTTTTTCACATCAAATCGTACTAAAAGTCAGGATGACATTTTTGAATTCACAATGGAGCCAATTGAATGTACGCTTAAAGGACAAATTACTGATTGTGACAGTGGAACAGCGATTAGTAATGCATTGGTTGAAATTAGTAATAATGTTGACTCATTCATCATAAGACTACGAACAGATGAAAGAGGATATTATGATACTAAAATTGGCATTAATAAAGAATACACAATAGCCGTCTCTAAAAGACAAGCCTATTACTATGACGCTAAACCACAATATGTAACTACAGCTGGAGTCGAAAACTCTCTCGATTGCCAGTATGTTAAAGATTTTTGTCTGAAAAATACATGTAATGATGTATTTGTTTTGCCTATATACTATGACCTTGCAAAAGCATTCATCAGAACAGATGCAAAACCAATTTTAGATGATTTAATCAAGACTTTGAATAAATATCCAAAAATGGCGGTTGAGTTAGGATCACATACTGACTGTAGGGCATCTTTTGAGTACAATAGAGACTTATCTCAGAGAAGAGCAGACTCCGCAACATCGTATCTAATTGAAAAAGGAGGTATTAATCCTTTCCGACTTGATGCAAGAGGGTACGGAGAATCACAACTTGTAACCGATTGTCCTTGTGAAGGACCAGTTACTAGCAGCTGTTCAGAAGAAGAACATCAAAGAAATAGAAGAACTACCGTGAAAGTGGTTAACTGTAATTTTGACATTCAGTCAATCGGAGTAGATTATTCTCAAAGAAACGACGAAGCACTTAACGGAAAAGGTTCCATTTATAGCCCTTATCTTCTTGAAAAACAACGAGAGTTTTTAGCTAAGACTAAAGGTGATATTGATAGCTTTATTCGTGCTAAAGCAATTGAAGATAGCTTAACACTTGCAAGACAAGCTGAGGAAGAGTTTTTAGCTAAGTACGATTTCTTACCGCTAACTCCTACTAAAGTTGAAGGAACTTACAGTGTTTATGGATACGTTGGAAGAAAGAAAATTAGATTCCAATACACTGGAGAAGACAGAAGAACACTGATGAATCAAGTCTTAGTGGAACAACTAATCAGATCAGGTAAGTTAAGTCCGAATGATTTCAGAGACTCAGGAACAAAAATTAAACTCTCTGATGGTACTAAAATATATGGCACTTCTTTCACATTAAAAGAACTTAAAATTAATGGAAAAGTATACAATAAAGTTAAGTGTAAAATGACAAACACTAAAAAGCCTGTATTAGGATATAACTTGTTTGATAGAGAATATGTTGATTTTGAAGTCAAAGGCAATAAGCTTTGGTTACTAAAAGACACTGATGAATAAGTTAATTTTAAAATCGAGTGAGTAGATATGAAATAAGAGGTGTTTCCGCTCAAAAAGAGGACGTACACCATGCTATCTCCAACGTTGATAAGGGAATATTTCCCAATGCTTTTTGCAAAATCGTAGAAGACTATATTGGTAATGACGACTCCTTCTGTAATATTATGCATGCAGATGGAGCAGGCACCAAATCATCACTAGCTTATTTATATTGGAAGGAGACTGGAGATGTCAGTGTGTGGAGGGGTATTGCTCAAGATGCAATTGTCATGAATCTTGACGATATTATTTGTACTGGTGCAATCGGACCGTTCTTGCTTTCCAATACAATTGGTAGAAATAAACACCTTATCCCTGGCGAAGTAATTAAAGAAATTATTGACGGTTTTGAAGAATGCATTGAAACCATGTGTTCTTTTGGTACAGATATTAAATTTACTGGAGGCGAAACTGCAGACGTTGGTGATCTTGTTAAAACAATTATAATAGACAGTACTGTTGCCTGCAGACCTCATCGGTCAGCTATCATTGAAGTAGACATTAAGCCTACTGACGTTATTGTTGGATTTTCTTCATACGGACAAGCTACCTATGAAAAAACATATAATGCGGGGATGGGATCCAATGGGCTTACTTCTGGAAGACACGATTTACTAAAACACGACTACTACACTAAATATCCTGAATCGTTCGATGTTAATACAAATGAAGAGTATATCTATTCTGGCATTTTTTCTATAACAGATAACTTAAATGGTACCGAAGTAAATATTGGACAAGCACTTTTATCTCCAACACGAACTTATGCACCTATACTGAATCAAATTTTTAAAAATAATGATTTAAAAAAAGCAATTCACGGTATCATTCACTGTACAGGAGGTGCTCAAACCAAAGTCTTGAAATTTTTAGACAAGACATTACATATAATCAAAGACAACTTGCTACCAGTTCCTCCTTTGTTTCAAATGATTCAATCCACAACAGAAACATCTATGAAAGAAATGTTTGAGGTATTCAACATGGGGCATCGTCTTGAAATCTATTGTGATGAGGAGATCTCCCAAGAACTCATTGACATTTCGAGTCAATTTAATGTTGAAGCAAAAGTCATTGGAAGATGCGAAGAAGCCAGTGAAAAATCTTTAACTATAAATGACATTACTTATTAAAGCATTTTTAAATTTTAGCTTGTGGTAGACATTCGATCACTTTCTAAAATGGCGTTAATCCAAGCTTGTGAAGAGCTTGACGCAAAAAAATTCAGAGCTAACCAATTGTGGGAATGGTTGTGGCAAAAAAGTGCCCGTTCTTTTGACGAAATGACTAATCTCTCAAAAGATTTCAGACAAAAACTCAGTGATAAATATACCTTAAATACATTAAGTATTTTCCAAACTCAAAAAAGCTCAGATAAGACCATCAAATATGCTTTTAAACTGAACGATGGATTTTTGATTGAAGGAGTGTTGATACCTACTTCTAATCGTGTAACCGCCTGCATTTCGTCTCAAGTAGGATGCAGTCTCAGCTGTACATTTTGTGCAACTGGGTTTATGAAAAGAGAACGAAACCTCAGAATTGATGAAATTTATGACCAAGTTGCTATTTTAAAGAAAGAAGCAGAACGAGAATACAATATCAACTTAAGCAATATTGTACTCATGGGAATGGGTGAACCCTTATTAAACTACGCTAATGTTATTGGTGGAATTGAAAAAGTCACAGCTCCTGACGGTCTTGGAATATCACCTCAACGAATCACCCTTTCAACAGCAGGAATTGCTAAAATGATAAAAAAACTTGGTGATGACCAAGTAAGATTTAACCTAGCGTTATCGCTGCATTCAGCTAATAACAAAAAAAGAAGTGCTATTATGCCAATTAACGATAGCAATTCACTTGAGGATTTAATTGAGTCAATTAATTACTTTTATGACAAAACAAACACACGAGTCACTCTTGAATATTGTGTGATTAATGATATAAATGACGATCCCTTAGAAGCTGAAGAACTAATAGCTTTTGCTCGTCAAATTAAATGTAAAGTTAATTTAATAGAATATAACCCTATTGATTTAGCCGAATTTAAATCTAGCTCCACTGAAAAAATTCAACGTTTTGCCGATTACCTTGAATACAATAAAGTGATCGTGAACATAAGAAGAAGTAGAGGTAAGGATATTGATGCTGCCTGTGGTCAATTGGCCAATAAGGTTAATTAAAAAATCTACTGGCCAAATCACTAGATGGTATTCGACAAGAAGAACTTTGCCCAAAAAAATTATATCTATTTCTAGCAATCAATCTATAAACGCTATTTCTAAAAACCCTAGGTATCCAATGTAAGTATTTAAAATATGAAAAAGGAGATTTGAAATATTTTGATATTTCAATTACGGCATCAGACTCCACATGGTTTTTCCCATTTATCCTAAAGACAATAGTATCTAATGATTTTATGTCGTCATATTCTTCAAATAATAACGCTGCATATCTTGACTGTAATGGTGCGAATCGAATCTTTTTATTTTTTTCTAGACGTAAAACAACATCTACTGACCAATTACAAAGATTACAAACACCATCAAAAAATAGGATAGGTCCGTTATCATTTAGCTCATTAATATTATTGGGAATCAAAGATTTATGTGTTTGTTCAAATTTAATGATGAATTCTTTTAAATCACTGAAAAATAGATTAGGTATCTTTGCATCAATGGCAAAAATATCAATTGATTTAAATTCTGGTACTATTCAAAAAGAATCTGCTGTAATTGGTATTGATCTTGGCACCACTAATAGTCTGATTGCCTCAATCGACCCCATCACTCGACGACCCTATTGCATTACAAAAAATGCAGATAGTATTGTTCCTAGCACGATCTATTTTGATAATGATGAGATCATCGTAGGTAAAAAAGCTCAAAATCGATTAATTGATGATCCAAAAAACACATTATACTCTGTCAAAAGATTAATGGGTAAAAGCTATCAAGAGATTATTAGCCACGGAAATGCTCTAAACTATCAAATCATTGATAATGGAGATAAACTTGTTCAAGTAAAGGTTAATAATCGATTTTATACCCCCATTGAGTTATCTTCATTCATCTTAAAAGAACTAAAGCAATTAGGGACAAACCAATTAAAAAAAGAAATACAAAAAGTGGTAATTACAGTCCCTGCATACTTTGACGACTCACAAAGGCAGGCCACAAGAGATGCTGGAAAGCTCGCTGGATTAGACGTCTTAAGAATAATTAATGAGCCAACTGCTGCAAGTTTGACTTATGGTTTAGGAATTGATAAAGATCAATCCAAAATAGTTGCAGTTTATGACTTGGGCGGGGGAACTTTTGATATTTCCATTCTTAATATTCAACAAGGAGTCTTTGAGGTATTATCTACTAATGGTGACACTTATTTGGGTGGGGATGATTTTGACCAAGCTATTGTTGATCATTGGGAAAAGCTTCACTCATTATCCAACCTATCCGACAACGATAAACAGCTTTTAAGAGTTACTGCTGAGAAAGCTAAAAAAGAATTAAGCTCTCAACAAAGTTATGGCGATGCTATACATATTAACAGTCAGAATATAACATTTTCTCTTGATCGCGACCAAATCAACGAAATCCTTAGTCCCATTATTGATCAAACAATCAATATATGTTCAAATGCACTTAAAGATGCTGGTATTTTATCTTCAGAAATACAAGAAGTAGTTTTAGTTGGAGGAAGTACAAGAATACCAGCCGTTAAAAATAGTGTTCAAAACATATTCTTTGATGCAAAGATTAATGATCAAATAAACCCAGATGAAGTAGTTGCACTTGGTGCTGCAATTGAAGCTGATATTTTGGCTGGAAATCGAACAGATTTATTACTTCTTGATGTTACACCTCTCTCTCTAGGTATTGAAACTGTAGGTGGATTGATGGATATTTTAATACCAAGGAATAACAAAATACCTACGCAACTCAAAAAAGAATATACAACGTCTGTTGATGGACAAGTAAACCTCGCTATAAATGTTTATCAAGGTGAGCGAGAAATAGTATCTGATAATCGGAAAATTGGCGAGTTTATTTTAAAAGATATCCCATCGATGCCTGCGGGAATTCCAAAGATTGAATTAACCTTTTTACTCAATGCGGACGGTATTCTTCAAGTAAGTGCAAAAGAGTTAAGATCAGGTGTAAGCCAGCAGGTTACCTTAAAACCTCAATATGGTATCTCCAATCAACAAATAAAAGATATGCTACAAGAGAGCTTAAATTTTGCTGAATCAGACATGGATAGACGTTCACTTGTTGAGGCAACTACGGAAGCAGAACAACTCATTTATGCTACACAAAAATTCATTCGCGACAACAACGAGTTATTAACTCCAGAAAACATCATTGAGCTTGAAAAAAATATCCAGAATATTAATCAAAGCATCGAATCAAAAGATAAAAGTACAATATCTTCACAAATAGAGAAGTTAAATAATTATACTAAACCCTTTGCAGAAAAGGTTATGGATCTTAAAATATCCAAAGCATTAAGTGGTAAAAAAATTGAATAAATGAGGTTATTTTTAGTCATAATAGTTTTAGCATTAATTGAAGCAAGCTCATTTGCACAATCAAATGACTTGGTAAATAGTAAACTTGGCATTAAAACTAGTATTAATTTATCGAGTATGGTTGGCAGTACTTTTGTAAACCCTCGAATCAAATTTGGATATACTGCGGGTTCATATTTTATTTCTAATCCAAAAAAAAAGACTAGCGTCTATGCAGAAATAATTGGAAACTTCAAAGGTTCCAGTTTTAATAATGGTGACATAGGGTACTCAAAAATAGCTTTATTTTATGTTGATGCTTCATTACTTCCTAAATTCCAGCTTAAAAATAAACATGCGATATGTATCGGACCAACCCTATCCTATTTAGGTCTATCATCGCTATATGTAGGGGACAAAAAAAAGTCAGAGATTGACAAACTAAACATCAAACCGTGGGACTGCAGTTTAGCTCTATACTACCACATCCCAAAAACAATTCTTACCATTCAATTCGGAACTAAAATTGGACTTCTAAACATCAACAATAACCTTATTTTAAACAATGTTTTCCCTGCTATAAACCCGAAGGGATCTATTCAAAACATTAGTTTTGAGATAGGTATGTTGTTTTAGAAAATAAAACAAATTGAATTATATCATAAATATGCATGATATATTTCCGAAGCGTAATAAATAAGCAACTAGAAATTAAGAAATCGGTCTGAGGGAATCGTTTACAATTCGTCTTGATTAAAGAAATAATCATCGGTTGAAGGATATTCAGACCATATTTCTTCTATGGTCTCAAATGGTTCTCCGTCATCTTCGAGTTCTTGTAAGTTTTCAACTACTTCTAAGGGTGCTCCAGTTCTGATAGCAAAGTCTATCAACTCATCTTTCGATGCAGGCCAAGGAGCGTCGTCAAGGTATGATGCAAGTTCTAAAGTCCAATACATGGCTATTAAATTACAGATTGATTATATTAATGCGAAAATAACTTTTTTTCAGAATTCACAATAACTGAAAAAATATGTTTTAAATCGCTATATTTCAGGTATTTAGCTCGTGTAACAAGATTCCAGCAGCTACTGATACATTGAGCGAATTCATGTTTCCTGTCATTTTTATTCGCCAAATGTGATCCATAAACAATAATCGATCTCTAGATAATCCTTTGTCTTCATTGCCCATCCATAGTGCCCAAGAGGTTAAATCTCGAATACTTGATCGATCCATAGTTTGATCTGTTTTTTCAGAGGCCGCTATTTGTGGTATGCCCCAGCTTTTTAAGTAAGTTAATGTATTTGATAAACTACTTACTCGTGCTACAGGTAATTTTAACAAAGCTCCAGCCGACGATTTAATGGCTCCTTCGCCAATCTCAGCATTGGCTTTTACCCCAACAATTAATAAATCTACCCCAAAGGCAACGCATGATCGTGAAATAGCTCCAATATTTCGAATATCTTGAATGCCATCAGCTACAAGTATTTTGGGTGGGTCTCCATTTTCAAATAATCGGGTAATGGTCTCCTCTAAAGGTACAAATTCAATAGGACTCTTAATGGCTATTACTCCTTGGTGGTTTGCCCTGGTAATGCGATTAAGCTTTTCAATAGGTACCATCTGAAAAGGAGTGTTCGACTTTTTAGCAAGTTGCCGTAATACCCCTATTTTTTGTTTATCCGCCTGACTATTTATGTACACCTTACCAATAGTGACATCACTATTAAGAAGCTCCTCCACGGCATGAAAGCCAATAATGATGCCCTCTCTACTCATCTAATTTCTAATAGATTAATATAAAGCAGAGGCTTGTTTGAATAAATCATCATACTTTGTAGCTAGTTCGTCTCGTTTGTATGCTCGTGCGAGTGGACCAATATTTTGTAGGATTTGAATGTTTTCATTCTTATTATCTACTTGTGTAAATTTTTTGTAGTAATTAATCAACGCATAAGCATCATTCCCTACTTCCGTTAAAAACTGATCACCTTTTTCAGTTTGATTAGCTTTATAATAAATATCTGCACTTGCAGCTTTTAATCTCAAATTCATAGGCAATAAGCTTTCTGGCATAGAAGAATAACATTTATCCAAAAGAGTAGTGGCCGTGTCTAACTTATTGGTATTGGCATAATAATCTGCCACCTGAATAAATAAAGATCTCAAATTTTGAGGGACTAACTGTGCTTTATCGTCCAAAAACATGGTGCCCTCTTCCATCTTACCCCACTCATACACATTCATCAATTTATCGTACAGTAAGTCCATGTCATCCATGCCTCGCATTCTTTTATTGGCTTCTATGGGAAGTAATTGGTAGGTTAAACCGTTGTGTCTAAAATATTTGTCTAGGTTCATATAAACTGACGACCCTGTGGTAGTTGTCCAATAGATTGGCCTTTTCCAGCCTGTTTTGGCATTACTAGCTATAATGTCTAACACAACTAAATCTCCCTTACTCAAACCACTCTTGCCAATATTCCAATAAATTTTGTCGACAATCTTAGCCGTATCTCTATAAGGTACATAACCGGTTGCTATCACCGCTTTTTTATCAACTTCTACACTGAAGTTTTTAACAGGAAAGACATTGATGAGATCACCTGCATTAGTTCTTTGTTTTCTGCTAGGCTCGTCTGATGTAACATATTGCAAAACTTGATTCAAAGGATAATATTGATCTTGTGGTAGCGATTTACTTTCGAAATATCTCACATAATCTCGTTTACCAGATACTATTTTTTCAGCAGGTATGGACATAGGTAATGGCTCGCTGTCAAATACTTTTCTTCGCAACGCACTACTATACCACTCTGTAGGTAGAAGACTTAAATTGATAACTCGTACATCGGTACGAATACCCTCTACATTTTGAGCATACCAAAGCGGATAGGTGTCATTATCTCCATTAGTAAATAAGATAGCATTTTTCTCACAACTATTGAGGTAGTTTTTTGCGAAAGATATTCCTAATTCTCTTCCTGAACGGTCATGGTCATCCCAGTTTTGGAAACCCATTAAAAATGGGGAAACTAATAAAGCAAACAGTGTTGCGCTCGATGCCGCGATGGTCTTATTCACCGATTTTTTTAACAGATCAACTATAAATAAGACACTCAAACCTATCCAAATGCAAAATGTTTGGAATGAGCCCACCGAGGAATAATCACGTTCTCGTGGTTCCATTGGGGGTTGATTTAGATATACTACAACAAGAAGACCCGTGAATAAAAATAAAATAAGTACCGTGTAAAAATCCATTTTACTTTTCTGATACATGACTATAATTCCAAGTATTCCTAGTATTAATGGTAGGAAGAAAAAAGTATTACGAGCCTTATTGTATTTCAAACTCACTGGGATATCTTGAGGGACACCTAATCTCCATTCATCTAAGAATTTGATTCCCGAAATCCAATTACCCTCCAAACTATTGCCTAGAACATTCTGAATGTCATTTTGTCTTCCAGCAAAATTCCACATGAAATATCTCCAATACATCCATCCCAATTGATATTTAAACATGAACTTCATGTTATTAGAAAAAGTTGGTTTCTTCTTTTTCACCGATTCTAATTGTTGTTCTAATTGATTTCGTCCCGAATATTTTTTAATCATACCATTCCACAAAGGATAATATCTTGATTTTTCAGACATATCTCCCATTCGAGGTAAAACCGTTGAGAATCGATCGTCATATTTAGGTTCTTGTTTTGTACCTATCTTTTCATAAGCATCTTTTCCTCTTCTGTATTGTGTTTTTCCTTTATCGATATCCACTAAATCTGCGTTATAGTAAGGACCAAAAAGTAACGGTCGTGATCCATATTGTTCACGATTTATGTAACTCAATAAACTTTCAGCATCCTGAGGATCATTCATATCAATAGCAGGTTCTGCGATAGAACGAATTACTACCATACTGTATGATGAAAAACCAAGCATGGTAAATGCAAAACATAATATTGCTAAATTAGCTATCGGTTTATTATTTTTTATGGTATATCGTAGACTAAATACAATACCTAATAAGATAAGCAATAAAAAAAATAAAATACCTGAGTTAAATGGTAGCCCGAATGTATTTACAAAAATCTTGTCAAAAAATGCGGCAATAGCTGGCGTTTTTGGAATGATTATCCATTGAAGTAAAGCTATAGATCCAATTCCAATGACTGATGCTCTAATAATATTCCTTCTACTAACTCCAAATTTATTAACGAAATAATAAAGAAATACCGCAGGCACAACAAGAATATTCAATAAGTGAAGTCCAATGCCCAAACCTATGACGTAAGCAATAAAAACAATCCATCTGTCAGAAGTAGGATCGTCTTTAACTTTTTCCCACCTTAGAATAGACCAAAATCCCAAAGCCATAAAACAAGAAGAACCTGCATATACCTCAGCCTCTACAGCATTGAACCAAAATGTATCCATGAATGTAACAGACATAGCTGCGACAAGACCCGATCCAAAAATAGAAATTGCATTCCCTAAATCCACTGTATTGGCATTCAAGTCAATTTTTAAAATCTTTTTTGCAAAATGTGTAGTAATCCAAAAAGTAAACATCACAGTAGCAGCACTAAAAACTGCACTCAACATATTTACTGCAATAGCAACTTCATTAGTGCCAGGGGTTGCAAAAATTGAGAATAAACGTCCAAGCATCAAAAATAAAGGTGCGCCAGGTGGGTGCACAACTTGTAATCGATATGACGCCGAAATAAACTCTCCACAATCCCAAAGACTTACAGATTGCTCCAATGTCATGATATAAACAGCAATTGCTATTAAGAATGTAACCCATCCAAAAAAAGTATTTATCTTTTTAAAATTATTCATTGCGTGATTTTTTGAATCTTCGGACGAAAATAAAAGATTTAGACCATAAACGCTATGCAATGATCGTAATTCAAATTTTATTGATTTTAAAATAGAAAGCATTTGAATTAAGGAGTATTCACTTTTAGATGGTTTATTTGTATACAGAAATTTAAGGAGTTGAAAGAGCGTCATTCTATAAACCTGTGTCCTATTTGCAATCATTCTTCGTTCAAACATTTTTTGAATGTTCCAGACTGGCTTGTTTCGAAAGAGGTATTTGAACTAAAACAATGTGAAAAATGCCAATTTATTTTTACGGCTAATGCGCCGCTAGAAAATGACGCAGAGCCATATTACAATAGCGAAGAATATGTTGAACATTCTGATACTTCCAGCGGATTAATCTACTCCATTTATCACGTTGCTCGCCGTGTGATGCTCAACTTTAAGTACCTCAAGATCAAACGCCTTCGTACTGGAAAAAAACTTCTTGATATAGGTTCTGGCTCGGGTTATTTTTTGAACTTCTTCAAAAAAAAGGGATACGAGGTTACCGGTGTTGAAATAAGCAAAAAAGCAGCTAAGCTATGTGAAAATAACTTTGGAATAAAAGCTCACAGCCCATTAGAATTTGTACAAGGAAAATTAGATACTAATTACAATATTATTAGTCTTTGGCATGTGTTTGAGCACGTATACGATTACAATACTTATTTCGATCTATTTTCTAAATCTTTAGACGAAAAAGGTTATCTAATTTTAGCACTTCCTAATAATGACTCGCCGGATGCTAAAATGTATCAAGAATACTGGGGAGGTTATGATACGCCAAGACATATTTGGCACTTTACACCAAAGACAATAGAGTTGTTTGCAGATAAAAGAGGATTTAAAATTATAAAAAAACATCGAATGCCTCTTGACCCATTTTTTAATGCAATGATTAGCGACTCCTATAAAAATAAGTTTACTTTCTTGCCAATAACATTTTTAAAGGGACTCTATTCTTATTCCGTGTCGTTATTAAACATCGAAAAGTCTAGTTCAATCATTTACATCTTACAAAAAAAGACTTAAATTTTAGTAAAATTCTTGATGAAAACATGATCGTTTTCTATGATTTTAAGATAGTAAATTCCTGATTCTAACGCAGAAACATCCAATGAATTTTTAAAATTTGTGTTTATAACTACTTTACCTAATGAATTGATTATTTTAATATTTGAATGAACATTCGTGTAACCGTCAATAGTTAACGTTTTAATCGAAGGATTTGGGTATAGATTTATATTTAAATTTTCTAAATCTGCGATGTTAGCAGATTTATTTTCTGCAATGGATATTGTATCAATGTACATTTTTTCTCCTCTATTATTACCATTTCCGTTAGCTGCCATTGTGGATACATAAAAAGTGACTTTCCCTGTTCCGCTTGTTGGTGCTGTCCAATTAGCAACCCATGTTTGTGAATTTGATGCAGAACTACTTGCAAATTTATGAGTAGCTCTAAGCCCTGAGTTAAGCGTATTCACTTGCGTGTTGTTTGAAAAAGTACCCACTGGAGAGCCGTTTTTATCCTCTACCATCATCTCAAACCCCCAGACTGAAGTTCCTTCATCTGAAACACTCACCGAAATGTTGTAGCTGGACCCTGGAGCATAACCGCTTTCGGGAACATCAGTAGACAGCATATCTTGACTACTTGGTGGACTCGAACTGGTATGACAACCTCCATTAGTTGAGCAAGTAGCTCCGCTATCCGAAGTTGACCCTGATCTACCTCCAGGTGAACCGCCCCTATTCGACATAAAAAATACTGCTAAAACTGATAGAATGAAAATGTTAAATTTAGTGTTACGTTCTATCATTTTAAATACTTATTTGTTTCAAATCTATTGAATATTAACAAACTTCACCCAGTAAATAATTTTGAAATGCCAACATTTGACTTATTTTTGCATCAAATATTATTAGAGTTGAAGGGGCAAAAGCCCCTTTTTTCTTACCTAAATTTTGGGAGTTAAAGAACTTATAACAGGAATTATCGAAGAAGAATTGAAAGAAACTGATTCGTTCTTGGTGGGAGTAGATTCTAACCAAGCAGAAACAAGTATTCAACTTTTCATTGACGGCATTGAAAGCGTTAGTATACAGTTGTGTACTCAACTCAGTCGGAAAGTTTCTAGAATACTCGACGAAGAATATACAGATGATCAGCCTATTCGTTATGAAATTTCTTCTCCTGGAGCTGAGCAACCACTAGTAGACTTGAGACAATTTTACAAGCATATTGGGCGAGAATTAGAAGTGGAATTAATAAATGGTAAAATCCAAACTGGAAAATTAATTCAAATTCTTGATGACACCATCAAATTATCTGTAGTAATATCTAAATACAAATCTGAAGAAAAAACAATTATTTTTAATCAAATAAGTAAAAGTACCGTAAAACTATCCTTTAAACGTAAAAAGAAATGAGCTTACAATTAGTAGAATCTTTCACAGAATTCAAAGAATTCAAAAATATTGACAGAGCCACCATGATGAGGGTTCTAGAAGACGTATTTAGAACTATGATCCGAAGAAAATATGGTTCGGATGACAACTTTGATGTCATCGTTAATACTGATAATGGAGACCTTGAAATATATCGTAATCGAGAAATTGTAGATATGGGTGAAGTAGAAGATCCTAATAAAGAGATTAATATCGAAGACGCAAAACTCCTTGAAGATGATTTTGAAATCGGCGAAGAAGCCATCGAAGAAATTGACTTGGCAACCTTCGGACGCAGAACAATACTTACAGCAAGACAAACATTGCTTTCTAAAGTATTAGAGCTTGAAAAAGACGAATTCTACAAAAAATACAAAGACCGTGTTGGTGAAATTGTATCTGGAGAAGTGTATCAAATTTGGAAAAATGAAATCATGATATTAGATGATGAGGGTAACGAACTTATCTTACCGATTCGAGAAATGATACCAAGAGACTTTTTTAAAAAAGGAGATACCGTTAGAGCTGTAATTTTGAGGGTTGAAATGTATAATTCTAACCCAAAAGTGATTCTCTCTAGAACTGCACCAGACTTTTTAGAACGTTTATTCGAATTAGAAGTCCCAGAAATACTTGACGGACTAATCACCGTTAAGAAAATTGTTCGTGAGCCAGGCGAAAGAGCAAAAGTTGCTGTAGAAAGCTATGATGACCGAATTGACCCTGTAGGAGCATGTGTTGGTATGAAAGGGAGTAGAATTCACGGAATAGTACGTGAACTTAAAAATGAAAATATAGATGTTATCAATTTCACTTCCAACATCCAATTACTAATTCAGCGGAGTTTAAGCCCTGCTAAGGTATCGACTATTAGTATTAACGATGAAACTGGAAAAGCTGATGTTTTCCTTCCAGCTGATCAAGTTTCGCTAGCAATCGGGAAAAGAGGACATAATATTAAACTTGCTGGGAAATTAGTAGGTTATAATATAGATGTATATAGAGAAACTAACGAAGAAGAAAATCTAGATGTTGACCTGAACGAATTTGCAGATGAAATTGATAATTGGATTATTGATGAATTGAAAGCAATTGGTCTAGATACTGCAAAAAGTGTGTTAGAGATGAGTAACGAAGACCTCATTGCAAGATCAGAGTTAGAAGAAGAAACAATAGATGAAATCAAGAAAATATTAGAAGCAGAATTCGAACAATAATGCTTTAAAAACATAAAGTATTATTTTCGAACACGGCTAAACAATAGATGGTTGGAAAGAAAAAGACATATCGAGTTAACAAAGTTGCAACAGAATTCAATGTTAGTTGGAAGACAATTGTTGAACATTTAACTGAAAAGGGTTTTGAGGTAGAATCAAAAATAACTGCCAAGTTAGATGAGAGCATGTATCAAGATTTGTTGAGCTTTTATCAAAAAGATAAACTCGCGAAAGAAGAATCTCAGCAATTGGAAATTAACATCCGAAAAGACGCTAAAACACAGGCAATTAAGGAAACTAAAAAATCTGAACCGCCTAAAGTTGAATTAGCTCCTGAGCCTACTATTTTTATTAAAGACACTACTCTTGGATCAAAGAAGTCTGTTGAAGAAGAAAAGCCTGAGAAGGTCACAAAAGAAGAAGCTAAAGAAATAGTTCCAACTGCTCCATTAGATAAACATAAAAATACGCTTAAAGTTGTTGGTACAATTGACATTAAAAAGTCAACTAAACCTGTTCAAGAAAACACACAAGAACCTGAAGTTAAGCCAATTACAAATCTTATTACTGATGTTAAAAATGAAGATGAAAAAAATGAACCTAAAGAGATTGTTGAAAAAACAGAATATAAAAAACTTGAAGGCACTAGAGTTTTAGGTAAAGTAGAAATAAAGCCTCCTGTAAAACGAACTAAAACTCCCCCAAAAACAAAAGATGAGCCCAAGAAAAAACGGAAAAGAATACGTGGTGAAAAAATTACTACAGATAAATACCGTTCTGATAGGCAAAATAAGCAAGGAGCGAATACCAATAAAAATGAAGTTTCTGAAAAAGAAATCCAAAATAAAATTAAAAAGACACTTGCTCAAATGTCTTCGGGTAAGCAAGCCCCATCTCACGGAGGTAAGGTAAGACAAAAAGCCCGAAAGTTCAGAAGACAAGAACACAAAAAGAAATGGGAAGAAAAACAACTACAAGACATTATTGAAAGTAAAATATTAGATGTAACAGAATTTGTTACTGCTAATGATCTTGCTAATATGATGGATGTAAGTGTTAATGAGATTATTGGTGCTTGTTTTTCATTGGGAATGATGGTATCGATTAACCAACGATTAGATGCTGAAACTATCCAAATTGTGGCAGAGGAATTTGGTTATGAAATAAACTTCGTAGATGCAGATGAAACCATTGAGATAGTGGTAGAAGAAGATAATCCTGAAGATCTTAAGCCTAGACATCCAATTGTTACTGTAATGGGTCACGTTGACCATGGTAAAACATCATTGTTAGATCATATCCGAAATGCCAATGTGATTGCTGGTGAAGCAGGAGGAATTACCCAACACGTAGCTGCCTATGAAGTAAAGCTAAAAAACGGTAATAGAATGACATTCATTGACACCCCAGGTCACGAAGCCTTTACTGCCATGCGTGCACGTGGAGCTCAAGTTACAGACATTGCAATTATTGTTATTGCTGCAGACGATGCAGTGATGCCTCAGACCAAAGAAGCAATTAGCCATGCACAAGCGGCTAATGTTCCCATAGTTTTTGCATTTAACAAGATCGATAAGGATGGAGCTAATCCAGATAAAGTGAGAGAGGCGCTATCTGCAATGAATATTTTAGTAGAAGAATGGGGCGGAAAATACCAAACTGCTGAAATTTCTGCAAAAAATGGAGTCAATATCGATGAGCTTTTAGAGAAAGTTGCTCTTGAGGCTGAGATGTTAGAACTTAAGGCTAACCCAGATAAAAACGCTAAAGGAGGAGTCCTCGAAGCTAAAATTGAAAAAGGTAGAGGTGTTGTGGCATCTATGCTAGTTCAAGAAGGCGTACTTCGTGTTGGCGATGCAATAGTTGCTGGACAACATTATGCTAGAGTTAAAGCTATGCTCAATGAGCGTGGCCAAAATGTTAAAGAAGTTGGACCAGCATCACCTATTTCCATACTTGGCTTCTCTGCCGCTCCTGCTGCAGGAGAAACCTTCCAAGTTATGATAGATGAATCAACCGCCAAAGATGTTGCAAACAAACGTGAGCAATTACAACGTGAACAAGATATTAGATCTACATCTATGCTCACACTGGATACTATTGGAAAACGATTAGCTATTGGAAACTTCCAAGAATTAAAGTTAATTATCAAAGCTGATGTAGATGGAAGTTCTGAAGCACTCTCAGACTCGTTAATGAAATTGTCTACTGAAGAAATTGAAGTTAAAATTATTCAAAAATCAGTTGGACCTATAACAGATAACGATATTTTACTAGCTAAAGCATCTGATGCTATTGTAGTTGGTTTTCAAGTTAGACCAATGCCGTCTGCTCGAAAACTTGCAGAGTCAGAAGGAGTTGAGATTAAGCAATATAGCATCATTTATAAAGCCATAGAAGAAATCAAAGCTGCGATGGAAGGTATGCTTGTCCCTGATTTGGAAGAAGAAGTTACAGGCACAGCAGAAGTTAGAGAAATATTTAAAATTTCTAAGGTTGGTATGATTGCTGGTTGTATGCAAACCCAAGGTAAAATGTACAGAGACAACAAAGTTCGTCTCATTAGAGACAGCGTTGTTGTTTATACTGGTGAAATAGAAGCCCTTAAACGTTTCAAAGATGACGTCAAAGAAGTCGCAAAAGGTTTTGAGTGTGGTATTCAAATTCGAAACTGTAATGACATCCAAGAATTTGATTTAATTGAAGGTTACAGGGAAATTGAAGTAGCCAGAAAACTTAAGTAATTATTCTTTTTGGGTTGTTAACCGCTTAAACCACATCACATATTTTCAGCTCTTTTTTATTGTGAGTAACAAATAAAGTATTATTTCCCTCCTCTTTTAGTGTGTGCATTGTTTACAAAATTTAATAACTCCAATTAGCTGCAAAACGCAAATTATAAGGCTAATAAAAGCATCAATACATACATCATATTAGAATTGTGTTCATCAAGTAATTGATTTTTTTTAATTTCAATAATGAACTATAATACTGTCATAATATGTAATCTAATAATTCTAACTCTATAATTATAGGCATGTAGCCTGGAATAATATGATTACCTAAAGCACCAAAAGCAAAATCTGATGGCACTATAGCACGAATACTTTCACCTTTAGACAACTTACTTGCTAAAAATCGAATACCTGATATAACACCTTGGTCTGATAAATCGTAAATAAATGGCTCACCGTCTTTTGTATAATAGACAACTTGACCATTTATTTTTTTTAATACATACCTTATTTTGGCTTTGCTATACTTAACAGGCTGTTTATTTATAGCTTTGAGTTTCTCATAGTAAATAAGTGATGATGAATCAAAAGTTCCATTCCAACGATGATTTTTTATAAATTGATCAATTTGATTTCGCTCAAATACTTTTTTATATGCAATGTGTTCTATGTCGTTGAGCTTATCTCTCATCCAAAGTGTTGTAGTCACAAAATCACTATCATTTAAATATGTGGGTACACTTCCATTTAAGGCATTATAAAAATCTTCAGCCCTAAGTTTAAATTGAATACTATCTGCTTCACATGTAGAACCTAATAATTGGATGAATGTGGCCGAAGTATCTGAATTTAAACGATTAATTTCAATTTTTCTTCCCAAAGCACGGGTATCTAAATATATAGAGTCATCAGCATTTTGTGCCTTTATATCAAGTAACCAATGGTTTTTACCTTCAATACAGATAGAGTTACCTCTTTTATAAAAAACGTTACCTGATTTTTGAAAGTCATCTTTGTTACATGAAATTATAAATAAAACTGATGTTAAAATTATGCTATAGAATTTCATAAAAACGCCCGATAGTTTTGTATGACTAATTTAAATTTATCAATGGTTTGCTCTAAACCGTCTTGACTTGCACCACCGGCAGCATTTTTGTGCCCTCCACCATTAAAATTTTCTGCACTTAAAATATTACATGGAAAAGCATCTACACTTCTAAAACTCATTTTTACCAAAGGTCCTCTGTCAATTATTAACGCACTCATCTTAACTCCAGCAATACCCAGACCGTAATTCACAAAACCCTCTGTATCTCCTGTCACAATATTAAATCGTTCAATTTCTTCAAGCGTCAAATATCCTAAAGCAACTCTTCCCTCTTCTAAAATTTCCAAATTATTGGATAGCAAATGCCCCAAAAGCTGGAGCCGTTCTAGTCTGTTTTGATCAAATAACGATCGATAAATTTTATCAGGTATTACCCCTAAATCCATTAAATCTGCTGCTGTTCTAATGGTTGTACTTGTAGTACTTGAAAACCGAAAAGAACCGGTATCTGTGATCAAACCAGTATAAATGCACTGTCCTACTTTCTCATTCATCAAAGTATAATCTAAATGCTTATTGATATATCGATAAATTAACTCACAGGTGGAACTTGCACCAATTTCAACAAACCTTTCATCGTCAAAATCTTCAGGACTTTGGTGATGATCAATTAGGACAATTACAGCCTTGCTTTTTCTAACCATTTCTCCCATATGGTTTATTCTGCTTAACGCATTAAAGTCCAGACAAAATATGTAATCTGCATCTTTAATTTCATTATCACACACTTGCATATCATCCTCATAAATTCTTACATCGTTATTCCCGGGCAGCCAATTTAAATTGGATGCATAATCTGTTGGAACAATCACACTTGAATTTATCCCAGCATTCTTAAAATAGTTATATAAACCCAAAGTCGATCCCATTGCGTCACCGTCAGGTTTATGGTGAGCAGTTATAATGATTTTCTCAGAGTGGTTTCTTAACTGATTGAGGTTATGGCGTATTGTATCTTGCACTGTTTTTATTTACAACAAAACTCGTAAAAAGAACGGGATATTTCTATTTTTGCCATCCTTTAAAAAAAAACCTAATGTCTAACATTACATTTACCATGATAAAACCAGATGCTGTGGCAAACAAACACACTGGAAAAATTATTGACGATATTATTGCTGGAGGCTTTTCAATCAAAGCAATGAAGTACATTCACCTTTCTAAAGAAAAGGCCGAAGCATTTTATGGCATCCATAGAAAACGTCCTTTTTTTGCTGACTTAGTATCCTTCATGACTTCAGGCCCAATTATAGCTGCAGTATTAACAAAAGATAACGCAGTAATAGACTTTCGTGCACTAATTGGTGCAACAAATCCGGAAGAAGCTGCTGAAGGAACTATTCGCAAAAAGTATGCAAAATCTATTGACGCAAATGCTATTCATGGAAGTGACAGTGACGAAAATGCCGCAATCGAAGCATCATTTTTCTTCTCTGCATTTGAGATTTTTTAATATTATTTAAGAGTATTTTCACCTAAACTTAAGTATGATATAATTCCTATCAAACATCTGAAGATTTTTAATGAAAACACCATTACTCTTAAAAGATTAATAGTAAATTAGTAGCATAATTAGAATAAGCTTGTTATTGTTTCGTTTTAAATGGACAAATCTGTGACAGTAAAGTAATCTTAACATGAAATTTAGAAATGTATTTTTTCTGCTCGGACCGTTAGTTTTTGTAGCTTTTGGCTTCTATACCAAACATCAAGACCTTGGTGAGGATATTTTACTTAGAGCCATTAATTTAAACCTTCAAAATGCCCACTACGACCCTGTAGCAATCGATGATGATTTTTCAAAAAAAGCATTCCAACTTTACATTGACAATCTGGATGCTAACAAACGATTATTTCTTCAATCTGACATTGACGAACTAAATTATTTTAGAACAACAATAGACGACGAAATCATCAATGGAACATCCTTTTTTTTTGATAAATCCTTGAACATTATTAATCAAAGAACTGCTTTAACAGAACAGTATTTCGAAGAAATTTTAAATCAAACAATGGATTTTAATAACGAGGAAATTGTCGACTTCGGAGATGAAATTCCATATACCAAAAGTGAGGAAGAATTGAAAAATCGCTGGAGAAAATACCTCAAGTATAGTGTACTTACTCGCCTGCACGCAGATCTTAAAGCTCAAGAAAAATCAATTGAAAACAAGGATACTTCTTTTACGCCCAAACCAATGGACACAATTCAAGCAATTGCTAGAAGAAGTGTTTTAAAAACACACAGAGATTGGTACAAAAGAATTTATAGACTTGACCGAAAAGACCGACTGGCTGTTTATGCAAATAGTATTACTGCAGTCTACGATCCGCATACAAATTATTTTCCACCCGAGCAAAAAGAAGATTTTGACATTCAAATGTCTGGGCGACTAGAAGGCATTGGAGCTCAACTTCAAGAAAAAGGTGGATATATAAAAATTACAAATATCATTCCTGGCGGACCATCCTCGCTTCAAGGAGAGCTTCAAGCTAATGACCTAATTCTAAAAGTAGCTCAAGAGGGTAAAGAACCCGTTGAAATTATTGATTGGAGAATAAGTGATGCCGTCAAAATTATTCGTGGACCAAAGGGGTCGAAAGTGACGCTCACAGTTCGAAAGCCAGATGGCAATGAAAAAGACATCACTATTACTCGAGATATTGTTGTTTTGGAAGAAACTTACGCCAAATCACTGATACTAAGTGATGAAGATAAAATTAAAGCAGGATATATTTACTTACCAAGTTTTTACGCAGATTTTCAAAATCCACAAGGAAGATTTAGCTGGAAGGATGTAAAAAAAGAATTAGAAAAACTAAGTGACGAAAAAGTAGAAGGAATAATCCTTGACCTGAGAAATAATGGAGGTGGCTCACTTGACGATGTCGTTAAAATGGGTGGATTATTCATCGATAAAGGGCCTATTGTTCAAGTAAAAGAAAAAGGAAGATCGTCTCAAATTCTTGAAGATCGATACGCAGGAGCAGAATGGGAAGGCCCATTAGTTATTATGGTAAACGAATTTAGTGCCTCAGCATCTGAAATTATGGCTGCTGCTATGCAAGATTATGACCGAGCTATTATAATCGGGTCTAATTCTACGCACGGTAAAGGTACCGTTCAACGATTCTTACCACTTAACCGAACCTTACGTAATAAAAATATTCCTGATATTGGAAGCATTAAACTTACTATACAAAAATTCTATCGAATCAATGGTGATGCTACCCAACTTAAAGGCGTTCGCTCTGACGTAATCGTTCCTGACAACTATATGTACTTAGAAACTGGTGAACAAGAACATGACTATCCACTTCCGTGGGACCAAATAAAAAGCTCTAACTACGATAAAAACAGCTACTCTATTTCTGATAAAATTATCAAAAAGAGTCAGTCAAGAGTTAATAAAAATAGAACCTTCAACCTTATTGAAGAGAATGCAAAACGTTGGGAAAAACAACGTGAAAATTCAACCTATCCACTAAGTTTTTTAGCATATTCAGAATTCAAATCAAAAGAGAAAAAAGAGGGCGAAAAATTTAAAATGATTGGTAAAGAAAAAATTGAAAATTTTAACGTTTTAAACCCAAGTATAGATAATGCAATTATCCAAGCAGAAGAATCTCGTATCAAACGAAATACTGACTGGATTAATGCTATTAATAAAAATCCATACATTTACGAAGCTCTTCAGATAATTGAAGATTTAAATTAATAGACTACTGTTCTTTCCTCCTTGGGACTGCATGCGCACTCAATACGGCCTTTTTAGCATTTTTTACCTCTATTGATCCCTTCTCAGCCCAAAGTACTTTACGGGCGTGTTTAAGCGCCTCAGTAACATCAACTATTGGATTAGGGTAGGAAGTTTTAATGTTGAATAAACTGCGTTCCATTTCGTTCATTTTCCATGGTTCATGAATATGATTCTTTGGGAAATCGATTAATTCAGGAATCCATTTTTTGATAAAAACACCCTCCGGATCGTGATCTTTAGCTTGCTTTATTGGATTGTAAATTCTAATGGTATTTATGCCCGTAACAGAAGCCTGCATTTGAAACTGAGGATAGTGAATACCCGGTTCGAAATCTGTAAATTGTTTAGCAAGGTATTGAATACCGTCGTCCCAATTTTGAAGTAATACGTGTGTCAAAAATGAGACTAACATTGCCCGCATTCGAAAATTTATATAACCCGTTTTAACAACACATCGCATACAGGCATCAACAAGAGGTATTCCTGTATTACCCTCTTCCCAACTTTTAATGTAAGCACTATTTGATTCTCTCCTCAATGATACATAACCCTTATTTTGAGGAAGAAACTCCATTTCTATTTCCTGTTCAAACTTTTGAATAAAATGGCAGTGCCATCTCAGCCTTGATAAAAAGGCATTTAAATTTCTTTTATTTCCACTTGCTTTTGCTTGATAACCAGCTTGATAAACTTTACGTATACCTATATTTCCCCAAGCTATGTGTGCGGATAATCTACTGCAAGAATTTCTGCTTTCCGTTGGTTTTGATATGTGATAAGAATACTTTAAACTCCTATTACAGATAAAATCTTCAAGTACATTTATTGCAGATTCTTCACCCCCTTGCTGAAAATTACTATCACTCTCCAAATTCATAAAATAATTTGGTTTGAACTTTTCAGATTTGAACAATAGGGTTTTTAATTGTTTTAAATCCAATCTTGTTTCAGAACTGTGCATATAAGCATACCAATTCTTGACCCAATTATTCCTGTTTTTTATCCCTCTAATAACTCCATTTTGTTGAAACTCAGTCCATAAAATTTTTTCGCTATCAACCCACTTTTTTAATCTCTTATCAATAGAATATGAAAAACTCAGTCCTGTTTCCTGATGAGAGTAGATGTTATTAATGTGAAATTTTGAGTGAATATTTTTAAATATTTCAAGTGTATCGCCCTCCAAGACCGTCAATTTTTGACCGTGAACCTTCAATTGTTTGGCCATATTTTTCAGACTGTCTTTTGCAAACTGCCAGTGTCGGTTGGAATAATGAGGGTTATGAATGTACTCATATTCTAGTATGTATAGCAATACTACAGGCAAATTCTGGTCTATCGAAAACGATAAGGGCTCATGATCTTTGAATCGAAGGTCTCTCTTAAACCATACAATATTTACTTCTTGTCTAACCAAAAGTAAAATTAAAACACAATACCTAAAACAATGTTCACCTGAACTAAATCATGAAAAGCACGTTAATATAATTATGAGCAAACGCATACTTATAGTTGGAGGAAATTCCGGAATTGGTGAAAAACTAAATAAACTATTACAAGAAGAGGGAAAAGAAACTATTCTAATGAGTAGAAGTCAAGGTGGAGTTGACATCCAAGAAGACGAACCTAATTTTCCAGAAATTAAGGGAGCAATTGATGCACTGGTTTATTGTCCAGGTAGTATTAATTTAAAGCCATTTAGAGGTCTTAAATTAGCCGATTTTCAACACGATTTAACAATAAATTATTTAGGTGCTGTAAAAACTATAAAAAACTATTTACCAAATCTAAAAGAATCAGAACATGCTAGTATTACGCTTTTTAGCACTGTTGCAGTTCAAAAAGGAATGCATTTTCATAGCAGTATCGCTGGTGCAAAAGGTGCTTTAGAGGGATTAACGCGAGCATTAGCTGCAGAGCTAGCTCCTAAAATTAGAGTGAATTGTATTGCTCCAAGCCTTACAGAAACTCCCATGGCTGAAAAACTTTTAAGAAATGAAAAACAAAGAGAAGGAGCTGAACAGAGACATCCACTCAAATCGATCGGAGCATCCAGCGATATAGCATACATGGCTCAATTCTTAATAAGTGAAAAAGCCCGATGGATTAGCGGACAAATTATGGGTATAGATGGTGGAATGAGTAGTTTATCCAACGGATAAGACTTCCAAATCAAGTTCCAGGACCTAGAATGCACAAAAAAAATAACCTCCCATCTAAATTATGCGTTTCGTGTGGTCTGCCATTTAATTGGCGTAAAAAATGGGAAAGAAACTGGGAAAACGTAAAGTATTGCAGTGAACGTTGTCGAAGAAATAAAGAATAAAAAGATCGTACATTGGTTTAGAAATGACCAGCGGATATCCGATCACGAAATAATATCTAATCATCATACATTAAAATCAATTCGTTGTTTTTATCTCATGGATGCCAAGTGGTCTAAATATCACCAACTTGGGTTTCCTTTTATCGGTGAAAAAAGAAAGCAATTCTTACAAGAATCTATTCAAGAATTAAAAAACGACCTTGAAAAGCTAGGCATAGATTTAACCGTTATTCATAATTCTAGCGAGCTAAAAGAGATCCAAATTGATGGTGATGAAATCTTAACATACCAAAAGTTATTTGGTACTGAAGAAATAAAAATAGAACAAACCATTATTTCCTCATTTGCCAAAAGCATCGCAATTGACAACTTTACATTAACTGATAGCCTAACACTTCCTTTTGAGTTAGACAAAACACCCAATGTATTTAGCTCATTTAGAAAGAAAATAGAAAAGTACGGCTCGTTCCAAAATCCAATAATACTTCCTGACATTCCCGAGGTGAGCCAACCCTATTATATGTCTGGAGGTGAACAACACGCTATTCACCGACTTAACTATTATTTTTACGAACAAAAACTTCTGTTAACGTACAAAGAGACCCGTAACGGAATGCTTGGAACAAACTTCAGTAGCAGATTTAGTCCATGGCTTTCTAATGGTAATATTTCTGCCCGAACTATATACTACTTTATAAAAGATTGCGAGGAAAAATTTATATCAAATTCATCTACTTACTGGTTGGTTTTTGAATTATTATGGCGAGACTTTTTTCAATTTCAGTTGCGTAAATATGGTTCTTTATTTTTTCAAAAAAATGGCATAAATGGAAAATCAATTGCATACAGAAATCATGAAGATACCTTTTGGAATTGGGCCAATGGAACAACTGGTGATGATTTGGTAGACGCCAACATGATAGAACTCAAAACAACAGGTTGGATGAGCAATAGAGGTAGGCAAAATGTTGCAAGTTATCTCGTTCACGATTTAAACATTAACTGGCGATGGGGAGCAGCATGGATGGAAAGCCAATTGATTGATTATGACCCAGCAAGTAATTGGGGGAATTGGATGTACATAGCTGGTGTTGGTAACGACCCTCGACCATTCCGAAAGTTTAACACAAAAGGTCAGGCAGAACGCTACGACTCTGAAGGGAATTACAGAAATAAATGGCTGAAATAATAGGTATAGACTTCGGTGCTCAATTGAGTGGAAATAGTGTTATTGCCCATCTGACCAATAATGAGGTTCAACTAATTCAAGTAGCTAAAAAACAACATACAGATTCATGGCTAAAAGGTATGGTAGAAGAAATTAATCCGAATGCGGTCTATATTGATGCCCCATTGAGTCTGCCTATTGCATATCACGGACAAGGGCAAAATTTCCACTATCGTCAAGCAGATATTGATACCCGTGCCATGTCTCCCATGTTTTTGGGTGGATTAACTGCAAGGGCAATGAGTCTAAAAAATACATTTAAACATATCCCCTTTTTTGAGGTATATCCTGCCTTTTTTCAATCTGA
>CAJXBI010000006.1 GCA_913050005.1 uncultured Bacteroidota bacterium
GGCCTGAAATCTCAAATTGGACAAATTACGATAAGCTATCATTCTATATAACTGCCAGTTGTGAACTTGCCAAAATTGACAACCTTGAGATCGAATCACCAGGAGAATTAATGCTCTTAAACCCTAATGGTGCTGCCGTTGGTATGATAGCAACAACTCGAGTGGTTTACATTGGTGCTAATACTGATTTAAATTCAAATTTACTGAATAATAATCTACTTAAACGATCTGATGGACAACTTCCTACACTTGGTGAAGCTTACAGACAAACAAGAAATGCTGACCCCTCTGAAGAAATTAATAAACGATGTTTCATACTTTTAGCTGACCCCGCAATGAGGCTATTAAGTCCGAAATATAATGTAGTCACAACGCGCATTAACAATAAAGAAGTAGGTCTGTTTAACGATACTCTGGGTGCACTTGAACTTGTGACTATTGAAGGTGATATAAGAGACTTAAATAATCAACGAATTGAAAATTTTAATGGGGAACTTTTTCCAACATTTTACGATAAACCATCCAAATACAATACGCTGGCCCAAGATCCAGAAAGTTTTCCGATATCCTTCGAAGAACAAAATAGAATCATTTATAAAGGAAAGGTTTCTATCACAAATGGCACATTTAAATTTCAATTTGTAGTGCCTAAAGATATTGCTTACAATGTTGGATACGGTAAATTGTCATACTATGCTAAAGACGGTATAGAACATGCTGGTGGTACTGAGATTAATTACAAAATAGGTGGTACTTCCGATAATATTATAGACGATAACTTATTTGATAAATTAGATATGTATATCGATGACGAAAGTTGGGTTTTTGGAGGATTAACATCAACCAAACCTTTATTAATAGCTCGTTTAATGGATAGTAATGGAATTAATACCATTGGTAGTGGTATAGGCAGAGAAATGGAAGCTATTCTAGATCAAGGAACTGATGATGAGCAATCTATTATTCTTAATGATTACTACCAGCCAGAACTGAACAGTTATCAAAGAGGTACTATTGAATATCCTTTTGAGAATTTGTCACCTGGAAGGCACACTTTAAAATTAAAAGTTTGGGATGTATATAATAACTCTAAAGAGTCATACACTGAATTTGTAGTTAGTGAAGACCAAGCTATATCTGTTGAAAATTTACTGAATTATCCCAATCCATTTACAACCTTTACCGAATTCCATTTTGATCATAATAAGTCTGGACAAAATATTACAGCTAATTTGACAATTACCTCAATCTCTGGCAAAATCGTTAAATCTATAACACAAACCATTCCGAATTCTGAAACTCATTGTTCTGAAATAAAATGGGATGGGAAAGACGATTATGGTGATCAATTAGCACGTGGAGTTTATCTTTATACAATCAAACTAAAAGCTGAAGATGGTACCGATACAAGTAAAAATCAAAAATTATATATCGTAAACTAATAAAAAAATTAATGATACATTTGCCTATTATTCAGAAAACATTGAAAAATTTTAAAACACTATCTATTGTCTGTTGTCTGCTTCTGACATCTAAAGTTTATGCCCAAACTGGGCTACAATCAAAAGAGAGCCTTTTGGGTCAAAGAAACGTAATCACAACAGCTGCACCATTTCTGCTTATATCCCCTGATTCAAGATCGGCAGCGATGGGCGATTTAGGTGCTGCTACTTCAGCAGATGCAAATTCTATTCATTGGAATGCTTCAAAACTTGCCTTTATTGAAGGTGACGGTGGTATATCAATTTCTGCTGCACCATGGTTAAGACAACTCGTTCCGGATATATGGTTTTATTACATGTCTGGTTATAAAAAGATTGATAATAAAAGTACTGTTGGTGTATCCTTAAGGTATTTTACATTAGGAGACATCCAATTTACTGACGATCAAGGTACATCTACTGGAGATTATGAGCCTAAGGAATTTGCATTGGATGGAGCGTATGCAAGAAAACTATCCGAAAATTTATCCTTGGGAGTTGCTTTAAGATTTGTTTTGTCTGACCTTGCAAGAGGTCAAGTAGGTTCAAGTGGAACTGAAATTAAAGCTGGCATGGCAGGTGCTGGAGATATCTCTATGACTTACATGAATGATACCAAACTAGGTGGTAAAGATTTTGATTACACCATTGGTGGAAACATAAGTAACATCGGAAATAAAATCTCTTACACCAACGAAGCAAATGGAGACTTTATCCCGATCAATCTTAGGCTTGGAACTTTTTGGAATACGCAATTAGATGAATACAATGAGATAGGTTTTGGTGTTGACTTCAATAAACTACTTGTACCAACTCCTCAGTATACATATGACTCTCTTGGAGAAATCTCTGGTAGAGTAATTGCAGATGATCCTTTGATTAATGGAATGTTATCTTCATTTACAGATGCACCTGGAGGATTCAAAGAAGAATTAAACGAAATAACTATTTCAGCTGGTGTCGAATACTGGTATGCTAAGCAATTTGCTTTGAGAGCCGGATACTTCTATGAGGCAGACACTAAAGGATCAAGAAAATACATGACATTTGGAGCAGGTCTAAAGTATAATGTTTTTCAAATAGATGCTGCTTATCTTCAACCATTTGCAAGAAGGCATCCCCTGCAAAATACCATCAGGTTTAGTTTGCAATTTGATTTAGATGCTTTCAAAAACCAAGAAAATTAATTCATTAAAATATTATTTAAAAGCCACTCGAAAGGGTGGCTTTTTTTATACCTGTAAAAAAGGGTTTGATATTTTTTCTTGACCAACAGTAGTTATCGGACCATGACCTGAGTATACAATAATATCGTCGTCTAAATTAAGAATTTGCTCTGTTATAGATTTCATAAGCGTATTGTAATCTCCTCCGGGTAAGTCTGTTCTTCCAATACTGCCTTGAAATAGAACATCGCCACTAATGATATAACCCTCTTTATCACTCCTAAAACAGACACTTCCTGGAGAATGACCTGGAGTATGAATGATTGTAAAGTCACTTCCACCAAATTTAAAAACTTCACCATGAACTAGTGAAATCTTACTTGGTACCAACTCCTTCATATTCAAGCCATATTGTTTGGCTACCACCTCAGCTGACTCGTATACTACCTGATCCTCTAGGTGTAATTCTGGTGTTAGTTTGTAGGTTTTATTGATCCAATTCACGCCAAAAACATGATCTAGATGTGCGTGAGTTAGAAGTAATCGGCATGGTTTAAGTTGATTTGAATTCATGAACTCAAAAAAATGTACATTTTCTTCCGGATGATACATACCTGGGTCTATAATTAATGCATTCAAATCATCATCTGCAATAACGTATGTATTTTCTGCAAAAGGCCCATATGTGAGTTGATAAACTTTGGTCATGAAAAAACTGATTCTAAATCTCGATCTCTTGTTGCATCCATTTTTAAAGCAGTAAATATAAATAACCCAAATGCCAGTATGGAAGATCCTCCATATGATATTAGTGGCAATGGTATTCCTATAACTGGCATAATACCGATTGTCATTCCTATATTAACTAAAACATGAAAGAATATGATGGATGCTAAACTACTGATAAAAATTCGTTTGTATTTTTTCTTAGCCCTTGAAGACAAATAATAAAGTCGAAGAATAAATCCAATATAAAGAGCTATAGTAATACTACTCATTAACCAACCCCCTTCCTCTCCAATGGTACAAAAAATAAAATCTGTTTCTTGTTCAGGAATAAAGTTTCCCTTTGTGTGCGAACCATTCAAAAAGCCTTTTCCAGAAAACCCACCAGAACCAATTGCAATTTTGGATTGATTAACATTATATCCAGCTCCCATATTATCCTCAATTAGGTTTAATGTTACTTGAATTCTTTTTTGTTGATGTTCTTTCAGAAAATTATCAAAAAGAAACTGTACACTCATACTAAATAAGATTGCAAATCCAACTATTGATAAACTTGGAATGAGTAATTTTTTATTGGTGTATGTAAAGGCGTAAAACAAAAACAACAATAAAATTACTGCAATACTGAAATATAAAGCACTATAAACTAGTGTTAATACAAAAACTAAAATCATGAATAAACCAAGTAAAATAATTGTAGGAGTTAGTCCCTCGATATAAAAAACAAGAATGAAACTCAAGAAAACAAGTGCAGATCCCATATCACCTTGGATGATAATTAGTCCCATTGGAATGAGTGTTACTGCAGCTAGTTTTAGAATGTCATTTTTATTTTGAAATGAAAAACCGATTCTGCTGATAATCGTTGCAACAGCAAAACTTGTCCCATACTTTGCAAATTCTGACGGCTGTAGGCTAAATAATCCAATCTTTATCCATGATCTAGCTCCATTAATATCTACACCAATTGCAAGTACAAGAACTAACAATAGCATAAATAGAATATAGAAATAGATACTAAATAACTCAAAGAAATTAGCATTTAATAGAAAAATCACAATTCCAAAAAATAAGGAGGCACAAAACCAAACTAATTGCTTACCACTTCTTCCTTCAAAAAAGGTAAATACCCCTTGATTTGAAGTTGCTGAGTAAACACTTGCAATACCAATAATTGCTATTGATAAAAACAAGATTAATGCGAGTATGTCTATACGAAATCTATTTTCCATATAATGACTTATCAATTTTACTCTTGTATTTGTAAGGAATTAAATCAGATTCCATCATTCGCTTTTCTATGTTTTGACGACTTGACTCTTTTAGGGTGTCAGACGTTAAGTACTTCTCAATCATAAGATGTGCAATTGGTGCTGCCCAAGAGGCTCCATAACCAGACTCTTCAACTACAACAGCTATTGCTATTTTGGGATCTTCAACGGGTGCAAATGCCATATATGCTGAGTGATTCTTACCATGAGGGTTTTGGACGGTACCCGTTTTACCCGCAATATTTATATTATCAATGGCTAAATGAGATGCAGTTCCTGAGATTGTAACCTCTTGCATTCCTTGTATTACTGGCTCAAAATTTGATTGCGAAATAGCAGAATAGTTTTTTACTAAATATTGCTGAGGAATACTTTTCATTCCCTCTATTTTCTTAATAACATGAGGTGTAAAGTAATAACCTTGATTAGCTATAATTGAGACAGCATTGGCAATTTGTATTGGAGTAAGACCTAACTCACCTTGACCAAATGATAACGAAATAATACGTGCATAGTTCCATCGATCTTTCCCATGCATTTTATCATAGTAAGAGGATTCTTTTAACCAACCCTTGAATTCTCCCGAAATATCAGTTCCTAATTTACTACCTAACCCAAAACTTGTGAGGTAAGATCTCCAGCTTTTATATGCCTCCTCTGAATTTTTATATTTACTAGACCCCATCATATTTTTAAAAGTATGGCAATAGTATGTGTTACAGCTACTTGCTATACTCTGTTTTAAACTTGTATAAGAAGGATGAAAATGGCACTTTATTATTCTCTTTCCTAGCCTATATTGACCATTGCAGTTAAAATGAGTTGAAGAACTTATCGCTTTATCCTCTAACCCAATTAAGGCCATAATAGGTTTGAACGTACTTCCTGGTGGATATGGAGCACTTACCGCCCTATTGAAGATAGGTTTTGTTGGATCATTAATCGCTCTTGTGTAATACTTACCCCTATTTTGAATGTTGAAATTTGCTGGATTGTAAAAAGGACTTGAAATAAGGGATAAAATCTCACCGGTTTTAGGTTCAATAGCCACTAAACTCCCCATTTTATTATTCAATAACTTTTCTCCATATTGCTGAAGGTCTATGTCAATGGATAATGATATATTCTTTCCATCTACAGGATCGTAATCTAGTTTTTTATCTTTGTATGAGCCTTTATTCACTCCTGTTCTGTCTACATAGAAGTACCTCTCTCCTTTTAAACCTCTGAGCTGTTTTTCGTAAAATCGTTCGACCCCTTTTTTCCCAGTAAAGTCACCTTGTTCATAATATCCCTCTTTTTGAAGGCTCAAATCTTTTTTTGTTACTTCACCAAGATACCCAAGCAAATGTGCCGAACTATTAAATTTATAATTTCGATCTTGACGAATTTCAAAGAAAAAGCCTTTAAACTCATAAAGACGCTCTTGAATCCGAGCATAGGTAACATTTGATATATTCTTTTTGAATACTGATTTACCTCGGTATGATCGGCGTTTTGCACGGGATAAAAGCTCATCAAATTTTTCATTATCAATAGCTAACAATTGACAAAAAGCCAAAGTATCAATTCCCTTTAGTTTAATTGGAACCGAGACCATTAAATCATAAACTGGATCATTATAGACAAGTAATTTATCATTCCGATCAAAAATGAGTCCTCTTTGGGGATATACCGTTTGTTTTCTTAGAGAAATCTTTTCAGCAATTAATGCATATTTATCATCAATTACTTGAACTTGAAATAGACAATAAATATAAATTAACCCCACGAATATTATGGCAGCATAAATATAGTATAGTCTAAAATTTCTCACTCGTATTTATTTATGGATAATGCTTGCAATACTCCAATGAGTGTGATAGCTAAAAGTGAGCTAGAAAGACCTGTAATTAACATATGTTCTAAGTTTATATTTCCTATTCCGTCAAGCCAAAAAATATAAAAATGATAAACTATAATCAAGATAAGAGTTGTATAAAAAAATGGAAAAAATCCAGCTGTTT
Source organism: uncultured Bacteroidota bacterium (assembly GCA_913050005.1). Lineage (GTDB taxonomy): Bacteria > Bacteroidota > Bacteroidia > NS11-12g > UBA9320 > UBA9320. Next base: position 6,654 of record CAJXBI010000006.1, read on the forward strand.
TGATTGAGTAGGTTAATTTATTATTAGCATGCTCTTTCAAATCCTGTCTATCTAAAATTATCATTCTAATGGCAATTAACCAAAGGCATGCTGACATATGAATACCCGGAGTATAAACGAATAAATCCATAATTAATCCCAAACCAAATCCAATTAAAAACTGATAGGTTTTCTTTAGATGTAGTGGAAGCGATATTAGAAGAATAATAAATACTTGTGGATATATATATGAGGAAATATCAAGATGATTAAGAACCAAAACTTGAAATCCTACAACTAAAGCCCAGTATGTTGCATATCTAATCATCTGACAATAAGTGATTTAAACTAGAATACTCCCTATTAATTACTACAAAAACATATTCTAAATCTCTAAAATTTGTGGCTGTTTCAACCTCTAATTTAAAGTACTGACTTTTGGAAGTATTTGAGATTTTTGACACAGATCCAATTGGAATTCCTTTTGGAAATAATAAAGAAGAATTACCTGTTGATACAATATCACCAACATTTATCTTCTCAAGCTTATTAATGCCATTAATCGTTAGACTGTTAAGTTTAGTATTATCCCATTCAATCTCTGTATAGTATTCCTGCCCATTAATGTATGGAATAATTTTCATGTTTGTATTCAGCAAAGACATCGCAACACTATAATTTTCATTTGAACTTAGTATAATTCCAGCTATTCCCTGTGATGAGATAACACCCATATTTTTCTTTATACCATGATTCCTGCCTTTATTAATTATAAATCTATTATTTGTCTTATAACTTGTATTAAAAACTACTTGTGCTGGGATAGCATCAAATAAAGAGCGTTTTGATGTATCTTTCACATTGAAAGTATCATTCATGTATGAGAGACTTTGAGGGTATGATTCTCTAAATTGTTTAGAAATTTGATCTTGTAACCAAGTATTTTGATTTTTGAGATCCCAATAATTATAGATACTCGATGACCAATTATTGATACTCGAGGTAGCATTTAATGCTGATTTTGAAAAAGTAGCTTGTTGGTAGGGATTTAAACTGAAAATCAAAAAACCACATATTATTTGTAAAATCACAAACAATATGATGTGAAAATTATACTCTATGAACGCGAATAGGCGTTGCATTAAGTGAATATTGTTCGATAACTTTTTAAGTTTTTGAGTGCGACCGATGTGCCCCTCACCACAGCTCTTAATGGATCTTCAGCTACATAAACTGGTAGTTTAGTTTTACTAGATATCCTTCTATCTAAACCTCTCAATAAAGCTCCACCACCTGTAAGATACAAACCAGTTTGATAAATATCTGCTGATAATTCTGGTGGAGTTAACTCCAAGGCTTTCATAACAGCTTCTTCAATTTTGGAAATAGATTTATCCAATGCAAGTGCTATTTCGGTATATGATACCATAATCTGTTTTGGAATACCAGTCATCAAGTCTCTACCATTTACAGGATAATCTTCTGGTGGTGTCTCTAACTCTGGCAGTGCTGCTCCAACTTGAACTTTGATATTTTCGGCAGTTCTCTCTCCAATCATTAAATTGTGCTGCCTTCTCATGTACTCAATGATATCATTGGTAAAATCGTCTCCAGCAACTCGTATAGATTCATCAGAGACAATACCAGATAAAGCAATTACTGCAATTTCTGTTGTTCCACCTCCTATGTCAATGATCATATTTCCCATAGGTTCGGCAACATCTACCCCAATACCAATTGCTGCAGCCATAGGCTCGGGTATCATGTAAACCTCTTTGCCTCCAGATCGTTCAGCACTTTCTTTTACTGCTCTTTTTTCGACTTGAGTAATCCCACTAGGAATGCAAATAACCATCCTCAACTGAGGGCTACCAAAAGCTCCTTTGGTATTAATCATTTTTATGAATCCACTAATCATTTGCTCTGCAGCCTCAAAATCTGCAATAACACCATCCTTGAGAGGTCTAACAGTCTTTATATCCTCATGAGTTTTCCCATGCATTTTTTGAGCCTCTGACCCAATCGCAAGAACTTCTTTACTAGCTCTATTAATCGCAATAATTGAAGGCTCGTCAACAACTAGTTTATCCTTGTGCATAATTAGTGTGTTGGCTGTACCTAAATCAATAGCTAAGTCTTGTGTAAAAAAGTTGAATATTCCCATTATTAGATTAACATTAGCAAAAATATGCTTTTATTTTATGTAATTTACTAAATAAAATTGATAATAATGAACATTTTTAATTGACAATAAAATTATCTTTTATTTGATAATAATTTAATCTTTTATATATATTTGCATTACCATGTATTTTGACAAAAACATTAAACTACTACGAACAAAAAAAGGAATCTCTCAACAAGATTTGGCTGACTCGTTAGATTTAACTCGATCAAAACTAAATAGTTACGAAAGAGGAGTACAACCACCTTTTGATATTCAAATTGAAATCGCAGATTATTTCAATGTAACTTTAGACGGATTAGTAAGGCATGATCTATCCAAACTCACTCATTTCAAATTAACACAAATACTTAAGGGTAGTGAAGCTGATTTGAGAGGTCGAAAGTTACGCCTTCTAACCGTTAGTGTTGATGCTAATGATGAAGAAAATATTGAAGTAGTTAGCATGAAGGCACAAGCCGGATATACCAACGGCTATGCAGACCCCGAATTTATTGAAGGATTGCCAAAATTCAGACTACCGTTCTTACCCAAAAATAAAACTTATCGAAGCTTTCAAATTAAAGGAGATAGTATGCCTCCAATCAGTGAAGGTTCATGGGTTACTGCAAGTTATTTACAAGACTGGAATGATATAAAAGATGGAGACAACTATGTAGTGGTAACCAAGGATGACGGTGTCGTTTTTAAGCGACTATACAATAAGATTAAAGAAGACCAAAGCCTTACTTTGGTCAGTACAAACAGTGCATATGCACCCTATCCTATTCATATTAACCAAGTTCTTGAAATTTGGAAATTTGAGACTTGGAACGGATTTGAATTCTAAATAAAAAAAGGGACGAATCAATTCATCCCTTCAAATATTAAAATAAAGTTAATTTTATTTATCTAAACGAATTGCATATGCTTCCTTGTTACCGTCAGAACTAATTCCTTCAATAAGAATAGCACCTTCTTTTTGATTAAAAGCCTTTTCTGCATCTGCGGTTGTGTAAATGGGTGTTTTGTCGATATGAGTAATCACAAAACCTTCGGGAATCCCCTTGTCTTTGAGTTCTCCATTACCAAGCTTAGCTACTTTTACTCCATTACGAATTTTGAGAGCTATTCGCTCATCTCTGCTAATATTTTCAATTTCAGCACCGAGTATCTTCTTCTCCTCACGCTTGACATCATTTACTATTTTATTAGATCCATTCTTTGACAATAGTATCGCTTCAAAAGTTATTTTCTTTTTGTCTCTTAAAACAAAAACGCTAACCTTATCTCCAGGGTGGTATTTACTAATATGTTCTTGAAGTTCAGAAGATTTATTTACAAACTCATCATCAATTTTTAAAATAACGTCACCAGCTTTTATACCAGCCTGATCAGCACTACCTCCCTCTGAAACTGCTGGAATATAAACACCATTCAAACTATCCAAACCTTTCTCGTCGGCCAACTCTTGAGTGATATCTTGAATTCTAACACCTAAAATAGCTCTTTTTACCTCTCCGTAATCCTTCAAATCTGTAATGATTTTTTTAGCTAAATTAATTGGAATAGCAAATGAATAACCTGAGTAAGATCCAGTCTGTGAAGCAATGGCTGTATTAATACCAATCAATTCTCCTTTGGTATTAACTAACGCTCCGCCGCTATTCCCTGGGTTTACTGCAGCATCTGTTTGAATAAAATTTTCAATAGCATATTCCCCCCCACGCTGTCGTAATAAATTGATATTTCTGCCCTTAGCACTTACTATTCCAGCAGTAACAGTACTTGTCAAGTTGAATGGATTACCAACCGCAACTACCCATTCACCCACATTTAACTTATCACTATTCCCCAAATTTAGAAAGGGTAAATTCGATTCTTCAATTTTCAATAAAGCCAAATCAGTTTCAGGATCTACTCCCATAACCTCAGCTACATAAGATCGCTTGTCATCTAAAACCACTTCTACTTTTTCTGCATTGTCAACTACATGATTGTTCGTGACAATGTATCCATCACTATTAATAACAACACCAGAGCCAGATGATTGTTGAGGAGCTCCTTGATCAGGAAACCTAAACCCTGGACCAAAAAAATCTTCAAAAGGACTCATGGATGGACCTCTAGATTTACTTTTTATGAGTGTTTTAATATGTACTACTGCTGGGGTAGCAATTTCAGAAACAGACACAAAATCAAATGCAACAGGAGCATCTGACATTTTTTCAGATAATGTAAATTTGGCGTTCTGGTGAAGATTAAAACTATCAGAGGTTTCCTTTTCTAATAATAATTGATTAAAACCTAACGCTATCAGACCACCTAAAGTACCTATTGCAATTAACACCAATACTTTTTTAAAATTTAGACTATTTATACTCATATCTTTCTTTAATTATATATTTAACAAATTTTATTCCAAAATGATTCTGGCTAATAATTTCATAAATTTGTAAGAGATTCTGATTTACAAAAACCATGTTATCAACGAACAACAAATTAAAATCTATATTAATTAATTTTCCTTTATCGACTAAAAGGTATAAATAATCCATAAAATGTTCTTTTTTAGAAAAATATCGGATGAATACATCGTAGAACAAATAAAATCTGGCGATGAAAAAATTCTTTTACATTTATATAAAGAATATCATAGCCTTATTAAAAGTTTCATATTTAAGAATGGAGGTGACGAAAGTATTATAAACTATATTGTACAAGATACTATAATATCTTTATGGAAAAATGTTCAAAAACCTACCTTTTTATTGCATGCAAAACTATCAAAACATGCTCTAGCGATTGCAAAAAAAAAATGGTTTAAAGAGATAAAGAAACGTAGTAAACTCAGACGTATTGATGCAACGCACTCTAAAACTCTGGAAGCAAATAATAATCCTATTAATATTGATCATGATATTATCATAAAATTGATTCAAGAAATGGACGATCCTTGTCGAAGATTACTTGCTTATTTTTACTTTGATGGACTTAATAATAAAATTATTGCTGAGAAACTAAGCTTTGCAAATGCTAATAATGTAAAAAATAAAAAATATCAGTGTTTTAAAAAATTACAAACCACTGTGCTTAAACAATTTTAGAAGTATAACTTCATATGAATATCGATCAAAAAACATATGAACTAATAAATTTATATCTATCTGGAGAATTAAGTGGTCCTTCTCTAGATACTTTTAAAGCTAGGCTCAAAAAAGATGATGATTTAAAGAAGAAAGTACAACTTCAGAAAGCACTAATTGACGGCATCAACGAAGTCAGATCTCAAGAACTTAAAAAATTTATAACTGACAACGTATCTATCAAAAACAAAATTAATAGACCCTTATTTAAAACCGGACTCTCAATTGCAACATCTATAGTACTAATACTTGCCATTTTTTTTTCCATAAGACCTTTAATCAATAAAAAATCAATACATGTTAGTTCAACGATCAATCAAGATAGCCAAATTTTATCCAATGAAAATAGTACTTTGAATCAAAAAATTATTAATGGAGACTCAATCGAAACGCAAGTAAAATTTATAGACACCCAATTAATCGTAAAAATCCCAGCACCAGAAATCATAATTAAAGAAGATATATTGGGTGATGATTCAATTTCTGACGAAGACGAGATCAAAACAGAAATTGAGGAAGTCGAGGAGAACTCAATACCTAATGAAAAAATCACTTCGGTTGAATATAATTCTGAAGATTATGATTTACTTGAAAATGACTCTGAAATACCCATTTCGAAAAAATCAGTTGAAAATAATATTTTAACTCACAGTGATGAAATTAGAGACGACTCTCTAATTCAAAAAGATCTGTTCTTGGATAACTCGAAAGTTAGTGTCAGATTATATTCAAATATTGAATCAAAAGATAGTACACAGACTATAGCTCTAGAAACCTATAAAGCGTCAAAAAATTATGAAGTTAAACGTTCGAATTCAACGAAAAGTGCAGCAGTGCAATATTCAACTATGCAAGTAGAGTATTGGAAAAGTGTTGTTGGTTTTAGAGGATATAAATACGACGGAAATACAATCCAACTATACGGAATCATACCAAATGAAATTATTGAACTATCATCCCTAGACAACAGATTGTACCTAAAAAAAGGAGGTGAATATTATGAGATTAAAAAAAGTAACAAAACCAATAAATTTTCGGTGATTACTAACCCAATATTACTAAAAGTACTCAATGAATAAAAACGAAATACAATTTTATAAATATCAAGGAACCGGTAATGACTTTATTATCATCGATGATCTTCAAGAGTATCTTCCAACACAGGATATTACTAAACTATGTGATCGTAAATATGGCATAGGAGCTGATGGAGTTATATTCATGAATAAGGCTGAAAATGTTAATTTTAAAATGATGTACTTTAATGCTGATGGATCTGAAAGTTTTTGCGGTAATGGTAGTAGATGTGCTGTAAAACATGCTCAGTATCTAGGTTGGATTTCTAATGAGTGTATATTTACATCAAATGACGGTGAGCATTATGCTGAAATTGATGAGGAATCTGTTAAACTAAAGATGCATGACGTAGACTTTATTGTTGCCGAGGATATGGGTTATATCCTTAATACTGGTTCACCTCACTACATTGCTTACACTGAAGAAATAAATGAGTTAGATTTAGTTAAGGCCGCACAAGAAATAAGATTCAGTGACAGGTTTAAAGACGTTGGTATTAATGTCAACTATCTTGAACCAAAAAATGGAATACTTCACATCCGAACTTATGAACGTGGTGTAGAAGACGAGACTTTGAGTTGTGGTACTGGTGCAACTGCTTCGGCCATAGCTCACTATTTAGAGCAAAATAGCACTCAAAAAAGCTTCAAACAAAAACTTCAAACTAAAGGAGGAAGCCTTTATGTTAGCTTTGAAAAGACGAAAGAGCGATTTCAGAATATTACATTAAGTGGACCCGTTACCCTAGTATTTCAAGGAAAAATAGCAACTAAAATTTAGCATAGCTTCAAGGTCACTTGAATCAAAATACTCACAGTAAATTATATTATTTACTTGAGTTTAACATCTAAGGCGTCCCTTAAAGCATTCCCTAAAAAATTAAAACTCATTACAAGAAGCATAATACATATACCTGGTATAATGGCTAAATAGGCCGCATCAAACACAATATAATTATAATGTTCTTTGATCATACTCCCCCAACTTGGTGTTGGTGCTTGTACACCTAGTCCCAAAAAACTTAACCCCGCTTCCAATAATATAGCACTTGCAAAGTTTGCTGCACTGATTACAATAATCGGAGCCATAATGTTTGGAAGAATGTGTTTAAGCAATATTCTAAAAGTGCTAAACCCAAGGACATTTGCTGCCTGAACATATTCCATTTCTTTAATTTGTAGTACTTGTCCCCTAACAACTCGAGCAAGTTCAACCCACATACTTAAACCTATGGCTAAAAAAACTTGATAGATTCCTTTTTCTTTAAAAGCAAAGCTAATTGATATGGCAATTAATAAACTTGGTAAGCTCCAAATAACATTAATTAACCAAAGAATAATTTGATCTACCCAACCCCCAAAATATCCTGCTAATAATCCCAATATGGTTCCAATAATCATTGTGATTAATACAGCCATAAACCCTACCAATAAAGATATTCTAGCCCCCAAAATAACACGGCTTAGCATATCTCTTCCATAGCGATCCGTACCGAGGTAGAAGGTTATATTACTGAGATCATTTTGTTGAATTGGCCTACCTAGTCTTTGCCAAAAATGAACACCTCTTTTATCAAAAACTGCAAAGCTATCTGTACCACTCAATCCCATTATAGGAACTCTATTTAGCTTGTTCGGAGAACCGAAAAGCCAATGACTCAGCAATGAATTTGATTGCTCTATTGGAGGCTGACTAATTGATAAAAAGTCTACTGAAAATCCAGGTTTTTGTAAAGCAATTTCAAGGTGAATATCATTTGCGTTGGTTGAGGAATCAGGTATTATAAGATAGCCTAAAAGTGAAACTGTAGTTAAACCAGTAATAAAGACTAACCCAAATAAACCTAATTTATTCTTGTTGATCTTCTTCCACATTTCTATAATTTATCTCTATGGCAGTAATTATAGCCATGAAACTATACAATGGTACTGCTATTTTGTCAAATTCAGAATAATTATTAAGTAATGCGTGAGTGAAATAAGTGACTAGCCCAAGAAACGCAGCCAAACTTAACACTTTTGGAATACCCACTAAAACCTGATGATGCTTAAAACCTAAGTAGGTAACTGATAAAACAACTAATAAAAAAAGAAATGCTCCTATCAAACCACTTTCAGCTAATGGCCTCAAATATTCAGAATGAATTCCTCCTAATTTACCGGCGTTAGTACTAATTATTGTCATTTGGTGTGGTAGTTGAAATTGTCCATACTTAAAAGTATATGTACCTGGGCCCCAACCCATAATTGGCTTTTCTTCGAACATACGAACTGCACAACTCCACCTGTTTATACGTTCTAAATTTGAAGGATCAGATGTCACATTACCAACAGATTGTAAATGATTTTCAATATTATCATCTGACTCTTTTTTGTTTCTAGATAAATTAGTCTCAATATCATCTAGATTGCTAAAAAGAAAACCTATCAAAACACATCCTAGAAACATTAAATGATGAAAACGAACTTTAAGTAGAAGAAAGACATATAACAGTAAGCTAACTGCAATACTTACCCATGATGCCCTTGTAAATGATAATGCTACTGCGACAATTAAAAAAAAGAAAAGACACCAACTAATCACTCTCACTAAAGGTGAGTATGAAAGATGCTTACCGTGAATTGCAAAAACAAAAAGAACTGGAATAACAAAAGAGATACAAGCTGCATACATCCCGTGATCAGGCAAGAAAGGTCTCATTGCAGTGTATGCTGCAGCTCGTCCGAAGCCTTCTTGACTGTGTTGCCAGAGTGTGTAGATCACTAAAATGCTAACTGAGGCAATAAAAAACCACAAAAATCGCTTAATTATGTCGTAACGTTGAAAATATCTAGATAATAAGAAGTAAAAAACAACTAGATACCAACTTTTCATTAATACATATTTTGCTGATATTAAGGGCATTGTACTATTAATGGCTGTAACAACTAACCAACCAAAATCAGCCAATAATAAGATACTCAAGACTACCTTTAAATCCTTTAAGTTAAGTCTTTTTGAAGTTAAAAGCTTAAGCAAAACACCAATAAAAATAAGTATAATAAGAGGCTCTGTTGGTAAACTTAAATTAACAGTGCTATATCTTTCATCGATCAAATGAACAGACAAAGGAGTAGCAAATGCAAGAAAATATAAGGTATACTTAGGTTGTATTATGGTGGACCAAATTGCAAAAAGTCCGACAGGTAAGAATATTAACGGATATAACTCTGCGTAAATGCAGAAAAAACAGAAAATAAGACAACTAAGTGCCGTTACATATACCCTATTTGCAGTAAACCAGGTGCCCATCTACTTGTCGAGCAGATTTTTCTTTCTATTGTTTATTAACAACACAACAATACTTGAGAAAGTGACAACAGCTGTTACCACAAGTACAATTAACCATCGAATAGGGTACGATTTCTTTTCTGCTGGTGAAGCACTTGTGAGAACAAATTTTTGGGGAAGCGTCTTTTCTACATCTACCTTTGCTTTATCAAATCTTTTTCTCAACTTACTTAAACTTTCCAATTCTAAAATCAATGTTTCATTGAGATAAGTAAACTCTCCTGCATATTTTGCCAATTCGTTTTGTTGTTTCTTTAAAGAATTAATCTTTGCTTGACTAACTGCTTTGTATAACTCTTCTGATATGGCCCTACTTTGTTCTTCATAATTGGTAATACCTTTTTGACCAAGTTCTTTTAATCTTGTTCTCAAATCCCAAACCTCTGCCTCTTTATTCTTAAACTCATCTTTCACAATTTGAAGTGCTTCCAAAGAAACTTGCTTTTGTATTTCGGTCTTAACAGAATCATACAAAATTCCTATACCATTAGCTATTTCAGCAGATTTAATTGGATCCTCATCCAGTACAGTTATACTTACGGCTAAATGTCTTGTTCTCTTAAATTGAATATTTGTAGCCATCTTTTTAGCTAAGTCTGTTAGGGGACTTTTGCTATCAATCCTATAATGGTTCATAAGATCAAAATTTCTTACTATTCGACCTTGAAGTGCAGATGAATTCAACAACTGCAATGCGTTTTCTGCCTCTTCTTCCTCACCAAATGCTAATGGATCTGCTTGTCTCTGAGTCAAATCTGTAAACATGGCATTACCGATTGAATTTATAGTGGTTGGATAAAAAATAACTTCAGACTTAAACTTAGGTTTTATGAAAAATGGACCCGAGAATATAGAGGATAGAATCACTGTAATAATACTGACGATAATAAGAGGTCTCCTCTTTAACCAAATAATAGATGTAATATCTAAAAAATTAAGTTCAAACTCCTTGTTCTGTTTCATTTAGTTTTTTTGATTTACAAAAGTATGTTATTTGGTGAATTACTTTTATTCCTAGTCTAACTATTCAAGTGTTTTACACTGAACAACTTAAGTAAATATGCAACTAGGAATACTACAACTGCTATTAACACAAAATGAACGATAGGATTATCAAAATATTGTTTAAAACCTACAATTACAATCAATAACATCAATACCCCTAATATCTGCCTAAATGTATCAGTCCTTTTAAGCTTAAAACTAAACTTCAGATAGCTTAAAATAAGACATACACCTCCAAATATTAATTGACTCGAAAGAGTAGCTATTGCGGCACCGCTTGCCCCATACAATGGTATTAACTTAATATTTAATATCAAATTGATCACAAGAGTAATAAGTGCCGCTAGATTGAGATATTTTAATGCTAATGCCGCAGTTAATAAAGTGCCATAAACTAAAATTAATGCTGAACCAATAAAACCAAACATTAAAATAATAAATGCATTTGAACTTGCATCTGAAACTTTATCAGGATAAAGCAACTGCATAATGTCAGTACCATAAGAATAACTAAAAAATACCGCTGTAAAACCAACTAGTAAGAGCAACTTAGATGTATAACCACTTACCTCTCTAAGGATATTGACATCATTAATATTTTTGCTAAAAAAAGGCAATAAAACACCACTAAATATTTGAGCAAACATTAACAAAGCGTAAAATAATCGATATCCCAAAGCATAGACTCCAGCCTCTTCATCACCAACTAAAAGTTTAAGCATTACACTATCCATATAATTATATAAACCCATTAACATTATCAATAATGCAAATGGCCAAGACTGCTTAAGTATTGGAATAATCTTGTGAAATTGAAATGAGATTCTAATTTTATATAACTGCTTTCTCAAGAAAAAAACCAACAAAATTGATACTACGATTACTCCTATTAATTGTGCATATATAAAACGGTTGATCGTTAACCCCCAGTCCAAAATACCTCCCCAAATTAAAACACTACATATTGATATAATAATAATTCTATCCAATACCATAAAAATTCCATCCCATTTGAATTTTTGTAAGCTTGAAACTATTGATCTTAGATATTGATTAAATGACGTTATGATTTGTAAAATACACAAGATTAATAATAGATTAAACTCCAATCGATTATATCCCAATAGACTCCCTACACTAAAAGCTGCAAGTAGATATACAAACATTAATAAAATCTTTAGCCCAATAATGTTCCCAGCAATTGAGACTATTTTATTAGTATCTCTTGAAATCTCAGTAGTATTATATCCATTCAAGCCGAGATCAAGCACAATAAAAAACATAAGACTAAAATTAAATAATGCAAAATAATTACCATAGATTTCTTGAGTAAGAGCATTTTGAACAGCTCTATCAATCACTAAAATCCAGACCGGTTTTATAAGTAAATTTAAAACCTGCATAAAAGCGATATCTGACAGGTACTTTTTTAGCATTCTAGTTTTTTGGAGCTACTGTTTTGTTCTCAATAATTCGAGTATAGTTCAGTAAAAGGAATCCTAAAACGAAGAAAACCATCATCATTAATACTGACATTCGCATGTTACCAAATGTACCCTCAAGAAGTCCAAATAAGAATGGACCAATGATTAAACCTACTTTTTCCATGACATCATAAAAACTAAAATAAGAAGCTGAATCGTCTGTTTTTGGTAACATTTTACTGTAGGTTGACCTACTCAAAGATTGAGTTCCTCCCATAATAAATCCTACTATAATTGCTAATAAGTAAAATTCGAGTGGTAAATCAATAAAATAGGCAACTATAGTACATATGACCCAAATAAAAGTCGATAACATTAATGTTTTCAAATTACCAATTCGTCTCGATAAACTTGATAGAACATAGGCCCCAGCTACTGCGATTAGTTGAATCAGTATAATACTAACGATTAGCCCAATCTTACTAGATTGCCACCATTCACCATCATCAATCCAGTTAATCTCTTTACTTGCAAATAAGACAGCAAGTAACATGACAGTCTGCACACCCATATTATAAGTGAAATAACTGACTAAAAACCATTTTACTTTTCTATAGTTTTTTAACTCTCTCCATACCTTAATCAACTCCCTATAACCGTTCCATATAAAATTATCTTTTTTCTCTCTAGTGATATAATGACTAGAGTTTGGGAGATAATAATACGTATACTGAGCAAAACCTATCCACCAAGCACCCACGATAATAAAAGCAAAACGAATGGGCATTATCCCTAATACTTGAGTTAACAATAAAATAGTAACCAATAATAAAACACTTCCAATATAACCTAAGGCAAACCCCCTTGCACTAATCTGATCATGTTGATCCTTATCTGCAATTTCTAATAAAAAAGAATTATAAAAAACCAAACTTCCCCAAAAACCGATACTAGCAAAAAACAAGGGCAGCATACTCATCTCAATATTTTCTACATCGAAAAAATATAAAGACATGCAACCAGCTGCACCCAAATAACAGAAAAACTGCATAAATCGCTTCTTAGTTCCAGAATAGTCTGCAATTCCAGATAAAATTGGAACTAAAATGACCACAGTCAGGAATGACAGTGAATACACGTATGAATACAATTCTGTATTTACAAATTCTCTACCAAAGAATACTATCATGTCAACACTATCACCATTAATCTCGCGAACTAAACCGTTTTCTGCGGCATGACTTTTGGTAACTGCTTGATAAAAAATAGGAAAAATCGCAGTGGATATAATGAGATTATAAACCGAATTGGCCCAATCATAAAATGTCCATGCTCTAATTACTTTGGGATCGTTTTTTTTAAATACTCGCACAATTATTTCAAAGCAAGCAAAAAAATCAAGACAACAAGAACTTATTTATGCACCTATGCTGCCTTTAGTCTTAATTTATCGATGACTTTCTTGGCATCTTTTATCTCAATACTGATTTTCTTGACAGAATCTTCTGACGGAGTATCATACATATAATCGCTTAAAATTTCTTCGCAAATAGAACGCAATCCTCTCGCACCAAGTTTAAACTCAAGGGCTTTTTCAACAATGTAATCAATAACTTTTTCTGAGATTTCTAATTCAACTCCATCCATCTTAAAAAGTGCCTCATATTGCTTTATTAAGGCATTTTTAGGTTTCATAAGAATTGATTTTAGTGTCTCTGCATCAAGTGGTTTTAATGCTGTTAAAATTGGAATCCTACCAATTATCTCTGGTATAAGTCCAAATTGTTTAACATCAGACTGCATGATATACTCAAGGTATTGGTCCTTATTAATCTCTTCCTTAAAGTTTGATTTATAACCTAACGCACCTGCTTGAAGTCTTTTATTAATAATTTTATCAATACCATCAAAAGCACCTCCACAAATGAATAGAATATTTCTTGTGTCAATCTTTATCATTTTCTGGTCAGGATGCTTTCTCCCCCCTTGTGGAGCAACATTAGCAACAGTACCCTCTAAGATTTTAAGTAAACCTTGTTGAACACCCTCTCCGCTAACATCACGAGTAATACTTGGATTATCAGACTTTCTTGCAATCTTATCAATCTCATCAATATAAATTATACCTCGTTCGGTAGCTTCTTTATCATAATCTGAAGCTTGGTAGAGTCTAGAGATAATACTTTCTACATCCTCTCCTACATAGCCGGCCTCTGTTAATACAGTTGCATCTGCAATACAAAATGGAACATCAAGGCACCTTGCCAAGGTACGTGCTAAGAGTGTTTTACCTGTACCTGTTTCTCCAATAAGCAAGACATTGGATTTTTCTAATTCGACATCATACTTTTCAGATTCGAATGATAATCGCTTATAGTGATTATATACAGCAACACTTAAGGTTTTTTTTGCTTTTTCTTGACCTATGACGTACTCATCCAAAAGAGATTTTATTGCTTTTGGTTTTTTTAAATCAAAAAGCAACTCTTTTTTCTGGAGTGATTTTGCTCTGGACTCACTGAGGATTATCTCATTGCCTTGGTGAACACAATCTTCACAGATATGTGCATCAATACCAGAAATTAGGAGACCCACCTCTCCTTTACTTCTCCCACAAAAAGAACATATTAACTGCATAAATGGAATTTATTTTCTGATGAGAACTTCATCTATCATACCATATTCTTTGGCTTCTTGAGCTGTCATCCAGTAATCACGCTCACTGTCTTTTTCGACCTTATTGAATTTTTGACCAGAATGTTGGGCTATAATTTCATATAATTCTTTCTTCAACTTTATAATTTCTTTAACCGTAATTTCCATATCAGTTGCCTGACCTTGGGCTCCACCCAAAGGTTGATGAATCATTACTCGACTATGTTTCAAAGCTGTTCTCTTTCCATTTGTTCCTGCACACATTAAAACAGCACCCATACTTGCTGCCATACCTGTACAAATTGTTGCTACATCTGGAGCTATATATTGCATTGTGTCGTATATTCCGAGTCCTGCGTAAACTGATCCACCTGGACTATTTATGTAAATCTGTATATCTCGCTTTGCATCAGAACTCTCAAGAAAAAGCAATTGTGCTTGAATCACATTTGCTATATAATCATCGATACCTGTACCCAAAAATATAATACGATCTGCCATTAATCTTGAGAAAACATCAACCTCTCTGAATGGCATTTGCCTCTCCTCAATTACCGTTCTTGTCATATCTTGAGGAGATTGAATGGAGCTTGAAATGTAGTGGTCTACTTTCGAGCTGCTGATTCCCATATGTTTAGTTGCGTACTTTTTAAATTCTTTCCCGTAATCCATTAGTTACATATATAATTTTCAAATTTAAACATTTAGCTCATTAGTTGTCATCAAAAACAACTTCAAGTGCGTTAATTATGTCAAAAATTAGAACAAACTGATCTTTTTAATATAATTTGGTTTCTGAAAAAAGGTTTAATTTTTATCATTAAACTTTTTTATCACATCATAAAATTTTTCTACAGTTATTTTTTTTATTTTGAGAGTAATCATATCCTTAACCTTATCAATTACCTTTTTTTCAACTACTACATCTCTTATTCTAAGTAGGTAATTCTTTTCTTCTCTATTTTTAGCTTCAAAATTTTGAATCATTTTAGGATCAGGATTATTTAAACCATATTGCCTTAGCATTTGAGCTGTATATGCAAATGAGGTTTGATTAATATCTTCGTCCGAAACTTCTACATTTTCTTGTTCGGCAATTTTTTCTCTTATCAGTTGCTTTTTCAATACATTTGACTCATTGGCAAAGAGTTCATCTACATTATCTTTATTGTAGGTATCTGGTTTTGTACCCTTAAGCCATCTTTTAAGAAAATCATCCGGCAACGTAAGTTTATGATTTTTTTCTAAAACTTTATTTATCTCAGCCTCCAATTGCTTTTCGGATTCAGCAACATAATATGAACCTAGATTTTCTTCAATTTTTTTGTTGAATTCTTCTTCATTGGTTACAGCACCAGGTCCCATAACTAGATCATAAAACTCTTGATTGAGCTCTGCAGGTATAACTCGTTTTATTTCCTTAACTTTACCTGTAAAATTCTTACTTAGAGACCCTACCGCCTCTTTTTCTATACCTAATGAATGAGAAATTACCATTTCATTATCGTTGAATAAATCAATAACATTGAGTTTGATTTCATCATTGACACTAACATTCAGTAATTGTTTTTTAACTTTCTTACTTTTTACCACCTCAGGTAATACTGTAACCTCTTGTTCAAATACTCCTCCATCTTTGAGCTCTCCTTTTGAGTTGGTTTCAGTCATTATCAAAACAATAGAATCATTTTCAGTTTCAGATTTATCAATATTTTCTAATTTTCCGTTTTGTCTCCTCAAATTCTTAATTTCAGTCTCAACCTCTTTACCATCTAATTCAATTTCATAACGGGTAAGTTTATCCTTGGCAGAAATCTTTAAATCAAATACTGGTGCTAATCCTAAATCAAAATGAAATGTAAAATCGCCGTAATTTTCGAAGTCTGTTTCACTTTCTTGAGTATCACTAGTCATTGGCTGACCTAAAATATCAATTTTATTATCCTGAAGATATTTATATAACTCTTCAGATGTTAGTCGATTAACTTCCTCAAATAATACACTTTTACCAATCATCTGTTTTACCATTCCCAAGGGAACAGTTCCTGGTCTAAAGCCCGGAATTTTTGCTTTTTTTCGATAATCTTTAAATTGTTTATTTAAATTACCTTGATAATCTTCATTCTTAACTTCAATGCTAATTATAGCATTTAAATCATCTAATTTTTTGAAAGTTGCATTCATAACGTTAGTGTTTTAAGTAGGATTATAATGACTGAGTCTATTTTTTATTAAACTTTTCAAGAGAAATAAAAAAATAAAACCCTGTTATGACAGGGCTTTATCTTTTTGGTGTGCGGGCGAAAGGACTCGAACCTTCACACCGTGAGGCACTAGATCCTAAGTCTAGCGTGTCTACCAATTTCACCACGCCCGCATGTGATTCCTCATAAAGGGCTGCAAATGTATAATAATATCTATTCAAGTTTAAAGTTTAGTCCAAAAAAAATCCGTCATGTAAATATGACGGATTTTAAAATTTATATATGAATTTTATTTCACCTGCATTCTTTTAGTTACTTGGTGTTCTGGAGTAGCTATTGTGTAGAAATACATCCCACTAGATAGACCATTTGCATCAATTGAAAGTTTATGATTACCCGCATTCATGACACCCAAATCTCCTTGATTTAATACATTACCAAGAATGTCTGTAACCGTAAGCGAAACTTTTGAGCTAGTTCTTAAGTATACTAAAACTTCAGAAGTTCCTTGGAAAGGATTGGGTTGATTTTGACTGACCACAAAAACTTCTGCTGTCTTTAGGTTATCGACACTTGCAGTTCTTACATCATTTCCTATTACGTTGTTGATAATATCAGCAACAGGAACTGCAGCATATTTCATAGTGTTAATTTCGTTAGGATGAGAACCAGCACTAGCTGAGTGATTTTGTAGGAATGTACCAGGAGTAGCATCTTGTTGCCACATTACATGAAGATAATCATTTGCAACTTTAGCAGCAGATGGAAAATTACATTCCTGTGTCCCATCCTGTGTTAAATTCTGTGGTCCCATCCATGTCTCGCCACCATCGGTAGAATATGAAACCATAATATCTCTGTAATTAGCATTCAAAAAATGTAATTGATTTTCAACTGGAGCTGAATAAACTACAAATAGATTGCCATTTTCGTCTGCACTTGATGAAGGCATAGTTACTAGCGATGTATTTCCTGTTCTAGTAGCAGATAATAAATTAGCAGGTACATTTTGATTTGCATCAAGACTACTGTAAGTTTCTGCGGTCACATTAAATTGACCATCTTGGTCTAAATCAAAACCTGAACCAGCAATACGACTTGTTACATCTCCTTCTTTCCAATGTCTAATTTGGGATGTTCCTGGAAAAAATGAGAAACCTGTTGTGTCTGCACCATCAGGCTCAGCACCTAATACTCTTCCTAAACCCCAAAAAGCATGAACTTTTCCAGAAGGATCTATCATAACATCCATAGAACCATCATTAGAAAGAGCAGTATCACCTGATAGTAATAATCGAGCTGCAGATCGTTGTCCTTTGAATGGAAAACTATCAACATCGGTATAAGTCCAACTATCACCATTATCAGTTGATTTCCAAAGGGATACAGGATCACCTAAACCACCAAGCAAAATTGCTACAATTGAGTCTCTGACATCAATAGCATAGCTATCACCGCCACCTGCAGCAAATAGCGTACTGTCATAACCCGGCAAAAGGACATGAGCAATATCAGCAGAATCTCCATTGACATCCCATCTACTATATGTTGTTGGACTATTAACACCCTTTCGAGTTACTACAGGTACTCCATTGGCTTCACTTGCCCAATAGTTTGATATGATATGTATTTTACCATTTGAAGCAGCACTTCTATTCCAAATAGGAACACGATTAGAGTTAGGTTCTGTAAGATCGTCTAAAATAGCATTTGAACTATTGAATGACGTATTACCTTTGGCACTGTTTTTTGAGGTTATAAAGCCACCAGTGTTGGACTCATGAGCAATAGTCATTTCTGATCCATCATCTATAAGCATAATTGTTGGCCATCCGGTTCTACCTGCAGATTCAATTTTAGAATCTCTACCCATCAACCAATTGGCTCCATCATAATGGTTGTACCCACTTCCTCTGTTAGGATAACCTGTTCCTGCATCTGGACTAGTTGTCCACACAGCCGAGACTGTTCCATCAGCGTGAAGAATAATTCTTCTTCCTGGACTAGAGTTGGTTTGCAAATCGTAGTAGGTATCACCTAAGTCTATATAATCGTAGTTAACAGCTTTTTTTCTTTTAATAACGGTATTTTTAATTGTAATAACTTCACCAGGTGTGTACTCATTATCGATAGCTTTTACTAATGATGCATATGCTTTTACTTGAAGGGCATCTGGGACATTAAGCTCTTGTACTCTTGTTTGAGAAAAGGATAGTATTGACGTGAACATCAATCCAATAAGTAGTGCTTTTTTCATATTATTTATTATGTTGATTATCATTAATTTATATTTTTAACTTTAGTTAAAAAACAACCAAATATAGTATTCTTAATCCTATATGCCAAGGATTTTGAGAACGGTTTCCTCGAAAAGTAATTCAGGTTCTTTTGAGGATTGAGTTATTCCTTTAAATTTCAAATCACAATCGTTTATAAAACCAATTACATCAACAATTTTCTTTCCTGAATAATTCCTTGCAGCCTCTCTATATTCGCCAATTGCAAAAAATGGAATTCCCACACTTGACATCACTTCTTTATCTGTTTTTTGAATCATACTTTGCACCAAAGCCACTTTTTTGAAATAACTGAAGATTGAAGCATTGAGCATGACAATAGGATGATTATGAATATTTGCCTTAAAAAAGTTTAGAATCTCAACAGCCTGACTTTTCTGTTTTTTGGCTAACGCTTTTTGTAATGCAAATATATTGTACAGCTTATTAATGCCAACATACCTCTCAATCTGATCCTCTCTTAATTTGTTGCCCTGCTCTACATTTGAAAAAACCTTATCCAACTCTTTAACTATAGTGGAAAATTTAAACCCACAATTTTCAACTAATAAGTGCAAAGTTTTTGGTTCAATATCATAGCCTTTATTTTGTATATAAGATGCTGTAACCGTTGATACTTCCCTCTCTGGTATGGGTTCTGCTGTAAATATTACAGCATGTTTTTTCATTGCCATTCCTAGTTTTCTATTCATTAGCAGTTTTTTACTCGGATGGTACCAGACTAAAACGGTGCTTTTAACAGGATTCTCTATATATGGAATAATAGCATCTGGCGTCTTACAAAATTGTGCTTCTTTGAATACAACTAATTGTTTATCCGCCATCATTGGAAAACGTCGAGCAATATTCATAATATCCGAAACTTGTGTTTCCTTTCCATAGAATACATGGTTGTTAAAACTAGCTGTTGCTTTATCAACAACAACCTCCTCAATCTTAGTTATTAATTTTTCTAGAAAATAGTATTCCTCTCCATGTAATAGGTAAATAGGTAAAATCTCTTTCTTATCAAGTTGATTTATCAAATTGTTGAATTCTGTATATGAACTACTACCTTTGGGCATAGGTTATTAAAAACTAGTGCAATTAAACTTCGAAAATTTTAACTTTCAACTAAAATCTGACAATAATGGTCAAAAATTAATCTTTGACCCTATTCGACAAAAGTATGTTACTCTGACTCCCGAAGAATGGGTTAGACAACATATTATTAAACAGCTTATAAAGAATGGTTTCCCAGCAGGAAGAATTAGTATTGAAAGAGCGCTTCCCAAGACCAAAAAAAGATACGATATTGTATTCTACAACTCAAATGGTCAACCAACATTACTTGTAGAATGCAAGGCTCCATCCGTTCGATTAGATAAAAAAACATTAGAACAGGTGTCATCTTATATTCAGTATTTAGATTCTTCGATGATTCTTCTATCAAATGGTTTGCAACACATATTGATACAGAGGGATGAGATGAACTTTAAAATTGTACAAAATTTTCCCCATTTTAGTGAAGAAAAAAATGTTTTTTTGCCCTAGATTTATAATAATATGGCTACACTCATTTTAATAGTATTTGTTCTCGGATACATTGGAATTGCTCTTGAGCACACAATAAAAATTGATAAAGCTGCTAGTGCTCTAGTTACTGGTATGTTATGTTGGACCATTTATGTTTTCTCTCTAAATGAAGGGCATGACTTTATCCATATTATAGAACATGGCTTAAACGGCAATGGTGGTTTGTATCATCACATGTTCGATATAGCCAATATTTTATTTTTTTTACTTGGTGCTATGACAATTGTCGAACTTATCGATGCTCACGAGGGTTTTGCAGTAATCACAGATCGAATAAAAACTGAAAATACTAGTAAGTTGCTATGGATTATATGCGTTCTTACATTCTTTTTCTCTGCTGCACTTGACAATCTTACTACCACAATTGTAATGGTTTCGCTTCTCAGAAAACTAATTGAAGATGTCAAAACACGTTGGATTTTCGTAGGTATGGTAGTTATTTCTGCTAATGCAGGAGGAGCTTGGTCACCTATTGGTGATGTAACTACAACGATGTTATGGATAAAAGGTCAGTTACCAAATGTTCCTCAAATTATCACCGAGCTATTCATACCTAGCCTTGTATCAATGATTGTCCCTTTGACTATACTAAGTTTAACTATTAAAGGCGAAATATCTCGCCCTATCAAACAAGAAAACTTAGATCATTACACTAACCCAACTACATCAGGAGAAAGAACATTTGTATTTTTCTTAGGAATTGCAGGTTTGATATTCGTACCAATTTTTAAAACATACACTCACCTACCTCCTTTTATGGGAATGATGTTGAGTCTTGGAATCTTATGGACAGTTACAGAAATCATGCACAAAGGAAAAAGTAAAGCACAAAAACATCCACTTTCTGTAATTGGCGTGCTTCAAAAAATTGATACAGCAAGTGTTCTTTTTTTCTTGGGTATATTATTAGCTGTGGGTGCCCTTCAAGAATTTGGTCACTTACGAACTGCAGCAGAGAAATTAGATGTTTTTTTTAATGGTAATATTTTTTCTATTAATATCATTATTGGACTTTTATCAAGTATTGTAGATAATGTTCCTTTAGTAGCAGCAGCTCAAGGAATGTATGATATATCAGCAACTGGAGATTTTGCTGCAAACGGTCGATTTTGGCAATTTCTGGCTTTTTGTGCAGGAACCGGAGGTAGTTCATTAATAATTGGTTCTGCAGCCGGAGTAGCAGCTATGGGGCTTGAAAAAATTGATTTTTTATGGTACCTAAAAAAAATAAGTTGGTTAGCTGTAATTGGTTATTTATCAGGTGCACTCGTCTTTTATTTAATGTTCGCATAGCTTATGATAGACGGGAAAAAGGTAGTTGTTGTGTTTCCGGCATATAATGCCGCTAAAACACTTGAAAGGACTTATAATGAATTACCCTTTGACATTGTGGATGAAACCATTCTTGTAGATGATGCTAGTAAGGACGATACTGCAGCTCTTGCAAAGAGAATTGGAATCAATCATGTTATAATCCATGATAAAAATAGAGGATATGGTGGTAATCAGAAAAGCTGTTATAATAAAGCCGTAAATATCGGTGCAGACATTGCTATTATGGTTCATCCCGATTATCAATATACACCTCTGCTTGTTAAAAGTATGTGTAGCATTATTGCAAACGGGGTTTTCCCCGTTGTTTATGCATCACGAATACTCGGAAAAGGAGCACTCAAAGGTGGAATGCCTTGGTATAAGTATGTTGCTAACCGAATTCTAACACTGGTACAAAATATTTTAATTGATCAAAAACTGAGTGAATATCACACAGGCTATCGTGCCTTTGACACTTCCATTTTCGATAAGATTGATATCATGAAAAACAGCAACGATTTTGTTTTCGATAATCAAATGACAGCTCAAATATTCTATGCAGGTTACGAGATTGGTGAAGTTACATGTCCGACAAAATATTTCGAAGACGCCAGCTCAATAAATCTTAAACGAAGTGCCATATACGGCTTAGGAGTTTTACTCGTATCAATCCAATACCGCCTTTCAAAATGGGGGCTAGGTAAATTTGGAATTTATGACCTCAAAGGTAATAAGTAACCTATTTACAGTACTTGTTGATATAATCCATCCCCATATTTTCTGACTTTCTCCATTGTTCGCAGGCTTCGTCTTTCTGTCCAAGACGATAAGATGAAATCCCTAAATTAAAATAGGCCAGTCGAATATCCTGATGATCATATGCAATTGCCTTGATAAAATCCTTTTGCGCATTTTCATATGCTTGAAGTTGGAGGTTAAAAAAACCTCGATCAAAATAATAAGTTGGATTCTTGTCATTAATACTTATTGCTTTAGTGTAATCACTAATTGCTATTGAAAATTCATCCTGACGAGCATAGCACTCTCCTCTTATGACAAAAGCCTCTGCATCATTAGTATTCGTAAGTAAGTAGATATTCAAATCTTGAATGGCTAAATTATTATTGCCAAATTCATAATGATATTTACCCCTTAAATAATAAGCTTCAATAAACGAAGGAGATTGAGAAATACAATCATTCAAATCTTTAAGACAGCCGATTGTGTCATTCATTAAATATCTTATTCTTGAGCGTTGTAAAAATTCCGAAGAATTGGAAGCCCTCAATTTAGCGGCTTTTTCCATGTCTGCGTATGCCTCACTTCTCATCCCAAATTTCACTAAAATGTCTAAACGTGATAAATAACCATTGATATCATCAGGATTTAACATGACATACATATTCAAATCATTCAATGCCTTTTGAGGCTCATCCATAGCCGTAAATACAAAGGCACGATTGTAAAATGCATCTCCAACGCCTGGATTTATTTTAATGCACGTATTTAAATCTTTTAAAGCAGGTTCAAATTCTTCCATTTCAGCATAGACACTACCTCTACCCCAGTATGCTTCAGCCATTTTCGGATCAAGTTTAATTGCCGCATTAAAATCTTTTATTGCTCCCAAAACATTCCCCTCTTCAAACTTATCAATACCTGAGTTGTAACAAGAAATTGCGTCCTGAGCCAATACAGACAAACAACTTAATAACATCCAAAGACAAAAAATATATTTCAACATATCAAATCACAATAATAATATTGTTGTTGATAAGGATTGTGCCTATATTTCCACACATCGTTTTATACTACTATTAAATGAACATTTTAAAGAAAAAAGAAAATAAATTATTCTTAATTCTTGGTGGTTTTTTTATTTCCAATGCCATAATTGCTGAATTTATTGGTATAAAAATATTCTCTCTAGAAAGAACACTGGGTATTTATCCATACTATTATTCATTTTTTGGAGAAAAAATTAGTTTCAATCTGACTGCAGGAGTACTCTTATGGCCCATTGTTTTTGTTCTAACAGACATTATAAATGAGTATTTTGGTATCAAAGGTGTTCGTTTCCTATCTTTTTTGACAGTAGCTCTTATTAGCTATGCATTTATTGGAGTATACTTTGCTATTCACTTAACTCCTGCATCTTGGTGGGTAAAAAGTGCGACGTCTGAAGGTATTCCAAATTTTCAAAACGCATTTGAAAAAATATTTGGACAGGGTTTATGGATTATTGGAGGTTCACTTATTGCTTTTTTAATTGGACAAATAGTAGACGTACGTGTATTTCAAAAACTAAAGTCAATTACTGGAGAGAACAAAATATGGTTAAGAGCTACGGGAAGCACTTTAATTAGTCAACTAATTGACAGTTTTGTGGTTTTATTCATAGCCTTTAAAATAGGAGCTGATTGGACTTGGAGTCTTTTTTTAGCAGTTGGAATATGCAACTACATATTCAAATTTATTGTTGCAATAATTATGACTCCGTTCATTTATTTGGCACATATGGCTATCGACAGGTTTCTTGGCCCTATACTCTCTAAAGAAATGAAAGAAGAAGCTCTAAATATCAACTAATTATTGAATACGTATTGAATGATGTTAGCACCCATTTTAAGAGCCATCAATCTTTTTTCTGGACTATCGTCATAAATCCCCTCGTCTTCCCAGCCATTTCCTAAATCACATTCATAATCATAGAAACACAATAATCTTCCCTTGTAAATAATTCCAAACCCCTTTGGTGGCTTTCTATCATGCTCATGTATTTTGGGTAAGCCATTTGAAAATTTATATTTCTGATTGTAAATGGGGTGATTAAAAGGCAACTCAATAAAATCAAGTTCAGGAAATACTTTTTTCATTTCCGCCCTAACAAACTTATCTAAACCGTAATTGTCATCAATATGAAGAAACCCTCCTGCCAAAAGATAATTCCTCAAATTTTCAGCATCTGTTGCACTAAATACAACATTTCCGTGACCTGTCATATACACATAAGGGTAATTAAAAATATCCTTACTTCCTACCTCAACAACTTCATCAGCAGGATTGATTGAAGTATTCAATGATGAATTGCAAAAATTAGCTAAGTTGGAGAGAGCAGTTCGATTAGCATACCAATCACCACCACCATCATACTTTAATTTTGCAATTTTGACTGAAAATTCTGAGGTGAATCCTAAAAAAACCAAACATAGTAGAGCAATATAGAATCTACTTAAATTCATTGAAATCTAGATAAAGCCACAATAGCCGCTGTTTCAGTTCTTAACCTGTACCTTCCTAAATTTAATCCTTTGAAGTCATGGTTTGATGCGGATTCAACTTCTTTTCTTGAGAAATCTCCTTCAGGACCAATTAAAACTAATTGTTTGATAGATGTATTTGAATTTTGATCCACTTTTATGAGATCAGCATAACAATGTGCAATAAATTTTGATTGGAAGTCTAACTTTAAAACATCATTAAATTCCATCTCAGAAATGCTAGGTAAATAAAATCTTAAACTTTGTTTTACAGCTGATATAATTTTTTTTTCGAGTCGCTCAAAATTAGTTCGAGTACGCTCCGTATTTGTTGTATGCATAAGAATGATTTCGTCGGAACCAATTTCTACAAGTTTCTCAATCATCCATTCTAACCTGTCTCTATTTTTGGTTGGTGAAACTGCTATAGTAACTCGTTCAGATTTTTCATGATACTCAGAATCAAGTATGGTGCACTCCACACTCCTTTTGTTCATTCTGTCAATTCCGCATTTATATAGGTTCCCTTTCCCATCAATAACGCGAATTACTTCACCTACTTTTTTTCTTAAAACTAACGAGCAGTGAATTGCTTCTTGATCTTTGAGTTTTATATTCCCTTCATTGATATCAGTGGTATAGAATAAATTATTCAAGACAGAATCATTTTTTTAATCCAAGGCTTTCAATTCATTAACCAATTCAGTTAATACCTTTTTGGCATCGCCAAATAGCATATTCGTCTTATCCCTGAAAAATAATTCATTTTGAATTCCTGCGTATCCTGCATTCATACTTCGCTTGTTAACCACTATGTGTTTTGAATTTTCAACCTCTAATATTGGCATACCATAAATAGGACTAGTCGGATCTGTTTTTGCCGCTGGATTTACAACATCATTTGCACCAACAACAAGTACTAAATCTGTTTGAGAAAACTCCGGATTTACATCTTCCATTTCCTTAAGTTTATCGTAATCAACATTACTCTCTGCCAACAAGACATTCATATGTCCAGGCATTCTTCCTGCAACTGGATGAATTGCATAAGCTACTTCAACGCCACGATCTTCAAGTAGTTGTTCTAATTCTTTTATCACATGTTGAGCTTGAGCAACAGCCAATCCATATCCTGGCACGATCAATATTTTATTGCTGTAGTTCATTTGAACTGCAAGATCGCTAGGACCCACTTCTTTAACTGTTCCTTGAGATGCACCTCCCATAGATTTTGTGGTATCTCCATCTCCAAAAGCTCCGAAGATTACATTGAATAATGGTCTGTTCATAGCCTCACACATTACAAGTGTAAGTAATGTACCGGCACTACCTACAAGAATACCACCTGTAAGCATAACCTGATTTCCATATAGGAATCCTCCAAATGCAGCAGCTAAGCCAGTGAATGAATTAAGTAGTGATATAACTACGGGCATATCTGCTCCTCCAATTGGAATAACAAAAAGAATTCCATAAATAATTGCTGCAGTGAAAAGTCCATACAAATGAGCCTCACTATGCGTACCCGTCCAAACAATAAAAATAGAATAGACAGCTAAACCAATCAGTATAATTGTGTTCAGGATATTATATTTAGGCAATCGAATTGCATTTCTTAGGGTACCATTCAATTTTGCCCAGGCGATTATACTTCCACTAAAGGATACAGAACCTATGATCATACCCGCGAGAATGATTGCAATATTTGTAGAATTATCTAGGTTGTGGTGAAACTCTACTAACCCAATCAAAGCAGCACAAGCACCCCCCATTCCATTGAATAAGGATACTAGTTCAGGCATTTTAGTCATTTGAACGCGTTTGGCCGTTAACCATCCGACAATAGTTCCTAGAGCTATTGCTCCAAAAATAAGACCATAAATAATGGTATTGACCTCACCTTCGTGAAGAAAGATAGTAGCTAAAATTGCAGCTACCATTCCAACAGCAGCAAAAATATTCCCATTCCTGGCTGTTTTAGGATTACTCAACATTTTGAGTCCTAAAATAAAGGTAACTGAAGCAAATAAGTAGATGATGTGTATGATGTTTAAACTCATTATTTCTTCTTTTTAAACATTTCTAACATTCTATCAGTAACAACAAAACCTCCAACAACATTGAGGGTCCCAAGAAATACTGCAATAAAACCAAGTATCATTGAAACATAATTTGTTGGCTCTGAGTTGAGCATTACAATAATTGCTCCTACTACCACTACACCGTGTATCGCATTTGCACCTGACATTAGTGGTGTATGTAATACCGCTGGCACTTTACCAATAACTTCTACCCCCACAAAAACCATCAAGACTACGATAAATATCATGTCTTTATTTTGGCTGAAAAATTCTATTATTTCATTCATTCTCTTTATTCCTTTAATTAAATATTATTTACTATGAGTGTTTCTCTCGTAATCTCATCTTCCATATCCCATTTAAACTTCCCTTCTTCGACTAAATGAGTCAAAAAAGTATCAATATTTCTACTCAATAACTCACTCGCATTGGTAGGTAATTGAGCTGGAAAATTACTCACCCCAACTATTTTTACCCCTTGATGAAAAACAGTTTCATCTGGCTTACTAAATTCCGTATTGCCGCCTTTGGCTACAGCCATATCTACTATAATAGATCCGTTTTTCATCATTTCAATTTGTTCTTTTGTAATTAAAATTGGGGCCTTAGCACCTTGTACTAAAGCAGTTGTTATCACAATATCAGCTTGAGAAAGTGATTTATTAACCACTTCTTTTTGTTTAGCAAAATATTCTTCTGTTACCTCTTGAGCATATCCTCCCTCTACTTTAACGCCGTCATCTTCTACGGTTAAGAATTTAGCACCTAATGATTCGGTCTGTTCTTTACATTCAAGCCTTACATCAGTAGCCTCAACAATAGCTCCCAATCTTTTTGCAGTAGCAATTGCTTGAAGTCCAGCAACTCCAACACCAAATATTAATACTTTACTCGGAGATATGGTTCCTGCAGCTGTCATAAGCATTGGAAATATTTTCCCAGCATTATCGGCTCCACAAATTACCGCTTTGTAGCCGGATAGATTACTTTGAGAACTTAACACATCCATACTTTGTGCACGACTAATTCTAGGCATCGCATCCAGACTAAGAGCAGACACCCCTTTTTCGTTAAGTTCAGAAATCAGGTCTTCATTTAATCGATGAAATAATTGCGACAGCCAAATTTGTCCTTTCTTAAGATGCTTTAAGTCAACTGTAGATGGTGGGTTAATCTTTATAATAACATCTGAATCTGTAATAGCCTCCTTGAGTGTTTTTGCAATTGAAGCTCCTGAGTCTATGTAATCCTCATCAGTAAATGATGCATTTGCCCCAGCACCCAATTCTATAAGTACCTCAAAACCTAGTTTGATTAATTTTTGGACAGACTTCGGCACTATAGCCACTCGTGTCTCTCCATCATCTGTTTCTCTTAATATTGATAGTTTCAAAAGAATAGTTTTTTAAGGGTGTAAAAATAGGTTAAGTCCTCTTTATGTGGAAATATATTGCGCAAAATTAATGATAGAGTTGATCTATAACTTTAATAATATAAGATATTGACTCTTAAACTAAAAAAGAACCCTCTGTTAGCAGAGGGTTCTTTAGTTCATTTAATTTATTATAATGTTAGCAGTTATTTAACTTCCTCAAAATCAACATCCTCAACATCTTTAGAGTCTTCTGCAGTTGAAGACGAATCTTCTGCAGATCCTCCACCTGAGGCGTCAGCACTACCTTCTGCTCCGGCTTCTTGCTGTGCTGCATATATATCTTGTGATGCTGCTTCCCATGCCTTATTCAAGGTTTCCATTTGAGCGTCTATCCCGTCTAAATCTCCTGCAGCATGAGCTTTTTTAAGCTCTTCTTTAGCTGATTCAATTACTGATTTTTTATCTTCAGGAATCTTATCTCCGTATTCAGATAATTGCTTTTCAGTGGAAAAAACCAAGTTATCAGCCGAATTCAATTTATCTATTTTTTCTTTTTCAGCTTTGTCAGCATCAGCATTTGCTTCTGCTTCTTTTCTCATCTTTTCGATTTCTTCATCACTCAATCCAGAACTGGCTTCAATTCGAATATTTTGTTCTTTACCAGTACCTTTATCCTTAGCACTAACATTTAATATCCCGTTGGCATCAATGTCAAAGGTTACCTCAATTTGAGGGACTCCTCTTGGTGCTGGTGGCATTCCGTCCAAGTGGAATTTTCCAATGGTACGGTTATCTTTAGCCATACTTCTTTCACCCTGAAGTACATGAATCTCAACACTTGGCTGATTATCTGCTGCAGTTGAGAATACCTGTGATTTTTTAGAAGGTATTGTTGTATTTGATTCTATTAAAGTTGTAAACACACCTCCCATTGTCTCAATACCAAGAGATAATGGGGTAACATCTAATAGAAGAACATCTTTCACTTCTCCTGTCAATACACCACCTTGAATAGCTGCACCAATTGCAACAACTTCGTCAGGGTTCACTCCTTTTGATGGTGTTTTACCAAAGTATTTTTTCACTTCTTCTTGAATCCTTGGGATACGAGTACTACCTCCCACTAAAATCACTTCATCAATATCCGATGGAGAATAACCCGCATCTTTTAATGCTTGTTTACATGGATCCATACTTCTTCGAATAAGTTTATCAGCAAGTTGCTCAAATTTTGCTCTGCTGAATGATCTAACTAGGTGTTTTGGACCACTGTCAGTGGCTGTGACATATGGCAGATTAATTTCTGTTTGTGTTGAACTTGACAATTCAATCTTGGCTTTTTCTGCAGCTTCTTTTAATCGTTGAAGAGCCATGGGATCTTTCCGAAGATCCATATTCTCATCAGCCATGAATTCATCAGCCAACCAATCAATAATCACTCTATCAAAGTCATCACCTCCAAGATGTGTATCTCCATTCGTTGATTTTACCTCAAATACTCCATCTCCTAATTCAAGGATTGAAATATCAAACGTACCACCCCCTAAATCGTATACTGCAATTTTTTGATCAACATCTTTCTTGTCCAAACCGTATGCTAATGCAGCTGCGGTTGGTTCGTTAACAACACGCTCTACTTTTAAACCCGCAATTTCACCTGCTTCTTTTGTTGCTTGTCTTTGGCTATCATTAAAGTACGCAGGTACTGTAATAACTGCTCTATCCACAGTAGTTCCAAGATAATCTTCTGCTGTTTTCTTCATTTTTTGAAGTGTTATAGCAGATATTTCTTGTGGGGTGTATTTTCGGTCACCAATGACAACACGAGGAGTATTATTATCTCCTTTAACAACTTTATACGGCATTTGACCTGCTTCTTTTTCTACTTCTGTAAAAGTAGATCCCATAAATCGTTTGATCGAACTGATAGTGTTTTGCGGATTAGTAATCGCTTGTCTTTTTGCTGGATCACCTACTTTTCGCTCACCATTTCCATTGTCCATAAATGCAACAATTGACGGGGTTGTTCTTCTTCCTTCACTGTTTGGGATAACTACTGGTTCATTACCCTCCATTACAGATACGCACGAATTTGTAGTTCCTAAATCAATTCCAATTACTTTACTCATTCTAATTTGATTTTTTAATTAACATCCAATTAACAACTACAATGCCATTTCGCAAAAGGATAATAATGTCAGTTTTTGGATAAATAATCTATGACAAAACGACACACTATTCTATAAATCCAAGATTTCTGGTTTTGTCGTTCGTTTGAATTAGACCTGTTGTACTTGAGTGAAAATTAAGATTAGTAAATGAAGTTATGTTCCTTGAAGCAAACAAGCCGATGCCATTTTCAATATTTGAATATTCAGGTTTTTTCTGTACAATTCCTATGGAGGGTTTGTTAACGCTTAAATAAGTGTTAAAGTCGTCTGATATGCCATAAAACGTCAAATCAAAGTTGAGTAATCTTCTTTCAAGGCTTTCATTTTCTGGGATAACCGAGGCTAAAGTGGCAAAAAATCCTGATGATGCAACTAAATATCTACCCAATTCAAATCCTCGTAAACTTTGTGTTTTTCCTAAATTAACTAACGTCCATTTGTAGTATTTAATTTGTTCGATAGATGGATCATCCTTCCGAGTTTCCTTAACTCTAAAATCCAATTCTACCTTATAAGCTCTTGCATGCTTACCTTCTTGAAAGGTAACAGGAATTGACTCATTCAAAAAATAAATAGTTCCCCCATTATTACTAACTGGACCTTTAATTTCTGCTTGACCGACACTCATTGTACTCGATTGACACACATACCCTGATTGAGGATTGCGTACCACTATTCTATATTTATAGTCTGTTGCAAACTGAGAAGGTTTTAAAGGGTCTGATAATTCATAAAGGTA
This sequence comes from uncultured Bacteroidota bacterium, assembly GCA_913050005.1. Lineage (GTDB taxonomy): Bacteria > Bacteroidota > Bacteroidia > NS11-12g > UBA9320 > UBA9320. The sequence goes on from CAJXBI010000006.1 coordinate 38,450, forward strand.
ATTATCGTCATTATAAAAAAGTCCAGAGTCTTTTTCCATATCAATGTTATTACCATTTATCTTTTTAAACGAATAAGTTTGGCTATAAGAATCATTTACAAACTCATCTAGGGTAACAACCAATGTATCAAAATACAAAGAATCAATATTATTTGAAAAAGCAACTGCGGCCTGATCTTGATCGAGATAAGCCCGTTGAATTCTTATATAGTTTTTAGTCTGATTAGGATTAAGTGCACCATAAATTACTGCTGTCTCCTTCCAATCTGCTGCTATATTTATTTCATTATCACATCCCCAAAAAAAAGTAGATGCAACTAAAAGCATTACAATATTCCAAATCGTTTTTTGCATATTTTTAGTTTAGCTTTGCAAAGCTTTATAAATATAATGAGATTTCTAGTATTTGTTTTCACATTTAGTACATTTATTTTAACGCATGGTCAAAATGTATTTAACGAATTTAAGGATACATTTTGCTATGAAGACTTTCATAATAACTCAACTAATAAGTTTCCGCAAAAATTTAACAGTTTAGAATTATCAATTGTTGAAAATGGTGGTTATCGCATCAACCGCATAAAATCTTCAGGCCAATCAATAGCCTATTTCAAGGAAAATGAAAATATTGAAAATTTTGAGTTAATCACAACGCTTAAATTTCCTAAAAGTAAGAGTATATCAAGCGGTGGTATAATTTTCCATAGCCAGTCTAGTCCGATGGGTGCAATTTTATTTGAGTTAAATAGTGAAAATAAATATAGAATTACAAAACTCATTAATCATCAGTCAAAGATCTTGAGCGGTGAACCAAAATTTGATGGTTGGGTTAAAAACTCATTACAAGAAAAATCAGGAAATAATGTCATCACAATTCGAACAAATGATGGATTTACTGATTTCTACATTAATGGCAGCTTTGTGAATACTTTTTTTGACTTGCAATTAAAAAAAGGTAAAGTTGGACTTTTTGCAGGAGCAGAAAGCCAGATAATATTTGATGACTTTTTACTTAAAACTAAGCAAAAAGAAAATGCCTCAATAGAATTTTTATCCGATAAACAAGAAACCACAAATGAACCCAATGTGGAATTTCAAGAGGTAATTTTAATCTTTAAAACTAAAATTGATAACCAACAAGCTATTATAAAAAAGCTTAAGAAACAGGTTGATAAATATCGAAGCATGTTGAATTATGATACAACAATAATTGCTAGAGTCTCATTACTTGAAGTTGAAAATAAGATATTATCATATAAACTCGATTCAACGACTCGTGTTCTTAATCAAAACCAAAAAAGATTAGTCTATTTAGAATCTATTAAAGATGATGTTGAGAATGGTTCTAATGGTGATCTTGTTTTGAACTTAACATCAATTCTCGCAGATTTAAAGAGAGAAAATAAATTATTAAAAAAGAATCAAGTAGACTATTCAAATATCAAGAAACAACTTAAGGAGGACAATAAGATTTTATTACGAGAAATAGATCGATTGAAATCTCTTGTTAAATCACAAAATTAAACCACGATGAGCACTGCAAAAAAAGACATCAAAAAGATGACTACTCACCAACTTCAGGAGATGAAAACTAGCGGAGAAAAAATATCGATGCTTACAGCATATGACTACTCTTTTGCCAAAATTTTAGACGATGCGGGTATTGATGTGATTCTTGTAGGTGATTCTGCAAGTAATGTGATGGCTGGCCATGATAGCACTTTACCAATCACGTTGGACCAAATGATATATCATGCACAGTCTGTAATACGCGCGGTTGATCGAGCCTTAGTTGTAGTTGACTTACCCTTTGGTAGTTATCAAGCTAACAGTTCTGAAGCATTGAGAAGCGCAATAAGAATTATGAAAGAAAGTGGAGCTCATTCTGTTAAATTAGAGGGGGGTGAAGAAGTAATCGAGTCTGCAAAACGAATTTTATCTGCTGGCATACCTGTAATGGGTCATCTTGGCTTAATGCCACAGAGTATTTATAAGTTTGGGACATACACTGTTCGAGCAAAGCAAAAAGAAGAGGCTGAAAAGTTAATTGCAGACGCTAAGTTGTTAGAGGAAGCTGGATGTTTTGCTATTGTATTAGAAAAAATTCCTGCCAAATTAGCCACTCAAGTTGCTCAAAGTATCTCTATTCCTGTAATTGGAATTGGTGCAGGTTCTGGAGTTGACGGACAAGTATTGGTTATTCACGATTTACTTGGAATAACAAAACAGTTTTCACCACGTTTTTTGAGAAGGTATTTAAATCTATACCAAGATATAAAAGATGCTGTTAGCAACTATATCAAAGATGTTAAATCGGTAGATTTTCCAAACGAAAAAGAGCAATACTAAAACTCTTCTATTACAGCACTTAACCCTTTATCTAAAAGTGCTTTACAGATTGGCTTTAATTCTACTTCAGCACCATTTTTAACCTGGCATTTTCCTTTGTAATGAACAATCATAGCACACTGTTCAGCTTGTTCATCATTGTGTTTGCAGTATTTAATTAGGCAATGAATAACGTGGTCAAAGGTGTTGACATCATCGTTATATAAGATTATAGCAAAACCTTTATCGACAACTGTCAACAAGGAAATATCCTCAAGCTCTTGTGTATCTGTATTCCAAATCATGAATTACTTTTGAATAAATTAGTTTTAGACTCTTCACCATTCAAAATTCTGATAATATTCTTTTTATGAGTAATTACTACCATTAAAGCCGCTGCTATTCCAAAAGCAATTAAAAGAGGTTCATCTCTATGAAAAATATAAATTGTAAAAATTGGAAATGATATAGTTGCTAAAATGCTGCTTAGTGATACATATCGTGTTAGCAACAAGACAATAATAAATAGAGCAACACAAGCGACCGCTAGGATATAATGTATACCAATTAACATTCCAAATAGTGTTGCAATTCCCTTTCCACCATTAAAATGTTCGAAAACAGGAAAGATATGACCGATTACAGCAAATATACCAAACAACAATTGAAGATTAACATACTGATCTGTTCCATGAGAAACACTAGGCATGTAAAGAATCAAACTAGCAGCAGTTACTCCTTTCAAAATATCAAGCATTAAGACTATTATACCTGCTCGTTTTCCTAAAACCCTAAATGTATTTGTAGCACCAGCATTGCCACTTCCAAAATATCTAACATCTTTGCCAAAATAGGACTTCCCGATCCAAATACTACTTGGAATACTTCCTATAATGTATGCTATTATTACCAAAAATATGACTGATGAAAGTTGCATTTTTGTTTTACAAGGTTAAGTGTTTATTATTTGATAAGAAGTGCGTCACCATAGCAAAGAAAATTATAGCCTTTCTTGAGTGCAGTTTCATATACTTTCATAGCAAGTTTGTGATCATCTAAATAAGCAGAAGTTAACATCATTAGCGTTGATTGTGGTTGATGGAAATTTGTCAAATAACAATTAGCAATTCTTGGTTCGTATGGGGGAAAAATAAACTTATCTGTCCAATTATCATCTGGGTTAAGTAATCCAAATGCAGAAACTGAACTCTCCATAGCTCTCATAACACTTGAACCTACAGCTAAAACTCTTTTCTTTTTTTCCTTAGCATTATTAATAATATCCGCCGCTTCTTGACCAATACTAAAGTGCTCGCTATCCATTTTGTGTTTTGTCAAATCTTCAACTTCAACTGGTCTAAATGAACCCAATCCAATATTTAGGTTAACTTTAGCAAACTCTATTCCTTTAATCTCAAGTCGCATCATAAGGGCTTTAGTAAAATGTAATCCAGCTGCTGGAGGAGCTATTGCACCTTCTTTTTCTGCAAAAATTGTCTGGTACATCTCTTCATCTTCTTTTGTGGCCTCACGTTCTAGATATTTTGGTATGGGTGTGTGACCCAATTTATCTACAACACTTTTAAATTCTTTATTAGATCCATCAAATAAAAACCGGATTGTTCTTCCTCTTGATGTAGTATTATCTATAACCTCTGCTACGAGTTCATCTTCTCCAAAGAAAAGTTTATTACCAACTCTTATTTTTCGTGCTGGATCAACTAAAACGTCCCATAATCTTAAATCCTCATTAAGTTCTCTTAACAAAAATACTTCAATTTTAGCCCCTGTTTTTTCTTTATTTCCGTAAAGCCTTGCTGGGAAAACTTTCGCATTATTAAGAACCATGACATCACCTTCGTCAAATTCATCCAGTATATCTTTAAACATCTTGTGTTCAATAGTTTTTTTGACTTTATCAACAATCATCAACTTACATTCGTCTCGGTTGTATGGTGAAGTTGAAGCAATTTTTTTCTGATCTAATTCAAAAAGGAATTCTGATAATTTCATGTATAATTATTTGGTATTTAAATGCAAAAATTTGGTGCAAAAATAACCTTTTTAAGAGGCGAAGTCAAGATGTCAATTATATAGCTCTTTTATGTGGTCTATAATCGTCTTTTAATAAATATAAATTATTAATTTAAAAGAGGTGTAATGAGTGGACTAAAAAAGGTGTTTAATCGAAATAATTTTCAGAATTAATCCCAAGTTACTACTCTTGTAGATTATATATGAAGATTACCTCATTATTCAGTGAATCTACGGCCTTAACTATTCGATTTTTAAAGGCAAATAAGCTTCGTAGTTTCCTGTCTGTGTTAGGTATAACCATTGGTATATCTTGTATTGTAGCTATTTTTACTGCTACTTATTCTCTAGAAAAAAATATTCGTAACAATGTTGATAAATTAGGTGATAAGATTATATATATCAATAAATGGCCTTGGTCATTCGGAAGAGGTTATAAATGGTGGGAATACATGAACAGACCTAAACCAAGTATAAAAGAGTATGAACGATTAAGAAAAGACTCTAATCGAGAAATTATAAAAAATACGGCCTATTACTATGAATTTAGCAGGAATAAGATCAAATCAATTTATGAGGAACTTTCAGATGTTAAAATTATTGGTGTTTCTGGTGATTTCTTTGATATAAATCAATGGGAAATATACAGTGGAAGAGTATTTAATGACTTTGAACTAAACACAGGAAAAAATTCTGCTATTGTTGGATATAATATTGCATTAAATTTATTTCAGGGTAAGAATCCCACAGGTAAAAATGCAGTCATCAATGGTATCAAGGTTACAATTATTGGTGTATTTGATTATCAAGGTTCTGCAATTGGAGGACCACAATATGACGATATTATAGTATTACCTACTAAATTTGCTCAAAGATTTGCTAAACCCTTAGGTTCTAATTCATCACCATCTATAGTAATTAGTGGTTATGAAAATGTTGATATAAAGTCATTATCTTATGAAGTAACACGAATTATGCGTTCCATTCGAAAACTCAAGCCCAAAGAGAAAGACGATTTTGCAATAAATAAACTAACTATGGTATCCGATAGCTTAAGTCAAACTTTTGGGATGATTGATATCGCTGCAGGTATTATAGGTTTTTTCTCTTTATTAGTTGGAGGATTTGGAATTGCTAATATCATGTTTGTGTCTGTCAAAGAACGCACCTCAATTATTGGACTTCAAAAAGCATTAGGTGCTAAACGGATTTTTATACTATCACAATTTTTATTTGAATCTATTCTGTTGTGTTTTATTGGGGCTGTGATAGGAATTCTGTTTGTGATTGGACTTGGAATTTTAGCATCACATCTAACATCTTTTCAGATATTTTTCAGTGCATCTATCTTCACATTTGGTATTTCTATTGCTATAGGAATAGGAATTATAGCAGGAATTTCACCTGCTATCTTAGCCTCTAAAATGGACCCAGTCATAGCACTTCGTAAATAAAAAAAGGGCCTTTAAGGCTCTTTTTAAATTAAATATATTCTATTGGTTAATCCAACAACATATTTGTTTTAGTGACACCATCTGCACTTTCTCTAAGTTTATTTTTTTCTGATTCGCTTAAAGAAACTTCAACAATTTTTTCAATTCCATTTTTACCGATGATGCAAGGAACACCAATCGATAGTCCATCAATTCCATACTCACCATCTAACAATGCAGAGCAAGGAATCATTTTATGAGAGTCTAATGCAATTGCTTTAACAATTTCTGAAACAGCTGCACCTGGAGCATACCAAGCACTCGTACCTAATAACCCTGTTAATGTTGCACCACCTATTTTGGTATCATTAACAATTTGATCCATTCTTTCTTCAGATAGGAATTCAGAAACGTTTAAACTATTTCTTGTAGCATTTTCAATTAAAGGCACCATACCTTTATCACTATGGCCACCAATTACCATTCCATCAACATCAGAAGAGGGACACGATAATGCTTCTGCAATTCTGTATTTGAAACGTGCACTATCTAGAGCTCCACCCATGCCTATAATTCTATTTTTAGGTAAATCTGTATTTTTATGAACAAGATAGGTCATAGTATCCATTGGATTACTAACAACAATAATGATTGTATTTGGAGAATATTTTAGTAAACTATTGCTTACAGACTTAACTATTCCAGCGTTTATACCAATCAACTCTTCACGAGTCATTCCTGGTTTACGAGGAATTCCACTTGTTATGACAGCAACATCACTATTTGCAGTTTTTGAATAATCATTGGTTGCCCCAAAAATGTTCGTATCAAAACCATTTAGCGATGCACATTGCATCAAATCCATAGCTTTACCCTCTGCAAAACCTTCTTTAATATCAATTAGACATACCTCTGACGCAAAATTTTTAATTGCAATGTACTCTGCACAACTTGCACCTACGGCACCTGCTCCAACAACTGTTACTTTCATCGTTGCAAAAGTAATTCATGACAAGACATAATCCTCATGTCTTTAAATCATTTTTTATTTTAATAAATTAACTTAAAACTGAATTTCAGGGATAACTCCTTCAACAACTAATTTTCCCTCAGTTGCGTTTTGAACATCTTCAACAGAAATACCATGAGCTAGTTCTTTGAGTTCGAATCCGCTTGAGGTAACATCAATAACGCACAAATTAGTTACAATTTTTTTGACACACCCTAAACCAGTTACAGGAAGTGTTAAACTTGAGAGTAGTTTACTATCACCTGACCTGTTGGTGTGTTGCATAGCAACTATTATATTTTTAGCAGATGCTACTAAATCCATTGCTCCTCCCATACCTTTAACCATTTTACCTGGAATTTTCCAATTCGCAATATCACCTTTGTCATTTACTTCCATAGCTCCAAGGACCGTCAAATCAACTCGTCCGGATCGAATCATCGCAAAACTTGTAGCACTATCAAAAAAAACAGACCCAGCTTCAGTGGTTACAGTTTGTTTACCTGCATTAATTAAGTCAGCATCTATTTCGTCCTCGGTTGGGAAAGGCCCCATACCCAAAAGTCCATTTTCTGACTGTAGGGTAACATTAATCCCTGTTGGAACATAGTTTGCAACGAGAGTAGGTATACCTATGCCTAAATTTACATAATAACCGTCTTGAAGCTCTTGTGCTATTCTTTGTGCGATTTGCTCTTTAGTTAACATGTTTTTTTATTGCTTATTGCTGATGGTTCTCTGTTCAATTCGTTTTTCGTAATCTACACCTTGGAAAATTCGATTCACAAAAATACTTGGTGTGTGAATAAAATTAGGATCAAGCTCACCAGGCTCAACCAATTCTTCTACTTCTGCTATCGTTATTTTTCCGGCCATTGCCATCATTGGGTTGAAATTTCTGGCAGTTGATTTAAATATTAAATTACCATCAGTATCACCCTTCCAAGCCTTAACAATTGCAAAGTCCGATTCAAAGGCTTTTTCCATAATAAACTGCTTTCCCTCAAATTCTCGTATTTCTTTTCCTTCCGCTATTTCTGTTCCATAACCAGCAGGAGTATAAAAAGCCGGAATGCCAGAACCAGCTGCACGACATCTTTCTGCTAAAGTACCCTGAGGTAACAATTCTACTTCAAGTTCACCCGATAAAAGTTGTCTTTCAAATTCTGCATTCTCTCCTACGTATGAAGATATCATCTTTTTTACTAGCTTAGCTTGTAGCATTAAACCAATACCAAAATCGTCTACACCTGCATTGTTTGAAATACAAGTTAAGTCTTTAATTCCTTCTTTAACTATAGAGGAAATTGAATTTTCAGGTATACCACACAGCCCAAATCCACCCAACATGATGGTCATACCATCTTGGATGCCATAAATTGCCTCATCAGCATTTTTTACTACTTTATTCATAGGATTAAGTGTTACAAAGTTACATTTTCTATAATTCTAAGACCATATATTTAACTTAAACATATGTATTGATTAGAGCTAATTACTAATTTTAAGTATTATCTTTTAATTTTGAATATCGAAGTTATCAATGTGCTCTAGATTTATTAAAATAAATGCTTAATAAAAATCAACTTGAGCAAATAGACCGTTTAGTTAAAAAAGTAGGCGATTTTCAAATACACAAGCAATTGAAAGTTGTTTCCTCCGATATCAAAGAAAAAAGCCTCAACCAATTGGTCAGTTTTGTAGATATTGATAGTGAAAATATGCTGGTAGATGGGCTAAGTAAAATAACACCATCAGCAGGATTTTTAACAGAAGAAAATACCATAACTCAACAAAATGATGAGCTCTACTGGATTATTGATCCATTAGATGGAACTACCAATTATTTATTTGGACACTCAAAATATTCCATTTCATTAGCTCTTTATCAAAATAAAAAACCAGTATATGCACATGTTTTTGTACCTCCTGATAATGAATCATTCGTAGGAAAACCCGATGGAGCATTTTTGAATGGCAAAAAAATTACAGTTTCTACTCGAAATGAAATTACTGATACACTAATTGCAACTGGATTCCCATATTACAAATTTGACGAAATGGAGGCCTTTACAAACTGTCTCAAAAAATTAATGAGAGAAACTAAAGGAATCAGACGCATGGGAAGTGCTGCAATTGATTTGGTCTATACTGCATGCGGAAGATTTGATGCCTTTTATGAACTATATTTAAGTCCATGGGATGTAGCAGGTGGATCTTATATCGTGCAACAAGCCGGTGGATTAGTGTCAGATTTTGATAATAAAAACAATTACGTGTTTGGAAATTCAATATTAGCGGGCAACCCTAATATTCATTCTAAAATGATTGAATTAGTTCGGAAGGAATTTAATTAGTCTTTCTTATTTTTTTAGAACGAAAATATCTTCGTCATCTTTTTTGAAATAATAGTTTTCACGGGCATAGGTCTCAAGTTTATCATCATCTGAAAATAAGTTATTTTTTTGTTCTTTCATTTCAAGTATTTCATTGGATAGAAATTCTTCTTGAACTCTAAGATTTTTTAGCTCATTATACTGTTTATAGATAAATACAGCACTATTACCATCAAATAATAACACCCACACCAAAAATAATGATAGCGTAATTGGATACTTATTAATAATGAAACGTTGCAGAAATTTCATATTACAAAAGAAATATGTTTAATAAACTTATATTAATAAAGAAATGTACATATGTAGAAATTACCATACAGAATGGTCTGAATTTTCCCACTTATCTTGTAGGGTAAGCACTTTTTCAATTATCTCTCTAGCTGCGCCATAACCTCCTTTGGCCTTAGTAATAACGTCTGCTTCTTGCTGAACTTGCCATGCGGCATCTGCAGGACATGTTTTGACGCCGCACATTCGCATGGAGGAGATATCAGGGAAATCGTCCCCCATGTAGAGCGTATTGTTTAACTCTAGATCATGCTTCTTAATTAACTTTTCAAAAAGGACTCTTTTATCAGAAACTCCAGTATATACGTCTTGTATACCTAATCTTTGTAGCCGATTAATAACACCTTCTGAACTTCCTCCACTGATTACAATAAGTCTATAATTTTGTTTCACTGCAAATTGAATCGCAAAACCATCTTTAATATTAAAGTCCCGAATTAATGACCCGTCATCTTGAGCCTGAACTTTTCCAGTGGTAAGAACACCGTCTACATCAAAAATAAATGTATTGATTGTTTTAAAGGTATCGTAAATCATAATTTTACTGATTATCCCTCCATTCGTATACCCAGCTACTTTGAATCATCTCTAAATGGCCTTCATTACTATCCTGACGCTTACCATCAAAGTTAGGTAGGGATAAAACCCAATCGAGTAAATCAGTGAAGCGAATTCTGTAAATTTTAGATTCATCAAAATCATCTCCAAACTTTTCGTAAAGAGCTAGAGCTATGTCCTCATAATCTTTCCAATTAATTGGGGGTTCGTAAAATTTATTTTTATCCATTTTAATGTCCAATTATACTACTTTGATCTGGAATTGTAACTTCAATATTAGAACTTATTATACATTGACATGCTAATCTAGAATTGATTCTTGGATTTTCAGCTCTGTCAATAAAATCTTCCTCTTTATCTGATATTTCTGGCAAGTCATTCATACCTTTATCAATGTACACATGACAAGTACTACAAGCACATACAGCACCACAGTTATGGTTTAAATGAAGGTTATTATCTAATGCTGCATCGAGTATAGTATCTCTATTTTCAACTTCTACTTCAACCTGTTTATCGGGATCTTCCTCAAATCTAAAAAGTACTTTATGGTTACTCATTAATTATACATACGAAATTAAAACACAAAAGCTTCAAAGCAACTTATTTATATTACAAATCATCTATTGTTTAAATTAATGCAACTTTAATATAATCAAATTATGCTATCTAACATATAGCAAATACATTTGTTCATCGTTATATAAATCATGCGAATAAGACCAACTAAATTAATCTTACTAATTCTATTAGGCCTTTCGAGTAGTTATGCCATCGCTGAATCTCCTGAAAAATTATTGGGTAAACCTTACACATATGCATCTGTCTATAAATATATCCAAAACCTTAAAAATGATAGTCCAGTAGAATCTTTTCTTCCCTATTTGAGAATACTTAAATTAGATTATTTGAAGTCTGGAGTAAGTATGGAATTCAACACAGATATTGTGCTCTCAAAAATTTCATTATTTGATAGTGGCTATTCCTACGAAAAATATGTTGGGAAAATGCCTTTTAACGTTACTTGGGGGATGAGTGTTGATCAAATTCAAGATAAAGCTGGAGGATTAGACTTTGTCTCTGACAATAAGTATGTCAGAAGAATGAGCACAGATGATTTCCAAATGGATTTTTATTTTGAGAATAGCAAACTATACCATATTAGGATTTTAGCTACGCTCAAAACACTCCAAAACTTCCCCAACGAAATAATGGAAGCAACGGGTATTCGATTAATACCCGATGGCAAAAAAATAGATGGTAATATCATAGATGGTCAAGGGTCCATGATTTGGGGTGACGGAGTAGCTGTCTACAAAGGTGAATGGACTTACGGAGTTCCACACGGAGAAGGACAATACATAGATTCCTTTGGAAATAAATATGAAGGTAATTTTAAGCTAGGATTTTTTTGGGGACAAGGAAAATTTTACTCGAAATACTATAAATATTCATATTCAGGAAGTTTTGCCATGAGTAAAAAACATGGTGAAGGCAGAATTGGTTACTCAAACAGAACTTCATACCAAGGAGAATGGAAACAAAATAAGATGGAAGGGCAAGGAACTTATTCTATCAGTAATCGCTATTCATATAAAGGTAGAATGGTTAATAATACATTTAATGGTCGCGGGATTCTTAAAACACCAGATGGTGTTATCGATGGTTATTTTAAAAATGGTAAACCTCACGGAAAATGCACTCAATCATCATCGGATGGAGCCCAAATAATAACAGGAAAATTTATTAATGGAAAGAAAAATGGAGATTTTGATGTAACGATTCTGGGCAATAAAAGTACCATTACCTACAAAGATGATATTAAGATCAAACAAATACCAGTTGATGGAAGCCTAATCGACAAGTAAAAGTTGTAACGCAGAATTTGATTTTTGTTCTAATGCAATCTCACGTTTATTAATAATTTTCTCAAGTTGGGTATTTGAATCATTGTAATTAAATACGGTTAGTAATGTGTAAGCCGACTGAATATTCACCCTAAACTTATCTTTTAGCTCATTTAGTAAAGCCGATGTTTTGGTATCGTTAGCATTGAAACAGGACATGAAACTAATAGCAGAGTTTTGCATCAAATTTAGTTGAATGCCAACTTCATTAAACTTACTGAAAATGAGTTCCAAATTATCCTCCACAATGAACGAAAAATCACGAGAAGCAATCGTAATTAGTGACTGGTTATTTTTGATAATGTAACACTGCGTATCATTCAACGTTCGACTATCATTCTCAATCACTTCTGTTCCAGATAAAAATGGTTCAACAAATGATCTAACAAAAAGTGGGATTGACTTATTTTTAAGTGGTTGAATAGTTTTAGGATGAATCACTGAAGCACCATAATATGCTAATTCAATCGCCTCATTATATGAAACTTTTGGAATAAGTTCAGCCCCTGAAAATTGTTTTGGATCAGCATTCATAATGCCCTCAACATCTTTCCATATCGTAACAGACTCAGCATCTAAACCAAATGCAAAAATAGCTGCAGAATAATCCGAACCTTCTCTTCCAAGTGTAGTACTTTTGTGATTAATATCCCTTCCAATAAATCCTTGTGTAATGATTGGCTGTCTTTCTGCAAGAGGCCTCAAACTATTTTGAATAAAAGGGACAGATTCTTCCCATATAACGCTAGCAGATCTATGTTTAGAATTAGTTATCACAAAATTTCTAGCATCTATCCATCTATTTTTAACCCCATATTTATTAAGATATGTGCTGACAATTTTAGTAGATATTAATTCTCCGAAAGGTACGATTCTATCATACTCCATATCATAGGTTGAGGATTCTTCTCTTCTCTTTTCGATGATACATTCTAATTCAATCAATAGGTTATCTACTTGATAATATTCATTTTCATCCTTAATTATAGCATCTGTAATATTATGGTGAAAGGTCTTAATCTCCTGGAAGATCACTTTTTTATTTTCCTTATTGTGGTAATATGCATCAACCAATTCCTCTAGCTTATTAGTAGTTTTTCCCATCGCAGAAATAACAACCAATAAGGGTCCTTTACCATACTCTTGAACAACAGAAGCAACATTTTTTACAGCCTCTGCATCTCTCACACTTGCACCACCAAATTTGAATACCCTCATTAAAGACTAAATTTGTAGCAATATTACCAAATAATAACTTTAATGAGAACTAAAAAAGTAATAAGTCTTAGTCAATTTATCGCAGACCAACAAAATAAATTTCCAGATGCAAACGGCGATCTTTCCAAAATTTTCAGAGATCTGAAATTCGCTGCTAAAATCGTCAATAAAGATGTTCGAAAAGCTGGACTTGTAGACGTACTTGGTGCTTTTGGAACAGTAAATGTTCAAGGTGAAGAAGTAAAAAAATTAGATATTATAGCTAACGAAGAATTTAAATCCTCACTAACACTAGGAGGCGATTGCTGTGCAATTATTTCTGAAGAAGAAGAAGATATTCATCAAATAGAAACCACGTTAAATCTAGACAGTAAATATATTATATCCATAGACCCATTAGACGGAAGTAGTAATATTGATGTAAATGCATCAATTGGAACTATCTTTTCAGTTTATAAGCGTAAAAGTCCTTTAGGCGGACCTGTAACTATGGAAGATGTTCTTCAAAAAGGTGTCAATCAAGTATCTGCAGGTTATATTATTTATGGAAGTAGCACTATGCTTGTATTTACAACCGGACAAGGTGTAAATGCGTTTACATTAGATTCTTCAATCGGTGATTTTTGTCTCAGTCATCCAAATATTAAAATACCATCAAATGGAAGTATTTATTCCGTAAATGAAGGAAATTATGACCAGTTTAATCAAAATATAAAAGACTACATTGATTATTGCAGAAACTCTATTGACAAAAAGGTGTATAGTGCCCGATACATAGGTAGTATGGTTGCAGATTTTCACAGGAATCTACTCAAAGGAGGAATTTTTATGTATCCATCCACTACAAATTCACCTGAAGGAAAACTGAGGCTTATGTTTGAGAGTAATCCAATGGCATTTATCACTGAACAAGCAGGTGGAATAGCTACTACTGGCCAAGATAGGATACTTGAATTACAACCCACCGAAATCCATGAGAGAAATCCAGTAATTATGGGTAGTTCGAACATGGTAAAAAAGGCTTTATCGTTTAAATGAATATCAAATTTGTAAGAATATTAATACTCGCAGGGTCAATAATTTCATTGATATCTAGCTGCAAAAAAGAGTGCATTAAAAATACAAAATGTAATGAGAACCATGAAAATGACTCAACATTATGTACAGCATATTTTGAATCTTAGATATATTATGCTGATGAAAATAAATGTAAATACGAAGGATACAGTGGGTGTTCTCTAATTGGCTTTGAAACACAATCAGAATGTGAAAAATGCGATTGTAATCGCTAAAAGATAAAATTAGGAGTTAGATTTTTTAGCTTTTCGTTTGAATGCATGGTATCGCTTATTATTCGATTTTTTATTTTGAGATGAGTTGGATGAGCCTCTAGCGTGCTGTTTCGATCGTTTTTTTCCGCCTTCAACAGGGCCTTTTGTTGGCTCAAAACCCTCAACTGTTCCACTTTGAATAGGCATCCCTAATAATTTTTCAATGGATTTTAAATAATCATTCTCTTCCACACTTACCAATGAAATAGCAATTCCACTTGCACCTGCCCTACCTGTCCTTCCAATTCGATGTACATAATCTTCTGGCACATTTGGCAACTCATAATTGATTACATAAGGTAATAAAGGAATATCCAATCCTCTAGCGGCAATATCAGTAGCTACTAAAACACTCACCTCGCCACTTTTAAAATTGGCTAAAGCTTTTGTTCGAGCGGATTGTGATTTGTTTCCATGAATTGCAGCTGCTG
>CAJXBI010000007.1 GCA_913050005.1 uncultured Bacteroidota bacterium
CCACATGGTCTAATAATCGATTTAATTTCTTCGATGGTCATTTTAACCATATCATATGGGTTATCTGCTTTTGAAAAGAGGAGTGGAGTTATCTTATTTACACGTTCATCTGTACACTGTGCTGACAATAAAACAGCAATAAGAAGTGTGTATGGATCTTTGTGATCTAGAGGTATGGGTACTTCTGCAAATTCAGATTCTAGAATTTTATGAATTTCATATGCTCTTTCTTTTCTAGTCATGCTCTAGTATTTTTTTGAAGGGTAGCCCAATTTCGTTAGAATTTTTGGATTCTATTACTTTACCTTTTCTTATTTTATAATTCTCACCAGATTTGCCAGTGTATTTAAACTGGGGTGTATGATTAAAATTCCATTCGTCTAAAGCGTATTTTTCATTGACTAAATTGGTGATTTCTGTCATGTTTGATGGATCTATTTCTTGTACAGAATTTACATCAATTATGATTTTTAATTTTTGGACAATTAATTCAAGAAAGGTTTCTGTACTGCCCCAATCATAGAAATTTCTCAAATTGGAAACAGGACTTCTTTTTGATGGCACTGCATGCGTTTTAATGTTCAATGCTTCTTTTGGTTTTATGCTTCCATTGAGCTTTACGAGATTGCTATCATATAGTAAAGTCCCGTGATGTAATAATCTTTTTAGTGAGCTGTTTACATGTTCAGCGTTACCACTTACTTTATATTCACCAACAAACAGATCATTTCGTTTAGATATACTATTGGGAATATTAAGTTGTTCTAGGGTTTTACTAATCGGAATAATATGTTCTTTGAAATTGACAAAATCAGTTTCTTTGTTACGCAAAAATGAAAAGTTAATATTTCCTAGATCATGAAAAACAGTTCCACCACCACTTAACCTTCTGATAATTTTAAAATCTCTAGATGGTGATAAATCAACTTCTATCCATGGATTTTGGTGCTTACCTATAACAACAGCGTCTTTATTGATATAAAATAATAATATGTCTTGTTTTGAGCTAGTTAAAAGAAACTCCTCAAGAGCAATATTTTTATATACGTCATGGGAGGACGAGATGTAAATGTCTATGGGTTTCAATTTTCTCTTTTAGATAACAAAGTCAAGATTTCTTCTAAATATTCAGTATTTCCAATTTTTGATAAATGATCCAGAATAGAATGACTGTTTGTAGTATACTGTTCAGCTAGATGGAGTGTTTTTTGATCTGCTTTAGTTGATTGCATTTTCCGTTTAATAAATTCAATTATTTCGTCATCATTTGATGTTTCAAAAACATGATTTATTGAATCTATCTCTTCTTGATTTAGGTTAGTCCACATTTCGTTCCAAAGAAATGTTTTCTTTTTATTCAAGATATCACCGCCAATTTTTTTCCCAACTTTGGCTTTTTCACCAAAACTATCGAGGTAGTCATCCATTAATTGAAATGATAAGCCCATGGATATTCCCAAATCGTATAACGTGTCAGATTCTATTTTTGATGCACCACCAAGTAAAGCACCTGCTTGAAGACTGAAGCCAATTAATACTGCCGTTTTTTGTCTAATCATGTGGAGGTATTCTTTGTTGGTGACAATACTTCTCGATTCAAACATCATGTCATTCATCTGACCCTCACACAATTCTTTTGCCATTTTATTAAATAGATTAAGAATATCTAAATTTCCAATTTCGGTTAGTTTTTCATACACTTCAATTTGCAAAAGATCGCCGCATAATATAGCGGTTGCGTCATCCCATTTAAGATGGACGGTTTGTTGTCCTCTTCTCAATTCAGATTTGTCCATGATGTCATCGTGCATGAGTGTAAAATTGTGAAACATTTCAATAGCTTGTGCAAGTTTGATTACATCATCAGCAGTTTTATCTTGATATAATTTATATGCAGCTAAGGTCATTGCTGGACGAATTCGTTTACCCCCGATATTTAAAATATATGAGATCGGTTCGTATACTTCTCTCGGACTACCTGGTTGTGTAGTTATTGACGGGAGATGAGCTTCAAATTCAGCTATGATTTCTTTTAGTTTTTGCATGTGCAACAAATTTACAGTTCTTCCTTTTACGAAATAATTTGAAAATCAATGTTTCGTTTATTCAAATCTGTATTTTTTACACGAATCCATAATTTATCTCCCATATTGAACGATTTACCTGATCTTCTTCCTCTTATCATTTTTTTATCAGGGTAGTAACTGTATTGATCTCCTTTTATATCTCTTAATCGGACCATACCTTCACATTTATTCTCAATAATTTCTATATAAATACCCCACTCGGTTAATCCACTGATGATTCCCTCAAATTCTTCTCCTTTAAAACCACTCATATATTCAACCTGTTTGTATTTAATACTTGCTCTCTCTGCATTTGTAGCTTTTTGTTCTTGCTTACTACTATGCGACGCCATTGCCTCAACTTGACTATAATCAAATGACTTTTTTTTCTGAAGATAATCATTTAACATCCTATGGGTAATCAGATCAGGATATCGACGAATAGGAGATGTAAAATGGGCATAATGATCAAATCCTAATCCGAAATGGCCTACTTTTTTTGTAGTATAATATGCTTTTTCCATACTTCTTATGGCTAATGGTTGAAGTATATCTCCTTCTAAGGTACCTTGAACTTTACTCACCATACTATTGATAGAAGCTGCAAGTTGTTTGTAGTTTGAAGTATCAATTCTGAAACCAAAATTTAGAGCAGTTTCTGCAAATTCGGCAAGTTTTTCATGACTAGGTTCTTCGTGAACACGATAAGGAATGGGCATCTTATTATTGTCAACATATAGCTGTCTTGCAACATATTTATTGGCAAGAAGCATATACTCTTCAATCATCTTGTGAGCATCTTTTCTGACTTTAGGAATTACTGCAATTGGTTTTCCATTTTTATCCAAGGTGAACCGAAACTCGGTTGTTTCAAAATTAATCGCACCATTTTCATACTTCTTTTTTCGAAGTTTTGAAGCAATTAGATTCATTGTTTTCAACTCTTCAGCATACAGACCTTTTTCTGAATCTATAACTTCTTGGGCATCTTCATACGAAAAACGATGATCAGAGTAAATGACGGTTTTTGCAAATCGATAGTCTTTGACATTTGCATCTGAATCAAACTCAAATATTACAGAGAAACACAACGATTCTTCGTGAGGCCTCAATGAACAGATATTATTACTCAAGACCTCAGGGAGCATTGGTATTGTTCGGTCAACTAAATAAACGGATGTGGCTCTTTTAATAGCCTCTTTATCAATAACATCTGTTGGATTTATATAGTGCGAAACATCGGCTATATGAACACCAATTTCAGTATTTCCATTTTTTAATTTTTGAAAACTCAATGCATCATCAAAGTCTTTTGCGTCTGCTGGATCGATGGTGAAGGTGCTAATTGATCTGTAATCTTCCCGTTTAGAAACTTCATCTTTATGAATAGTTTTAGGAAGTTGAGCGGCTGCTTTTTCAATGGCATCGTCAAACTGAGTATCAAAACCAAACTCAGCCACAATAGCATGCATTTCAGCAGAATTGTTTCCAGCTTTACCAAATACTTCAACAATACGAGCATATGGATTCTTGGCTCTTGCTGGCCAATCCCTAAATTTAATTTTTACTTTATCACCATTTTTGGCATTTTTTAAATACTCATTGGGTATGTAAAAATCAGTATGAATTTTATTGTTATCAGGGATCACAAAATGCGTATTTCGATTTGATGATAATGTACCCACAATGTATTCTCGATTTCTATTCACTACGGTGTTTACAAACGCTCTTGGTTTAGTTTTTCCTTCAATGTATGATAATTTGACTTTTACTAAATCACCATCAAATGCATCAAGAGTATTGCCGTATTTTATTTTAATATCATTCTCAAGATTATCTGCTACTAAATAAGCATCTCCTTTTGAGTTGAAATCTAAAGTTCCTTCAATTTCGTTGAAATCCTTTTTTTTAAACATGAACTTACCAACTGAAGGTGATTTAATTTGACCTTCCATAACCAATTTTTCCAGTGTTTGATTAACCTCTTTATAGGATATATGAGGTATTTTAGAACCAATCTGCTTGTAATTAAGTGGTGTATTGGGTTGATCAATAAGTACGCTTATAACAGAAGTGAAGTTCTTTGTGGTTTTTTGACCTTTTTTCTTTTTTTTCAATTTTTTTATTTTAGATAGACTCCAAAAGAGTCTTTGTATATTCAGATTTTGGGTTTTTAATTAATTCCTCTGTATCTCCAGATTCTATAATTTTCCCATTTTTTAAAACAACCAGTTTATTGCAGAAATAACTAACAACATTCATGTCATGAGATATGAGTAAATAGGTTAGATCCTTTTCAGATTTTAGTTGATTTAGAAGATTTAATATTTTAGCTTGAATGCTGACATCTAAAGCACTTACAGCTTCATCTAAAACGATGAACTTTGGTCCTTTTGCAAGAGCTTTTGCAATACAAATTCGTTGGCGTTGGCCTCCAGAAAACTCGTGAGGATATTTTTGATAATCATTCTCAGATAAACCAACTATTTTGATGAGTTCAATAGAATTTTGTTTTATGTCTTTTGACTTTAAATTCTCTTTTGAAATTTGAAAAACCTCAGATATGGCTCTGCCGATTGTATGTTTTGGATTTAATGATGAGAATGGATCTTGAAATACAAGTTGAATTTCTTTTGATAGATCAGAGAACGATTGTATTTCATTTCCATGAAGTGAGATTGTTCCTGATGTTTCTTTCCATAATCGTAAAATGATCTTAGCAATGGTACTTTTTCCACTTCCACTTTCACCAATTAGACCTATGATATCTCCTCGATTCACTTGAAGACTTATATCTTCTAGAACTTGTTTTTTTGTTTTACTAAAGAGTCCATTTTGAACATGATATTTCCCTATTTCTTTTAATTCCAAGATAACTTCGTTACTTGGTATATTAGGGGTTAGTCTTTGTAGCTTTGGTTTTTTGTAGGTTAAATTTCCGTTAGTTTCGATCAACAGATCGCTTATTTCTTCGAGTATATTTCCTTTTTTACGATATGATGGCCTACTTTCTATCAGAGCCTTAGTGTAAGGATGATTTGGAGAATTGAGGATTTTTGAGGTTTTATCTTGTTCAACAATTTCTCCTTGGTACATCACAGTTGTTCTATCCGCAAATTCTCGTAACGATAACAAATCGTGCGTGATGAACAAGATCCCCATATTATCCTCAACGCTTAATTTTTTTAGCAAGGTAAGGATTTCTCGCTGAACTGCAATATCAAGTGCAGTAGTAGGTTCGTCTGCAATTAATAAGTTTGGTTTTTTGGCAAGAGCCATAGCAATCATTATACGTTGCCTTTGACCACCACTTAATTCATGAGGGTAACTTTTTGCAATTCGTTCAACGTCAGTAAGTTCTACCTTGTTTAGCAAATCATAAAGTATGTCATTGTTTTTTGTAAATGAAGATTCCATTATCTGATCTCCACAAGTTATCAGTGGATTCAGTGCTGTCATGGGTTCTTGAAATATATAGGCTATTTCTTCTTTACGTATTTTTTGCAATTGAGTATTTGAACATTGAATTAAGTCAATGCATTGTTTATTTGTATAGTAATTAACTGACCCACTATAAATAGCATCTTCAATTAATCTAGTTATAGATTGACTTGCTACAGATTTTCCGCTTCCACTCTCACCAATAAGACCAAGAATTTCACCAGCATTCAGAAAAAAACTTATTCCTTTTACAGCCTCAAAATTTGTTCCTTCTTGAGAGAATTTAACGGATAAGTTATTTATTTCAAGTATTTTCAAATCACCTTATTCTATCCATTGACCGAATGAGTTGTTCGTCTTTTTTGATTCCACGAAATGCCAATAAGTTAAATAAAATCAGAATAATAGGGAAAATCACCCCATACTTAAAATTTGATGTTACAGTATTTTCAAAATAGTTTATGTGGAGACTATAGTTGTAAATCAGAGCAATCAATAAAAAAATAAATAGATAGTTAAATGCGGTTAGTAGCAATTGCAACTTACGATTTTTAAAACTAAAAATATTGATGAGGCTTGATATTATAATTACTAGAAGAGAGCCAAAAATCAATTTGTTATTTTCAATCATATTTGAATCTTCATTCATAATATGCGTTTGATTATAATAAACAAATACCTTTTCAGAATTATCATTGTTATAAATCTCATAGATTGGAACGTCAGCTAGTGATAAAACAGAACAAATTATAATGATTCCTAAAATGAATAGGGTCTGAGTTCTTTGTAACATATGTTTCAAATTTAAACATAATCTCAGTTCCAGTGTTTTCATTTCTACAGAATTAGTCAGATATTGCCAACACATTGAAATCAACCAAGCCATTAAATTCAGCTGTAATAGGTTCAGGCATTGCCGGACTTGCTTCTGCTATTCGTTTAGCTTCTATGGGGGTGAAAGTTGTTGTTTATGAAAAATCTTCAACATATGGCGGCAAATTGGGTGTTTGGGAAAGCGATGGATATCGATTTGATACAGGACCGTCACTCTTTACTATGCCTCAATATATAAAGGAACTTCTTATTATTGATGGATTAAATGACGTGGATTTTGACTATGATCAATTAGATATTTTGTGCAATTATTTTTGGGAAGATAAAACTAGTGTATCCGCATACAGTGAAAGAGAAAAATTTAAAGAAGAACTTAGGGTTAAACTTGGTGAAAATCCAAATAATATTGATTCATTTCTTGAGGATAGCAAGGCAAAATACCAAATAACAAATCACGTATTTCTTGAAAAATCACTTCACAAGTTAAGCACATATCTACGATGGGAAACACTCAAAAGTATGTTAAGAATTCGTAAAGTTGGTGTTTTTAAAAAGATGCATACTGAAAATACGAAGCAATTTTCAAACCCAAAATCAGTACAATTTTTTGATAGGTTCGCGACATACAACGGTTCCAATCCGTATGAATCTCCTTCAACTTTGAATGTTATTCCTCATTATGAATTTGGAATTGGAGCGTTTTTTCCTAAAAAAGGAATGCGATCTATTGTAGATGCTTTATACGCAAAAGCTATTAACATGGGAGTTCAATTCGAATTCAATACAGTTATAAATCAAATTACTAAATTAGGTAATACTTATACTGTTAATAATGAAGATATTAACTATAATTTATTGGTTTGTAATATGGATATTGCTACAGCATCTAAAGGGCCATTAAAAACCTTAATCAAAACACAAAATAGTCATTATTCACCGAGTAGTTCTGCTTTAATTTTTTACTGGGGAATTAAAAGGGAATTTAAGGAATTAGATTTACACAACATTTTCTTTTCGGCAGATTATCAAAAAGAGTTTAAATCAATTTTTGATAATCATACAATTTACGACGATCCAACGGTTTATGTTCAAATTAGTAGTAAATTAAAGAAAGATGATGCCCCTACAAAACGCGAAAATTGGTTTGTGATGGTTAATGCACCTTATGTGCATGGGCAAGATTGGGATACGTTGATAAGTGCAACTAAAGATAATATTATTTCAAAGTTGAGTCGTTTACTTGATGAAAATATTCAAAATCTAATAGAAGTAGAGCATATTTTAACACCACAATTAATTTGGGATAAAACAGGCAGTTATAAAGGGGCACTATATGGTTCAAGTTCGAATAATAGAATGTCAGCTTTTTTGAGGCACCCAAATTTTAGTAAACATCACAAGGGTTTATATTTTTGTGGTGGAAGTGTGCACCCAGGTGGTGGTATTCCATTATGTTTGTTGTCAGCAAAAATTACGTCAGATATTATTCATAATGATTTCAAGATTTGTTAAAATTAACTTTTTTACACTACTACTCGTACCCTATGTAGTTGGTTTGATTGGTATTCTTCTACCTCTAGCTAGGTCCTTCTTTCTTAGTTTAACACCCTACATGCTTTTGTTTAGCTTCGTTATTGTCTATCTTGAAGAGGGTAGATGGGTCATACGTAATTTATTGGCCATCCTTTTGATTATGGCATTTTCTTTTGGAGCAGAATATTTGGGTGTCAATTATGGCTATCTGTTTGGTGATTATACATACGGGTCTATTTTGGGTTTTAAGTACTACAAAGTACCTTTAGTTATCCCTATTACATGGGCTTTGCTGTCTATTGCATCTAGGAGTCTGGTTAATTTAGTTACGAATAGCTATGCAATTTCTGCGTTCTTAACAGCTGTTGTGATAACGGCCTATGATTTTATATTAGAGCTTGTGGCTATTCGGTTTGGTTGGTGGTGGTGGAATACTGGAAATATCCCAATATTTAATTATATCTGTTGGTTTGTACTTTCATTTATTTTTCAATTATTATTTAGAAAAGTACCATCGATAACCGGGAGAAGCTATTGGATTATTTTTGTTCATCTTTTATTTTATTGGGTGCTTTTATTGATGTAAAATGACTAACCTAATTTATCTAATTATATTTTTGACTTCAAACTTGTTGAATATTTCAATGTGTAGAGAAGTATACAAGACTCAAGATAAAGAAAGAGTTATATCAACCTTAGCTATTTTATCCGATAAGGAAGATTTAACAACGGATGAGCTATGTTATAAGTCTGTTTTTGAGTGTATGAATGCAGAGTATGTACTAAATCCATATAAGAAATTATCATATTTTAATTCAGGGTATAATACACTAAATACGATTATCAATGAAAATAATTCAAATGCTGAATACCGCTATCATCGATATATGATAGAGAAATCTGCACCATCATGGCTCATTGAAAAAAGTCATACCCAGATTGATAAGAAATTCATTATGAATACTATCTCAAAAGAACACCCCATGTACTCATTCATCATGGAAACCATGAATAACTAACTATTTTTGAAGCAAATGAAAAGAGCATATGTAGTTGATGCTGCAAGAACTGCAGTAGGAAAATTTGGAGGTACATTAGCTTCTCAAAGACCTGATGATCTTGCCGCAGAAGTGATTAAGTCATTAATGTACAGAAACCCCTCAATAGATCCCTCCGACATAGAAGATGTTTTGCTAGGTGCAGCAAATCAAGCAGGTGAGGATAATCGAAATGTAGCACGAATGAGCCTTTTACTTGCAGGACTTCCTCATACAGTTCCTGGATTGACGATTAATAGGCTATGTGCAAGTAGTTTGCAAGCCATAGCTGATGTGTCTAAAAATATTGCAGTAGGATATGGAGATGTATATTTAGCTGGAGGGGTTGAGAGTATGTCTCGAGCTCCATTTGTTTTGTCCAAGTCTGAGACAGCATTTAGTAGAACAAATAAAATTTATGATACTTCAATTGGCTGGAGATTTATAAATCCAAAGTTATCGAAGATGTACCTCCCATATGCTATGGGTGAAACTGCTGAAAACATTGTAGAAAAATATCAGATTTCGAGGGTTGAGCAGGACGAATTTGCCCATAATTCACAACTAAAATATCAAAATGCTTATGATTCAGGTAAATTTTCTGAAGAGATTATTCCAATTTCTATCACTAGAAAAAAACAAGATGATCTAGTTTTCAATAAAGATGAACACCCTAGGTTGAGTTCTGTCGAGGTTCTTTCTAATTTAAAACCAGCTTTTAAAGATGGGGGCTCAGTTACTGCAGGTAATTCTTCAGGTGTAAATGACGGATCCTCAGCTTTAGTAATTGTATCAGAAGAAGCACTTAAGCGATATAACCTTGATCCAATCGCAGAAGTAGTATCAAGTGCAGCAGTTGGTGTATCCCCTGATATAATGGGTATAGGTCCAGTAAACGCTACTAATAAAGCTTTAAAGAGAGCTGGAATTTCTATAAAAGATATAGATTTAGTTGAGCTTAATGAAGCATTTGCAGCCCAGTCTATAGCTTGTATTCGCGATTTAGATCTGAATCCTGATATAATTAATGTAAATGGTGGTTCTATAGCAATTGGTCATCCGTTAGGAGCTTCAGGAGCACGAATTGTTAGTACTTTAATTCATGAATTAAAAAGACGAAAAAATGCCAGATTTGCTTTAGCAACTATGTGTGTAGGAGTAGGGCAGGGGGTAGCTGTAATTTTCAAAAAATGTTAAGAGTATAAAAATTACTAATAAAAAAAGAGGGATTTTAAAGCCCTCTTTTTTTTATATATTATAAATTAGATTAATATTCCCAAAGATCATGTTCAAGGATGAATAGCTCGTTTTTAATACGATCACTTTCAAGTAAAGCTTCAACACCATCATCTCTAAATTCTTCAAGTCTAGATATATCTAAATCATACATGTTACTTTCTTTGACAATATAGCTACTAAATTGTCTCATTTGAAACCAATGATCAAAACTCATTCTAGCAGCGTCATTTTTTCCATTGAAAACTTCTTCTTGAGCAAGTTTATCTCTCAAATCATCCATTTTTAACCAGTATAAAGGAACTTCACCTAATTCGATACCAGATTCAGTTAATGGGCTGATTAGTGGAGCTATGGCAATGATACGTGCTCTGAAATCGGAGTAATTATAATCAAAAATCCAATCTTCCATCAGTCTGTATTTAACAAAATCTGTTGGTTCTTGAGATTCAACAACTGTTGTTGGAACCATATCATACGGATCATCTGGATTATCAGGATTTGGAACCATTACTGTAGTTTCAATACTGATTTCTTTCATAATATCCTCAGGAGTTTTGATTGAAGTAAGAGAATCATTTGCGTAAGCAGTCAATTCTCCATTCATAGCAGCATTCCAAACAAGAAGGTAAAACGGGTTTCTAGGCCAGTGCATTACCTTATTTTGTTTTTCTCTAACATCGATTACACGATGTATACGCTTACTCCATTTTACATTTGCTTCACGTATATAGCGATATGGAACAGCTTTACGTTCCTTAACAGCTGTGTGCGGGAAAGTAAAGTCTTCAAATTTACTTATTTGTGCTTCAGACGCAGTGGCTAAGAGCAAAATGGTTGTACATATTAAAAGTAATCTATTCATATCTTTTATAATCTCGATTCTGCAAAATAACGAATTATTTCTCAATAAATTATTTAATGGTAATAATGATTGGACTTAAATTAGATTTAAATCCATATTTTGCCTCTTTAGCTCGTATTCCTTCTATTAAGATTCTATCTCCTTTTTTTGCTGATTTTACTAGTGATCTCATTCTTGCAGTTAGTGCACCACTATTACTTGCTGCAATTACAGGTGGTTTTCTTTTGTAAGCCATGATCAGTTTAAATCCTTGAACTCTGTAGTTAAGGTTATAAGCAAATCCAGCTCCCATTGATGCTATAATTGAAGTTTGAGCTGATACTGATGCTTTTCCTTTTGGAAGCCCATCGTTAGGTATACCTCCTAATTGAGCTCTTGGTTGCGGTAAACTACGAACTCTAAATTTTTGAGAACCTACCACTTTTGATTTACCATCTTTAGAAATGGAAGCAGTTATTGTTACGGATCTACTCGTACTACTTGGTACTTTAGCATTATATTTTCCACCACCTAATGATTTAAGATTTAAACCTGGTGCTGATATTCTAACTTCAGATGCTGCGAAACCAGGAACTGAAATAGACATTGGGTTATCAATACCTTTATAAAGTAGATTCATTTCAGTTGCAGCAATTGTAGCTGCAGGTTTAAATACTGTAAATTCGTCAGTGAATTCAAATTCTTGTGGACCTTCTGGACCATTAACAATAATTTTACCTGCAAAAGTTTTGATACCGATTCCTCCAGCGGTTTGAGTATATTTACCTACACCACCTTCAACATTAATACTTGTACCGTCAACAGTTATTTGAGGATCACTTTTGGAATCAGACGCCACTATAAGTATGTCAGCTTCATATGATTCACCTTGCATTACATAGTTTGACTTAGCTAAAACTTTAGCTTCAAGTTTATCAAATTTATAATCAGTTGCATCAACCCTACTTGCTAATTTTTCAAGAACGTTTGCTTCAAGTGATTTAGCATCATTTTTAATTCTCGAAAGTACAGCCATTAGTCCAGCAGCTGGAACATGCTCTAAATTTTGAGAAACCCAGTTACCTTTACCGCTTGATGGTTCTTTCGCCCATAATTGACAAGATGCTAGAGCTTCTTCATATACTTCATTAGTTTCAATATTATACAGAGTATCTAATGGGTCAGGCTTTAAGATATTAAGCATATCCTCTCTAGCCTTATTAATTCTATCTCTAAATTCTATTCCGTGGCCTTCATTTACAAAGTAGTTTGCGTGCTTTTCCATTTGATCTGCAGCAAGCATTTCACCTTCTTCATTACGAGCCTCTTCACCACCATACAGTGATTCAGTAGTTGTAATTAAATTATTTACATACTTTACGAAATCATTAGCTATTTTTTGAGTTTTTCTAGCTCTTTCTATATAAGGTTTTGTTTTTAAAGGCTTTTCATCACTAGATTTCTGTAGCGCATCAATTGTAGCTTTGTTTTTTGCATCAATGTTAATCGCAGCATTATTAAAGCTTTGCTCAAATAGGTGAAAAGATTTTAAGATTTCTTTTGATACATTTAGGGCAAGAAGAGCCATGAGTACAAGGTACATCATGTTTATCATCTTCTGCCGTGGGGATAATTTACCTCCAGCCATAATTTTAGT
Source organism: uncultured Bacteroidota bacterium (assembly GCA_913050005.1). Taxonomy (GTDB): domain Bacteria; phylum Bacteroidota; class Bacteroidia; order NS11-12g; family UBA9320; genus UBA9320. The sequence goes on from CAJXBI010000007.1 coordinate 12,649, forward strand.
TATTTAATGTTTAATTATGTGAGTGATTAGTTATTTGGTCTCATTGCGTTTAGCATTCCACCGTATACTTTATTCAGATTTTGTATATTCTGATCAAAACTGATCAAACTATCGTTCAATGTTGCATTAATATTTGCTACTTGAGCAGTTGTTTCTTTGAAATTTTCAGTAGTTTCAGACAAACTATCTAATGCATTTATTGCACGTGAGTATGAAGTACCCATTCCTATAATTTGCTCATTTGCTTTGTGTATGTTGTCAGCATATTCCTTTGTTGCTATTGTTGCTCCTGACAAATCAGCCATAGAACTCACATTAGAAGATAAAGATTTTAATCCTGAACCAAGACCATCAATTAATTCTGGACCTATCTTAGCTTCATTTAGCATCTGATCAAGCTGTTGAGACACAGTACCTGACTTCTTTGATTTGTCATCATCTCCTTCCATACCAGCTAATTCTGGATGAACAAGACTCCAATCCCATTCTTCATGAAGTGGCTCGAATGCTGATAATGCGAAAATGAATGCTTCAGTACCCATACCAATAATAAGCATTAAGTCAGCACCTGGAAGGTGTAGAATTTTAAATAATGCTCCAACAATAACTACTGCAGCTCCCAGTCCATAAGCCATTGCCATTACTTTTTTACCGGATTTTGATTCAAAGAAATTTGCCATAATGTATTTATTTATTTTTTGTTATAATTTATTTATTTTCAAATATATAGATCAAAATGATATCGATAATCATATAATTGATCATTTTTTAACAGAGTTTTAAATAGTGTCTACTAAAATATTTTTGAGATAGTATGCAAATGACAGATTTATCTAGTGTCGTTTGCACTTCTACCAATATATGTCTGCACACATCTAAATCCAACATATGATTTTGATGTATCTTGGTATTCATATGATCTAGAACCATTTTGAATGAAGTATGCTACATCTTTCCAACTTCCTCCTCGAGTAACTTTACGTTTTAATGAAAGTGGTCCATCATCATCTGCATTATATTGATAGTCAGGATTTAAGTCATGTGTGAATTGCATAGTTGCTTCATCATATGCAGAGATTGTCCATTCTGAAACATTACCTGCCATATTGTATAATCCATAATCGTTAGGGAAGTATGAATCTGCTCTCACTGGCCACAATCCACCATCTGACATATAATTACCTCTGTTAGGTTTAAAATTAGCTAACAAGCACCCTTTACTATTTCTAGTGTAAGGTCCACCCCAGGGATACATATTATTGTCTCTACCGCCTCTGGCTGCAAATTCCCATTCAAACTCCGTTGGAAGTCTCCAGTCTTCAGTTATAGGCATTTCTTGTCTTGACCAATATCTGTTCAACCATCGTGTTCTCCAACTACAAAAAGCATTTGCTTGGTGCCAGTTGATACCAACTATTGGATAATCGTCATATTTTGGGTGATTGTAGTACTGTCTTGTCATTGGCTCGTTGTAGGAGTAGGTAAAGTCTCTAACCCATACAAGTGTGTCTGGATATATTGCTCTTGTTTTAGTAATGAGGTAATCAGCTCGGTTAGATTCTAGATAGTTACCTTTAGCAGCAGCTTTGAAATCAACGTAAGTGTATGTGTATTCTAATTTTCTAATATCCCATTGCTTACGGTGATCATATCTTTCTTTGCCCTTGTAGTAGTATCTATCACCATGTTCGTTGTAGAAATCTTCCACAGTAAAGTCAGCATCGTAGTCAAGTACTTCGTAGTCGTCATATTCGTCTTCGATTTCAATAGTAGCTTCCATTTCAAGACGCATAAAGCTGTCTTTTACATAAGCTACAAATTGACGATATTCATTATTTGTTATTTCAGTATCATCCATCCACATTGCAGCAACAGATACTTGTTTGTTGGGTGCTATGTATGTATGAAAAATATCTTCATCACTTTGGCCAGTGTGGAACGTACCAGTGGGAATGTAAACTGTACCATAAGGTTGTGGATGAAACCAAGGTCTTCTACCTTGAACACCAATTAATTCACCATTATCACCCATTCCGCAACCTATCAATGTAAGGAATGCCATGACTACTAAAGCTTTAGCTGTATATTTCATATCTAATTACTTATTAAAAAGTTTGACAAATTAACGCTTAAATGTTGAGAAAAACAACAATATTGACATCATTTGGTTATTTAACGCTGAAAATATTATTAAAGTATTTGGACAGTGATCTTTATGTAAAGCTACAAGAATCTCACACTTTCTCTGATAATTTTAGTCGGAGGTGCAACCGATATTGGAATACAGTATCTAACAAAAATCTCATGTGTACCATTACTCACTTTTTGAATATTAGATACCGTTATATCATATGAATATCCGATTTTGATATTTTCTTTTTGATAGCCTAGCAAAATAGAAATTGCATCACTATTCTCCCATTGTCTATATGCTATTCCACCTCGGAACGTATTTGCAAACAGAGCAGTCATATTTAAATCAATTTGTGGTTTATATGATCCTTGAAGTAAACCATACTTTGCTAAAATAGCAGGTTCCAGTACAATGTTGCCCATATCAAAATCACTTCCAATTATTGTATAGTAGTGAGGAACATAGGACATATTTAAAGCTCTATTTTGGCCATCTTGAGTTAAAACCGAAACTGAATATTTTGCCTGATTGATGTTAGTCATCGAAAAACCTACATAGAAATTTTTGAATGAACTTACACCAATTTGTTGCTGTTTGTACATCAGACCAATGTTCATATCCAATTCCGTTTGATTTCCACCATTTGCTGGTATGTTTGGATCAGCTAAATCTTTAGCTTTAAATTTAGGATCGTCCCATCCCCATTGCGTGCCACCGATACCAAGACCAACAGAAACTTCATTGAAACCTCCTTGAAACTGCTTACGGTAGTTGAAATTTGCCATAAATGCAGTAGATTTAGTGTATCCTATTTTATCATCAATGATAGATAATCCAGCACCCAGAAATTGATCACCAGATTTACCTAAATTGAAAACTGAATTTATATTCATATTGTAGGTAACTGGAGCTACATCTTGTCCAGGAGCATCACTGGTTTTGTCTGTTCCTCTATATTCTGTATCATCTGTATAATCTCTCCATTGGTGGTGAGTCAGGCCACTAACACATATCATTCCTACTCCATATCCCGCTCCTGCAGGATTATATGCTTGTATTACATCTTTAAAATGGGTGTAGTAAGGATCTTGTTGTGCATGTGAATTGATAGCTACAGATACTATCAATAGAATTAATAAATTTTTCAGAAATGTTGTTATAGTTATGTTCATTGTTCCAAAGGCACAATAATAGAGAATTTAAATGAAATTAATATGTCACTTAAGTTAAATTAAAACCATTTATTGAATTGATTCATGAACCTTGTCTATAATGAATCCAAGATTCTTCTTTGCAATATTCATAAGTTTGATTGCTTTTTTGTTTAGATTATAAGCAAATTTTTCATCATTAATATCTTTAGTGTTGATTCTTACATTCATGTATGCACCCTCTATTGCAGTAAGACAACATAATGCACCTACGCCTGTGTCTGAGATGGATGCTGGATTTCCAATTTCTAGCATAGCCTTCAATAAATCATACGATTTGTAGCTTGTTTCCATAACCTTAAATGGAATTTCTGCTGCATATTTACTAGCATTTTGGATTGCTTCTGATCTTAACTTTTTTTCTTTTTCTGTATCCTTAGACATTCTAATAGCATCAATAATTTGATTGAATGATCTTGTATCCTCATCAACTAAAAATAGCAATTCTTTTTGAATAGATTGTCCTATCTCTGCCCAATCAGAAAAAGTATCTAGCTTTTCTTCCCAACCCGGTTTGTTTGCGGATAAGTTAGCTACCATAGCACCTAGAGATATGCCAAGAGAACCAACATATGCAGATATACTTCCACCCCCAGGAGCCATACTTTCTGAGGCTGTTTCTTGTGCTAAATTTTTTGCAGTTAGGTTAATTAAGTTTTCATCACTTTCATTCTTAAGTTGATATTCAATGATTTTTTTATTTGGGTCAAATGGGCTCAACTCATCAAGTCCCATTGATTTTACGGCAATGTGGATGAGCTCTTCTTCACATAAGCCAGTAGATCTTCCTTGTTTTTTTAAGTAATATTTACCCGCGTCTAGCATTGCTTTTAGTGGAATTAACCCAACCAGTTCACTACCTGTAATTCTAATACCTCTAGATAAGCAACTTTTTTGAACCTCATCAAAAAAAGTATGTATTGGGGTAATTAGATAGTTTGTCAAATTTGCACTCACCTGGGCAACTTTATATTCATCAATATACCATCCAACTGCTTGCACTGCTTTACATGTACCGGGTTGACGTACCGATTGTCCATTTTCGTCTGTAACTATTTTTCCCGTATATGGATTGCCAATACGTTTTACTCTTCCATTTTCGCGTACATCGAAAGCAACTCGATTAGCAATTCGAGTTGATTTGGTATTTAAATTTATATTGTAAGCGATTAAAAAATCTCTGGCCCCAATTGTAGTAGCTCCAGATTTAGCATTGTATTCTTGTGGTCCAAAATCAGGTTTCCACTCAGGTTTATTTATTTTTTCAAAAAACCCTTCATACTCACCAGCCCTTATGATTGATAACACTTTACGATTTTTATTTGGTTGTGATTCTCCATAGAGATACACAGGAATGGTTGTAGATTCACCAACTTTTTGGGCCAACTTGGTCGCCCATTTAGCAGTTTCCTCCATGGTTATGTTGGCTACTGGAATAAATGGACATACATCCGTCGCACCCATTCTAGCATGTTCCCCTGAGTGTTTTCTCATATCGATTAACTCACTTGCCTTGACAATAGCTTTGAATGCAGCATCAACTAAAGCTTGTGGTGTTCCAACAAAAGTTACAACAGTTCGATTTGTAGCTGCACCAGGATCTACATCTAAAAGTTTAACTCCCTCGATACTTTTAATTTCATTGGTGATTTGTTTTATGATTCCCAAATCACGACCCTCACTAAAATTAGGTACACATTCTATTAATTGTTGGTTCATGTTTTTCAATAAAAATTAGACAACAAAAATAGAATTAGACGTGTACTTTTAAAGATTAATTTTTTAAGAAATTTATTAGAAAAATGAAATCTAGAATGATTATGATGTAAATGTCACATCTGTTGACATCTCTCATAGTCTTCTATCTTGTTTATAACAAAAAATACATTGATTTGTACTTAATTGAAATATGTATTTGAAATAGCATACAATGGAACCAACTATCATGGTTGGCAAATGCAGTTAAATAATATTACTGTTCAAGAAGCATTAGAAAAAAAGTTATCTAAAATTTTAAAAGCAGAAACTGATATTATGGGATGCGGAAGAACAGATACTGGTGTTCATGCTACACAATTTTTTCTGCATTTTGATTATGACGACCTACTTCCAGAAAGATTAATTTTTAGGCTAAATCAAATGCTTCCTAAAGATATTTCAATAAAACGAGCATTTGAGGTCAATAATCAGTTTCATTCCCGTTTTTCTGCGATATATCGAAGTTATATTTACAAAGCATCTACGATTAAAAATCCATTTCTGGAAAATCAAATGTTGTTTTTATACAGCAAACCGGATATTTCATTGATGAATGAGGGTTGCAAAGAGTTACTTAGACACACTGATTTTGCGTCATTTTGTAAACGTGGTGGAGATAACAAAACAACTATTTGCAATTTAATGGAAGCAAGGTGGATAGAAAAAGACGGAATGATTGAATTTTATGTGCAATCAAATCGATTTCTTCGAAATATGGTCAGAGCATTGGTTGGTACATTACTTGAAGTGGGCTATGGAAATATTTCTTTGGATGAATTGAAAAAAATAATTAACGATCGCGAACGAAGTAGTGCCGGAAAGAGTGTATCTTCTGCGGGTCTTTATTTAGTAGAAGTTGGATATAATTGGGATGAGTACAAAATCTAAGAAGACATCATTTTTAATTGATTTTTATTTAATTTTTAGGATTATAAAATTAGCAAAGCCACATAAATCAGTAGCTTATATTGCTTTGTTATTCACAATTTTAGCTACAATTTTAGCTCCCATTCGACCTCTGCTCGTAAAATATACACTTGATTATCCTATTGCTAACAAAGATGTCAAAGGCATTACAATTTTTTCGTCATTTATTTTAATTCAGTTGATATTGAATAGCATTGTTGTATTTGGGAATACCTACATTTCTAATCTACTTGGTCAAAAAGTAATTGAAGATTTAAGAATGAGAGTGTACCGTCATATTTTGTCATTGAATAGTCGTTTTTTTGATAAAAGTAAAGTAGGTATGCTTGTTACAAGATCTGTTTCAGATGTTGAAACAATATCTTCTTTCTTCTCACAGGGTTTTATTTCTATAGTTGGCGATTTGGCTCAAATTATAACCGTTTTAATAGTTATGTTTTATAGTAGTTGGGAGTTGACAATTATTTCATTATGTGTATTGCCATTATTAATTGTTGCTTCTAATTTTTTTAGAAAAGGGGTGAGAAAATCTTTTCATACTGTTCGCGAGAAAGTTTCTCAAATGAACTCATTTGTACAAGAGCAAATTGTGGGAATGGAAGTTGTTCAAGTATTTGGAAAACAAAATCAAGAATATAAAAAGTTTGAAAAAATAAATTTTGAGCATAAAGAGGCCAATAAGAAATCTATTTTTTATTACGCAATTTATTTTCCGATTGTAGAAATATTGAGTAGTTTGACTTTAGCATTAATAATTTTTTGGACAATCAACTATCCTACTGAAGCAAGTGTTGGACTGATATCTGCATTCATTTTATTCATAAGCCTAATTTTTAGACCTATACGATTCATTGCTGACCGATTTAATACCATGCAAATGGGAATGGTAAGTAGTAATAGAATTTTTGAATTATTAGATGATGATTCAGAAGTGGAGCAATCTGGTAGTCGGATTTTAACGAATATTAATGGTGAAATTGATTTCAACCATGTAACTTTTTCATATGAAAGAGGGGTGACTGTTTTAAACGATTTGAATTTTAGTGTTCAAGCTGGTAAAAGTCTTGCTATTGTCGGTGCTACCGGTGCTGGAAAGTCAAGTATAATTAATTTAATTACACGTTTATATGACTGTCAGGACGGAGAAATTTTGATCGATGGAATTAATGTGAAAGAACTTGATTTAAACTCATTAAGAAAGCAGGTTGGGGTTGTTCTTCAAGATGTATTTCTTTTTGCTGGTAGTGTTGGAGAAAACATCAATCTTAAGAATAGTGCCATATCAGCTCAACAAATGGAGGATGCAGCCAAAAAAATAGGGGTAAATGAATTTATAAAAAAATTAGTTGGTGGTTTTAATTATGAAGTTATGGAGAGAGGGGTTACACTTTCAGGTGGCCAAAGGCAGTTAATTAGTTTTGTTAGAGCTATGGCTGCTAATCCAAAAGTATTAATTATGGATGAAGCTACATCAAGTGTAGATTCAGAGACTGAGGAAATTATTCAGAAAGCGATCAAAAAGTTAATGGTAAATAGAACCTCTATCATTGTTGCCCATCGTTTAAGTACAATAAGAGAGGCTAATTCTATATTAGTACTTGAAAAGGGATCTGTTGCTGAAATTGGAAATCACAAGGAGTTGATGGCAAAAAAAGGAATGTATTTCAACCTTTTTCAAAAGCAATTTGACTCAATTGAATAATTTTATTAAAATTAAGTCACTTTAAATATCCACAACATTGGTATAATATTATTGGCTTTCTATTTTTGAGGCTTTAATAAATTAATGTCAAGAGTAGTATCTGGTATAAGACCCACTGGTAAGTTACATTTAGGTAATTACTTTGGTGCAGTTAAAAGTTTTCTTAAAATGCAAGAAGAACATGATTGCTTCTTTTTCATAGCAGATATTCATTCTCTCACTACTCATCCGACACCATCTGATCTATATAGCAACGTCAGTCAAGTCTTGGCAGAACATTTGGCTATGGGAGTAGACCCGGAAAAATGTGCGTTGTTTATTCAGAGTGACGTGCCAGCCATAGCTGAACTCTACACTTACATGAATATGAATGCATATATAGGGGAACTTGAGAGAAGTACATCTTTCAAAGAAAAAATACGTTCACAAAAAGATAACGTCAATGCAGGTCTGTTGACGTATCCAGTACTTATGGCCGTTGACATATTAGCTCATCATGCTGATTTTGTTCCGGTTGGAAAGGATCAACAGCAACACCTTGAAATGACAAGAACATTTTCTAATCGATTCAATCATATGTATGGTAATTCGTATTTCAAAGAACCCAAAGCTTACAGCAATACTGGAAAACTTATTAAAGTCCCAGGGCTCACCGCCCAAGGAAAAATGAGCAAAAGTAGTGGAGATGCAGACACGATTGTTTTCCATGAAGAAGACCACGTTATTCGAAAAAAGATCATGAGGGCTGTTACAGATAATGGACCAACTGAACCAGGTATGCCCAAATCAGAAGGACTGCAAAATTTGTTTGATATCATGAGTCTAGTTTCAGATACGAGTACAATAACTCATTTTGAAGAGCTTCATCAATCGGCTAAAATAAAATATGGTGATTTAAAGAAGCAAATAGCAGAAGATGTGTTAAAATTTGTTTCACCAATCAGAGAAAAAATCAATTATTTCAAAAATGATACAGACGCACTTGCAAAGGCAGCAAAAATTGGTGCTGAGAAAGCCAACGAAAGTGCTAATAAAACCCTACTAGAAGTAAGAGATATTATTGGATTCAAAAATCTCAATTAATTAAAAAAACTAACTAAAAAATAAAATGCACATAGCAATTGCAGGAAACATAGGATCGGGCAAGACCACATTAACTAAACTTTTATCAAATCATTATGATTGGGAACCTCATTATGAGGCCATGGATAACAACCCTTACATTACTGATTTTTATGATGATATGACCCGTTGGTCTTTTAATCTTCAGATTTATTTTCTTCATACTCGGTTTAGTAGTTTAATCCAAGCAAAAAACAGTAGTAAAAATATCATTCAAGATAGGACAATTTATGAGGATGCATACATTTTTGCTCCTAACCTACATGCAATGGGGTTAATGAGTACTCGGGATTTTGATACCTATCAAGCTTTGTTTACCAATATAAAAATCAGTGTAGATGCCCCTGATTTGACAATTTACCTAAGAAGTTCTATTGGAAATCTGGTTGGTCAAATCCAAAAAAGAGGTAGAGAATATGAGGATAGTATCCGACTTGATTATCTCAAAAGGTTGAATGAACGCTATGAAGCATGGATCAGCACATACAAAGACGGAAAACTCCTAATTATAGATGTTGATGATATTGATTTTGAGAATAATCCAGAACATTTAGGAGCAATTATTAATAAAATTGACGCTGAGATTAATGGATTATTTTAAATCTGGCATACAAATTGATTAATTTAAATAAAACTCACATGAAAAAGTACTTAATAACAGTTTTAGTTTTATTTTTTACGCTAAATACTATTGCCCAAAATAATAACTCTTCATTGTCCTCACTTCCAGAAATTACGCTAAAAAATATAGATGGTAAAGACGTTAAGCTTTCAGATTATGGGGCTAATCAAAAAATTACAGTTATTTCTTTTTGGGCTACGTGGTGCAAGCCGTGTATCAAAGAATTAAAAAATATGAATGTTCTTCTGGAGGACTGGGTAGATAATTATAATATGGAATTGGTGGCAATTAGTCTAGACGATTCAAGAAATGCTGCAAAAGTTAAACCTACAGTTAATGCATTGAATTGGGATTTTGATGTACTACTCGACCCTAATGGTGAGTTGCAGAGAGCAATGAATGTTGCAAATCCTCCTGTGACTTTTCTTGTTAATCAATCTGGTCATATTGTATATACCCATACGGGTTATGTTGAGGGAGATGAATATGATCTTGAGGATCACATCAAAGAACTAGTTTTAGAGGAATCTTTGAAGTTATAGGATAAGCTTAATAAAAGCTTGTTTATTGACGCCAAATTTTAGCTTTGGCAGAAATAAGGCATAATTGTAAACCAAGCTTTCCCTCCAAAAAACCAAGTTTAATTAGGTATAGTTTCATAAAAGTTGCTATAGCAGAAAGGTATGCCATTAGTCTATTTTTGATGGGTTTAGCAAGCTTATTGTATTTGATTATTTTAGCAATATGGTCTTCTTTGTCTTTAATACTATAATGTAATATATCTCCTTTGATTGGGATCGTATCAACATCTTTTGGGTATTCTAATTTTTCATGGACCTCTCCAATCCAATTTGTTTTTTCAGCTTCAAAAAGTCTGATTTTTCGATCAGGGTACCATCCGGCATATTTTATCCATTGTCCACAATAGTTATTTAAACGATTAAATGCGTAAATTTTTCCAGATTCCAGCCCCCTTTTTTTAAGCTTATTAATGTTTTTAATAAGCTCGTCACTTAAAACCTCATCTGCATCTAACGAAAAAACAAATTCATGTTTGGCAATGGAATTAGCAAAGTTTTTTGTTTTTGAAAATCCCATCCATTCATTCTCAATAAAGGTAACGTCTAGATTTTTACAAATGGCTTTTGTATTATCTGTACTATAGCTATCTAAAACGATAACTTCATCGGCTACTTTTTTTAATGACCCAATACAGGATTTAATCCTTTTTTCTTCATTAAAGGTGATGACAATTCCTGATATATTATGTGTGGGTTTCATAAAAAAAATCCTGATGACAAATTTGTTATCAGGATTAAAATTCTTTTATATAAAGATAAGTTGTTGTCATTAAATAATATCATCCTCAACAACCTCATTTTCTAAAATAATATTGTTTGAATCAATTTCTTCTGTGTCTGTTTTTGTTGAGCAACATGGTTTATCACAATCGGGCTTACACTCTTTTTTCTTTTTGTTGCAACATGGTTTATCATATTCTGGGCCACAAGCTTGGTTTTCTTTTTTACAGCAAGGTTTGTCGTCCTCAGAATCATTGGTTGATGCTTTTTTATTTTCGCAGCATTCTTTTTTTGACCCTTCTTTACACTCTTTTTTCTCGTTACAAGCAATCACAGTTATACTTAAGATAGTAGTGAGGCTTAATACTTTAATTAAATTTTTCATATCTATAATAATTAGTTTCAAAATTAGTGAAATATCTAAACATTGAATCTAAAGTGCATGATGTCTCCATCATTTACAATGTATTCTTTACCCTCAACTCTTAATTTTCCAACCTCTCTACATTTTGCTTCAGATCCATAGGAGATATAATCTTCATATGCAATAACTTCGGCTCTTATGAATCCTTTTTCAAAATCAGTATGAATTACACCGGCAGCTTGAGGAGCAGTATTGCCCTGAGTTATGGTCCATGCACGCACTTCTTTTTCGCCAGCGGTAAAATAAGTTTGATAATTCAATAATTCATAAGCAGATTTAATAATCCGATTTACACCACTTTCCTTAAGACCCATATCTTCCAGGAACATCATTTTATCTTCTTCTTCCATGTCAATCATATCTGATTCTATTTCAGCTGATACGAACATGATTTGGGCGTTGTCATCCTTAACCGATTCTGTAAGGGATTCAGTATGTTTATTTCCATTAACAACACTAGCATCATCAACATTACAAACATATAGAACGGGTTTTAGTGTCAATAAATTTAAGTCCTTGATTAAATCTAATTGATTTGAGTCTAAATCAATTGATCTTGCAGATTTTCCTTGTTCAAGTGTAGACTTAATGAGTGAAATAACGTCATATACCACCTTAGCTTCTTTATTGCCAGTTTCTGCAAGTTTTTTAACTTTCAAAATCTTTGTATCTATAGATTCAAGATCCTTGAGTTGTAATTCTGTGTCAATGATTTCCTTATCTCTAACGGGATCTATACTTCCATCAACATGCGTTATATTATCATCATCAAAGCATCTAACAACATGGAGAATTGCATCGGTATTCCTGATATTTCCAAGAAATTGATTTCCTAATCCTTCTCCCTTGCTAGCTCCCTTTACTAAACCTGCTATATCCACAATTTCAACGGTTGTTGGTATTATCTTTTGCGGATTAACTAGGTCTGAAATTTTATTTAATCGTTCATCAGGGACAGTTATCATTCCAACATTAGGTTCGATTGTGCAGAATGGATAATTTGCACTCTCGGCCTTTGCACTACTTAAACAGTTAAAAAGTGTTGATTTTCCTACGTTGGGCAAGCCCACGATTCCACATTGTAAAGCCATTAATTATCTAATTTTGTTGCAAGTTTAGTCTTTTTTAAGATTTTATTTTATGTCTTATTATCTCATTATGGAAATATGGACCTTATGTCAGTTAATAATGGTTGGAACGTATTTTGATATTATTAATCGAGATGTTTTCTTTTTTGATAAAATTAATTGATTCTGTGGTTTGGCCTGCTTTAATAATAGTAACTATATGGATTGTGTTTTTTATCAATTTAAGGTATCAACTTGGCTTGAATTCTCATGGTTTGCATCCACGAAATATGGAAGATTGGTATGGAATTTTTACAATGATTTTTTTACATGGTAATTTTGATCACCTATTGAGTAACTCCGTACCATTACTATTATCAATGGGTTTTATTTTTATTAACTTTAATAAAGAACGATTTTCGATTATTTTACTCAACGCAATCTTCACTGGAATTTTTCTTTTTTTTATTGGGCAACAGGGGACTAATCACATTGGTGCAAGCGGTTTGGTGTACGCATTAATTTTTTTTGTTGTAACTCATTCTTTTTTGACTCGTAATAAAGAAATGCTTGCAGCATCATTTACACTAATTTTTTTATATGGAAGCCTGATCTATGGATTATTCCCAGACTTTGGAAAACTAATAGGAAACAATATTTCTTGGGAAGGTCATCTTTCGGGTGCTGTCTCGGGTATTCTTTTTGGGATATTATACCGTAGGAAAGGTCCTCAGAATGAGCCACCGATTGATGACGAATTTGATGATTTTGATGAGGATTATTGGAACCTCCACGATGATGATTCGTCTGGTCCAGATATTCAAATCAACTATACTTATCGCAAGGATTAAGTTTATTTTTGTTCAGTATCCTATTATATTTTGATTATGGTCGTAGACCAGTGTTGCTCTCTATCAACAATTTCAATAGTATAAATTCCTTTTTCAAGATCACGTAAATCAATCTGATTTTTAGATGTATTAATACTATTCTTTTGTATGAGTTTACCACTAATTGTTCGTATTTTGAGTTCAAGAGCTCTACCTAGTTCGTGGTCGAAATACAATGTATGGTCAACAGGATTAGGATAAATATGAATATCAGGATAATTAAATTCATGAACGTTACTAAATAATGGTAATGAAATTTGCTGACTACTATCTTCAACACATTGATTAGAGGTAGTAATCTCTAAATTAACATTGACATTTTTACCCTCACTGGTTTTATAATTATGAGTTGGAGAAATATCACTGGATGAGGGACTTCCATCACCAAAATTCCAGGAGTAAGTATCAAAGGAGCTTATAGTTGGGCTGAATAAATACTCTGATTGAGTTCTAGAATAATCAAAAGAAGCATCAATATTAGATTCAATATTAACTCGAAGAACACTGGTAGTATCTATACATTCTCCTTTAGTAATAACTACAAAAATACTATCACCATCAGACATTAGGTTGTTGGTGTATGATGAGCTATTTCCTGATTGAACCATAGCTCCATTCAATATGAAATTCCATTTGTCCATACTATCAATTGCAATAAAAGTGATATTTTCATCCACACAAAAAGCTTTTTCCTTTGCAGGTCTAAGATCAGAATTTCTGATTTCATCTACAACAAGAGGGATTTTAATTTCTTTGGCTGGGCATGTAAGGAATGAAGAATCTTTGACCTTTATCACATAATCTCTAGATATAGTCGGGTTGAAAGAAAATAAGGTATCTTTAAATGGGCTACCACCATCTATATTTATGCTGTAATTCTCATTTTCTAATCCATTGATTTCAATTGTCCATAAGTCTCCAAGACAGATTTTAGAACTGGCATCAACAGTAAAATTAAGAGGTGAGCATGCTTTTGTATAGCATTTCTTACTTGCAATATCACTAAAAAAACATGGGCTAGGATCTACTCCACGAACCCATATGATTATGGAGTCTTCAGGGTTTAGATTTCCTATTTCATGGGTTTTCCCATTATTGCCGCTGGAAGGAAATGACCAATTTTTACCACCATCAATACTAACTTGATATCCGTTATGAACGTATGGGTCAGACCAATTGAATGTTATACTATCAGGTGTTGATGTTAGGCACGAAATTTGGGCCTTTGGTAGTTTTCCTTTTGTGAAGACATCATATTGAAATGTATCACTCAGACATCCTCTTTGATCTCTAACTTGCAATTCAAAAGTAGAGGATGTATCTACGATAACGTCATAACTAGAGTTAGATGAGCTACTTAATAACGTTCCTGAATTGAAAAAGTAGAAACTATCATAATTAGTAGAATCAGAGAACAAGGTAATAACACTGTTTTCACAAGTGCTATCATTGGAAGTTTTAATGGAGCTTGATAGAGAGGATATAGGTTTGTTGTAGAATCTTATACTAATAGTGTTACTGTTTTTACCACAACCATTTGCAGATTGGGCAGAAACAAAATAATCTCCTGGTTTACTGGCCCATATAGAGTCAGATTTCAACCCATTATTCCATGTGTATGTAACACCGGGTTCAATGCTAATGGGTTTTAATAGAATGGAATCGCCATTACAAATTGTTCGACTAGAAGCTCCAGAGATAAACGGTCCAGGAGATCTGAGGACGTTTATTTGTACAGTGTCAGGTTTTGATTTTCCTTTTGCATTAGTAACTGTAAGAATACCTATATACTTACCTGGGAAATTAAAAACTACATTCGGATTTTGTTGATTTGAAATACTGGGATTTCCTCCTGGTATGGACCATGAATAGGAAGTTGGACTATTAGTTCCAGAGCCAGACAATTGAAAGCTTGTATTTTGGCACGGGTTACTATTACTAGTGTTTGCAACGGCCTTGGGTAAAAGAGATGAAGGTACAAGTTTGAATTGTTTTGCTATGATGATATCTCCGGCAGTTGATGAAGATGAATTCGTTGCATTAACAACGGCATAAATTATAAGTGTATCCTTATTCGAGGATGGAGCTTTCCATCTAAAACTCCACGATGCGGAACCAGATCCCGAGGCTCCTGTTCGAGTTTGCCCCATATAGTTTCTTGTATAACCTGATATAGTTGCAGAACTCATGGATGATTTATTATTTCCTGAAATTAAACTAAAGCTACCTGCCATTCTATTAGAATTATCAAGGCAAGTGAGTTGGTAGCCAAATTTATTTTTTCCAGTGTGGGAATAATTTAATGTTATCGTATAGGTACTATCTGGAATATATCCACCTCCTGTAAAGTTATTAGTTAGGCTAATATTATTGAAGTTTGTGCCACTTGTCTGAAGTGATCCATTATGGCAACTTGTACAGTTTGATTCATTAGGAGCATTACTGTAACCACCTGGAGCGCCGCCTGTGTAGGTAACACTTTTTTTATTTAACAAAACTAGCGCGATTAAAAAAATGAGAACAATAGATTTATTTTTGATAGGGGATAAGTTCATGAGAAACAGGTATATACTTGGTTATTTGGATTTATTTACAGTGTTACGATTTTTTTTGATTTGATCGGATTATTTTTTCTAATATATCCCACTCATCCTTGGTTATAGATTCCATTTGATTAAATTGTCCAGCTCCTTGTAGCCATTCGCCTCCATCAATTGTTACCACTTCTCCATTGATATAGCTTGAATAATCAGACATCAGGTAAGATGCAAGATTAGTTAGTTCTTGATGTTCTCCCATTCTTCTTAGAGGAATTCTATTTTCAAGACTTACCTTTTTTGTCATTACTTTAGGGAATAAACGATCCCAAGCTCCTTTTGTTGGAAATGGACCTGGAGCAATGGCATTATGCCTTTGACCATATTTGGCCCATTCTACAGCTAGACTCCTTGTCATAGCCAATACACCAGCTTTTGCCATAGCACTCGGAACTACGTATCCACTTCCAGTAGATGCATAAGTTGTTACAATATTTAAAACATTAGCGGGTATATTATTTTTAATCCAATATTTACCACAACTTAGTGTGCAATTCTTAGTTCCCTTTAAAACAATATCCAGTATAATATCGAACGCTCTGTGACTCAAACGTTCAGTGGGGCTTATAAAATTACCAGCAGCATTATTTACTAATCCATTACAAATACCAAAATGGTCCACAATTTGACTGAGAGCAGATTCTACTTGTACACTTTCACGAACGTCGCAAACTACGGTCAGTATCCTATCTCTAGAAATTTCTTTTTGAGCTTCTTCTAATTTTTCTAACCTTCTTCCAGAAATAGCTACTCTAGCTCCTAAGTTGATAAACGATTTTACCATGGATTTTCCTAATCCAGTTCCTCCACCAGTCACCCAAATCACTTTGTCGGATAGAGATTCAGCTTTTAACATTGATTCTTGACGTAAGTTCATACTTTTCAAATGTAGTTTCTAAAATATTGTTTTATATGATTTGGGTATTTTTTTAATCTTTAAGGATTTTTTAGATCAATTTAGTTTTTAAGTGGTTATATCATAGAGAGTTACTTAATTTGGGAAATACTATTGATTAATTATTACAAAATACTTGGCTTAGAAAATTACGCTTCAATTACCGACGTAAAAACTGCGTACAAAAAACTCATTAAACAATATCATCCTGACGTTAGTGAAGATCCTGACGCAGAAGAAATGACAAAATACCTAAATCATGCAAAAGAATTTTTAGGTGACCAATTATCAAAAGAAGATTACGATCGTCAGTTAAAGATAGCATTTTTAGTTGAAACTGATCGTTTAAAAAGACAACCCAAAAAGTCAAAATCCACCAAGAATAGTTATTGGAATTCCTTAACAGTTGATCAGAGAAAATCTAGACTTGAAGAGGCACGAAAAATTAAAATCAAGGAAAAATATGAAAAAAGTCTTTCCGTATTTCCTTTAGGATATCGTTTAATTGGAATTGTAATTTTTTTAATTTGGGGTTTACAATTGATGTACAATAATTATTTTTTGGATTATACAGCATTTGCATATACACGAGCTGTTTTGGGTTATTTTATTTTCGGGAGTACTCTAGCTGTTTCTGCAAGTGAAATTTATACTTATCTCACAACAAAATCATTGCATCAAACCATAAAATTTAATTATGAACGTTTGATTGCTATCTCTTTTGTTTTGCTGTTTACTATGGGTATTTTCAGTATTTCACTTTTGAATTACAGTCGAAAATCATATCTCTTAAAAAATGACTATCAACTAACATCAGCAAAAGTTGATTTTGCAAGAAGTTCACTAGACAGGCTAATTATTACGTACGAAATTGGGCAAGTTGAATACACCAAAAGGGTAGATGTAATTTATAATGACATTATCAAGCTTTCTGGAGATCGGGTTGTATTAAAATATGCTAGCGTTAATCCGCTAATTTGTGAGGTAGTAATCAAGTCTGACTCAGTTGTAAACGAAACCCTAAATTTTCAAGATTAAACGGAAGTTAAGTCTTCTTCCAGTAAGAAAATTCGGTACACCATATACGTTGTTAGAAAAATCTTTTACTAAAACATAAGATATCGTATTATTTACTTGAAGTAAATTAAAAACTTCTAAACTAGCCCATAAAGATTCTATTTTCTTGAATTGAGAGGAACGTCTTTTGGTGTCGCTATCTATTATAATTTTTGAAAAACCAATATCAACTCTTCGATAGGCTGGTATTTTAAACCCTGGATTTTGCCGATTATTCGAATCAAAGAAAAACGGTAATTTTGATCCATAAATTAGACTTAGGTTGAGCTTATAACTTGGATTACTTGGGAGTTCGTCCTGAAACATTATAGAAAAATTCACCCGTTGATCAGTTGGTCTTCTCAACCAATCACTGAGTTGTTCATTACCATCATTGTCTATGTAATACAGACGTTCTTTTGTTTGGAGAACAGAGAAGTTAAACCATGATTCTATGCCTTGAACAAACTCACCATTTACACGGGCATCAATACCCGTAGCATATCCTTGTGAACTGTTTTCAGCGAGGTACCGTATTCGAACATTATCAACCACATATGGTATCATTCGATCTTGATGTTTATAATATAGTTCGCTCATAAACTTAAATGGTCTTCCCCATGCCTCAAAATTCATGTCACCACCAAAAACGAAATGAATTGATCGTTGTGCTTTAATCGATGGATTTAGTGTTCCGTCTAATCTTCTGAGTTCTCTGTAAAATGGTGGTTGGTAATAATACCCACTTGCAAACCTGAGTAACCAGTCACGCTTTGTAACTATGCTATCAAGATTATTGGTGGCGATTTTTGTACTATCGTTATACTTTTTGTTGGGTTCCCATGAAAATTGTAATCGTGGACTAACTACATTTTCTTGGTTGAAATTCCAGTAGTTTGTTCGTAATCCATAGGTGATTTTTGTATTGTAAACTTTACTCAGATATTGGCTATTTTGAATAAATCCATTGACCCGATAACTCTGAATATTAATGTTTGCTTTTAAAAATTCATCCAATATAATTTCGGGTTTATTTTGGTTATTGATAGTTGTGATGTTGTATTCACTACTGTCATTATATCTCCATTCTTTCAGTCTGTCGGTTATTTGCTCATTCTTAAATCCAAGACCCCACTGAAGTGTTGCATTTCTGCGGATATATTTTCCTTTGTGTGTGGCTGAATAGACTTGAGCTTGGAGATCATTTCGAGCATGGTCGATAAAATATCCAATACCCAATAACGCTTTTTCATTTGCAAAGTCATCAGATCCAAAATTAGTTTCTAATTCTGAAAGTCTGTATGCTCCCTCTACAGTAAAATGTTCGCGTTCAGTGGTTGTATATGATGATGTATTGAATTTAAGAATTAGATCTTTCTTGGTTTTATACTCCAAGCTAAGTGCATTCATCCATGTGGTATATTGCATTAACTCATTACCTGCAAATGCAATAAAAAGACTAATGGCACTATTTACATTACCAAAACTTGTCTGTTGGCTCTGAGGCGAAACTAGATATCTGTTTTGCGAGAGGGTACTTAAATATGATAAACTAAGGTTCGATTTTAAACGGTATTTTAATAGTGTTTGAATATCAAAGAATAACGGTTTGTAATCACCCTGAACATCTAAACTTCCTAATAAGTATTGATTTGTACGTAAACGGGCACCAACCAAATAGCTGAAACGTTTATCTTTACTTCTATTCTCAAAATGTAGACTTGAGCCAAGTAAACTACCGTGAATCGTAAATCTCAAAGAGTCAGGCTCTCTATATTTAATGTCTAACACAGATGAGAGCTTATCTCCGTATTTTGCCTGAAAACCTCCTGCTGAAAAATCAATACGGTCTACCATGTCAGGATTAATTACACTCAAACCCTCTTGTTGGCCACTTCTAACAAGAAATGGACGATATACTTCAATATCATTAACATAAACTAGATTTTCATCAAAATTTCCACCACGAACACTATAACCAGAAGATAATTCACCACCGCTTGAGCTAATGCCCAAACCAATTAATTTTAACTTTTGTTCAAACCCTGCCGTATTTGAAAAATATTCTAACTTTTTGGGTTCAATAGTAATAAGAGGCCGATCTCGGTTCTTGTCGCCTATAACCACTGCAGTCTCAAGTGATATAGAAGATTGTAGGTTAAAATTTTTTTGGTATTTCTTGCCTCCCAAAAAGGGTCCTATCTTTCGCTCCAGGGTTTCTGTAGAAACAGATATTTGAATGGTTACAATTTTATTGGAAGGAACGGAAATAGAATAGTCACCATCAACGGATGAATAGGTATATGAAGTTAAACCTTTAATTTTTATAAATGCATTTGAAATTGGGGTTTTTTCTACATCAAAAATTTTGCCATTAATTGTTGATTGCGAATAACTAATCACACTAATTAAAAGAAAAGATATGGCGAGCAGATTTGATTTCAAAAGAATAGTAACGTAATTATGTGTTGACTATTGTTTCAATGCTAGTATGGTCTCTTTTGGATTTGAACTTGAGAAAACAGAGCTACCAGCCACAAGGACATTTGCTCCACACTCAAGCAATTTTTGATAATTTTCAGTATTTACACCACCGTCTACCTCTATAAAAGGCTGGTGATTTTTCATCTGACAAATGCTAGAAAGTTGCTGGAGTTTCATATATGTGTTTTCTATAAAAGATTGACCACCAAAACCCGGATTAACACTCATTAGACAGATTAAGTCAATTTCCTTAAAAACATCATTAAGTAAGTGCACAGGCGTATGAGGATTAATGGCTACACCGGCAAGACAGCCTAATTCCTTAATTGCATTTAGTGTACGATGAAGATGAGTACAAGCCTCGTAATGAACTGTTATTACCTCTGCACCATTGTCTGCACATTGCTTGAGGTATTGGTCAGGATTAGATATCATTAGGTGAACATCTAAAGGTTTAGTCGCATATTTTTTAATTGCTTTAATGACAGGAAAACCAAAAGAAATATTCGGAACAAAAACACCATCCATAATATCAATGTGAAACCAATCAGCTTCACTTTCGTTGACCATTTCGATGTCTTTTTTAAGTTTTGCAAAATCAGCGGCTAGGATGGAAGGTGCAATTTTGTGTGTCATTGTTAGTAGAAATTTATGTCGTTAATTATTTTTTGTTCAGCAAAATCATTGATTTTATCAATAAGTACAAGTTTATGATACCTGAGTTCGTTTTTCAGGGCTGGAGAGGACAGCGTCAAGTATAATACTTTCTTATTTATAAAAATTTTTGAGGTATTCTTTGCAATCATACTGCCTACAATTTGATCCCAGCTATTTATCACACTTGTTTCTTCATATTTATATCCTTGGTTATAAGATTTAAATACTGAGTTTAAGAGATCTTTTATAGATTTTTCTTCTTTCAATTAGCTTAGTGTGATTATTTTGAATGGCTTACCGATTTCATTGCAAAAAGACGCTAGTCGTTTGGAATCCGTATCCGTAATAAATATTTGTCCAAAGTTACCATTTTTAATAATTTGAGTGAGCACTTTTGCACGTTCTTCATCAATTTTTTCGAATATATCATCCAAAAGAAGGATAGGCGTCCATTGTTTTTTATCTTGCAAATATTCAAATTCAGCTAATTTTAGTGCAATCAAACCTGATTTTATTTGACCTTGTGAGCCATATTTTTTTAAACTAAAGTCATCAATTTCTATTGTAATTTCGTCTTTATGAATGCCGATTGAACTTCTTCGAATTGCTAAATCTCTAGATCGATTTGTTCCGACTAATTCAGCGTAAGATTTTTTGGATAACTGACTTTGATAACTTAATTTTATTACTTCTTTGTTACCAGATAATTGATGATATTTAGTTCTGAAGTACAAGCTAAATTCGTTAAAAAAAGATGCCCTTGACTCAAAAATAGAGTGTGCTAATGGTCCAATTTGATCATCTAGCGTTTGAATAAGAGCTAGGTCAACATTATATTCTTTTAGGTGTTTATTTCTGTGGTCTATTAGCTTATTATATTTGACAAGTTTTTGTAAATGTTTTTTGTCTACTTGACTAATAACTTGATTGACGAAAGATCTACGTTTATCATTTGTGCCATAAATAAGCTCAATATCGTTTGGAGCAATTACTACTGCTAGAAATTGTCCAATATGTTCAGAAATATTTTTATAAGGCATATTATCTTTTTCAATAATCTTACGTGATCCTCTTTTTAGCTTGATTTTGAGGTCAAATTGGCTTAGATTTTCAACTTCAGCTAATATGCCAGACTGTAGTTGGTCGCTTTGAATACACTGAATATCAGTAGAAGAGAAGTAAGACTTTCCGAGGCATAAGAAATGAATTGCATCCAGTACTGAAGTTTTTCCGACGCCATTTAATCCAGCTATAGCTGTAACCTCCATCATTTCAAGACTAAGGTCAGTATGATTCTTAAAATAGACTAAAGATAATTTTTGTACTTTCAAGTGTGTTAATTGAGCAATTAAAATTGTTATTTTTGCCGCACCAAATATAAAATGGCAAAACTAAAGCACACTAAAAAAACTTACGTAGATTGGTACAGGTTGATGTTATTAATCAGAAGATTCGAGGAAAAGTCAGCTCAAATGTACGGTCAGAATAAAATTCGTGGATTCTGTCACCTCTATATTGGTCAAGAGGCCGTAGTAGCAGGAATGGTATCTGCAAAAAAGGATGGAGACAAAGTGATTACAGCATATAGGGATCACGGACATGCGTTAGCAATGGGTATACCAGCCAATGAAGTTATGGCTGAATTATTTGGAAGAATTGATGGTTGTAGCAAAGGAAAAGGTGGTAGTATGCATATGTTTTCTAAAGATCATAATTTTTTTGGTGGCCATGGTATAGTAGGAGGACAAATACCCCTTGGTGCAGGAATAGCTTTGGCAGAACAATATAAAGGTACAGATAATGTTTGTTTTTGTTACATGGGTGATGGTGCAGTCAGACAAGGAGCATTGCATGAGACATTTAATATGGCAATGGTTTGGAACTTACCAGTAGTATTTATCTGTGAAAACAATAATTATGCCATGGGAACTTCTGTTGAAAGAACAACTAATGTGACAGACATCTACAAAATGGCATCCTCCTACGAGATGAATGCTGAACAAGTCGATGGCATGAGCTGTGAGGCAGTGCATGAAAGTATGAAAAGAACTGCAGACCTTGCTCGAAAAGGCGGTGGTCCCACTTTTGTGGAGCTAAAAACTTATAGATACAGAGGCCATTCGATGAGTGATCCTGCTAAATATCGAACAAAAGATGAATTAGAGGAGTATCGCAAAGTGGATCCTATCGAAGTAGTTAAATCTACTATTATCAAATCTAAATTTTTATCTGAAAAAGAATTGGAAGAAATAGAAGAAAGTGTGGAAGCTGAAGTTCAGACTTCTGTTGAATTTGCAGATAATTCTCCCTTTCCTAGTCCAGATGAAATATACAAAGACGTGTATGAAACAGATTATCCCTTTATCATAGAATAACGTTATTATTGCAATCCATTTATCATAATGAATACAGAAGAACAAACCACGGAGAATAAAGGAATTGAATCATTAATTCAGTTTTTTGAAAAACATAAAAAAAATGCAATTACTGCAGGAATAGCAATGATTGTTTTAGCTTGTGCAATTTACTATTATAATGATGTTTATGCTCCTGAAAAAGAGATGGAAGCTGCAGATAGTTTTTTTATGGCTGAACGCTATTTTGGCTTGGATTCTATGGATAAAGCTTTAATGGGCGATGGAGTTCATTTGGGTATGATTGATATTGCAGATGAATTTGGATCTACTAAAATAGGAAATCAAGCATCATATTATGCTGGTAGAATACTACTAGACCAAGGCAAATTCGAAGAAGCACTAGATTATTTAAATGCAGTATCTATGGATGATGAAATAATGGCTGCCCAGCTAATCACTTTGAGAGGTGATTGTTATTCAGAGATGGAAGATTATGAAAAGGCTGGCAAAACATACATGAATGCTGCCAGTAAACGAGATAACGAATTAACTGCACCATATGCATTAATGAAAGCTGGGGCTGCGTTTGAGGAAGCAGGTTCATATAATGCCGCTGCCGATGCATATCGAGAAATAGAAGAATCTTATCCAAATTCAAGACAAGCTGAATTGGTAAAAGCTCTTGTTGCACGTGTAAAAGCGAAACAAGCTAATTAATCCTTATAATGGCAGACTATGCTAATCAAAAATTCTTGAGCGAAAAAATTAGTCTACCGAATTCTAATTATAAAATTGCTGTAATTACTGCTATGTGGAATAGCAAAATTACTTCTGAGCTAAAATCTGGGGCAATAAATGTTTTAAATTCGACTGGTATAGCTTCAGAAAATATTACAATATGGGACGTCCCCGGATCATATGAGTTGATTTATGCTGCTAATAAACTTGCAAATGACGGTATGGATGCCATTATCTGCATTGGTGTAGTCATTCAGGGAGAAACACCCCACTTTGATTTCATTTGTGATGCTGTTGCAAATGGTATAGCTAAAGTCACTATAATTCACAACATACCTATCGGCTTTGGAGTTTTGACAACTAAAAATCAACAGCAAGCCATTGAAAGAGCTGGAGGCTCACACGGTCATAAAGGAGAGGAGGCTGCTTGGACTGTACTCAAACTTCTTGAGAAAAAATAATTCACTTAAGTTTGATTTTTTAACTAAGCTGGCTCTTTGCTCGTATATTGCGTGAGAATATTTTGTAATAACTACTTTGATACGTAAATGAAAAAAATTTTAATTCATTTTGGTTTGATATGTTCCATTTCTATCCTGATAGGACTGGGTGTTTTGTGGTATTTGAAAATTTATACAAATCATGATAGTAATCTAATAGAGGTAACAGATTTAAGTTTTAAAGATTCAAATGATGCACTCAAATATCTAGAAAATATTGGTTTAGAAGGAGAGGTAACAGATACTGTTTATAAGGATGGTGTCAAAAAGCTGGCTGTAATTAATCAAAATCCAGCTCCAGGAATGATGGTTAAACCCGGTAGAAAGGTTTATTTAGTTATAAATATAAATAGTATCCCTATGGTAAGCGTACCGGATTTAGCAAACAAAAGTTCATTGTCTCAAGCACGTAACATCTTAATAAGAAAACATCTAAAGCTTGGTAAATTAACTGAGCAGATTTCATTTTCTGTGAAATCAAAAAATGACCAACCTATCCTAGCCCAATATTATCCTGGTACTGATAGATCAATTAAACCCGGCACAATGGTCGAACGCAATTCACTTATTGATTTAGTCGTTGGTATTTCAGGTTCTATTAATTTAGATAGCGTTAATTTAGAAGACATAGTAAAACCATAAATTACCAGGGATGAATATTTACAAAAACACTTTTAATAAAAATAATTGTTTTTTCAATATGGGAGTTTTAAAATATGCAAAAACTGGTTTAGCAGTCTTATTTTTAGTAGTTGGCTATTCAACCTTATATGGTCAATTAACTACATCTCCCATTCAAAAAAATCCATCAATTCATCAGTTTTTAGAGCATAATCCTAATTATACATTCCAGCCTAAATTTAAAAATAAGTTTGGACGGGGAGATACGCTAGAATTACCGTTTTTTGATGATTTTTCTGAGCGTAATTTGTATCCCGATAGTTTGAAATGGCTCAACAATCAAGTTTATGTGAACAATCACTTCCCATACCAACCCCCAACAATTAATGTGGCTACTTTTGATGGTTTAGACTCAAAAGGTAATCCATACAGAAATACAATCAACAAAGACTTTAGCGGACCTGGAGATAGCTTAATTAGTCAACACATTAATCTTAAAGATAGTTCTGGTTTTTTACATGCTATATCAGACTCTATCGTATTTAGTTTCTTTTATCAACCCAATGGTTTAGGATATCATTTAAATAGCGAAGATTCACTTAGACTTTGGTTTAAGGCTGCTAATAATTTATGGGTACAAGTTTGGAGTGTTGGTGGTCAAGCAGTAACAACAAAATTTAATCATGTTAGTATTCCAATATTAGATAATAATTATCTTCATAAGGGATTTCAATTTATGTTTACAACATATACACGGCAAGTAGGCAATGCAAATCATTGGCATTTAGATTATGTTTTACTTGATAAAGATCGCTCGAGTATTGATGATTCATATAATGATTATGCGATACAAAATACACCTTCACCTTTGTTAAATTATTACACACAAATGCCCTATTCACATTTTAGTGTGAACCCTAATGATTACATAGTTGATTCTGTGTATTTAAGATTGTCAAATCTCTACAAAGAACCCAAAACACTCCAAATAAGACATCAAGCGTCCATAAATGGGTCTTTAATAGCTAGCACTGAATTTGAAAATAGCACAAAAAATATTGGTGCAAAGGCTTCAGCTGTAAGAAACTTACTACCTTATTCTTCATTTATTGGACTTTCAAGTGAGGATCCGATTATTATTAATCGTATGGTTGAAGTGAGAGAAAACGGCGTTGTAAATGACTATAAAAGAAATGACAGCATATCTTTTACTCAAGAATTTTCAGATTTTTATGCCTATGATGATGGAACAGTAGAACAAGGATTTGGATTTGATCAAAATACCAATCCTAGCAACATACGAGGTCAGGTTGCTTATGGATTTGATATTGCGAAAGAGGATACACTTTATGCAATAGCTACGTATTTTAATCAAGCAGTTTACGATGTGTCAAGGAAACGATTTAATTATCGAATTTGGAAGGACTTATCTGGAGTAAATACGGCCACTGAAGATGAGATAATCTATGAATCTGAAGAACTTTTACCGACCTATTCGTCAGTAAATTATTGGAGAACATTTACACCACATTATTTAGATACTACATTAATTCTCTCACCTGGTAGATACTACATTGGTTGGATACAGCAAAGTATGTTCAACCTTAATGTGGGTTGGGATAAAAACTACGGTTATTCAAATAATCCTGACAAAATTAATCGAAATATATACTATAGGACATTTGGCAATTGGACTAATAATGATTTGCCTACTGGTACACTAATGATGAGACCTCATTTTGGAACACCCAAAGAAATTTATGCTTCTGTTAGTCGAATAGATTTAGGTAATTATTCAATCAAAATATACCCCAATCCAGCTAATGATATTGTCTATTTACCAAGGGTTTTCTCACACGTACGTATTTGTGAACTTAATGGTAAACAGGTTTTAGAATTTTGGAATAATTCTAATTTAAATGTGTCTAGCTTAAAAGAGGGTGCCTACTTTGTATTTTTGAATGATAATTTGAAACGCTTATACACAGCTAAACTAATAATTCACAATAAATAAAATTAATGATGGTAGATATAACTGTTGAAGAGTTAAAGCAAAAGATTGATAACCAAGATGACTTTCTTCTAATTGATGTTAGAGAAGATTGGGAATACAATGAATTTAATATTAATGCTAAACTTATTCCTTTAGGATCACTTCAGGGTGCGATTGATGATTTAGATGATTGGATGGAAAAAGAGGTTGTAGTCCATTGTAAGTCTGGAGGCAGGAGTGCAGCAGCAAAAGAGTTTATGATGCATCAGGGGTTCAAAAATGTTAAGAATCTCCTGGGCGGTATGTTAGCGTGGCAAGCCAAATACGGTTAAAATATCGATTTAAAAAACTAATTGTTTTTCTAGGACTAATTCTATTAGTCTCTATACTAATGTATTGTTCTGATTATTTTCTGGACTCTTCTACTGATTTCCATTATGCTAATCATTCAGACAGTGTTGCGTATGTTGGTATGCAAACATGTGCTAATTGTCATCAAGATAAACACCAAACATTTGTTCATACGGGAATGGGGCTATCGTTTGATGTTGCAACACGTCAAAAATCTTCAGGTATTTTTGGTGCAGGTCATCAAGTATATGATTCATTTTCAAATATGCATTATTATCCTTTTTGGAGGAATGAAAAACTTTACATTAAAGAGTACAGACTTTCAGATACGGATACCACTTACCAACTAACCAAAGAAATTAATTATATAGTTGGAAGTGGGCAACACACCAATTCACATCTGCTAGAAAAGAACGGCTATATTTATCAGGCTCCCATTACTTTTTATGTACAAAAACAAAAATGGGACCTTGCCCCAGGTTTTGAAGGTGGCAATAACTCTCGGTTTAATCGTATTTTAAATTCAGAATGCATTAGCTGTCATAATTCAATGCCCAAGCTTGAAGATAATTCCCAATTCAAATTCACTAGTATAGGTAATGGAATTGATTGTGAACGATGTCACGGACCAGGCGAATTACACGTTAATCAGCGATTAAATGGACAAGGAGTAGACGTAAAAAAAGAAATTGATCCAACGATTGTAAATCCACGAAAACTATCTTGGAATCGTCAAATTGATCTGTGTCAACGTTGTCATCTTCAGGGTCTTAATGTTCTTAAAGAAGGTAAAAAGTTTACAGATTTTAAGCCAGGAATGAAGCTAAGTGATATTTTTGAAATATACCTACCAGAATACGAGGGAAATCAATCGCATTTTGATATGGCCAATCACTCACAACGCTTCCAGATGAGTATGTGTTTTACATCATCAAATAATGCAGATCTAGAATTTACGTGTATATCATGTCATAATCCTCATGTTAGTGTTAAGGTGACAGGAACTGAAGTTTATAATACTGCTTGTGCTCAATGTCACGAACAAAAGGACTGTTCAACTCCTGGTGATAAACTTATGGCGGCTAATTATAATTGTGTATCGTGTCATATGCCTCCAAGTAGCTCTGAGGATATTCCTCACGTAAGTGTTCATGATCATTACATTAGAAAACCCCAGAAAAATGAATATAATCTAGATCAAATGCAAAAGTTACTAGGTTTATATGCCGTTAATAATTCTCAACCTACAATTGAACGCCAAATATTGGCTTATTTAGAATACTGGGAAAAATTTGATAAAAATCCGTTTTACCTCAATAAGGCAAAAGAATTATTGCTAAAAAATGATTTCCCCAAACTTTGGATGAAATATTATTATTTAAATGAGGAATATGAAAAAGTAACCGAACTTACTTTTAAATACGGTGAGCTAAATGCATGGCAGAATTTTATGATGGGAGAGAGTTATAACAGAGTAAAACAGCCAAGTCAGGCGCTTTATTACACTAAAAATGCTTATGAACTAGAACCTACAAATCAGCTTTTTGGAGTTCAATTACTCAAGCGTCTTGTTGCCAAAAAATCCCTTAATCAAGCAGAAAAATTTGGGTTTAATTTACTTACTGATTTTAGTGATAACTCACAAATATTAAATAGTTTAGCAAAAATTTACGTACTTAAAAATCAACTATCTAAGGCTAAGCAATATGTAAGTAAAGCATACTTATTTGATCCAGACGACATATCAATATGGTTGACATATTTGAATTTGTCAGTTAAATTGGGCGATGCAGATAATTTCCAAAAATGGCTCTATAAAATTCAGCAAAGACAACCTGATTTTATTCCACCAGATCAAGTTGATAGAATAGTAGACAGTTTCTGATATAAGCTTTAAAATAACTATTCATTTTCGAGCAAAAAGTTTTCCTTTGTATTATGGCAATTATCATAACTGATGAATGTATTAATTGTGGTGCTTGTGAACCAGAATGCCCAAACACGGCTATTTATGAAGCAGGTGCTGAATGGAAAATAGCAGATGGTACAGGTGTAAAAGAATCTTACAAACTAGAAACAGGTAACGAGGTAGCTGTAGATTCTATTCAACAACCAATATCCGATGAAGTATATTATATTGTTCCAGACAAATGTACAGAATGCAAAGGTTTTCATGAAGAACCACAATGTGCTGCGGTTTGTCCAGTTGATTGTTGTGTTCCAGATCCTGATAGAGTTGAATCTGATGATCAACTTCTTGCCAGAAAAGCTAAACTTCATATTTGATCATGACAAGGGGTATATGTCATATTTCTCAAATCCCTTTAAGAGCTGATTCTAAAAGTAGCTCAGAGATGGTTAGTCAACTTCTTTTTGGCGAAACATACACCATAATTGAACTACGAGCCGAATGGTCACTTGTTAAGATGGATTATGACGGCTATGAGGGCTGGTTGAGTAAATCAAGTATTCATATTATGGATATTTCCCAAACTGATTCAGAAACATTTTTGCAGACTGATCTCTTAAAGCATACTAATAATTTTTTGACTAATCAGCCATTAATTAGTTCAATTGGATCTGAATTAAGGGAAGAAATTTATTCAAACAAACAGTTAAGTGTTTTAGAAATAGCTAGGCTTTTTTTAGGAGTTCCCTATTTATGGGGAGGTAGACATTTTTCGGGTATTGATTGTTCTGGTTTTGTTCAGGTAGTGTATAAGTGTTTGAATGTTCCCTTACCAAGAGATGCGTTCAAACAACAAAAAATTGGTAAATCCATTGCTTTTAAAGACCTATTTGATGGTGATTTAGTATTTTTCGATAATGATAATCGCGTATGCCATGTAGGAATATATATGGGAAATGGAAAAATAATACATTCTTATGGTATGGTTCGTATTGATGAATTAAGAAAAGAAGGAATATTCAATTCACAAACAAGCGAACAATCGCATTCATATTATTCTGCAAAGCGAGTACGATAAAATTTGGGCTTTCCTCAAATTTTAGCCATATTGCACATCAAATAATTATGAGCAAATCAACAGAGTCATGGGGAAGTAGAGTAGGTCTGATTTTAGCCATGGCAGGAAATGCAGTTGGTTTAGGTAACTTTCTTCGTTTTCCAGTAAAAGCCGTCGAAAATGGAGGTGGAGCTTTTATTATTCCTTACATCATTAGTTTTTTATTAATGGGTATACCATTGCTTTGGGTTGAATGGAGTATGGGACGATATGGAGGTTCTAAAGGAGATCATAGTACACCTTTTATATTAGACAATATGACAAAGAAAAGTCTTTGGAAGTATTTTGGTGTCTTCGGTATTTTTACAAACATAGGTGTAATGTCATATTATACTTACATTGAGTCATGGACATTGACTTATACCATAAAATCGCTTAAGGGAGATTTTTTTGGAATGGATATTGCCAAAGTTGGACAAGTTTTTGATCAATATGTAGATATAAGTGGTGGGATAAATATTCCTATCATCGCACTTTTGGCCTTTACGGTTACACTAGTCATTAATATATATATCCTATCAAAGGGTTTAAGTGGTGGTATTGAGAAAGTTGCTAAAATAGCTATGCCATTGCTTATTGGATTTGGTGCTTTCTTAGCGATTATGGCCTTCACTATGGGAGATACAGGTAAATGTGCTGATTGCAATTCCCATATCGGTATGGACTTTTTGTGGTCACCTCAGTATGATAGTTTATGGAACCCTAAAGTCTGGTTAGAAGCAGCTGGTCAAATTTTCTTTACTCTTTCAGTAGGAATGGGAACAATTGTTTGTTACTCTTCTTATGTTAAAAAGAAAGACGATATCGCTTTAAATGCAATGAGTGCAGGTTGGATGAATGGTTTTGTAGAGATTGTGCTTGGAGCATCTGTTGTTATACCAATTGCTGTCGGTTTTTTGGGTCTGGATTGGGTAAAAGAAAATGCCGGATTTATGATGGCATTTAAGACAATGCCATATTTATTTGATCAATGGGGACACGTGATTTCTGTAGTTGCTGGAGTGGCTTGGTTTGGCTTGTTATTTTTTGCTGGAATTACATCATCGTTAGCTATGGGTACTCCCTGGATGGGATTTGTACAGGATGAATTTAATTGGTCAAGGAATAAAGCATCATGGACTTTAGGAATTTTTATATTTCTATTGGCTCTGCCTACTATTTTCTTTTTTGAATTTGGTGTATTTGACGAATATGACTATTGGACAGGAACAGTATCTCTTGTAGTTTTTGCATTGGCAGAAGTGATTTTGTTTGCTTGGGTTTTTGGTATGGATAAAGGATGGAATGAGATTAATTACGGTGCAGATATCAAAGTACCAACTATATATAAATTCATTATTAAGTGGGTTACACCACTGTTTATATTAATTATTTTTCTTGCTTCATTATTTACTCCAAAAGATAACGATTGGCATGCAGCTATAAGCGGCGAATGGATTTTAGATACAAGTAGTATAATAGGGAAAGTGCTCCATATTGGAGAAGATGCGAGTTGGATGCTTGAGGGGAATTTAACAAATGTATTTTTTGTTGACATGTCTCGATTACTTCTTCTTTCTACATTTATAGGTTTAGCACTAATGGTTAGGCACGCCTCCAAATTACGTAAAGAAAAATTAAATAAATAATATGAGTAGTTCAGCATTAATAATGATGGTAGTCGTTCAGGTTTCAGTTACTATTATCACGGGATATTTCTTCTACAAAGTATTAGTAACTCCTACAAAAATGGAGCCTGATTCATACTCCGAAAACGATGACGAAGAAAGATAAGTTATGTTTATTTTAGAAGCCATAGATAGTGTTCAACGAGCACCAGATGCAACAGGACTGTTCTGGGGCATTTCTGAAGTCATAGTTACCCTCATTGTATTCATTGGTGTATACTTAATTTTTAAGCCCGTTTTTGGGGATAAAAAAGAAAAAGAATAGTTATGAAACTATTGTTTTAAGCTTCAATCTAAATTGGTAGAATCTGTATTCGATGCAGGGAATAATTGTTTCCTAAAAATAAGAATTGTAAATACTCCAATACTAATTGCTGCGTCTGCAATGTTAAACACTGGTCTAAAAAACTGGAATCGATTTCCACCAATAAATGGAACCCATTCCGGCCATTGTGTATCTACCAATGGAAAATAAAGCATATCCACTACTTTACCCATGAATAAAGGTGCATAGCCATTTCCTTCATTTAAAAATTTTGCAACATAATGGTAAGTACTTTCTTCAAAAAAATATCCGTATAATATTGAATCTATAATATTACCAATGGCACCTGCAAGAATCAAGGATATTAAAATAATAGTAATAGATTTTACGCCTTCTTTTATTAAACCTTTGATATAAATAATGATTACACAGGATGCTACAATTCTAAATAAAGTTAAGACGATTTTACCCCATTTCCCGCCAAGGGTTAGTCCGAATGCCATTCCTGGGTTTTCAGTAAAATGTAACTCAAACCAATTAGGGAAAATAGTTTTACTTTCTCCCAACATATAGGTAGTTTTAATATGAAATTTTAGCCAATGATCAAGTACTAATATTATTATGACTGTCATAATAACATATAGTGCTTGTCTTTTTTGATTAAGGTATGATGTGGATTCCAAAGAACTAACGATATTGATTCTTTTTGGCTTCCATACTTTGTGTTGTATGAGGGACAGCTCTAAGTCGCTCTCTACTGATTAAATTACCAGTAACTCTGCATATTCCATAGGTCTTATTCTCAATTCTTACGAGTGCATTTTCGAGATTTTCTATGAATTTTTGTTGACGTGCAGCAAGTTGACCAGTGCTTTCTTTTTGTTGAGATGCACTTCCGTCATCTATCGCAAC
This sequence comes from uncultured Bacteroidota bacterium, assembly GCA_913050005.1. Lineage (GTDB taxonomy): Bacteria > Bacteroidota > Bacteroidia > NS11-12g > UBA9320 > UBA9320. Next base: position 45,926 of record CAJXBI010000007.1, read on the forward strand.
ATATGCACTAGCTGTATCATCCGTTCCATTTTCGTTTTCGGATCTAATTTGCTTTCGTAAATAATTGTATTCTTCTCTTGCAGATTCTAATTTTTTTAAAATTATTTCTTTGAATTCTGCTAAATCAGCGTCACTGTATCTTAACGATTCTTTCATAATGTTTATTTAGTTAATTTGATTTGTATTAAGTTAGAGTCAATATCAACCTTATCTGTAGTATTTATATCATCACGCATGATAATTTCCTTCGCAAGAATTTCACCACAAATATATTCATTATGTGATTCAATTGCACCTTTAACATAGGAGTCATTGCTAATTGAAACCGTGATTTTATCTGTTACTTGAAAATCTTTTTCTTTTCTTAAGTTTTGAACTTTGTTTACAAATTCACGGGCAATACCCTCATTTTTTAATTCGGTGGTTAATTCCAAATCCAGAGCGACAATGTAGTTATTATCACTTATTATTTGCCATCCTGGGATATCTGTTGTTTTAATCTCAATATCCTCTATAACTATCTCATAGCTTCTATCTTCAACAGTTATGTGAACAATTTCATCCCTTTCTAGTTTTGAAATATCATCATTTGTGAAATTGAATATATGACTAGAAACTGCTTTCATATCTTTACCAACTCGCTTACCAAGTGATTTAAAATTTGGCTTTGCAGATTTTTTAATGATAGAAGAATCTTTGTCGATTATTTCAATTTCTTTAATGTTTACCTCAGATTTTATGATTTGTTCAACACGCTTTAGCTGATCGCCAAACGCATCATTAAGTGCTGGAATAATTGCTTTACTAAGAGGTTGACGAACTTTAATTCCTTCTACTTTTCGAATACGAAGTATGAGAGAGGTAATGTCTTGCGAGATAGCAATTTGACTTTCTAGTTCTGAATTAATCAAATTATTGTCAGCTCGAGGAAAATCTTGTAAATGGATAGATTCATCCATAAATGTAAGATCTCGATATAGTCTGTCAGCATAAAATGGACTAAAACTACACATCAATTTTGCTACATTAACGAGACATGTATTTAAAGTTTGATAAGCTGCAATTTTATCTGTAGTAAGTTCGCCCTTCCAAAAACGACGACGATTTAGTCTGACGTACCAATTACTTAAATCGTTTATTACAAAACTTTGTATCGCACGAGTTGCCTTAGTAGGTTCGTAATTGTCCATGGCTTTTTCAACCAATTTAGATAATGAATTCAACTTGCTTAAAATCCACTGATCGAGTTCTGTGCGTTGCTTTAATGGAATCTCAACTTGGTCGTTTCTAAAATTATCTATATTAGCATAGAGCGCGTAAAATCCGTAAGTGTTGTGCAAAGTCCCAAAAAATTTACGTTGTGTTTCGGTAACCCCATCCAAGTCAAATTTTAGATTATCCCATGGGGCAGAGTTACTGAGCATATACCATCTAATAGCGTCAGCTCCATATTTTTCTACAGCCATAAAAGGATCAATGGTATTACCAAGGCGTTTAGACATTTTATTACCGTCTTTGTCTAACACGAGTCCATTAGCAACTACATTTTTGTAGGCAACAGAATCGTTAAGCATTACAGATATTGCATGTAATGTGAAAAACCACCCTCTAGTTTGGTCCACACCCTCTGCAATGAAATCAGCAGGATAATTTGTTTTGTTATCAATTTGATTCTTATTTTCAAATGGATAATGCACTTGAGCAAATGGCATTGCTCCTGAATCAAACCAAACATCAATCAAGTCAGTCTCACGATACATTGGTTTACCATTTGAACTCACAAGAGTAATATCATCGATAAACGGACGATGTAAATCAAAATCTGGAGTTATGGTATTTTCGTTCATAAGACCAGCGGTTACAGACTTTGAAACTTCATTTTTCAATTCTTCGATAGAGCCAATACACAACGATTCTTTTCCATCTTTTGTTCTCCATATCGGAAGAGGTGTCCCCCAATATCTACTTCTACTCAGGTTCCAATCTACCAAGTTTTCTAGCCAGTTTCCAAATCGTCCTTCTCCAGTGCTTGCAGGCTTCCAATTAATGGTTTTGTTCAGTTCGATAAGACGCTCTTTAACTGCTGTTGTTTTGATGAACCAGCTCTCTAAGGGATAATATAGAATAGGCTTATCAGTTCTCCAGCAGTGTGGGTAGCTATGTTCGTATTTTTCTACTTTAAATGCTTTATTATCTGTTTTGAGACGTATGGCAATTTTTACATCGGTGGTCATGTAGCCATCCGCCTTTTCGTTTTCTTCTTTATAATTTTTAACATAAAGTCCAGAAAATTCTCCAACTCCATCCACAAATTTTCCCTCACGGTCAACAAGTGTTAATGAACCTATATTATTTTGTTTTGCGACAATGAAGTCGTCAGATCCAAAGCTTGGTGCTAAATGAACTATACCTGTTCCGTCTTCTGTGGTTACGAAGTTGGCAGCAATAATTTCAAATGCTTTACCATCTTTAGGTTGTT
>CAJXBI010000008.1 GCA_913050005.1 uncultured Bacteroidota bacterium
CATAACAAGCTGTGTCCTTCCCAACTATGGAGACCTCCAATGGATCGCGTATTTCGATATTTACAGTTGCCTCTGGTTCGTATGCACTGCATCCATCTGATAATCGAACTTTATAACTCGTATTTATCATAGGACTAACAACCATTGAATCTATTGTGGTTTTTCCGCTTCCCCAATCGAACTGATAACTAAATGGTGTTCCACCATTTGGAAAGGCTTTTAAAGCAAGAGTTTGCCCTTCACAAATGAGTGTATCTTTTGTGAAATCCATACTTAATGAGTCTCTGACGTTAATTGTGTAAAATGCGGTATCATTTGTTGGCGTGCACTGGTCACTGTAAGATATCCAATATGAGTGCTGCCCCGATTTTAATGGACTTACAGTCCAGGTGGTAGAGAAAGAGCTACCAGAGAAATTCCCATCAGAGAATAAGTAACTATAGGTTGATAACCCACCTGAAGGATTTATCTGTAATTTGGCTTGCTCGCCTTGACAAATTAGCGATGGCGATTGTTGTTTATGGGATAACGAATCTCTAACTGTTAAATTAAAAAATGTTGTATCTTCTTTGGGAGAACATCCGTCCGATACAATCACCGAAATAACTTCATCATCCCTAAATTGAGTTTTCCAATTATTAGTATCTACATTAAATGGCAACCAATTAAATGTATAATTCGTGAACAGTCCTCCAGATGCATTCGCGTTGAATTGAATAGGCTCTAAGAAACACAATGTAGTATCTGAAAAAGCATCAATTTTTAAAGGAGGTAACACTTTTATAACTATAGAATCATAAATAAACTCCTGCATACAGTCATCCCCAAATCTGAGGTATATAGTAGTGTCATTTCTTGGGTTTATTAGTAAACTATCTGTTCCAGCTTGAGCGTTCCATGTATAACTGTAATCATCAGCACTACCACCCGACCCCACAGCGACTAGCCAAATATCTTGATTATAACAAACCGTTGTATCTGGTGTTAGCGTCAAACCTAAACTTGGTCTAAATGCTTTAAATTCAGCTTTGTAACCTGATAGTGTCGCCAGTTGATCGGAGAAATGTCGCAGTGTAACTGCTCCTGAAGTTATTTTAATAGGCTTGCCCCTATTGGGAAGAGAATCTGCCGTATACCCACCAATAAATGTAGACGAAGTATTGGGACCATCATAAATATATAATGAATCAAAGCCCTCTTCATAAGCAAATTCGCTAAATGTCAAATAGGCACTATCACTTTTTCCAAAATCTAATGTAATTGTATCTCTAGTAAGATTGTAATAATCAGACTCACCAGCATGATCATAAACAAAACCCTCACAAACTCGGTAGGTAGACCATTCACCCGGTATAGGAAGAGATGCTTTACAAATATCTCGTAATGAATCAATCTCAATGTAGGCTACTTTTTCAATCGAATCTTTCACTCCAAGGAAACACCCTTCTGCAACGAGTTTAACGTCATATTTACCTTGAGTACCATAGATATTTGTTGGATTTTTTAACGTTGACTTTTCCCCGTCACCAAAAGACCATTCATAGCTTTTTGTATTTAAAGACTCATTTCTAAATGGTATAACATCGCTCGAAAAACAAAATAATGTATCAGCACTAAAATCTACTGTGATTGAAGAACTATCATATTTTGAACCAACACCAACAGCGAACCAAGCATTAGTTGTAGCAATTACCTCATTGCTACATGGCCCAAACAAGTCAGATGCAGATTGTATGGCGTAATAACGCGCCTCTTTGAAGTTAGAGGATGGAGTTAAATAAGAGGTCAGATTACGATAGGCTATTTCTTGAGCTTTTCTGATTCCAATACTATCAACTTCAAATGTGTCACCATTATCGTTCGTTCCTGAGACACCCTCAGTAAGCAAATAAAACCAATAGTTCTGAACTCCACTATTTATGTGAACACCTCCATTATCTGAAGGTGCAGTATGCCAATAATCTCCTTTGTAAGTATCAGGATCTCTAAAATCATTTGGATTTTTCATGTTTCGGATTCCCCTCCCAGAAGAGGTAATATCCTCACCCATACCCCAATCAAACTGAGTAGAATCTGCATAGAACTCAATCGCATTTCCAAAAATATCACTGAATGACTCATTCAGAGCCCCACTCTCATATCGATATATTAGTCCAGCACTATTAGTAGTAACTGCGTGAGCAACCTCGTGCCCGCAAATATCTACACTTGTTAGTGGTGACCATGAAGAACCATTTCCATCTCCGTAGGTCATGACATACCCATTCCAAAATGCATTCACATAATTTGACCTGTAATGAATGTAACTCCTAATTTTAGCACCATTGTCATCAAAGCTGTTTCTACCGAAATTATTGTAGAAATAATCGTAGGTAGACTCAGCCCCAAAGTGGGCGTCTGTTGCAACTTCGTCCAGATTGATATTATAATTATTCCAATAATTATCTGCATCAGTAAAGTCAACTGCTGCTGCATATGAGGTCCCCTTTTGCATGTTATAAGTTTCTATTCCATTGCCTCTTCCAGATTCTCGTAACCTAAAATTAGCTGGACTCATACTATCAGTTTGTATTGAACGAAGACCTCTATACTTGGTATTAGCTGATCCTTTTACTTCTACTACATGAATTAAATCCTCAATTGCCCATAATTCACCCGTTTGTGCATTTACATATATATTCTTTTTAATTAGTGGTTCAATGGCGTTTATTTCTATACCATAGCACAAACTGAATTTGTCTAAAAAATCCAAATCTTTTGGAACATATACAAGTTCTGGCTTTGGGTCATAAGTAGCTAGACTGTCTTCGGTCCATAATTTCAGCATTGCTTCCTCCTCCTCAATTTGCCAATTAAAAATTTTACCTCCAGAAGAATTAATAGCTATTTCTTTGGCCACTTTCGAATCGATACTAGGAGAACTGATCAATGGACTGTAGATAATCCCATTAAACCCTGTAAGAATTCCATCACTATATCTTGCAACTACCTCACTTCCAAGTATGGAGTGTCCGTTAATTTTATGAGTATACCTAACAACTGTAGAATTTTCATTTTGATTGAACTTAGGCACTAATGTACTTCCTTTTGGTAACTCTAAATAATCACTAATATAATTTGGTGAATCAAATTTACGAATAAAAAAAGGTTCCACATTCACGATATTAAAGTGTAAACCTTCGTCTCCCCAATTACCAGAATAATTTGAGAGCAAATTTTGAGCAATTGAAGAAAATGTTAGATGAATAAAAAATCCAACGATAAAAAATCTATGCTTTAGAAATTGAATCATAATTAACATTTTACTCAAATATTGGTTTACGAATATATCGAATTGGCACAGAATAGTTTCGTGTGCATCGTCATTAAAATGTAAAACTAGAATCAAAATCACGATTATTATCAATAAAAAAATTAAATTATAGGATAAAAATAATCGTTGTCTAGTTAATCATTTAATTCATCAGAATTGATTAAAGCACTATCTTTGAGGCAATTTTAGCACCCATGATTATTGAGCAGATATACACCAGTTGCCTTGCACAAGGTGCTTACCTTATCGAAAGTAATGGTGAAGTAGCTATCATTGATCCCCTTCGGGAAATTGATTCATACATTAAAAAGGCTGATGCGTTAAATGCCAAAATAAAATACATTTTTGAGACCCATTTTCATGCCGATTTTGTGAGTGGTCATGTCACACTATCAGAAAAATCTGGGGCTCAAATTGTCTATGGACCTATGGCCAATCCAACTTACGATGTAATCATTGCCGAAGATAGGCAAGAATTTAAATTAGGGAATATTACTATTATTGCCCTGCACACACCAGGTCACACTCTGGAAAGCACGACCTATCTATTAAAGGACGAAAAAGGCAAAGACCATTGTATTTTTTCTGGTGACACTTTATTCTTAGGAGATGTAGGAAGACCTGATCTAGCTCAAAAATCAGTAAATATCACTCAAGAGGAATTGGCTGGAATATTATACGATAGTTTACGAAAAATAATCATGCCTCTAGCAGACGATGTTATCGTATACCCAGCTCACGGGGCTGGAAGTGCTTGCGGTAAAAACATGATGACTGAAACAGTGGACACTTTAGGCAATCAAAAAAAAATGAATTATGCCTTGAGATCGGATATGACCAAAGCTGAATTTATTGAAGAGGTTACCGATGGGCTGTCTGTACCTCCTGAATACTTCCCAATGAATGTCATGATGAACAAATCGGGTTATTTGAATATTGATGATGTCATCTCAAAGGGAAACTCACCACTAAGTCCTGCAGAATTTGAAATAGCCGCCAACAAACACCAGGCAACAATCCTTGACGTTAGACACGAGAAAGAATTTATCAAAGGTTTCATCCCACGAAGTATATTCATTGGCATTGACGGAAATTTTGCTCCATGGGTTGGAGCTATTATCAAAGATGTTAAACAACCTATTCTTATCGTTGGTGATGAGAATCGATTAAATGAGGTTATCACTAGGCTGAGCCGTGTAGGATTTGATAATACTATAGGATATTTAAAAGGTAGTTTTGAGGCTTGGAAAAAAGAGGGCAGAGAAATCGATACCATTCAATCTGTTCCTACTAATCAATTTGAAACTGAATATAAGACTAATCACAACCCCATTTATGATGTTCGTAAAAAGGGGGAATGGGATACAAAACATATCAAAGACGCTCATCACATTTGCCTAAGCATGATACATGAAGAAACTGATCAATTTCCTAAAGAAAAAAACTTTTATGTACACTGTGCTGGCGGATACCGATCAGTGATTGCATCTTCTGTATTAAAGATGCGTGGCTTCCACAATTTAATAAATATTAATGAGGGTTTTGATGCTATTCAACATGCTTCTCTTGAGTTTATCTCCGAATAATTAAAGCTAAATCACATCGATTCAAATAACACAAATAATTTTTCTTCGTTAAGCTATCACAAATTAGATATGATTGTTCAAATAAGTCGCATACTACTTAGTTTTCTTTTCATTTTTGGAGCAGTAAGTAAATTAATTTCCATGCCTTTTTTTGATAGTATGGTTGCTGAGTTAATTCTTGGACAAGATTATTTTAATCGCCCTCAAGAAATGATTTTAGTTCAATGGCTGACACGCATATTAGTAGCTTTAGAACTTTGGATTGGTATTGCTCTTCTTCAAAACAAAGGTTTCAAAAAAGTAACCCTACCTCTAACTCTGCTTACTTTGATCTTATTTACTATTCACCTCTTTTATGAAAGCTTAAAAAAGGAAAATGGTTTTATTGAGGGAAATTGTGGCTGTTTTGGTGATGTATTACCTATGAATAATCTCGAATCCATTATTAAGAATGTTATTGGAATAGGTCTGGCTATATTAGCTTGGTTCAAGTTTAACAATCAAACCTTTCGATCATGGACCTCATCGGTTTTTCTTGGATTAGTCACCTTATTCACGCTTAGCTTTGGTGTAAAATCTTACCAAAAAGCTACAGAAAGTATAAATTCAACTACTACATCACAAAATATAACAATCCAAGACACAACAGACACTGATTTCCAAGATAGTATGTTGATTGATTCTCCAACAACTCCTTCATCAAATAAAGAGCTATTAATTAAAAAATCCCAAAAAGTAATAACGACTTCTGAAAAAATCAACAAAATAATTTCTAAAAAAAATAACGCATCAAGTTCAAACAGAATTAGCCCTCAAACTACACTTGAATTGTTAAATTCTTATGTACCTGACTTAAACAAACACCTACAAAAAAATGATACTACACTGGTATGTCTATTTAGTATGACTTGCAGTCATTGTCAAGAAGTTTACCGCGATATTTCGTCCATGAAATCATCTTCAAAACTTCCTCCCATTTATCTCGTTAACTATGGCTCAGAGTATGAGCAAAATTACTTCTTCACACAAGCAGGAAACAAGAATGACCCTCATTACAAAATTGAAGATTTCACCCTATTCAAACGATTACTTGAAGGAAAAACTTACCCAAGGATTTTATGCGTAAGTCAAGGGAATATAATTAAAGAATGGGATGTTGATAGCTACCAAAAAGAAAACTTTATGAGTCACTTTGGTATTCTTAAAATTGAAAAAGAAAAGCTAAAAAATGGATTACAATTGGATTTAAATCAAGGTAATAGTCCTTGGTAATTACCTGATTTTGTATTCTACCCCAAACTGAATTGCCTTTGTTTGAGGAAGCAGGTCATAGGACTTCAACATCGAATTTATACCATAACCATATTGATAACTCAATCGTATTCCCCATGATTTTGTTAGTCCATATCGAAGACCTACTGATCCGCTAATTCTAATCAAGGTGTTATTCAGTAAGTTTTCTTCTAATTCTACAACATCCAAAATACCATTATCTACAGTTGCAGTAAAATAACCATTGGTTTTTTTTAAGATATCGATATTCATACCAAGTCCACCAAAAAATGAAATTCGATTTCGAGGTATGGTCCAATAATACACTTGAAATGGTATGGTCCAATAATCAAAATTGGATATGCAATCGACACATATATCTCGTTGAATAGTTGTTGTTGTACTATCTACAACGACATCACCAATTAGAGCAATGGAGGTCCCTCTTGGCGAAATGATATAATTACGGTTTAGTAATTTCTTTTTGGTGATGTATGTTTTTTCTATTGAAGACAATACGTAATTCGTTTTCAGCTGTAATGTCATCACCCCTATGCCCGATGTGAATTTCAAACGGTTTTTCTGTGCAGCTAGATTTAATCCATAACCAAAACTTCGTATTTCACGTTCATTCGACTTGTGATTACTTTCATCCACAAGGTTATTCAATCGAATTGTAGTTTGATATTGAATTGATTTGATGTACGCTGAAGCATAAAATGACCACCTTGAATAGGGACTTTTTAGTACCCCAATATTTTTTATGTTAGGATTATGATCATACTTAAACACATCAATACCATATGGATCTAACCCCAATGTTTCTTGTTTCAAGTCTTCTAATACTATTGAGTTATTGAATTTTTGTTCTGATGTCTGATCTTTATATTCAATAATGTCTTTTTGATTTAATTTTTCAACAGCCAAATTATTCGTATTAAGATTCATTCCATCCCTTTCTGAATTTGGAATAGGTTTTTGTGTGAGATTGAGCCTACTTTCAACTGAATTAACATTTATTCCCCCAGAAATTTTGGGATTATTCAAATTATGATCATCTGTATCATAATCCTTAGAACTCACAAAATTGTTTTGTTTTTTCTCAGGGATAACTACTGCCATAGCATCATCTGCTATCGTTGATTCTCGAGTTGAACTAGGCTTAGTTTTATTGAGGTCTTTTGGAGACTTCTTGTCCTCAAAATTTATAGATGGTTCTTTAAAATAAGACTGATTTTTGTTAACCTCTTGACTAGAAGTTGCAATAGTATCCTTACCTTTTGTGTCAAAATCACACAAATAAACAAGCATAGAAAAACTTGTAATCATGAGGATAACCGAAGATCTAATCCACCATCGATATCGAAAAGAAAAACTAGCTTGATGATTCAACAATGCTGCCATAGCCTTCCAATCAGACTTGGAGTATTTTAACCCCTTGTCAGACAGTCCGTCTCTGAATATGTCATCTATCTTACTCACTTTAATTTTGCTACTCTTTTTTTTACTTTCACTTGCTTTTCAAGCATTACTTTTAATCTTTTTCTTGCATCATTCACATGCCATTTACTTGTTCCTACGGGTATTCCCAAATAATCGCCTATTTCTTTATGTTTATAACCATCAATGGCAAATAGATTGAAGATTTTTTGAGTGAGGTCTGGAAGTCTTTGCAACATGACTCTCAAATCTTTCTCTTGAACATTTGCCTCCCCTAAATTATAATCTACAGGAACATTGAAGTCCTCATAGGTTGTAACGTGAATATTGGCAACATACTTTTTATCTTTTCTATACTCATCGATCAAATGGTTTATCATCACATTTCTAATCCAAGTTGCTATCGCATATTGATTATTATATTTTTCTATGTTTTGTAGCACTTTCAAAAATCCCCCATTTAGCTTTTGAGGAACTTCCGATTCATCATTACAATATCGAAGTACGATGCTACTCATCAATGGAAAATATTTTTCATACAACTTATTCTGACACCTTCTGTCATTTTTTATACATCCTTTTATCAGTTGGTCATCAGTCATACAAAAAAATACTCATTTTTTAGAAAAAGGTAGAGCTACATATGTAACTCTACCTTCTAACCAAAAAACTAAGATTTCAAACTATTTAGACAAGTAGAGTTTCACACTCTTCACCTCATCCCCTGCACGCAGATTTACAAAGTAGAGACCGTCACTCAATGAGCTGAGGTCTAGTTGTGTTTTATTGCTTCCAGTAGTTAGATACGTTTCGTTTTGTGCTACTTGCTGTCCCACGCTACTCATTACACGCATAGACATTTTAGCTCCTTTTTTGCTATCAATTATAAAGGTAAATTTACCCGTAGATGGATTTGGATATACATTAACCCCAGCAAACGCAATTGTTTGTTCTTCAACTCCAAGTATTGCTTCATCGATAACCGTAATACCAAAACCACTAGTTTTTAGAATATTACCATTAGAATCTAATCCAACACTATCGCAATAGGTTGAAGAACAAAAATTCCCATTGGTAATGGTTAAGCAAATAGTATATAACCCAAAGTTAGTATACTGATGCGTTGGGTACTGAACATTAGAAGTAATTCCATCTCCAAAATCCCAGAAATATCGCGTATTTGGTGTTGTTCCCGTACTATTGTTTACCAAGTACAATCCAAACTTATTATTTGAATCCAACGCTACATAATATGAAGCTTTGCATGATGGTGTATTATTATTTCTTACAACTACCGTTTTTGTAACAAAGTCACAGGTATCACCTATGCTATCAATTAAGCTGTAAGTCACATTATAGGTGCCGTTACTACTAAATGTGTGAACTATATATTGACCTGTATAGTTTTTTGTATTTGCATCGTAAATTGCCCAATGGGGTGTTAATCCAGCCCCTGGATTACTCCCACTAAAAAAGTACTTCAAACTATTCGCTGAATCTATACCATATGAAAAAGTTGCATTGCAATTATTACCCCCATTATTAGGTATGGTGATATTAAAGCAAGTAGAGTCAAAACATTGATAAAGAGAATCATAAATTACTAAACAAGCAAAATAGGTTCCTGGTGCATTATATGAATGGTAAACTTGATTCCCATACCCTGTGCTGCCATCACCAAATTGCCATTCCATTTCGTGATTACCAGATTGAGAACTGGACGAATCATCGTAAAAAATAACATTATTACCATTTTGAGTGAATGATGCTCTTGCTTTACACCCAGCATAAACAGTGTTAACAATTAAAGCAAGTAATGTTGTTAAAAAAGTTAGTTTTAAATACTTCATAATTTCTATTTTTTATTATTTATTAATATATACGAGTATTTTAATAATAAGGTTGAAATTTATTTTAATTTATTTTTCTAGAAATACTTTTTTGCCACAACCAAGCATGGTACATCATGTCGTGTAAGTCATATTCTGCTTGCCATTGGAGTACATGATTTATTTTTTGAGTGTCGGCAAAAATTTGTTCTACATCACCATCTCTCCTTGGTCCAACTATGTAATTCAAACGAATATCACTTCGTTCCTCAAAAGCTTTAACCACCTCCAAAACGCTAGATCCATTACCCGTTCCTACATTGAATACATCCACTGAATTAGGCATTTTATCTACAAATATCATGGCCTTCACGTGCGCTTTTGCTAAATCTACTACGTGGATGTAGTCTCGAATGCACGTGCCGTCAGATGTATTATAATCATTTCCATGAATCACTAATTGCTCTCGAATACCAGCTGCAGTTTGCGTAATATAAGGTACTAAATTACTAGGCACACCATTGGGAAATTCACCAATTTTAGCAGAAGGATGGGCTCCAACTGGATTAAAATACCTTAACAAAATGGCATTAATATTTTTGTGTTTTGTATAATCCTGAATAATTTTTTCACCAATTATTTTAGTGGTTCCGTAGGGACTCTCAGCACTTTTTATAGGAGTGTCTTCAATCACAGGCAAATCCTCAGCTATTCCATAAACTGTACAACTCGAAGAAAAGATTAAATTTTGAACGCCATGCCTTTCCATGGCTCCCAAAAGACAAATTAATCCAGTAATGTTATTCTGGTAATATTTAATTGGATTATCTACAGATTCTCCGACAGCCTTGTAAGCCGCAAAATGAATTACCCCATAAAAATTATGTTCCTGAAACAAACGATTCATCGTTTGCTCATCATTCACATCTCCAATGACCAAGTCAATCGAACGACCAGATATCGAAACGATTTGTTCTTTTACTCCTTCTGTCGAATTATCTAAATTATCAATTACTACTACATCATAACCTGAAGATTGAAGTTCAACTACGGTATGGCTACCTATGTATCCAAGCCCACCTGTAACGAGTATTTTTTTCATATCTTTAACAAATGTAAGTCAATGAGAATGAACCACGACTTATTACATATTATCGATTGAGTATATCATTTTGAAATGCTGAATACCTGCCTCTTCAAATCGTTCTCCCACTTTAATAAATCCATATTTTTTGTAAAACCCAACCACTTGAATTTGGGCATGCAAGTAAATAAACTGGTTTTGATCAATTGCATCTAAAGCTGCTAATAAAAGTGAGGCTCCAATAGACCTTGTCCTAAACTCCTTAAGGACAGCAAATCGCTCCATTTTTATACCAAAACTGGTTTTACGGTACCTGCATGTTCCAACTACATGGTTATCGCAATATGCAACTAGATGAGTACTCGATGTCTCAAATTCATCATATTCTTCTTCTTCGCTAACTTGTTGTTCGATCACAAAAACTTCTCTACGAACTCTAAAAATAGCTTCCATGGATTGGGGAGAATCTGCAATTTCAACAATTATTTCTTTATCCATTAATTACAAATGTAGGTATTAAAAAAAATGTACATTTGCTCAGCTATTTTACATTAAAATTTAATGAAAAACATCAATAAATATGAGTTGGTTTAAGCGAGTATCAGACGGAATTCGAACAGAAACAAAAGATAAAAAACCTACCCCAGACGGACTATGGTATAAATGTAAACAGTGTAAAACACCAACAAGCACCAAAGAATTTGAACTCAATTTGTTTGTTTGTCCCCATTGTGGTCATCACGAACGTATCGGATCAAAGGAATATTTTGCCCTGTTGTTTGATGAAGGTAAATTCAAAGAATTAGACGCTAATTTAAGTTCTGGTGATCCTTTAAAATTTAAAGATACAAAAACATATCCTGATCGAATTAAGGCCTCTAAATCCAAGAGTGGTCTGACAGACGCTGTTCGAACAAGTATCGGGAAAATCAATGGATTAAAAGTTTCTATGGCAGTTATGGATTTTGCATTTATTGGTGGTTCTATGGGCTCAGTAGTTGGTGAAAAAATTGCCCGAGCTATCGATAAAGCTATTGAATTAAAGATTCCAATGATTATCATATCTAAAAGTGGGGGTGCCCGAATGATGGAAGCTGCTTTTTCACTTATGCAAATGGCAAAAACATCATCAAAACTTGCACTTTTAGCCGAAAATAAACTTCCTTACATATCTGTGCTCACTGACCCTACAACGGGTGGAATTACTGCATCTTATGCTATGCTTGGAGATGTAAATATTGCTGAACCTAAAGCATTAATTGGATTTGCAGGCCCCCGAGTTATCAAAGAAACTATTGGCAAAGACCTCCCAGAAGGATTTCAACGCTCTGAGTTTTTACAAGAGAAAGGATTCGTAGATTTTATTGTAGAAAGAAAAGATTTAAAAGAAAAAATATATAATGTTCTTAATATATTTGGAATCTAAAAAATAGTGGTAAAAAATTAACAAAATAAAATTAATCAAAAGATGAATTTCCCTGAAAATTTAAAATACACGAAAGATCACGAATGGGTGTCCGTAGAGGGTGATGTTGCAACAATTGGTATCACAGAATTTGCACAAAGTGAACTTGGAGATATCGTATTTGTTGAAATCGAAACAGAGGGTGAAAACCTCGACCAAAATGAAGTATTTGGTACAATTGAAGCCGTAAAAACAGTATCCGATTTGTTTATGCCTATCACTGGAGAAATTATAGCCGTAAATACTGACCTTGAAGATTCACCTGAAAGTGTGAACGAAACACCTTATGAAAATGGTTGGATGGTCAAAATTAAAGCTTCTGACTTATCACAGATCGATGATTTGATGGATGCTTCTGCATACAAATCACTCATCGGGCAATAAAAGTTAATTTACCCTCCTACTATGAAATCTAAAGGAGTGCGAATTTTTGCGACTATATGGACAATATTTATAGTTAGTTCTTGTTTATTACCATCCTCTATATTTAAAACTTTTTCCTCTATGAGCTTATTCCAACTAGATAAGATAATTCATATTTTACTTTATTTTGTCTTTGTTCAGCTCTGGGCATTAAACCTTAAAAAAGAAGAGCAAAAAAATAAAATTATCATTCTTTTAATTGGAATTGGTTATGGTGTAATCATTGAATATTTGCAGATTACAATGAATATGGGTAGAAATTTTGAGATAGGAGATATGATTGCAAATACGATAGGTTGTATTTTAGGTGTTGTTTTACTTACAATAACACAAAATTTATTACCGTTATTAAAAAAGTATTTGCCTTTTCGCCCTAAATGTAATAAAGGTACAAATTTTTTACGTTAATTTTGAAATACAATACACATGGAAGTTAAAAAGTATCCAAAACCTGAAGTTAAAAACAAAAGAATTGACTTTTTCTTAACTGGACTTGCTTTTTCTTTATTGGTTGTTTTTGGTGCATTCTCATACACTGTTTATGACAATAGACCAGATCAATTAGAAAATATCATTATCGAAGAAGACCTTATTGTTATGGAAAACACTGTTCAAGAGAAAAAACCACCTCCACCTCCTCCTCCACCAGAAATTGAAGTGGTAGAAGATGATGAAGAAATTGAAGAGGACCAACCTGAAATTGAAGATAATGAAATTGATCAGGACACGGAAATGGAAATGTATGAGCAAGAAGAAGAAGAGCCTGAGGAAACCAACGAGATCTTTGAAATCTTTGACGTATCTGAAAAAGCCTCTTTCCCAGGAGGAGATGCCGGACTTCAACGTTTTATTGCAGAGAATATCACTTTCCCACCAATGGCATTAGAAAATGATATGCAAGGAACAGTAAATGTGATGTTCGTCGTAGATAAAAGTGGTAGAGTCCGCGATGTAACCATCCTTGGAAGAAAAAAAGGATTTGGTCTAGAGGACGAGGCTATGCGAGTAATCAAATTAACCTCAGGTAGATGGCGTCCAGCTAAGCAGCGTGATAAATCTGTAAATATGAGATTTAGAATACCTGTGAAATTCCAAATATTTTAATATTTTACTGTAAAATAGCATTCATCTCCTTGATTTTGCTAGGGTTTTTTTTGCAAATCTTAACTATGTATTGTTCTCAACTAATAACCACTCGCTTAGGTGTGGGTTATTTATGATGTTAATATCTGGCTAGTATGGTCATTTGTTTTAACTTTAGAAATTACTTCTTCAATAATCCCATTCTCGTCAATTACGAAAGTAGTACGTGCAACGCCCATGTACTCTCTTCCATACATGCTTTTCATCACCCAAACGCCATACATCTCACAAACTTCTTTTTCAGTATCAGCAAGTAAATCAAATGGCAAATCATACTTATCTATAAATTTTTGATGCTTTGCCTCACCATCCGGACTAACTCCTAAAACAGCATATTCTTTATTAATTAACTGATTATAGTTATCTCTCAAATTACATGCCTCAGCTGTACAACCAGGGGTATCATCTTTGGGGTAAAAATAAAGCACTAATTTTTTACCTGAATAGTCTGCCAAAGAAACAGATTCTCCGCGTTGATTGACTCCTTGAAATGCAGGTGCTTGGTCACCTTGTTTAATGTTACTCATATTATTAGAACAAAGTTAAATTATCCTAGTTTAATTTTTTATCTAAAATTCTGTCAAATAATAAGCTTTTGCTCAAATTTAGACGTATTACCTCGATTATCATTCACAATCAATTTGAGAATATGTTCACCCGGTTTAATCCAATTAGGGATGGTTCCAGATATAATATTAGTTTTAGGTTCGTATTCTGCTAAAATCCATTTATCATCAATAGAGCAAGTAAATTCCTTAACACCACTTAAATTATCCTTCACAATAAATCGATAGGATTTCCCAACTTGAATGGGTTTAATTTTTGGGGGTAACTCATCATACCCAATGGCATACTCACCAAGTGATCGTGTTTTGAATTTTAGTACATTCTCGTGGAGCGTTCCACCCTCATAATAGGTTCTCGAACCATCCATACTGAAAGCACACAATTTTGATCCATAACTCATCCATTTTTCTGGAACAGTATACGATACATCTATATATGAATGAAGTGGTGTATATGGGTAATGCATTTGCAGCGTCTTACTCAACATACCTGATTTAGTGTTTTTAATTTTTAATTTAAAATCAAAAGGATGATAAATGGATTTTTTAGGCACGTTTATCTCCCATTCATAAAATTGAATACGTGTATTATTTTTTACTTGTTTTACCTCATCGCTTATACCTCCAACTGGTTGTGCAAGCTCAATTGCATTTTTATATCCGTGCAATACCCATGAGACAGAATCCATCATGCCAGCGTAATCCTTTATATACAATCTCATGATTACAGAATCGCCATCATTTATAGTCAAATTACCCTTATTCTTTTGTTGGTAGTAAGGAAGAGGATTGAATGGCTCTTTGAATAATCGAACATAGGTTTTCTTTTCTTTCCATTTTAAATAAGGATCAATATGCGCATTAATATAACGTCCATGTGAAAAATTAAACTTGTGAATTTGATAGGAATAAACCAACTGACTATTAGCCGTAATCCAACAATAATTTATTCCTAAAATATTTTTTTTATCGGTAAAATAATCATTTGCCAAAACACCAAAACTATATTTGCCTGGTTTGAGTTTTATCGGTTTTTTCTTTTGAATTTGATCACCCCATTTACTGATAGTCGTATATGGATAATTTCCAGCAGAATGTAAGCTGTTTTGATCTCTTCTATAGATGCTAACTCGTTTAATTTCTGGCTTCAATTTATCGTTGATTATTAGACCGTGCAAGAGTGGATTTGTACTTTGTCCACTTGGATTTCTGATTTCAAAATGCAAATGAGGACCACCACTCCCACCAGTATTACCACTAAGTGCTATTATTTGGCCTTTTTTTATAGATAACTCACCAGCTTTTGGAAACAATTCTATTTCGAATTTTCGTTGTTTATACTGTCTTTCCTTTACATAATTAGCAATAGCTCCTTTAAATTGCTGTAAATGCCCATATACAGTGGTATATCCGTTGGTATGACGGATATAAAGGACACGACCATAACCTCGGGTACTTATCTTAATACGCTCAACATAACCATCTGCAGATGCTCGAACTTTCCAACCCTCAACACCTCCAGTTCTCATATCCATGCCTGCATGAAAATGATTGCCTCTTAGTTCACAAAAACTTCCAGAAATTAAAATATTTCCATCTAGTGGATTAGTAAAAAAATTAGACGTATAGCGTTCAACCTTTTGTTTGAATATAAATGGTTTTCTAGAAGTTGGTGGAGTAGGAATCTTTTTGATTTTAAAAGACTCTTTTTCGTACAAGACTGTCATCGATTGCGTATCTTTTTCTAGATTATCGGAAGTTGAATCATGAGAAGAATCGGTTCCACATCCTAAAAGAGTAAGAATTAGGAATCCAATAAATATCCGTTTAAATAGCATAAAATTATTTTCAACAACAAATTTAATTACCCTAAAAAATAACTTAAATGAAGATGTAAACATTAAGGTAATGATACTAAAAATCTATACATATTAGGAATTAAAGAATTTATCATTAACTTAATGAAAAGCAAGTTTGATAATAATATTATCTCATATAAGATAATTTAAATACCAAAATAAGCAACTAAAATGAAGCCACTATTCCAAATTGAAAAAAATAATTCGTCTTATTCGCTCCAAATGTTTGATAAAAATGAAAACTTTATTTTAAAAAGTAAAATATTTAAAGATTACAAATCGTGCCTTGATTTCTTAGATAGGTTGAGAATTCACATGTGCTTTCAAACTAATTTTTCACGATGCAAAAACGATCATGGTTTATTTGGATTTGAAATTCGAACATGCTGGGATGATTTAATTGCCTCAAGTGGCTGGTATATGTCAAGAGAAAAAAGAGAAAATGCAATGAATAACGCCTTCCAATGCAACAAAGAGGCAATCTTTATTCATACTAAAATCTATACCAAAAATTCAACTCAAGCCACATCAATGTCAGATGTTGCTTAAAAAGAAGTTTTAAAAAAAATTTAGACTAACCATATATATTGGTATTCTTCCGTTAAAAAACCAATCCAAGATTGGCGTGTTAATAATTTATATGAGCAAGAATAATGAAAATACGCCCTATTTTAATGGGGATGCAAAGTTTTCACCTATTCCACTTACGGTATCTTCTCCTCAGATAAAAGCCGAAAACAAAGGCAAAATCAAAGCTTCTGCTGTTGAAACCATGCAAAAACAGGCCAAACAACAGATAGATATGCTCAAAAAGCAGGCCGAAACTATCATGGAACAAGTTCAACAAATTGAAGATCGATTGCAAGTTTCGTATGGCATTTATGAGGCCGAAATGAAATTTACTCCCAAGATTGGAGAAGAATATCATTTGTATGAAAAAGAGGGGCAAAAGATACTCTCGTTTATCTCTCCAAATGAATGGGGAAAACATATGCCATATGATCAATTTCTTGCCACCGTTCTACTTCTTGCAGACCGGACATGGGAAGTTAGAGTAGAGCATGATAAAAACGGACTAATCCAAATTTGATCAAACCGTCACCTCTTCTAAAATACTTAGATAATTCACATATCGGGTCACCGCAATTTCTTGAGTTTCTAATGCTTTAATAATTTGACAATCCGGTTCTTCTGTATGCAAACAATTGCTATACTTACATTTAGATAAACGACTTCTCATCTCTGGAAAGTAATGACTCACTTGATTGGGTTCGGTTTGGACCATCCCAAAATCCTTAATACCGGGGGTATCTATAATCTTACATCCTTGTTTACCTATAAACATTTGAGCAAATGTAGTAGTATGTTTACCCTTGTGATATGACGATGAAATTTCACTTACTTTTTGATTGCTATTGGGCAGTAGGGCGTTAATCAATGTAGACTTACCCACCCCTGAATTCCCGGCCAACAAGACACACTGATTGCCAACAAGTTGACTTATAAATTCCACGTCTTCTGTATCCAAAAAGCTAACATTATATATTTCGTATCCTACATTCGGATAGAGTTCCATCAAATGATATCGATGATGTGACGCCTTCTTTGAATCCAAATCCTTTTTATTAAGTAATAGGGTTACAGGGATATGATAGGCTTCTGAAGTAGCCAAAAAACGATCGATAAACCCCTGAGGTGTGTGAGGTTTGGCAGGTGATGCAATTAAAAAAGCTCGATCGATATTCGCTGCAATAATTTGAAACTGCTTGCTTAGTTTGTTTGATTTTCTGACAATACAATTTTGCCTTTCTTCAATCGCTTTGATGAGGAATTGTTCTCCATCGTTATCTAAATTAACAATATCGCCAACTACTACCGGATTAGTACTTTTTAATTTGAGTGTTCTAATCTTACCTCTAAGACGAGCATCGTATTCCTTTCCATCAATTAAAACTTTATACCAACTTCCAGTAGATTTTGTGACAATACCTCGCATGTGTATTTAAAATAACTCAGAAGCAACTGATTTGGTACTCGATGAAAAACTCATCGTATAAAAATGCAATGCAGGGACATTATTAGCCTTTAATTCTTTACACTGTTGAATACACCACTCGATACCGATTTGACGAATAGCGTCATCGTCTTTGGCTTTATCGAGTTCAGTTGCAAAAGGTTCTGGAATATCAATGTTAAATATCTTCGGCAAATTTCTAAGGTGTGCTTTTTTAGTTATCGGTTTAATACCTGGGATAATAGGCACATTGATTTCTGCTTCCCGACAATTTTTCACATAGTCGAAATATTTTTGGTTATCAAAAAACATCTGTGTCGTAATGAATTCAGCTCCTGCGTCTACTTTACGTTTTAAAAACTTTAAATCACTACTCATGTTTGGAGCATCAATATGTTTTTCTGGATATCCCGCAGCTCCAATACAGAAATTGGTTTCATTGGTGTTTCTTAGTTCTTGATCTTGGTATATCCCGTTGTTTAAATCGTTAATTTGACGAATTAATCCCAAAGAGTTTTTATTTCCATTTTTCTCTGGCTTAAACATTCGTTCATCTTTCAAATTATCACCTCTGAGTGCAAGTACATTTTTAATACCTAAAAAATCTAAATCTATCAGTGCATTCTCAGTTTCATCTTTGGTAAAACCACCACAAATTAGGTGAGGTACGGCCTCAACATGATATTTATTCATTATCGCCGCACAAATGGCAACTGTGCCTGGTCGTTTACGGATACTAACTTTGTCGTACCCACCCTCTTTTCTCGGTCGTTCTATAAATTCCTCGCGATGATAAGTAACATCCACAAATGCAGGTTTGAATTCCATCAATGGATCAATAGCTAAATATAATGATTCGATACTCTTTCCTTTGAGTGGTGGTAGTACCTCAAAAGAGAATAATGTTCTATCGGGCTTTA
Organism: uncultured Bacteroidota bacterium; assembly: GCA_913050005.1. Taxonomy (GTDB): domain Bacteria; phylum Bacteroidota; class Bacteroidia; order NS11-12g; family UBA9320; genus UBA9320. Next base: position 18,915 of record CAJXBI010000008.1, read on the forward strand.
AATATTCTGTTAATTTCATGATTTAAAAAGTCACGTTTAATACTTTAACTTCTTTGTTTCTTCTAATAGTAACCATTGTCTGGTCATTTTTGTTGTAAGATGACAACGCTTTCATGTAATCTTGAATATTTGCAATCGTAAAGTCTCCCATCCCAATAATAATATCTCCTTTTAGCATCCCTGCTTTAGAACCTGGTCTTTCAGGTTTAACGCCATCCACACGCATCCCCTCTCCATCAAATATGTAGTCAGGCATGATTCCTAAAGTTACTTTAAAATTCATCCGAGAAGGTTCATCTTTTGTGGTTTCAGTAAAAGAAAATTCTCCATATTCGTTTGCTTTCTGAAGTATTTTGAGCATGTATGAAATCACAAATGCTTCTCCGCCATAATTAATGATAGAAGGATCGTCCGATGGTTTGTGATAATGCTGATGTTGTCCTGTAAAAAAATGTACTGCCGGAATATTTACCAAATAAAACGAAGTATGATCTGAAGCTCCTATTCCGCTTTCTGTTGTTTTGATTTTAGCAATTTTACGTGTAGGATACGATACCTCACTAATTGCTTTGTTCCATTCTGGAGAAGAACCCACGCCATTTATAATCAATGTTTTTTTAGTAGAATCCAAATGACCAATCATATCCATATTAATCATAAAATTCACGTTTTGCTTTTGCATCAAAGCGCTTTTCACAAAGTATTTTGAACCAATAAGTCCTTGTTCTTCACCAGAAAATGCAATAAAAAGATAATTATTATTCTTATATTTTTTTGGTTTTTTAACAATTGCCTGAGCAATCTCAAATAAACCCGCGACCCCACTCGCATTATCGTCTGCTCCATTATGAATGTCGCCGGGTATTTCTGCTAAAGATCCTCCTTTTTGTCCACGACCCAAATGATCATGGTGAGCTCCAACTACTACCGTTTGATCTGCTTGATTATCAATAAAACCTAATATGTTATTCGCTATTTTGGTAATCATTAATATATCGAGATTAAACCGAATAGGAGTTACATCCAAGTTATTCAAATCTTTTTTTACAAAAAAGATTGGAATCCCAGTATTATCGTGGGTTTTAGCTAATGTACCACTCGGCTGTAATTCCTCATTATCTGTGTAATAAACAACTGCTTTAGCTCCTTTTGATTTAGCATAAGTTGCTCTGTACTCAATCCCTGACCATGAGATGTATCGATTGTGCGGGTGAACTCCACCAGGGATATCCATCTTAATCAATACTACCTTGCCAGACACCTCTTTATCTTGATAGTCGTGATGCTTTAACCCTTCATCTTCAATGCCATAATTAACATTGACAGCTTCTCCTTTATAAGATCCATTGTTGGATGAAGCACTTAGCGGATAAAACTCTTTGAATAACTTCAAAACATACTTATCCAACACCAAACTCGTATTTGATTTAGCCAACCTCAAATCTGGGGTAGACATATACTGATAATAGGAATCATTCTCTCCAGCAGGTTCAAGTCCTATACGCTCGTATTGTTTAGCGATGTATTCTGCTGATTTTTTATCGTTATCTGATGCACTAAGTCTTCCACCCAACTCATCACTAGCCAAGTAAGTAATGTGTTTTGTTATACGTTTAGAACGCTTCTTTTCTCCAAAATGAGGCTTTTGTGCCCAGACATTTAAAGAAATAACACAAGCCAATAGTGACAATAAAATTAATCTAATATTCATATTACGAAATAATGTTTCCTGTGGTTTTAATAATTACAACAACGATAAGGATTGCAAATATAATTTTAAGTCGTTTTCTCGAGGATTTTTGTCCTATTGAAACACCCAGAGGTGCAGCAAAAAGTAATCCTCCAACTAACGGTAAAAAGAGGATTGGGAGAAGATATCCAAAATGACTTCCTTCATAGCTGATCAGATCATAAGAACCATAAAGTAAAATCATAGGAATCATCATAACGGGGATAACTCCAATCGAAATCGAAGCCGATTTTTTGATACCCATTTTTAAGAATTGGGTAAAAAGGGGAATCATGATTACTCCGCCACCCAAACCAGACAACCCGGAAATAACTCCAGTTAGCAATCCAGTTAAAGCAAACTTAGACAAAGGAGGATTTGTCTCATCTGATACCGAAGTATTGCTTTTGTATAAAAACTTCACTAGCATTAATACCAATAAAAAGATAAAAAAGATACTGAAAGATGCTTTGTCATACCAAGATCCATTAGCAATAAGATAGGACAATAAAATACTGCTTGGTACAGCAGTCATGCATGTAAATAAAATTTCTTTTGGGAAAAATGCATTGAGTTTATATTGTTTATATGAACTTATTGCTCCGGCAAAAAAAGTTGCTGCAAAAGAATTTGCCAAGATATATTTTGATAGCTCTGGATCTTCATAACCAAGATAAATAAGTGCCGAACTCAATACAGGTACAAATACGATTCCACCACCAACACCCAATAAACCACTAATAAAGCCACCAATTACACCAAAAAATACGAGAATAAGAATTAATGAAATTTCCACTTTATTTAGGGTGTTAAGTATTGATTATATCCTGTCGAATCTGTGAGGATTTCTTTGCATGAAGCCCAATCCATATCGTCATCAAATTGTACTTCAATATCTCCTCGTTGATAGTAATAACGACGAACAATTTCTTGCTCTAAAAGCTCTTTCAATTCTGATTTGTGATTTTCAGTATCTTTATTTTTAATGTTCTGCATTGTTAATTTTAGATTAGTGAATTCAGAAGACAACATGTCGTAATATTTATCCTCTTTTGCCTGAGATTCTAAGCGATTAATATTTTTTTCAGTTCGAGTTACATAGTCGTAGTCTTTGTCTTGAATAAACAGACAAAAATCATTATACAAGCTATCCGACACCTCAAATTTAAATGGCGAAACAATACTGTCATGCTTGCTTCTAAAGCGAGTAGCATAATTAAATAGAATATGATTTTGGATAAGACTTAATGACAATTCGGAGAGTTTCGAGGGTTTAATCGCTGCATCTGGATGTATTCCTTCTCCGTCAATTACTATTCTACCATTTCTGGTTTTAAAAATACGTTTTGAACTATCTGCTACGGCTAATGCCTTTCCCTCTACTTTGTTGCTGTAATCCAATCGTTGAATCAAACGACCACTAGGTATATAATATTTTGAAGTAGTAATTTTCATCGAGGTGTTGTATGACAAGCCTTTGGTCATTTGCACCAACCCTTTACCGAATGAATTTTGACCAACTAAAACTGCCCGATCTAAATCTTGAAGAGCACCCGCAACAATCTCACTGGCTGATGCAGAATTTCCGTTGATTAAAACAACCATGGGAGTTTCTGTATCTACTGATGAGTTCATAGTCTTGAACGAACGATTATCTTCCGGATATTTTCCCCTTGTTTCGACAATTAGTTCTCCTCTTGGTATGAATACATTTACAATATTAATAGCTTCGTTGAGAAGCCCACCACCATTATTTCTGAGATCTAGAACCATTTTTTGGACACCTTGATTTTTAAATTTCAATACTGCATCTCTAACCTCTTTTCCGGCGTTGGGGGTAAAACTAACTAGCTTAATATACCCAATATCATCTATAACTCCTGAATAGGCTACATTTTTCAGTGTAATATTTTCTCGAGTAATTTCTTTTTTTATCCTTCCTACTGAGAACCGATTAACTTCCACCAAAACCGATGTCCCCGATTGTCCTGTTAATAAATCACGAATTACTGATTTTGATTTATCTTTAACTGGTATTCCATCAATCGTAATAATTTCATCACCCGCCCGCAGACCTGCTTTCTGACATGGCCTATCTTCTAAAGGTGAATCAATAAAAATTCGGCCATTAATTCTTCGAGTTGAAGCACCAATACCCGAATAAGTTCCTGAAACTTGAAATCTGTAATCCTCTGCTTGTGCCTCGCTATAAAAATTAGTATACGGATCCAGTGACTTTAACATTCCATCAATGGCTGCTCTAATCAGCTTTCCTGGCTTTATCTCATCTACATAAGTTGTATTAACTTCTTTGTAAACATCAGCGAAAATGGATATGTTTTTAGATATCTCAAAGTAATCACTTGCTTTAAATGCTAACAAGAAAAAAGCACAAATTACTGGGATGAGAATGTATTTTTTCAAAATAAAATTTTCGTTCTAACAAAGATAACTAAACAGTTGAGTTCGAGGAATAAGTCCTTAATCAAAATCCAATACGTTGAGTTTATCCGTATCAACTAGGGTACTGGATCGTAACCACTTTTTTTACTCCATGGATGGCAGCTTAGTATCCTTCTTAAAGCCAGATAAAAGCCATAAAATGGACCATGTTTTTTGATTGCCTCTACTGCATATGCACTACAAGTTGGCGAATAACAACATGTTGCCGGTAAAAAAGGAGATATTATTTTCTGATAAATCCAAATAGGAAGTAACAAGACAAATGAAAGTACTTTACTTAATTCTTTTAATAAATTCATCAATTGACAAAGTTAATTTTTTTTCAAGTAAGTGATGATCGGGCAATTCCTTGCCTAGATAAATAACACCAATGGCATATTGGTCATCATTTTTTATAGACTGATAAATACGTTGTTTTTGTAATCTATAGATGTTTGTAATTTGACGTTTAATTCGATTACGATCTACGGCTTTTTTAAACTTTCGTTTACCCACGGATACAAAAAACTGGCACGAGTATGGAGTCTTTAATTCTTTTTTTAAGTAAACAAATAAAAGCGGAGGGTTGAAAATCGACGAACCTTTTTTATTAAAAATAGAATCAATCGTATCCTTGTGCGAAAGCTTTTCTTCTTTATGAAATGTATTGGATATCCCCATTTTATTGATTTGGGGGAGAAATATTAATGCTTATGACGAGGTTCGTCAGAAACACTTAGCTTCTTACGTCCTTTTTTACGACGAGCAGCTAAAACTTTTCTGCCATTTTTAGTAGCCATTCGTTCTCTGAAACCGTGTTTGTTTCTTCTTTTTCGTCTGCTTGGTTGAAATGTCCGCTTACTCATTTTGTATTGTAATAATGACTTGTCGTCTGTTTATTCTTATTTAAAAGGCTTGCAAAGGTAGTGTTTTTTCAAATAATTCGTAACACTTATGTTACTTTTTTAGTGGATTCAACCTATTTCAGTTTAAAAGCACCCTTTTAGCTGGCCATAAAATCCTCAATATCTGAAATTTCAATGGGCATTTCTACCTCATCCATCATATCTACAGGACCATTTTCGGTAATCAGTATTTGATTCTCAATTCTAACCCCTATCCCTTCATCTTGGATATAGATCCCAGGCTCACAACTAAAGGTCATTCCTAATTGCATAGGTTCATATCGCATCCCGCTATCATGCACATCTATTCCTAAGAAGTGAGAAGTACCGTGCATGAAATATTTTTTCAATGCTGGCCATGAAGGATCTTGATTTTTTATATCTTCATTAGTTAGCAGACCTAGTCCTATTAATTCATCTTCCATCAAACCTTCAACCTCTTTCTGATAGTCCATAAGCAGAGTTCCAGGCACCAATTTCTCTCGAGCTTGTTTCATCACTCGAAGGGTTGCATTATAGACATCTGCTTGTCTTGGCGAAAATTTACCATTAGCTGGCAAACAGCGGGTCATATCACTGGCATAATTTGCGTAATCTACACCACAATCTATGAGTACCAAATCCCCATCTTTAACTTGCTTATTATTTTCAATATAGTGCAATGTGCAAGCGGATTCACCACTTGCTACAATAGGTTCAAACGAAAATCCATTGGCTCTATTTCGAGTAAACTCGTGTATCAATTCAGCCTCAATCTCGTGTTCCCAGACACCCGGCTTGGTAAATTTTATAACACGCTCCAATCCTAACTTTGAAATTCGAACTGATTCTCGCATAACCTCTAGTTCAAAAGCTGTTTTTACACTACGTAATCGCTGTAAAATTGTTCCCGCTCGTTTATAGGAATGCAATGGATATAATTGTTGCAATTCTTTTGCGAAATCAAGGACTTTACTTGGACTCTTTGGCGAAAACCGATCATTCTCATTCAATGGCAGATAAATGTTATCTGCCATATTAATAATTGGCCTCAATTGCTGCATGTAGTTACCATTCCAATAAATTGAATTTATTCCGCTTGTTGCTGAAGCATCCCTCTTTGTATATTTATAACCATCCCAAATTGCAATTTTTTCATTGGTCTCTACCAAAAAAAGACACGCTCTATACTCGGGGATTGGACAGTCTGGATATAACACCAAAATACTATCTTCTTGATCTATTCCACACAACCAAAAAATATCTGAGTTTTGCTTGAATTTATAAGTCATATCACCATTCCAACTGTATTGATAATTGCTATGGAAAATGGCAATACTATTGGGTTCCATTTGAGAAATAAATCGGTTTCGGTTTTCGACAAACAGTTGCGAGTTGAGTGATTTGTACTTCATGATATGGTTGCAAAATTACGTATTTGCGGTAATAAGCAGGTCATCCTCACTCCAATCTATTCTTTATCACCTTGTATTGAACTTCAAATTAATAAATTTGTGCATAATCATTCATTATGTTAAAATCAACTAGAGAACTACTTAAAAGTCTAAACGTCAACCCAGAAAATGGGAGTATTTGCACCGGGATCCAATGGGTTACATCTACCAATACCGAAACTATAAACGTACACTCTCCTGTGGACGGATCAGAACTGGGAAAGGTCATTTATGCCAGTGAAAGCGATTACGAAACCGTAATTTTAAAAGCACAAAAAGCGGCAGAATATTGGAAAACAGTGCCTGCCCCTGAACGAGGATCTATTGTAAGGCAATATGGTATAAAACTACGAGCTCATAAGAAAGAGTTGGGAAAACTAGTGAGTCTGGAAATGGGTAAGAGTTATCAAGAAGGTCTTGGCGAGGTTCAAGAGATGATTGATATCTGTGACTTTGCAGTTGGGTTATCACGGCAATTATATGGACTTACAATGCACAGCGAACGTCCAAATCATCGGATGTATGAACAATGGCATCCCATTGGTATTGTTGGCATTATCTCCGCATTTAATTTCCCGGTAGCTGTATGGGCCTGGAATAGTATGATTGCCACTGTTTGTGGGGATGTTTGTGTATGGAAACCCAGCGAAAAAACACCATTAACCGCGATAGCCTGTCATCGACTTTTAGAAAGTGTAATTACGGAAAATAAATTGCCCGAGGGTATTTTTAACTTGGTTATTGGAAATTATAAAATTGGAGAAAGTTTAGCAAAAGATAAACGAATTCCGATGGTTAGTGCCACTGGAAGTACACGGATGGGTAAAAAAGTAAGCGAGGTAGTCGGTGCTCGTTTAGGGAGTTCTCTCTTGGAGCTTGGAGGTAATAATGCAGTTATAATATCCGAACATGCCAACCTAGACAATGCACTTATAGCTGCAGTTTTTGGTTGTGTAGGAACGGCCGGACAACGATGTACAAGTACACGAAGACTTCTTATTCACGAATCTATTTTTGAAACATTCAAAACCAAATTAGTCAATGCTTATGGACAACTAAGCATTGGTAATCCGTTGGATGAAAATAATCACGTCGGACCATTGATTGATGAAGATGCTGTGAATGCGTTCATTAACGCTGTTGAAGCTGTAAAAAACGAGGGTGGAGAGGTATTGATAGGTGGCGAGGTTTTGTCGGGAGAGGGATATGAAAGTGGATGTTATGTAAAACCTTGCATTGCGACAGCTAAAAATCACTTTAATATTGTTCAAGAAGAAACATTCGGACCAATTGTTTATTTAATTCCATATCAAACGCTTGATGAAGCCATTCAACTTCAAAATGACGTAAAACAAGGATTAAGCTCAGCCATATTTACCGATAATATTCAAGAAGCTGAACGATTTTTGAGTGCTGCAGGGAGTGATTGTGGTATTGCTAATGTCAATATTGGTACAAGTGGAGCGGAAATAGGTGGTGCATTTGGAGGAGAAAAAGAAACTGGCGGTGGAAGAGAAAGTGGTTCTGATGCATGGAAAAAATATATGCGACGCCAAACTAACACTATCAATTACGGGATTGATTTACCGCTTGCACAAGGTATAAAATTTGACTTATAATGATTAAAAATATCCTTTTCAAAGCCCTTGTTTTTGTACTTTTATTCAGCATTAATAATTTACATGCACAGGACTTTGGTGCACAACTATTTTTGGGAGCAAATTTTAGTCAAGTAGATGGGGACCAATTTGGAGGATATAATAAACTTGGAGCAAATGCTGGCATTCAAATCAATAGACCAATAAATTCGGAGTGGGAATCTGCATTCGAAATTAAATACAGTATGAAAGGGTCAAAAAAAGTGATTGACCCTGAGGGACCTCCAACACCTACTCTCGACTTAAACTACCATTACATTGAGATTCCTCTCATCGTAAAATACCTCGGTTTTGGGAAAGTAGAACCTTATGGAGGGCTTTCTATTGGAGTAAATATTTTTAATGAACGAAATGATAATGGATTTAAAACAGAAGAACCCGAGCTCAGGAAAACAGAGATTGGTTTTCATTTGGGAGGATCCTATGCGTTAAACGACAGGGCAAGTGTTGACCTTCGCCACTCCTATTCACTATTTTCTATTCGAGATTATCCCGTAATAGGTAACCCTCCGTCGTTATGGGGTAGAGTTGGGTGGTTTAACCGACTATTTACAATAGGAATATCCTACAACCTAAAAGATTAAATCTAAAGAAGTGAATCCTCACGCTTAATATGAAGATCACGTTGAGGGAACGGTATTGTGACATTATTTGCTCGGAACGATTCCTCTATTTGATATCTTAAATCACTCATAATGTGGTCTATAGGAAATAATTGATTGCTCCAAAATACCAATTCAAAATCGAGACTTGAATCTCCAAAATCTTTAAAAAATACAATAGGTGCAGGATTGGTTATCACCTTTGAATGTTTCCAAGCACACTCTTCCAAGATTTTTTTGACCAATTCTACATTGCTCCCATAAGCAACACCAACATTAATCTTGAATCGTGTAATCGTATCGCTAGTACTCCAATTAATTAATTTTTCACTTACCAATTGGTGATTGGGTATAATCATTGAAATACCATCTCGCGTAGTGACTTTAGATGTTCTTAATCCGATTAGCGTTACTCTAGCTACAACACCATCAACTTCTACAATATCATTAACACGTATGGTAGGCTCAACTAATAAAATAAAACCCGAAACAAGGTCATTAGCGACTTGCTGCAAACCTAGACCAACACCAAGAAGAAGCGGTGTTAATGCTAAGAAACCTGTCCAATTAACATGAAAAGCCACCAATGCAATGATTATGAAAACAAGTGTTAATACATATTTTGTAATTCGAATAATGGCAAACTCTCTGCCACTATCCAATCTTCCTGATTTAACAGCAGACTTTGCTAATTTTTTAATCCACTTGTAAGTAAACCAAATGATAAACCACGAAATTAAAATATATAAAAGGCTTGTTAAAGTAACCGATCCTTGATCTCCAATCTTAAATAATTCTGTTTTAAGAAATTCTTTCATTATTTACTTCATGTAAGTTTTGTTAAAGACAAGTGCAAAGTAATCATCTCCAAGTTCTAATTATACATATTTATAGCAAAAATGATTGATTTTTCTGCTTTTATTATATAAGTATTAGTAAAATATTCAAAACTAAAACCTGATTTAATAAACTGTTTTATTGAAACTTTAACTAAATTTTCCAAAGGACATTATTCTGCTAAAATTGACCTACTCTTTTTTTTAATCTGATAACCTTTTCTAATATAATTATTCGAGCTTCCATACTAAAAATTATTATATTTATAGCGACGTTGTTTGTCAAAAACTTTTTGCTTGCAAGACCTATCAATGGCTTCTTACAATTTAAGCAATCTCTATATCGCTCGAAGTAAAGATATTAAAAAGACCCAGCTCTTAAAATAAATTGAGTTGGGGAGTTTGTTTAATCCCTAGTTTTTTAGGAGCAACAAGACACTTTTTTCGATTTAGATTGTATTTATTTTTTGCAAGTCTAACTTGTTGATGAATATTTTCTGCAATTGCTCCATCGTTTTTTCTTCGATTCAACACTTCAGTATCCCCAGAATTTCCACCTTGAGTATCAGTAATCTGATGCAAGACTCGAGAAGCCTTAAGTGGATATGTTTTGTGTAGCCAATTTTCAAATAACAATGTAGTCGTAGTGTTTAATCTTAATATAGTATGGCTTAAGAAGGATGCACCTGCATAGCTAACAGCCTTACAAATCGAATAAATTTCGTCCTCATTTAGACCAGGTATAATAGGTGCTAACAACACCCCAACAGGAATTTGGTGCTCGGATAATGTTTGAATCACTTTAAGCTTGTTTTTCGAACTAGATGTTCGAGGCTCAAGTACTCTTCTTAAATCTTCATCAAGGGTAGTAATAGATATACAAACTTCCACCAAACCTTTGGCAGCCATCTTTTTCAGGAGATCAATATCGCGACATACCAATGCATTCTTAGTAATAATTACAACAGGTTGATTATATTTTAAACATACTCCCAAAAGCTGACGCATTATTTTTAATTTCTGTTCAGCAGGTTGATAGCAATCCGTATTACCACTAATTGAAATCCTATCCCCTTTCCAAGACTTGCTTTTTAATTTTTGCTCCAATAAAGAAACAGCGTTGGATTTGTAAAGAATCTTTTTTTCAAAATCAAGACCTGAATTATATCCCCAATACTCATGGGTTACTATTGCATAGCAATAAATGTACCCATGCTCACAACTTTCATATGGATTCATACTCCACTCTTGTTTCATATCTGGACTACTCACCTTGTTGAGAATGGTTTTAGCTTCAGTAGGTATCCATTTTGTAGAATTATCTTTAGCAAAAAATTCTTCATCAAAATAAGAGCCATCCCAATAGTCCTCCCGTTGATATTTCGACAAACTATTATTTATGAACGTTAGAGCACCACGACCTTTGAGATTTGTAGTATTGACAATATTTTTATCTAAAACCATGATTATAATATACACAATATGTACACAATCCAAAAAGGAATACGGATTTATTTTCCTCTTAATTCAGTCCAGAACTCCTTAAACCCTGCTTTTGACGAAATCATTTTCTTAAATTCATCCCAAAGGGTAGGGTTTTGATTATTGGATGGTAACGATGGAGACATTGTTGAGTTTGCCTCATCATCTCTAGAATCGATGGTTTCTATACCCAACAATTCGTCACTAGATTTAAATTGAGCTCTAGCCCTAGCTGTATGACCTAGTTTTTGTTCTGCCAAACCAAGATTATTCATGATAATGGCGTCTGTAGGATCCAGTGATAGCGATTTAGTGTAATCTTCCACACTACCCTCCGTATCTCCTGTTTTATCTTTAATATATGCTCTGCAGCTGTAGAAATAAGCATTTTCGGGATCTAGCTTAACTGCCTGATCAAAATCTTGTATCGCGTGCTTAAATCTTAAATTGAATTTACAGACACCGCGTTCATTAAAATATTCAGCATTAGTTGGGTCTTTGATTATGAGGTGATTCCAGCACTCCATTGCATTTTCCCAACGTTTCGTTTTTTGATACGAAAATGCCAAAATGGATAGGTAATCCTCATTAGGACTTCCCTCTAGACTATTGATTATGGCTTCATAATCTCCTTGCTCGTATAATTGCTCGATATTCAATTATATATTCCAACGCACAATTTGCCATTTTGATTTCATTTATTCGGGAAAATTTGGAATTAGTTCAGTTAGATATTGTAATATATTCGCAACCGAAATGAATCAAATTAATCAAGCCGCTCAATTACTTTGGGATTCAAGTAATCATAAAAAAACTATTCCGCCAGTACGATCAATCATTACTGCAACCGATATTGATGCTGCATATGCCGTACAAAAAATCAATATTCAAAAGCGAATCGATAACGGAGAAAGTGTCATTGGCAAAAAGATTGGACTTACCTCCTTTGCTGTTCAAGAACAACTGGGTGTAGACCAACCAGATTACGGTATCTTATTCGATTCTATGCAAGTCAAAAACGCAGGACAACTCCCATTCAATGATTTGATGCAACCTAAAGCAGAAGCAGAAATTGCTTTCAAGATTGGAAAAGATTTAAATGGTGACGTTGATATTTCTGACCTAATTGATGCTATTGAATACGCTACTGCATCGATCGAAATTGTTGGTAGCCGAGTTGAAAATTGGGACATTCGTATTACTGATACTATTGCAGACAATGCAAGTGCAAGTCATTTTGTACTGGGTGATAATCACATCAATATTAACCAACTAGATTTACCCAATTGCTTCATGAGTATGACGAAGAATGGGAAAATTGCCTCGGAAGGAATGGGTAGTGCGTGCATGGACAACCCCCTAAATGCCGCTTTATGGCTTGCTCAAGTGATGGCCAAAAATGGGACCCCATTGCAAGCAGGCGATATTCTCCTTTCTGGTGCATTAGGGCCTATGGTTCCTATCAAAAAAGGAGACAACTTTGAGGCCACTATCCAAGGACTCGGTAGTGTGACTATTCAAATAAATTAACGATGAAAAGAAAAGCAGCCATTATTGGAAGCGGAAATATCGGTACAGATTTGATGATAAAAATCATTAGAAATTCTTCTGTACTCAAAGTAGGTTGTTTGGTAGGTATAGATCCTAATTCTGATGGACTTGCCAGAGCCAAACGCATGGGTGTTGAGATCTGTAGTGAGGGAATCGATGGACTTATTCAAATGGATATTTGGAAAGAAATTACCGTTATTTTTGATGCAACTTCTGCAAAGGCTCATCTATATAACCTTGAAAAAATTAAGCCTTTTTCTGACAAAAAAATTGTTGATCTTACTCCTGCTGCAGTTGGGCCATACATGATTCCTGCAGTTAATTTTGATGCTGAATTATGTAATAAACTTGGTTTGGTTAAGGCTGTTGACTCCGAATCTGTATTGAATATGGTCACTTGCGGAGGACAAGCTACCATTCCCATTGTAGCTGCGGTGAATAGAATTGCTCATGTACACTATGGCGAAATTGTTGCTAGTATTGCCAGTAAATCTGCAGGACCAGGCACACGTGCAAATATTGATGAGTTTACAGAAACCACTTCTGAGGCTATCCAAAAAATTGGAGGAGCAGATCAAGGGAAAGCCATTATCATACTAAATCCTGCTGAGCCTTCATTGGTTATGAGAGATACTGTATTTACCCTCAGCGAAACTGCAGACCGCGAAACTATTCGTGAGAGTATTCATGCCATGGTAGCAGAAGTTCAAAAGTATGTGCCAGGATATACCCTTCATCAAGAAGTACAATTTGACGATATCCCCGCAGATAAACCTGTATTTATAGAGGGATTAGGACACAAACACGGGTTAAAGACTACAGTTTTACTGCAAGTAATCGGTGCCGGACATTACCTCCCCGAATATGCTGGAAACCTAGATATTATGACAAGTGCAGCACTTGCTGTTGGTGAAAAAATGATTGGATAATAATGAGCAAAAAGAAACTTTATATACAAGACGTAACGCTCCGAGATGGCATGCATGCCATTGGGCACCAATACGACAAACACAAACTCAAATCCATTGCCGTTGGGTTAGATCAAGCGGGAGTAGATGCGATAGAAATTGCTCACGGAGATGGGTTAAGTGGCGGAAGTTTTAATTATGGATTTGGAGCTCACACCGACTGGGATTGGCTAGAAGGTATTGCCGAAGAACTCAATCATGCAATACTAACTACTTTGCTTTTGCCTGGAATAGGTACCATCGAAGATCTGAAAAAAGCACAAGCTTTAGGAGTACGATCGGTACGCATAGCAACCCATAGTACCGAAGCTGATGTGAGCAAACAACACATCGAAGCTGCCAAAAAATTAGGTATGGATGTTGGAGGTTTTTTGATGATGGCTCATATGAATGAACCAAAAAAACTAGCCGAACAAGCCCAGCTAATGGAAAGCTACGGTGCCGATTGTGTATACGTTACGGATAGTGCCGGTGCACTGATGATGGATGGAGTGGCAGATCGTATGAAAGCATTCAGAGATACCCTATCTGATAATACCGAAATTGGTATTCATTGTCATCATAATCTAAGTCTGGGAGTCGCAAATACAATTGTAGCTATGCAAAATGGAGCCAATCGATTGGATGCATCACTTGCAGGCATGGGTGCCGGAGCTGGCAATTGTCCTTTAGAGGTACTAATTGCAGTACTGAATAGAATGGGTGAACATACCAACGCAGCAGTTAATCAATTGATGGATTTGGCAGATGATGTCATTCGACCTTTGCAAAAACGTCCTGTGCGGGTAGATCGTGAAACTCTAAGTTTGGGTTATGCTGGAGTGTATTCGAGCTTTTTATTGCATAGTGAGCGTGCAGCTAAAAAATACGGACTCAATACTGCAGATATTCTTCAAGAGCTCGGTAAACGTAAAATGGTAGGCGGACAAGAAGATATGATCGTGGATGTGGCTTTGGACATGGTGAAGCAAAAAAGTTCTTCGTTGAAATGATGATAATGACCTTATTGAGTGAGCAGAATCTTTACAGTTTGAAAAAATCGTGAAAGACCCACCTCAAAGTTGAGGAAATGGTGATTCGTCTCCAAAAAAATTCTAATCTACTTTTTCTTAAATTTAGCTATTGCTTTTTTGGTAAAGTCTGAAAGTACCAGCTGGCCACTAATCTCTGCTCGTTCGACTAATAGCCTACCCCAATGTTCTGTTCCTTGCCAAAAAACTTGCTTGAGTTGTCGCATGGCCTCTGGGTTAGACTGACAAAGTTTGTTTACCAAAGCATCAATGGCTTCATCCATCGCATCGGCTGTATCATACACTGCTGTATACAACCCCTTGGATCTCGCCCACGCAGCACTTTGCCATTCGGTGGCATTGATAGCCAACTGGCTCATGGCAGAAACTCCTATTTTTCGTTCTACTGCAGGTCCTACCACAAATGGGCCTATACCTACAGCTAATTCGCTGAGTTTTACAAAAGCATGTTGGGTAGCTAGGGTATAATCAAATGCTGCAGCCAATCCTACTCCCCCACCTACGGCTTTGCCTTGCACTCTTCCGATGATTAATTTTGGACAAGTACGGCATGCGTTTATAACATTAGCAAACCCCGAAAAAAACACCTTGCCTGTTTCTAAATTATCAATGGCTACCAACTCATCAAAACTTGCTCCAGCACAAAACGCTCGATCACCAGCACTCCGAATTACGATGATTTTTACAGTATCGTCTTCTCCCAATGAGGTGATGGTATTTGCCAATTTAGCCAATACCTTCCCCGGCAATGAGTTACTCAACGGGTGAGAAAATTCAATAATCGCTAGTCCTTGGTCAATGGTTTGTATTACGTTTCCTTGATCTACTGCGTTCATTATAATTCGTCTTCTTGGTTTCTTTTCTTTACCATAGTCAATATGGTAGCCAGAGCCACCGTATCACCAGTTTCGTCATATACGTCCACGAAAAATTTCACAATACCCTTGGCTACGTCGTCTTCAGTTTTCTTTTCCTGATTAATCTTTTCTTTTACCGTAAATCGCACCCCAATGGTAGCTCCTGGATATACGGGCTTAGTAAATCGACATTCGTCCAATCCGTAGTTCAGTAAAACTGGTCCTTTTTTGGCATCTACGAATAAACCTGCAGCCTTACTCAATACAAAATAACCATGGGCAACTCTTCTCTCAAAAGTCGTTCCTTCGAGTGATGTTTCATCCATGTGAGCGTAGAAATTATCGCCACTTACATTCGCAAAATTGACAATATCTGTCTTGGTGATGGTATGCTTAGCTGTAATCACGGCATCGCCCACCTCCAAGTCTTCAAAGTATTTACGAAACGGATGTACCTCTTTTTCTTTATAGACACCACCATATTGGTATCGTTGGGTGATTTCTGTGAGCATGGATGGATGTCCTTGCAAAGCAGTTCGTTGAAGATAATGTTTTACGCTTCCCATACCGCCGAGTTCTTCTCCGCCTCCAGCTCTACCAGGACCACCGTGCATCAGTTGTGGCATTGGAGAACCATGCCCTGTACTTTCGGGTGCAGACTCCTCATTTAGCACTAATATTCTTCCATGATAAGCAGATGCTTCCACGGCATATTGCGTTGCAGTGTCTACATCCGAAGTTGCAATGGTACTGACCAAAGAACCCTTACCCATTTTAGCAAGTTCTATGGCTTGGTCAAAATCTTGGTAGGGCATTAACGTACTTACCGGACCAAAACATTCCACCTCATGACTATCCAGTTTTTGCATAGGATTATCATTAAGCATCAATATAGGAGGCACAAATGCTCCTTTGCTTTTGTCGGCTCCCAATACATCAAATTGATCTAAATTTCCACTCACAATTGGCGTATCTTTAGCTAACTCTAACACTCGGTTTCGAACAACATCCATTTGTGATCGATTAACCAGTGCCCCCATTCGAACTCCCTCTTTAGCGGGATCACCAAGGGTCGTTTTCGCTAGACTTTTACCCAAAGCAATTCTGGTGTCTTCTAGGTATTTTTCTGGGACAATAATTCTTCGAATAGCCGTACATTTTTGCCCTGCTTTGGTGGTCATCTCTTTGCGAACTTCTTTGATAAATAAATCAAAAGTTGATGTTCCTGGAGCAGCATCTTCACCCAGAATAGCTGCATTCAAACTATCTGCTTCCATATTAAACGGTATGGCTTGCTCTATAATGTGAGGCATGGATTTGAGCATTCGACCAGTCTGAGCCGAACCAGTAAATGTAATCAAATCTTGAGACGTAAGTTTATCTAATATTCCATGTCCTCGACCACAATCCAATTGAATGGCTCCTTCGGGTACTATACAGCTAGCAATAATATCTTCTACCATCGCCTGAGTAAGATAGGAAGTCATTTCGGAAGGTTTTAAGATTGCTGGTACACCTGCCAAAAGATTGGCACTGAGTTTTTCGAGCATTCCCCAAATTGGAAAGTTAAAAGCATTAATATGCACAACAACGCCTTGTTTTGGGCTCATGATATGTTGGCCTACAAATGTTCCATTGGTGCTGATTTTAGCGGTGTCTCCATCTACATAAAATCTTTGGTTTCCCATTTGTCTCCTTAAACTAGCATAGGTAAAAAGTGTTCCAATACCACCATCTATATCTACCCAGCTATCGCTATTTGTAGCTCCCGATTGATAACTAATCGCATAATATTTCTTCTTGATATCAGTGAGGTAAAGTGCCAACTTCTTGAGCATATACCCACGTTCGTAAAAAGTCATTTTACGAAGAGCTTTACCCCCAACGGTTCTAGCATAATGAGCCATGGCCTCATAATCCAAGCCTTCACTGCTGGCAGTACCAATCAGTTCGCCTGTAATTGCATGATGTTGAGCTACCCCATCGCCTTGATGTGCTTGCCATCTTCCTTCAGCAAAATTTTTTAATTTCATACAGGTATATTTTCAAATACATAGACAAAGGTAAAACAATCGCAGTTAAGCAAAAATGTTACTAAACAGAGGAAATCTATTTGTATATTTTCAAAATCTTTAATTTTTGACATTTTTTTTCGTACTAAAATGAATTATAAGCTGCTTTGCTCGGATATTGATGGTACTCTTCTCAATAAGGATCGCATACTTTCACCTGCCACTGTAACACAATTTAATCGCATAAAAGATACATGTCATTGTGTTCTTGCATCCTCAAGAATGCCCAAAGCTATGCGGCATTTACAAAAAGATTTATCCATCGAAAAAAGCCCTCTAATTGCATATAACGGCGGATTGGTTTTGGCAGACGATCGCGTATTATCATGCACAGAAATACCATTTAGTATTATTCGTCAAATTGCCAAATTTTCGGAAGGCACGGAACTACATATAAGTATCTATAATACCGATGATTGGTATGTTCCTCAATTTGATTATTGGGCAGAAAGGGAAACCAATAACACTAAAGTAAAGCCTACTGTTCGATCAATCGAAGAAACCTTGTCTGCGTTTAAACTTACCAATCGAGGAGCTCACAAAGTAATGTGCATGGGACCTGCAGATGAGATTGCAAAAATCTACGCTTCGCTAATCGAATCCTATGAATATGACCTCCATATTTATAAATCAAAAGACACCTATTTGGAAATAGCAAATAAATTGATATCAAAAAAATCAGCTATTCAAACTCTTATGAATATTGAATTTCCTGAATTAGACTGGAAACAGGTAATCGCATTTGGCGACAATTACAACGATATGGAAATGTTGGATGCAGTTGGTATGGGAGTAGCCGTAGGTAATGCCCGATCAGAGGTGCTCGCAATTGCTGACTTCATCTCTACAACTAATAAAGAGGACGGGGTAGCTAAGGCAATGGATGAACTCATGTGATATATCCTCTTACCTAAATAATCGTTTAATGATTTTTTGCTTTAGCTTCGAATAAGAAGTATATTTAATTGGCAACACAAGCCAGAATGGTTTAGATGTGCATTATAAACATGTCTTATTTTATGTTAATCTACAAATATGAATGACTAGCTGTCTTTTAAATAGTCAATATTTAACCTTATCAAATCTTTTAATTTCTGAATATTTCGATCTTTTTGTGCAGATACAAATACGACATTACTATTGAGTTTTGCCATCCAAGTTTTTTCAAGAGTTGGAATATCATAAATGGTTGTATCTAAAAAAATGTCATCTGATGAGGCCAAGGGGTTGTACTGATCAATCTTATTAAAAATTGTAATAACACGTTTGTTGTTAGCTCCAATTTCAGTAAGTGTATCAGAAACAGCAGTCATTTGTTCTTCAAATTGCGGGTGACTTACATCCACTACATGTAGTAAAATATCAGCCTCAATTACTTCAGCTAGGGTGCTTTTAAAACTCTCAATCAACTGATGTGGAAGTTTGCGAATAAACCCAACGGTATCAGACAGTAGAAATATACAAGGCTTGTAAGTAATTGCATCAGGCGGAAAAACAACCTTTCGAACAGTACTGTCTAATGTTGCAAAGAGCTTATCTTGAGCTAAAACATCTGATTTTGCTAGTAAGTTTATCAAAGTAGATTTCCCAACGTTGGTGTAACCTACTAAAGCAACTCTGTATTGAGATTCCCGATTCTTTCTTCGTGTAGAACTTTGATTATCGATGTGTACTAAATCTTTTTTAAGTTTAGCAATTTTATCACGAATAACCCTTCTATCAGTTTCAATCTCTTTTTCTCCCGGACCTTTCATCCCAATACCCCCCTTTTGTTTTTGGAGGTGGGTCCACATTCGGGTCAGTCTAGGAAGTAAGTATTCACTTTGTGCTAACTCTACCTGTGTTCGTGACTGTGCTGTTCGTGCATTTTTAGCAAAAATATCGAGTATCAAACTGCTTCTATCTATGATTTTACAAGAAATAAACTCTTCGAGATTTCTTATTTGAGAAGGGCTAAGCTCATCATCAAAAATGGCACAATCAATTTGATTTGCTTTGACATAAGCTGCAATCTCTTCAATTTTTCCCTTTCCAAAGTAGGTCTTCGGGTTAGGAAAATCTAATCGTTGAGTAAATCGCTTTATGCTTTTAGCACCCGCTGTATATGCCAGAAACTCCAACTCGTCTAGGTATACTTGATTGGAGTTTAGGGGGACATTTTTAGGTTCTACCCCAATCAAAATTGCTCTTTCGGAATCTACTGTACGAATAACTTTATGCTTCAATAGATAGTTTATTTAATAAATGCGTTCTTTTGTATGAGTATTTACACACGTGCAAAAATACATTCAAAAAATAGGGTTTAAACTACTTATTCTTTTTACCATTAAGATGGCTCTTAACGCACAAGAAATGAAATTGAGCAATCCAATAAAATTAAATGATGGAACTAACTTTCCGAAAGTTCTTGGAGAAAATTCTGGTTGGATAATAATTCCTATTAATATAAATAGAAATTTTTTGATCTTAAAACTCACGTACAATTGATAAAATTACTTACCCATAGGAATAGTGTTGGATTGACCTTATCGGGTTTATTCTATATCTGCTATGCCTATTTTATCCCTGATTTTTCTACACAAAAAATTGGACTAACAGCCTTATTATTTTCTGAAGGTATTATGCTTAACTACCTATGTTTTAGATTTGGTATTTTAGGTCGTAAAACCACCCTTCCAACCTTTTTATTTGCCCTATTTTCCGCATTATTCATCGTTGATTTAAACCTAGAATTTATCGTTTACGGAGCATTATTCTTAAGCGCCTTTTATCTATCTTTTAGGGCTAAAGAAATACCCAGTTATACTGAAATCTATCTTATTTATCTGGGAATAATAGTTGGCATATTACAAGCTTTTTATTGTCAAAGCATTCTTTTTTTTATTCCGATAATGATTCTTTTCATACAAGTTGGCATTATTAGTTTACGAGGTTTCATTATGGCTCTAGTTAACCTGGTAATGGTAATTACCTGTGCTATAGGCATCTATTTTTTGATGGATTCACCTCAAAAGATTATGGCTATGATTCCAGATCTCGAATTAAAGAACCACTTCATTGAGATAGACCAACTTAAAATTGCGTCGCCTGTCATACTATTTTGTATTATATTTCATCTTGTCAAGATAAACTCATATTCTTTTAGGTTTCCAAATTTGAGTAAAAACATCAATTATACCTTTTTGACTCAATTTATATTGGGATTAATCGCAACTCTCATTTTTTTCAATCAAGACATCACAGTATACTCATTGATGGCATTAGCTGTTATGTTGTCATTTATGTTTGTTTATCTTGAAAAGCATCTATTTGTCAACGCCCTTTTTCTCTGTCTAATTATTACAATCTTATCCTCACTTTATTTCTGTCGAATAATATTCTTGTAACACTGCTAATAATTAATTTTCTTTGCCTAAAACTACTGAATTTAGCATATGAACGATGACATAAAGATGATTATTGACGACCTTAGATTAGCCGCAGAAAAAGCATTAAACCATGTGGCCGCAGAAGTAGGAAAACTTCGAGCTGGCAAAGCCACGCCCTCTATGATAGATAGTGTAACTGTTGAATATTATGAAAGTCAGGTTCCACTTAGTCAAGTAGCTACTGTCAATACCCCAGATGCGAAGACAATTATGGTAAAACCATGGGAGAAAGGGATGCTTGACGAGATAAGTAAAGGGATTTTACATGCTAATCTTGGATTGAATCCACAGAATGACGGAGAACAAGTCATCATTAATGTTCCCGTATTAACTGAAGAACGTCGTATGCAATTGGTCAAACAAGTTCGTGGAGAAAGTGAACACGGAAAGATTGGATTGAGAAGTGTAAGAAAAGACGCAATTGACTTAATTAAATCGCTCAAGTCTGACGGATTGGGTGAGGATATGGCTAAGGATGCTGAAAATGAAATTCAAAAAATTATTGACACATACAGCAAACGAATAGATGACACTATTTCCAATAAGGAGAAAGAAATCATGACCATTTAAACATTTTTATAGGTCTCCTTTTATTATTAAAAAACCTTTAAATCGTTGCTTGTCTCTAAATTTATAAATGTTTAGAACAATTTGCTTTAATTATTTCAAACTTTTGGCCATCATATTCGAGTTGATACAAGGTCAGATTTTGATGAAGAAATTGATCCATTTCTCGCAGAGGAGTATCTGTCAATAAACACATTAATATTCTTAACGCTCTACCATGCATGCATATCAATATAGTTTTATCATCTGTTGATAGTATCTTTTGCAAACCTAATTTTTGGCGCTTAAATACTGAATTTGGTGACTCACCACCTTCAACAGATCTATCCAACAAACCAGACGACCATTCATTTATCATAGCTTTATATACTTTATTACTCGCAGCATTCCCTTTTAATCCCTCAAAAAAGCCCCAATTAATTTCATTCAGTTCTGGTAGAATCTGGTGGTGAAATCCAGCTTGTAAAAAAGGAGCTACACTTTGATGCGTTCGCTTTAATTCACTTGTATAAATCCGATCAAATTCAATATGGCGATATGCCTGATAAAAATACAATGCTTGTTGTCGGCCTAACTCGTTTAATGAACTGTCTATACCTCCACCTTGGACAATCCCTTGCTTGTTATAGTCGGTTTCGCCATGCCGTATGATATAAATCGTTTTCTTTGCAGACATAATTAATTAATTTGATACCTCACAAATCTATAAAGATATCTCAGCTAAATGACTTTGGTAAAAATACATTGTCGGATCATCTTCAAATGAAGGTCACTGATATAGGAGAAGATTATGTAACCATGAGTATGCCTGTATCATCTCAAGTACATCAACCTTTGGGGCTTCTCCATGGAGGAGCTGTTGCTGCATTGGCAGAAAATGTTGCAAGTCTTGCTGGAAATCTTGTCGTTGCTCACCAAAAAAAATCATGTCTTGGGCTGACACTGAATACCAGCCATTTAAAAAGTGTTAGTGATGGATTGGTCTTTGCTACTGCAAAAGCCATTCACTTAGGACGTACAACACAAGTTTGGGAAATCAAAACCACTTCTGAAGAAAACGTACTAATTAATGTCAGTAGAATTACACTAGCCGTAGTTGACAAAAACTAATGGAAACTGAAAATATAGGGGCATTAATTCACATCCCTCATCAAAATAAAATAGAGCAATTCCCACTAAATTGTATGGAACTTTTTGAATCCCTAGACAACTATTGGATGAAAAAAGAAGGGTTAGTTTTTTATCCTTTTGATCGGACAAAACAGGCCTACTTTTATGGAAATACTCTAAACAAAAAGCCGATCAATGAATATGACCTCACGATTAATGAAGCATTGTCAAAGGAGGAATACGAAACCAGTGTTTTTATGGCAAAACAAGCCATATCCTCGGGACAAATTAAAAAAGTAGTTTTGGCACGAAATGAAATTATTTATAGTGATCACGACCCCTTTTCTGTATTCAAAAATGCTATAAAAAAATATACCTCAAGTTATGGCTATTACGTAAATATTGGTCCAGAACAATGGGTAGGTGCGTCTCCTGAATTACTGGTTCATTATGAGGATGGCATACTCACTACTATTGCACTAGCTGGTACAAAATCGCTGGATGAAAAATTCACTCCTAAAGAAGAAAATGAGCAAATGTTAGTTTGTGATTTCATTGAGGAAAAACTGTACTTGCTTGGCTTAACAGACTATCAGAAATCTTCTACTACTGAAGAAAATTTTAACACAATCAAGCATTTAAAAACAGCATATGAGATTCCTTGCTCAAAGCAACAAGCCTTAGAACTCCTTAAATCATTACAGCCTACAAGTGCTGTATGTGGATTACCTCGCGATCGAAGTTTTGAATTCATCCAAGATTTTGAGACGATGAACCGAAGTTTTTATTCGGGTATGACTGGAATTCTTAAAAAAGATTCTGCTACATTTTTTGTTAATCTGCGTTGTATGAGATTTTATCAAAATACGATAGAATTATTTGCAGGTGCGGGTATTACAGAAGACTCTGATCCAACAGCTGAGTGGGAGGAAACAGAGAAAAAAATTTCAGCCATTAAACAACTACTAGAAAATTAAGATTCCAAGGCGTCTGCCAAGAGAATTTCATATTCTTCATTGGTAATTTCTTTTGCACCAAACTGCTTAAGATGATCATTAATATATTGTGTATCTAATAATTTAAATTGATTTTCTTTCATGAACTCCATCAAAAATACTAAAGCAATTTTACTAGCATCGGTTTCTAAATGAAACATGCTTTCCCCAAAAAATACCTTACTAATGGCCACTCCGTACAATCCTCCTACTAGCCTCTCATTTCTCCAAGTTTCAAAACTGAACGCATATCCTAATTCATTGAGTTTGCAATATGATTTGATGATATCTTCACTAATCCAAGTATCCTCTCTATTTGCACAGGAACGAATTGTTCCCTCAAAATCACTATTAATCTTAAGGTCAAAATGTTGTTTATTGAATAATCGTCTTAAGTTTTTTGAAATATGAAATTCTTCCAACGGTATAATACCACGCATTTCTGGCTTAAACCAAAAAATCTCGTCATTTTCCTCAGGAATAGCCATTGGAAAATACCCTTGAGCATAGGCGTAAAGAAGTTCTGTAGGTTCGAGCATATGATTACTTTTGCAAAAGAAATTTTATTTTATGAAAATCATCTGCATTGGACGAAATTATGTATCTCACGTAAAAGAATTAGGCAATGAGATTCCTAAAGAGCCCGTCCTATTTATGAAACCAGACTCTTCTATTTTTAGACAACGGGATGCTTTTTACATTCCTGACTGGACAAATGAGGTGCATTATGAAGCAGAAATTGTCATAAAAATAAATCGTCTAGGAAAAAATATTGAAGAAAAATTTGCCCTAAAATACTATTCACAATTTACTTTAGGTATTGATTTTACTGCTCGTGATGTTCAAAAAAAATTAAAGGCTCAAGGGCTTCCCTGGGAAAAATCGAAAGCATTTGATCAAAGTGCTGTATTGGGGAAATATATGAATGTTAACGATTACTCATTGGAAAACATCAATTTTGAACTAAAATTAAACGGTCATGTTGTACAATCAAGCAATACCAAAAACATGATTTATACTATTCCACAAATCGTTAACCACTGTTCTGAATTTTTTACGCTAAAAATAGGAGATCTCATTTTTACAGGAACTCCAGATGGAGTAGGAAAAGTTAATGCAGGAGATGAACTAGAGGGTTTTATTGAAGGGGAAAAAGTACTTCATGTAAATATTCGATAGGCTAGCCCATTAATAACCCCACAATTTTTTGATTCCTGAATGCAATCCATTCATCGGCAAGATGAATTTGATATACCTTTCGCTTAAAATTAGAAAAAGGTTGTTCGAAGGTAAGAGCTTCAATTAATTCCGATTGATTCGAAAAATCTTCTACTGAATCTGTAAATGCTTGCATCATCCCAAATACTACCTTACTCTCCAAAGGCTCAAAAGCCTGATAATCAGTCCTTTTTTGTTCAGCCAACGAAATTGCTTCAGCTGAAAAAACTTCCTCCGTTTTTTTATTGACAAAACAGGTATAACCATTCCCTAAAATACTAGCTATCGCATCAAATGTTTCTTTTTTCATAATATTTATTTAGGGCCACAATGATCTTGATATTTCACCTCTAAACGGCCATGGAATCATAGCTATTATTAAAAGAAGTCCTAGAGTGAAAAAGACTAGAGAAAACCGATGCTTTTTAGCATCATGATTTGCTTTTTTTGATTTTGTACGCCCAACTTGAATTAAGATTGCAGCGATAAGCATACCAAAAATATGTTCTACTGTCCAAAATCGGAGGGATGAATCACCCATAATCTCTGTCATTTTACCTAATTTGTTGCCCCAACCTCTTGCTATGTATAATAAAAGACCAATCAATATCTGCAAATGAACACTGGCGACAAAAAGAGTAGCTGATAAGTTATCACTCGGCGAATAGGATTGTTTTGATAAAAGACCACTAGCAGATTTTGTTACAGCATATAATCCGAAAAGTAAAACAGCCCAACGAAGAATGCTATGTACATTGATTAGAATATTGTCCATAAAATTGTATTCAAAGATAGGAATTAGTTTAACAAAGGATTAATAGGCGAATTAGCCAGTAAAGCATCTTTACCTCCCTTGAGTTTTATGGCATATTTCCATAAATCTTTATCCCTCATCTGATGATTGAAAATAACTTTTGTTGGAATATCTCCTATAATCCATGATTTTTCTGAAATTTCTAAATCCAGCTGATTTACAGCCCAACCACTATATCCCATAAAAAACTTGAAATGACCTGGGTCATACTTCCCTAATTTTAGTCCTTCAATAATTTGATTAAAATCTCCACTAAAGAATACATTCTTTTTCAGTAAAACAGAGCCCTCAATGTCAGCATAGGAATGAATGCAATGCAATCCATCCAACTCTACTGGACCTCCCAGATAAACTGGCAAATCGATATGTAATAAATCAGGAACCAAATGACTAATTAAATAATCCGATTTTTGATTGAGAATAAATCCTACCGAGCCTTCGTTATTGTGATCTGTTATTAAAATTACACTTCTTTCAAATGAAGGATCTTGTATAAATGGTTCTGAAATTAGTACTTTCCCTAATAATGTTCTCATAAAAAAAAATTAAAAATTAAATACACAAAACTTAATACTCCTAGTACAAGAATTCCAAGTATTGCTAATTTGTATTCAAATGACGACCAAAGCGCTGATGAATTCTCATCTATCTTAAACACTTTTATACATAACCAAGCAATTACTGGAGCTGTAAGAAACGATATGGTAGTTGCAAATGACACCATTTGTTTCATATCTTTTACAAAAAATAGGAGTAAAAATATAGTTCCACCAGCAAGGATATAGAGCCACAACGATTTGGAATGTAGCTTTTGGTTTAATTTCATTTTAATAGAAATTTCTTCCATAACTCTTGGCATAGCGTCAAAACACGTAATGGTAGTGCTAAACATTGTTGTAAAAGCCGCAATAGTAATAATCCAGTAAAAACTTTCTCCAAGATTAGAAACGAATATATCAATGAGTTGTGAGGCAAATCCCCCGGCAGAAGCCTCAAAATTGATACCGGTTTGATAGAGTGTATGTGCTCCTAAAACTAAAAAGCAAATGCCTAGAAATGCTGTGCCATAAAATCCAATTTTGAAATCAAAATCAGAATTAAAGCTTTGCTCTTTTGGTTTTACCAATACCCAAATACTGTGCCAAATAGCAATGTCTAAAGGGGCAGGCATCCAACCCACAAACGTGACTAAAAAACTCAAATCTTGATTGTTTTTTAATGAAAATGTAGACTGTGCCATAGCCGTATAATCGACATCATTTTGAAATGACAAGGAAAAAGCAATAATTGTAGAAATTGATAAAACAATCATTACTACTTTCATCAAATGATCCATTATTTTGAATTTCCCAATTTGTAGGATGCTAAAGCAAACTATCAAAATTATAATCGAAATACTTACAGTGTTGAATGTGACCCCAGTCATTTTTTGAACTAATCCCGCTGTAACTATGGTGACTGCTGCTTGAATCGTAAACATAGTAGTGATCGTTAGTACACCAAGTATCCATATTGCCCAATTTCCGATTTCAGCAAAGCCATTTACCAAAGACTGATTGTGCTGTTTGGCATATCGAGGACCTAATACAAAAAATGGATATTTGAGGATGTGAGCCAATATAATAGCTATAATCAGAATGTAACCATATTGGGCCCCAGCACGTGTACTTTGGACAAGATGAGACACCCCAACAGCAGCACCTGCATATAATAGACCGGGTCCTAACGATTTTAACTTACTTAGCACTCCGTAAAAATAAAAAAGACCAACAATATGATGGTCTTTTCTCTAATTATTTAATTGAATCATAGGATTAAATACGAGCTATTAAGTCTGCAACTCTGTTGCTATAACCAGCCTCGTTGTCATACCAACCCATAACTTTCACTGTATTGCCATATACCATGGTAGTCATGGAATCAAAAATACACGAATGAGGATTACCAACAATATCAATACTTACAATAGGGTCTTCTGTATATTCTAGAATACCTTTCAAGTTTGTTTCGGATGCTTTTTTAAAAGCTGCATTCACCTCTTCTTTAGATGTTTCGCCTTTAAGTGTTACCACAAAATCGGTAGCACTCCCTGAAGGAGTTGGCACTCGAAGAGAATTTCCATTAAGTTTACCTGCCAAATGAGGCAAAACTAAACCCACCGCTTTCGCAGCACCTGTACTTGTAGGAATGATATTAAGTGCTGCTGAACGTGCTCTTCTCAAATCTGAGTGAGGAGCATCCAATAATCGTTGATCTGAAGTATAAGAGTGTATTGTTGTCATGAATCCACTTTCTACACCAATTAAATCGTCAAGTACTTTTACCATTGGAGCAAGGCAATTTGTTGTGCAACTTGCATTTGAGAGAATGACTTCTTCTCCCGATAATGTATTGTCGTTTACGCCAAGAACTACCGTTTTGATATCGCCAGAAGCTGGAGCAGATATAACCACTTTTTTTGCTCCTGCCTCAATGTGCTTACTAGCTCCTTCAGGACTTCTAAAAAATCCTGTACTTTCTAAAACAACGTCGATGTCTAATTCTTTCCATGGAAGATTGGTAGGATCTCTTTCTGCAGTTGCTTTGATAGAAACTCCATTCACTATAAGATGTGTATCTGTAAAATCTACAGTTCCATTGAATCTACCTTGAACTGAATCATATTTAAGGAGATGTGCTAGGGTCTTATTATCGGTTAGGTCGTTGATGGCAACAACTTCTAAATTTGGCTTTTCAAGTAACACTTTAAAAGCTAATCTTCCAATTCTACCGAAACCATTGATAGCTATTTTCATAATAATATTTTGTTTGATTTTAATATTTAGGTTGCAAACCTAACTATTTTTTAAAAATAGATTCAAAATATTTGATTCAAAAAAATAAATAATTGTTTGATAAATTAAAGTTTAATATTTCTTTTGCATTCCCATTAGGTTAAATACATTTTTCATTCATTTTAAATAGTATTTAATATTGTCTTCCGAAGGTTTCGGAGCCGGACAGCACTTAGTTTCAAACTAAGTGATACGAGCATAAATTGGCCCGTTCGTCTATCGGCTAGGACGCCAGGTTTTCATCCTGGTAAGAGGGG
>CAJXBI010000009.1 GCA_913050005.1 uncultured Bacteroidota bacterium
TGAAATTAATAAGCCAAAAGAAAGGAAAATATATTTATCAAATTGGGGAAACTTATGGAAGTCGTGATTTGATTAAAAGTTATATTAATAGTGGGATGCTTGATGCACAATTTGATTTTAATCTATATGATAATGCACTACCCGTATTTGCTTTAAAATCCGAGGATATGCGACGATTAGGTGATGCACTAATGCAAAGTATAGCGAATTACGGATGTCATCATCTAATGGGTAATATTACGGGTAATCAAGATAAACCACGATTTATCAGTTATGCAGACGGGACACTTGATTTTGAAACAACCTGGATGGAATATAAAAGAATTGGATGGACACAAGATGTTCAAGTTCAAGACACATTAGCGTATAAAAAATTGGCTCTTTTTCATGCTTTTAATATGACAATACCTGGAATACCCATTATATATTATGGCGATGAATACGGATTGCCTGGTGCTGGTGACCCTGATAACAGAAGAATGATGCAATTTGATAATCTTCAAGATAGAGAGGAGTTGCTTAAACAAGAAACTAAAGGGCTAATCAAGACGAGGTTATCGAACATGGCTCTGTTATATGGAGATCTTCAAATCATTGAAAATACAGCTAAGACTCTCTCATACAAACGTAAATACTTTGATAATGTAGTTACAGTTAAATTAGATAAACGCAATTGGGCTTATAAAATCCAAGTTCAATAATTAATTAATAACAAATGAAAAAAATAATATTCTTTTTACTAATTATTTCTTCTTGTAACTCCTCAACAGAAACCAAACACGAAATTCAAGCTAATAAAGCAGTTAATTTGTGGTTAAATCAAGCAACCATTTATGAGGTTAATCTCCGACAATATACCTCCGATGGGACTATAAGATCATTTAAAAATAGACTACCTCAACTAAAAGAACTTGGTGTTGATATTCTTTGGTTCATGCCAATACAACCTATCGGAATAAAAAATAGAAAGGCTGTAGGGGACACTTTTGTCGAGGATTTATCAAATCCTGATTACGATAAATATTGGGGGAGTCCATATTCGGTGTCTGATTATAAAAAAGTTAATCCAAGATATGGTACCCTAGCAGAATTTAGAGAACTAGTAGATTTATGCCATCAATTTGATATGAAGGTTATATTGGATTGGGTAGCAAATCATACAGCATGGGATAATCCTTGGATTGAAGAACACCCAGAATGGTATACTTATGACAGCACAGGAAAAATTACTGACCCGATTGGTGAAGATGGGAAAAGTTGGGGATGGACTGATGTTGCTGATTTAAATTATGGGAACACACACATGCGTAATGCAATGATTGATGCAATGAGCTTTTGGATAAAGGAATGCGATATTGATGGTTTTAGGTGTGATGTGGCTATGGAAGTACCTGTCGATTTTTGGAACGTTGCTTCTAAACACCTAAAAGATATCAAACCAGTTTTTATGTTAGCAGAGAGTGAGACTCATAAGCCCAAGATGTTTGATTCTGCATTTGATGCATATTATGGTTGGGAAATGCACTTTGTCTTTAATAAAATCTATACTGGTGATTTATCTGCTTCAGAAATTATCCGCGTTATGAATGAAAAAGATAGTATTTGCGGAGACCATGTATTCCCAATGAATTTTATAACTAATCATGATGAAAACAGTTGGAACGGTACTATTAAAGAACGTTTAGGTGAATCATGGAAAGCTATGGCAGTCATGAGCTATATTTTAAGAGGTATGCCTCTAATATATTCTGGCCAAGAAGTAGGTTTAGATCATCGACTATCCTTTTTTGAAAAGGATAGTATTAATTGGGACAGATCGAACGGTGAAGACTATTTCAATTTTTACAAAGCACTTAATGAACTAAAACAGCAAAAAGCTTTTTGTATTCATAGTCCTATAAGTTGCGAAATAATCGGTGAAAATATAGTTAAGATTATCAGAGGAGATAAATCAAAATATCAAATAGTTCTAAATTTAAATACAAGTAATTCTTTGGCTCAAAAAATTATTATTCCAGAAAATTATGAAATAATAATGCAGAAAGGCATTAATGAAAATAATGACTTAGATCAGTGGGGGTATATAATTTTCAAAGAGCAAAACTTAAAAAGTAACTAAAAAATTAACCCAACTCTCAAGACTACTCCACTGTAACTGATTTTGCCAAGTTACGGGGTTGATCAACATTGCAATCTCTCATTACGGCAATGTAATAAGAAAGTAATTGTAATGGAATAGTTGCTAAAATGGGGGTTAAGCTATCTTCAGTATCTGGAATTTCAATGTAATGGTCTGCTATTTCAGCCACTTTTTCATCACCCTCGGTTACAATAGCAATAATTTTACCTTTTCGTGCCTTAACTTCTTGGATATTAGAGAGTACTTTTTCATAATAATTTCGTTTAGTAGCAATTACTATTACCGGCATTTCTTCATCAATCAAAGCAATGGGGCCATGCTTCATTTCTGCAGCAGGATACCCTTCGGCATGGATGTACGAAATCTCTTTGAGTTTGAGTGCGCCCTCTAGCGCAACAGGAAAATTATACCCCCTACCTAAGTATAGGCAGTTTGATGCGTTTTTATAAATAGCAGCAATTTCTTTGCATTTTTCGTTACAACTTTGAAGTAAATTATCCACTTTTTGAGGAATAGTATTCAGCTCTGAAAACATTGTACGAAGTCGATCTTGCGTGATTTTTCCTCTAATCTCTGCAATACCCAAAGCAAGAAGAGTGAGAACAGTTACTTGAGCTGTGAAAGCTTTAGTAGAGGCAACACCAATTTCTGGACCAGCATGCGTATATGCACCGGCATGAGTTGTACGAGGAATACTACTTCCCACTACGTTACATATTCCGTATATAGTAGCACCCTTATCTTTTGCCATTTCTATGGCTGCAAGTGTATCTGCTGTTTCTCCACTTTGAGAAATAGCAATTACTAAATCATCTTCTGTAACGATTGGATTTCTGTACCGAAACTCAGAGGCGTATTCAACTTCTACAGGTATTCTGCTGAATTCTTCAATGAGGTACTCGCCTACCAAGCCAGCATGCCATGATGTTCCACATGCAATAATGATAATTCGGTCAAGGTTTTTGATCTTACTTGCGTATTCTTCTAAACTACGCATGCTGAATGTAAGATTTTCGGCATCAAATCGCCCACGCATAGAGTCATAAATGCTTTTCGGTTGCTCAAAAATTTCTTTGAGCATAAAATGATCATACCCACCTTTTTCAATGGAGTCTATACTGATTTGAAGTTCTTGAATAAAGGGTGACTTGACAACATTATCAATTGTCTTAACTGACATTTCACCATCTTGAATAGCAACGATTTCATTATCATCAATATACGTTACTTGATTTGTGTATTCGATGATAGGAGTAGCGTCACTAGCCAGATAAAATTCGCCAGATTCTTTTCCAATGCCTACCACCAGTGGACTTCCTTTTCTAGCAGCTATCAAGGTATTGGGGTCATTCTTGCTTAAGATAACAATTGCATATGCTCCAACTACTTCATTTAAGGCCAATCGAACAGCTTCTAATAAGTCAACTTGTTCTTTTACTTGAATCTCTTCAATAAGGTGGGTAAGAACTTCGGTGTCCGTTTCACTTTTAAATTCATGCCCTCGCTGCATCAAAACCTTTTTGATTGTGGCATAATTTTCGATTATCCCATTGTGAATCAAAGCTATATTGCCACTTTGAGATTGGTGTGGATGAGCATTTACTGTATTGGGTTCCCCATGAGTGGCCCATCGAGTATGTCCAATTCCACGCTTACCCTCCAAATTGTTGCCTTCAGCTATTGCCTCTAATTCAGATACCTTTCCCTGATTTTTGTATATAGTTAGATCACCATTGAGCAGTGCAATCCCAGCACTGTCATAACCTCTGTACTCTAGCCTTCTAAGACCTTTTATTAAATATTCATAGGCGTTGTTTGGCCCATAGTATGCTACAATTCCACACATTATTCTGTTGTTCTACAGTCAAAAGTAATTTTTATTGTTTAATCTCATTAAACAATAATTTTCATTGTATCATTAAACTGTACAATAAAGCGATTATTCTAGAGGTTGAATGTGTTTTTTAGTTCTTCAACTACGTTTAGTTCCTCCCAGGGGAAGAGTTTAACGTCTAATTTAATGGTGTTACCACCACCGTCAGTAAATTCTTTTGTTACTACTTCGGTAGTTCTTCCCATATGACCGTATGCAGCTGTTTCGCTGTAAATTGGTCTTCTTAAATCGAATCTTTTTTCAATGAAATAAGGTCTCATATCAAAAGCAGGCATTTTCATGAGAATGTCTGCTATTTCTCCATCAGACATCGATACTTTGGAGGTTCCATAAGTATTTATATACAAGCCCATAGGCTTAGCTACACCAATTGCATAAGCTACTTGAACCAATGCTTCATCGGCAACACCAGCAGCAACTAAATTCTTGGCAATGTGGCGAGTTGCGTAGGCTGCACTTCGATCAACCTTACTAGGATCTTTACCAGAAAATGCACCTCCACCGTGTGCTCCTTTACCTCCATAAGTATCAACTATTATTTTACGTCCTGTTAGGCCGGTATCTCCATGTGGTCCACCAATAACAAAAATACCCGTTGGATTCACGTGATAAGTAATGGAGTCTGTAAAGAGTGCTTGTGTTTCAGGTGGTAGTTGTTTGATTACTCGTGGAACTAATATATTGATGACATCTGACTTGATTTTAGCTAACATGGCGTCTTCAGTATCAAAATCATCATGTTGAGTCGAAACAACAATGGCATCAATGGCAATTGGCTTGTTATTATCGTCATATTTTATAGTAACTTGAGATTTACTATCTGGCCTCAAATAGGTGATTTCATTATTCTCTCTTCTGAGTTTGGCTAATTCTTTTAAAAGTGAATGGCTTAATTCTAAAGGAAGTGGCATGTAGCTTTCTGTTTCGTTAGTTGCATAGCCAAACATCATTCCCTGATCACCTGCACCTTGATCTTCATGATTAGCCCGCTCTACTCCTTGATTAATATCTGGAGATTGTTCGTGAATAGCACTCAATACACCACATGAGTTACCATCGAACATGTATTCACCTTTTGTGTATCCAATTTTATTGATGGTTTCTCGTGCAATTTTTTGAACATCGAGGTAGGTTGAAGATTTAACTTCACCAGCTAAAACGACTTGCCCTGTAGTAACTAGAGTTTCACACGCTACCTTACTACTAGCATCAAAAGCTAAAAAGTGATCAATGAGTGCGTCAGATACTTGATCTGCTACCTTGTCAGGATGTCCTTCAGATACTGATTCAGATGTAAAGAAATAGGCCATATGTTTTAATAATTAAAATATGCTGCGAAAGTATGAATTTGTAACGATATAAACGGGAAGTGTTATTTGAAATTTTAACTAGGATAAAAAATCAACGTGGATCTACCAATCGTTTGGTAAAATTATTTTATTTTCATATATTCGACACAAACTACATTAGATATGGCAAAACCGAAGCTGGATAGAAAGACATTGTTAAAAAACTCACTTTCTGTATTTAAATCTCGAGGCTATCATGGTACCTCCGTCAATGATTTAGCAGCTGCAAGCGGATTGCTGAAGGGGAGTATTTATCACTACATTGAGAGTAAAGAATCATTGATGTTGGAGGTGCTAAATGCTTTAAGAGATCATTATGTCACCAGAGTATTTTCAAAATGTAATGATGATAACCTTACTCCATACGAGCGTTTACAGGAATTGTCAATACGTGCTGAAGAGATATTCACCTTTGAGGAAACAGGTGATTTCTTTGTGAATATCGGTCTTGAAACCATTAATTCTAATCCGTCTTTTACTCGGGTAATTAAAGATTTTTTTAAGGATTGGATTGGTTCATTGAGCGATCTGTATCGTCACGTATTAGATGAGCAAGATGCGATTGTTCAAGCTGAAAGAGTTGTTGCAGAACTTGAAGGTTCTGTGATCATGATGAAAATTTTAGGTGATGTTAATTATCTTAAAAGATCAAGTATTCGCATTTTAAATGAGTTTAAGGAATTAGAAAATAATAAAATCAGTAAAGTTTATAATGACTAGAAAAATTCGTAAAGTAGCGGTTTTGGGTTCTGGTATAATGGGCAGTAGAATCGCTTGCCATTTTGCTAACATTGGTTTGGAGGTTTTACTTTTGGATATAATAACTCCTAACTTAGCTGAAGGATCCAGTAAAGATGATCGCAATACATTCGTAAATAAGGCGTTTAGCTCTGCTTTAAGAAGTAATCCAAGCCCAATTTATTTAAAGCAGTTCACTAGAAATATAAAGACTGGAAATTTTGAAGATGATCTGCATAGAGTAGGAGATTCAGATTGGATTATTGAGGTTGTAATTGAGCGACTTGATATTAAGAAAAAATTATTTGAAAAGGTAGAAAAATATCGAAGGAAGGATAGTCTTATCACTTCGAATACTTCTGGTATACCAATTGAGTTAATGTTGGAGGGACGAAGTGAGAATTTTCAAGCTAATTTTTGTGGCACCCATTTCTTTAACCCACCTCGATATTTAAAATTACTTGAGATTATCCCGTCCTCAAAAACAAGTTCAGAGGTAGTTCATTTTTTTCTAGAATACGGAAATTTATTTCTAGGAAAAACTACTGTAAAAGCTAAAGATACACCTGCATTTATTGCAAATAGAATAGGGGTATTTAGCATAATGGCCATCTTTAAATACATGCAAAAATATGAACTTTCAATTGAGGAAGTAGATATGGCTACAGGTTCTGTTTTAGGTAGACCAAAGTCAGCTACTTTTAGAACTTCTGATTTGGTGGGGTTGGATACATTAATAAAAGTTGCTGGAGGTGTTCATAAGCATTGTATTAAAGATGAGATGAACAAATGGTTTGAAATACCGTACTTTTTAACAACAATGCTCGAAAGGAATTGGCTTGGAGATAAAACCAGTCAAGGTTTCTATAAAAAG
The DNA here is from genome assembly GCA_913050005.1 of uncultured Bacteroidota bacterium. GTDB lineage: Bacteria > Bacteroidota > Bacteroidia > NS11-12g > UBA9320 > UBA9320. Next base: position 6,996 of record CAJXBI010000009.1, read on the forward strand.
TCTAAAGATAGTTCAGGGAATAGAGTTATTGAACAACTTAATCTTACTTCATTTGATTATGAACCCTTAATCAAGCCACGGTATGATAGTATAGGTAAAGCTAAGAAGACTGAAAATACTGCTAGTAGTATTCGTAGTTTATTTGATGGCGATGATAAAATTGCTAATTTTTTTAATGAGGTTATTGCGGCTGTTTCGGCATATTCGACTAATCGAATTCCAGAGATTGCTGATGAAATTTACCAAATAGATGAGGCAATGAAAGCCGGTTTTGGATGGGAAGCAGGGCCATTTGAAACGTGGGATATTTTAGGATTTAATAATGTATTAAAAGCTATCAAGGCATCTGACTTTGAAGTACCGGAATGGATAAATGATTTTGAGTCGAATGGTTATAATCAGTTTTATATAGTGGAAAATAACCAACGTAAGTGTTATAGTTTAGCATCTGGTCACTATGAAATCATTCCAGGAACAGAGTCATTGGTGGTCCTAGAAAATTATAGGTCTCAATCTCCTGTATACGGAAACAAAGAGGCATCATTACATGATATTGGAGATGGTGTTTTATGTCTCGAATTTCATTCTAAAATGAATGCTATCGGAAGTGGAACGCTAGCAGCCATTAATCGTTCAATTGAAATAGCTGAAATGGAGGGTTGGAAGGGTCTGGTCATTGGAAACGACGCTCCCAATTTTTCAGCTGGGGCCAATTTAGCTATGATGCTTATGTTGGCTATTGAACAAGAGTTTGATGAATTAAATGTGGCTATCAAGTATTTTCAAAATACAGTAATGCGACTAAGGTATTCTAGTATTCCAGTAGTTATAGCACCCCATGGATTGACTCTTGGAGGAGGATGTGAAATGACTTTACATGCTGATAGTGCAGTAGCATCTACTGAAACTTACATTGGTCTTGTAGAGGCAGGTGCAGGTTTAATACCTGGGGGTGGTGGCACAAAAGAGTTTGTGCTAAGAACAAGTGATGGATTTACGACGATTGACCCTCAATTACCAGCTTTACAAGACAGATTTACAACCATAGCAACTGCTAAAGTAGCTACCTCTGCTCATGAAGCTTTTGAAATTGGTGTCATGCACAAAGACAAGGATGAGGTTGTTGTGAATGGACATCGACTTATTGCGGAAGCGAAGCGAAAAGTAATAGAATTAGCCAACGATGGATATGTACAAAAACCTCAAAGGGAAGATATTTTAGTATTAGGGAGAACAGCTCTAGGTGCATTATATTCAGGCATTGAGTCCTTTGGTATTAGCAATTATGCAAGTGAGCATGATCAGTTGATTGCGAGGAAATTAGCATTTGTTATGGCAGGTGGAGATTTTACTCAGCCTACTCAAGTAACTGAGCAGTACCTTTTAAACTTAGAGCGAGAGGCATTTTTGAGTTTATTGGGAGAGCGAAAGACACTTCAACGAATTCAACATATACTAAAAACAGGGAAACCATTAAGAAATTAAAATATGGAAGCATATATAGTAAACGGATATAGAACGGCAGTTACAAAGGCCAAACGCGGGGGATTTAGTTATACTTCTCCAGTTGATTTTGGGGCTGTTGTCATTAATTATTTATTAGAGAATACACCTGGATTTGATCCTGAAATAGTTGATGATTTAATTGTTGGGAATGCAGTACCTGAAGCAGAGCAAGGCTTGCAAATGGCGAGGTGGATTAGTATGAGGAGTAATTTGCCTATAGAGATACCCGGAGTTACAGTTAATAGGTATTGTGGGAGTGGAATAGAAACCATCTCCATGGCTGTTGCAAAAATAAAAGCGGGTTTAGCAGATTGCATTATTGCGGGTGGGACAGAGAGTATGAGTCTTGTACCAACTACAGGATTTAAGACGGTTCCTAATTATCATATTGCTAAAGATCATGGTGATTATTTTTTGGAAATGGGTTTAACTGCAGAGGAAGTTTCGGTTAAATATGGTGTTTCAAGAGAGGATCAAGATGAGTTTTCACTTCAGTCCCACAAAAAGGCAATTCGAGCAATACATGAGGGTAAATTTAAAAATCAGATTGTTCCAGTTGAAGTCGAAAAAGTTGATTTTGATCCATCAACGAATAAAAGAGTTACTTTAACCACCATTATTGATACTGATGAGGGTCCACGAAAAGACACTAATTTAGAGGTGTTATCTAAGCTCAAGCCTGCATTTAAAAAGGGAGGTACAGTTACAGCCGGTAATAGTTCTCAGACGAGTGATGGGGCCTCATTTGTTCTAGTAATGAGTGAAAAATTGGTGAATCAATTAAATCTAACACCACAAGCTCGTTTGTTGAGTTGTGTTTCCGTTGGGGTTCATCCCAGGTATATGGGAATCGGACCAGTAGCTGCTGTCCCGAAAGCCTTGGCAAAGGCAGGTTTATCGTTAAAAGATATTGAATTAATTGAACTTAATGAGGCATTTGCGTCTCAGAGTTTAGCTGTCATTAGTGAATTGGGTCTTAATTCAGAAATTGTAAATGTAAATGGTGGTGCAATTAGTCTTGGTCACCCACTAGGGTGTACAGGTTCAAAATTAACAGTTCAAATTTTGGAAGAGTTAAGAATAAGAAAGCATAAATATGGTCTTGTAACGGCATGTATTGGAGGAGGACAAGGAATAGCAACCGTTTTAGAAAGAATTTAAAAAAATGACGGAAAACAATATACAAGGAGGTGAATTCCTCATTAGAAATCAAGATCCAAGGGAAGTATATATTCCTGAAGATATTAGTGATGAGCAGGGGATGTTCCGATCCATGACTATGGATTTTTTAAGTAAAAAAGTGCGCCCACTTCGAGAGAAAATTGACAAACAACGAGAAAATCCAGATTTAATTCCTCAGTTGATGATTGAAGCAGGAAAATTAGGAATGTTGTCGGCATCGTTACCCGAGGAATATGGTGGTATGGCTGTTGATTTCAATACAGAGACATTATTAAGTGAAGATTTGGGGACGAGTCAAAGTTTTAGTGTTGCTGTTGCTGCTCATACTGGCATTGGAACACTACCTTTTCTCTATTATGGAACTGAAGAGCAAAAAAGAAAATATCTACCTGGTTTAGGGGACGGATCTCTGAAGGCAGCTTATTGTCTCACTGAACCTAATAGTGGAAGTGATGCACTTTCTGCTAAAACAAAAGCAGTGTTAGAGGGAGATAATTGGGTGCTCAATGGAGGGAAAATGTGGATTACCAATGGAGGTTTTGCCGATATTTTTACTGTTTTTGCTCAAGTCGATGGCGACAAGTTTACAGCGTTTATTGTTGAGCGTGACACTCCTGGCTTAAAAGTAGGTCAGGAGGAAGTTAAGTTGGGAATTAAGGGAAGTAGTACTTGTCAAGTTTTTTTAGAGAATGTGAAAATACCCAAGGATAACTTACTTGGCGAGATAGGCAAAGGACATAAGATTGCTTTTAACGTATTGAATATTGGTAGATTTAAATTATGTGCTATGGTTATGGGAGCATGTAAACAAAGTATTGATATTTCGGTTAAATACGCTAATGAAAGACATCAATTTGGGGTGCCTATAAGCAGTTTTGGAGCCATCCAACAAAAAATAGCAGATATGGCTATTTATACCTATGCTACTGAAAGTGCAACTTATCGTGTATCTGGTTTAATACAAGATAAAATTTCTTTTTTGGTATCTGATGGAATGGCAAAACCTCAATCAAAATTGATAGCAGCAGAAGAGTATAGCGTAGAATGTGCATTATTAAAGGTGTTGGGGTCAGAGTCGTTGGATTTTGTGATCGATGAAGCCGTACAAATTTTTGGAGGAACAGGTTATTCCGAGGAGTATCCTGTGGCTAGCATGTATAGAGATGCCAGAATCAATCGAATTTTTGAAGGAACTAACGAGATAAACAGAATGCTTGCTGTTGGTCAAATTTTAAAAAAAGCAATGAAAGGAAAAATTGATTTGATGGGACCCGCTATGAAAATTCAAGATGAATTGATGGAAATTCCTGATTTTGAATGTGAACAAGATGAAGTTCTTTATCAAGAAAAGAAGTCAGTTGTTCAGGCAAAAAAAGCAATTTTAATGTTAGCTGGAGCAGCAGCAAAAAAATACATGTTAGAGTTAGAAAATAAGCAAGAGATTCTGATGAATTTAGCTGATATGCTTATACAAGTTTTTACAGCTGAAAGCACGGTATTAAGAACTGGAAAATTAGTGAATAAATCAGGAGTCGAATCATATGAGAGGGAGATAAATATGACAAAATGTTATGTTAATGAGGCAATGGAAAAAACATACCTCTCAGGAAAACATTTACTAGCAGAATTAGCTGAAGATGACATGTTAGTGATGATGCATATGGGATTGAAAAGGTTTACAAAATACCCTATTTTAAATACAATATCTCTCAAGAAAAATATCGCATCAGTATTGATAGAAAAAAATACGTTTTATTAAAAGTTATTTTACTATCTCTAATAATTCAATTGTAAAAATCAGCGTAGAATATGCAGGAATATTTGCTCCCATCGCTCTTTCACCATAAGCAAGGTTGTGTGGTATGTAAAGCTCCCATTTACTACCTATCGGCATGAGTTTTAATGCCTCTGTCCACCCAGCGATTACTTGATTTACACCAAAAGTTGCAGGTTGCCCACGATCGTAACTACTGTCAAATTGTTTTCCGTTTATGAGTGTTCCTCTGTAATGTGTTTTTACAGTTTGACCATCGATAGGAATAGCTCCATTACCTTTATTAATTACTTTGTATTGGAGTCCACTAGGTAGTGAGATTACTCCTTCTTTCGTGGCATTTTGAGCAAGAAATGCTCTGCCTTCAGCAGTCATTAATTCCATTTTAGCTGCCTTAGCTTTTGAAACATAGTCATTGATAACGGTATTCGATAGCTGTCCTTCCATATTTGCATGATTATGTATAAGAACATCTTTTACAGCTTCGGCAAATACCACAAAATTAAGTGTGTCAATTCCACCAGATTTCAGACTATTGGCAATATTCATTCCGACAGCGTAGGACACACTATCAATTTCTGTAGCAAGATGAGCATGGCTGTGTTGTGCTTCACTTTTTCCTTGAATGAGAATAAGTATTAGAGTAACAATGGTTAATTTTTTCATAGTTCAAAAATAGTTTTATGGCTTAGATAAAAGGGTATAATTTTAGTTAAGTTTTTTACTTAATCGATTACTAAACGTGAGAATACCAACAGCAATACTCTCCGAGGAACCAAAACACTTAGTGGTGCTTCCCGTGATTCTTGTGAAAGAAGGGTAGGGATATTCTACATTTTTTAAATTTTTGTCCAAAAGGTAGATCCCGCTACTATTGGGTTCACCAGTTCCTGCATAGTAGTTGCCAAAAACAGCAAAATGAATACTGCTTTGACGCTTTTGGATGGTTGAAATTTCATGGTCATCAATGATACGATAATTAGAGAAGGTGAAGTTCTTAGTCCATATTGAGTCTAATTGACTTTTCGTGATTTTTTCTTTGCAACTTCTATCGATAACGTAAAGTGTATCCTTTTGGAGTGCTAAAAGGGATGAAATCATCAGCTGCTTGGGATCTGTTTTAGAAACAAATGTGTTGAAATTAATGGAGTATGATACATTGAGTAATGGCGGCAATGCATCAATAAACTGTTGTTTTTGACTGGATTTTAATGGCTTTTGATACTTAACTATAAGACTTGAATATTCGGTTAATTCTAATTCTATTCCAATTGCTAAAGAATGACTGATGATGTTATCGTATTCTTTGATTATGGAAGTAATTTTAGGTACCTGTTTATCCATTCCGTTATATGTTTTAGTTGAATTTAGTACATAGGACGGTGAGTAGCTAATCATCAAATTTGTTTTGGATAATTTCCCAAAATTGGATTTTAAACCGATATTAAAAAACAAATCTTTGGCAGTTACAGAGGTAAAAATTTCTGCATTATTATATTGGAGGTTTCTTATTCCTAATGAGGAAAATACAGATATGTTTTTAAAAGAATAGGAGGAAAATAGTTGACCATTCCAACCTATTTTAGGGTCAAAATAATCAGGTAACTGAGGTAAAGTAATTCCACCAGCAATACCATATTTCCATTTTAGCTTTTGATTAGTTTGGGTTTGGCAAATACCAGTAATTAATATGCATGTGAATATCCAAAAAATTAACCCTCTTTTCATATGGAGTCAAATTTACAATAATCAACGTATTACGATTGAAGCTTTTTTTTATTCTTGAGTCAATAAGTCTTAATTTTGTTCGCTAATATTATAGAGGGGAAATAAATTATCAGAAAAATAGAATAGCTTTATGAATAAGTATAACATTGTTGGAGTAATGTCTGGCACATCGATGGATGGATTAGATCTTGCTCATGTCACATTAGAGGAAGTAGAACAAGGTAAATGGCATTATGATATCAATGCCTCTGTTACCATCCGATATGAAGAAAAATGGCGACTGAGATTGTCTAAATTAAGACATCAAAATTCATTAATATTTTACAGAACAGATCGTTTTTACGGTCAATATATTGGGGAGTGTATTAATAATTTTCTTTCAGAAAATGATCTACAAGCAGATTTAATTTCTTCTCATGGTCATACAGTTTTTCATCAGCCAGAGAATAATCTTTCCGTTCAAATCGGAGATGGAAATAGCATCTATGCCATTACAGGAATACCAACGGTTACTAACTTTAGAGCGATTGATGTTATTTTGGGTGGAGAGGGTGCCCCTCTAGTGGGTATTGCAGATGATTATTTATTTGGGGAGTATGATATGTGTCTTAATCTTGGTGGATTTGCCAATATCTCTTCAAGCAAACAGCAGCAGGCTTTTGATGTAAGCCCATGTAATATTGTATTAAACAGAATTGCTCGTGAATTTGATCAAGAATATGATAAAGATGGAGCAATTGCAGAGCGTGGTTCTATTGATTATGATTTACTATCCGAATTAAATGACATTGAATTTTACACCTATGAAAATCCCAAGTCTCTTGGAAGAGAATGGATTAGTTCCAATTTCTGGCCTGTTGTTAGACGCAGTGATGCAAATAAGGAGGATAAAATGAAAACATTGGTTGACCACATTGTATTTCAGATTTCTAACACTATTGAAGATTTGTCTGGTGGTGATTCAAGCAGCAAAAGAGTTTATGTAACGGGAGGAGGAGCATATAACACAGTATTAATAAATCACTTAAGAAGTCATACGGATGCTGAGGTAATTGTGCCAGATTCTGATATAGTTGAGTATAAAGAGGCTCTTGCTTTTGCGTTGCTTGGTATTCTAAGAGTTAAAAATCAGATAAATGTATTGTCTTCTCATACCGGAGCTGAGAATGATTCTGTCTCTGGGAGTTTATATGGAGATTTCTCAAAATTGATATAATGGAAAGCTTATTAAAGAAATTTGAAAACAAACAACCGGAAATTGTTTTTGAGTGGAAAGACTCTGAAACAGAAGCCGAGGGATGGATTGTCATTAATTCACTAAGAAATGGTGCTGCAGGAGGGGGAACTCGAATGCGAAAAGGATTAAACAAAAGGGAAGTAGAATCTCTAGCCAAGACTATGGAGGTTAAATTTACAGTAGCTGGCCCCCCTATTGGAGGTGCCAAATCTGGAATAAATTTTGATCCTGCTGATCCTCGCAAAGAGGAGGTGTTAAAGCGATGGTATGCTGCTGTTGCTCCGTTATTACGAAATTATTACGGAACAGGAGGCGATTTGAATGTAGATGAGATACACGAAGTAATCCCAATTACAGCTGAACTAGGCATTTTACATCCGCAAGAAGGTGTAGTTCAAGGGTATTATAAATCTTATGATAAAGTAGAAAAATTACAAGCTATTTCAAGGCTCCAAAATGGAGTATTACTTCCAATAATTGACGAACGATTTACACCTGATGTTAGCAAACAATATACAATTGCTGATATGATTACGGGTTGGGGTGTTTCTGAGGGTGTTCGCCATTTTTATGAACTTTGGGGAGGAACAATGAACTATAAAACTGCCATTATTCAGGGCTGGGGAAATGTAAGTGCAGCAGCAGCTTTTTATTTAGCAAAACACGGTGTTAGCATAATTGGAATTATCGATCGAAATGGAGGCCTAATCAATAAACAAGGGTTCACGCTTGATGAGATTGTTGATTTATTTAAAAATAGAAATGGCAATGAACTTGTGGCTGATAATTTATTGAGCTTTGAGGAAACTAATAGTCAAATTTGGGACTTAGGTGCAGAGATATTTATACCTGGAGCTTCTAGTCGTTTGATCAGTAAAGACCAAGTAACTTCTCTAATTGATGGACAATGTGAAGTAATTAGTTGTGGTGCTAATGTGCCTTTTGCTGACCCAGAAATATTCATGGGAGAAATTTCAATGTATGCTGATGCTAATATTGCTGTCATTCCAGATTTTATTGCGAATTGTGGAATGGCGAGAACTTTTGGTTTCTTGATGAGTGAAAAAGGAGAAGTGAATGATGTTGCGATTCTTAAAGATTCTTCTGAATTAATTGGGAATCAAATGAGGAGATTACATCAATTTAACCCTAGGACTAAGGGTTTGAGTAGAAAAGCACTAGAAATGAGTCTAACCGATCTAGTGGATACTGGAGAAACCAGTCATCGATCAGGTATTGGAGGCACAAAGTAAATCTGTTAAAATCCAACCTTACTCTGAGTCTTTACTCCAACAGGGTGTTGATTAGCAGCAAGTCTTGCATATTCCCTTGCTTTTTCAATGTTTCCTTTTCTCTCTTCGTTAATTGCTAGGTTATGATAGAGATAGGCTAATTTTTTTCTTTTCACCTCATATTCTGTTCCTTCAAGCCAAGTTTCTTTAGCGTCTTTCCATTTTTCTTGAGCTGCAGCTCGTGCACCATTTTCAAGATATAGGTTACCAGATGCATATATATTTCGTGTTCGTAAATGTTTTGTAGGCGAAATTCGTTGAGCATATTGTCTTCCTAGCTCAGCACCTAGGTTAGCCATTTCTCTTCTGTAATTTGAATTTAAGAGTAAGGTAGCTCTTGACCTATCAATGGATTCAGCCTCATAAAAGTATGTTTTATTCTGTTCCCACTGGTCAATCAGAGTACCAGATTTAGCGTTATATAGTCGCCATCCTGTTTTTACTTCAATTGTTCGTTTACCTATGATGTAGTCTACTTCTTTGTAGGTATTGTTACCCAAATTTTCACGTCTGATATCAATGGTGTATGTGTCACTTATTTTTTGGTCCAACATTTCAAGAGAAGCGATAATATCGTTGCTAATTCCCGTACTTATGATTTCATTTGAATTAAGTGTGTCGGGGAATTGCCCATCGGCTTTCTTTTTATATTTTTCTTGTGTATTTGATACGGACAGAAATTTCTGCCTTCTAACTTGATTTTTGAAATTGTTAATACATGCTACCATGAAGTCAGGGATATTGGGGTTCAGTCCAGTATTATTGAATGAGTACCCAAGTCTCACTCTGTTCAAAACACCAATGGATTTTGTTTCAGCAGGTAATTTTATGGTAGCCTCTGTTATTCCAGTCTCCCAGCTTATTCTCTGCAGAGTAATACATGAGCTCATGGTTACGACAAGGATTAAGTACAATTTGTAAGATTTCATATGCTTTACTTTTTATTGAATTTCTTTTAATTTATTTTCGAGTTCATTCATACTGTCGCGTAATCGAGCAGCCTCCATAAAATCCATTTCTTTAGCTGCTTTGAGCATCATAATTTTTGTATTCTCGAATGCTTTTTTTAGACTATCTTTATCTAGATATTCAACTAAAGGATCAGTTACCATGTCATAACTATTTAGTTTTTGAGAAGGATTTGTGATTTTCTCTAGCGATGATTTTTTATCCAAATCAGATTTATTAAATACAGACTCTTTACTTCGGATTATTGTTTCTGGTTTGATGTCGTTTTCTTGGTTATATTTTATTTGAAGTTCCCTTCTTCTCTCAGTTTCTTCGATAGTGATTTTCATACTTTTAGTCATTTTATCAGCATACATAATTACTTTACCATTGACATTTCGTGCAGCCCTTCCCACGGTCTGCACAAGACTTCGTTCACTTCTTAGAAATCCCTCTTTATCCGCATCTAAAATAGCAACTAAACTAACTTCTGGTAGATCCAACCCCTCTCTCAGTAGATTCACTCCAATAAGCACATCAATGTCACCAGCTCTAAGTCGATCAAGAATTTCTACTCGGTCCAATGTCTTTACTTCCGAGTGAATATAAGTGGCAGATATCCCTAAATTTCGAATGTATTTGTCTAATTCTTCGGCCATTCTTTTGGTGAGTGTAGTCACCAAAACTCGGTCACCCATTTTTATTCGTTCATCGATTTGTTCCAATAAATCATCAACTTGATCCGAACAAGCTTTTACTTCAATTACTGGGTCTAACAGTCCAGTAGGACGAATTAGCTGTTCAACAATAACACCCTCACTTTCGCTGATTTCGTAATCTGCAGGTGTTGCACTAACATAAATTACTTGGTTCGTAACTTGCCCAAATTCCTCAAATTTTAATGGACGATTATCCAGTGCAGCAGGAAGTCTAAATCCATAATCTACGAGATTTATTTTTCGGCTTCGATCACCTCCATACATTGCTCGTAATTGAGGGAGTGTAACGTGACTTTCATCAATTATTAACAGGAAATCTTCTGGGAAATAATCAATTAAACAAAAGGGTCTTTGCCCTGGAGATCTTCCATCCATATATCTACTGTAGTTTTCGATCCCACTACAATAACCCAATTCACGCATCATCTCCATATCAAATTCTGTTCGTTCTTGGAGGCGTTTAGCTTCTAATGGTTTACCGATACTTTTAAAGTAATCAACCTGATTTACCATATCGTCTTGAATATGTTTAATAGCGTTGTTCAAACGATCTTTAGGAGTTATGAATAATTGTGCGGGGAATATGGCAACATCTTCTAATACTTCTTGTCTTATTCCTGTTAATGGATCAATAGATTCAATATCCTCAATTTCATTATCAAAAAAGCTAATTCTGATGGCGATATCATTATAGGCTAAGAAAATATCTACCGTGTCTCCTTTTACTCTGAAAGTTCCACGTTTAAAATCGCCAGTAGTTCGAGAATACAAGCTATCTACAAGTGCATGAAGAAGACTGTTTCGTGCTATTTTTAGACCTCTATTCAACCGAATAATACTATCTTCATAATCATTAGGGTTACCTGCACCGAAAATACAGCTAACAGAGGCTACTACAATGACGTCTCGTCGTCCACTTTGAAGTGCCGAAGTGGTCTTCAGCCTCATTTTCTCTATCTCCTCATTTATGTTTAAGTCCTTCTCAATGTATGTATTACTACTTGGAATGAATGCTTCAGGTTGATAGTAATCGTAGTATGAAACAAAGTACTGAACTGAGTTGTTCGGAAAAAAATGCTTGAATTCTCCATATAGTTGAGCTACAAGTGTTTTGTTATGACTCATAATCAGTGTTGGTTTTTGAGTCTTTTGTATGACATTAGCCATTGTAAAGGTCTTACCTGATCCAGTAACACCAAGTAAGGTTTGTGCTTGAACACCGTCTTCAATACCTCGCACTAATTGGTTTATTGCATTTGGTTGATCTCCAGTAGGTTTGAATGGTGCATTTAGGTTAAAAGGCATTATTTCAAAGATAATAATGTCCCGAACAATACTTCAATACGATTCACTCATCATTTAATAATATGAAATCACTCGTCTTATGATTGTTCAATAATAAACTGTATTTTGATCCTTCGTAATTGATTTGAACCATGTTTTTTTGATTGGGGAACTGCTTAATTAAAAGGCGATTATCAATTGCGATTGAGGATATTTTTTTTTGATGTTTTATGGGATTTAAATGGATAAAAGTTTCAGCAAAATTTACTTCAATGGCACTTACAGTCAGATTTTTATTTTTTTCGTCGATAGACATCGAAAAATTTTCATTGAGGTAGTCTTTAATAATTATTTTTTGTTCGGCAGTTATTTTGCTGTCAAGATGAATCTCTTTTGATGAAAACACCGATAAGCAGGCCTCCAAATGTTCGGTATCCGTGTGCCATGAGGCGTTAAACGTTTTTGTTTTATCCTCATAGGTGATGTTCATCCATGAAGTATGAAAATCGTGTGTGGGCCAGATTAAGAGTAATAGTAATATGATATAATTGATCATCCTTTCCACAAAACTAGTATTTGCTTTTCTTTGTTGCTTTATTATGATAAAAATATTCCACCTCCAATTGTCACTTTTAATATTTGTTTCTGTGAATTCTTGGGCTCAAAATCCCAATGCAAACCAGAATAAGTTTCGTCAGTTAGACGCCGATTTACCAACACCAAATGTCTACAGAACAGCCAGTGGTGCCCCAGGACACGCATATTGGCAGAATACAGCAGACTATCAAATGGATATAGTTTTAGATGATGATAAACAGCGTATTTACGGTGTAGAAAAAATTAATTATACCAATAAATCGCCTGACGATTTAGAATATCTATGGATTCAACTAGATCAAAATGTCAGAAATCCAGAATCGGAGACCTATAAAATTCAGCAAGGAAACATCAAAGACGGTGTGAGTCTTTATGAATATTTCAACCTTTTTCATACTTTTCCTGGTGGATTTAATATTGATTATGTAAATGATGAAAATGGAAATTCTTTTTCTTTGAAAGTGAATCATACGATGATGCGTATAGATTTGAATAAACCTTTACAATCTGGGGATTCAATAGCAATTAATATCAAGTGGTCGTATAATATCAATGACCGAATGGAAATGGGAGGTAGAAGTGGTTATGAATATTTCAAAGAAGAGGATAATTACCTCTATACCATAGCTCAATTTTTTCCTAGAATGGCCGTATATTCGGATGTAACAGGATGGCAAAATAAGCAGTTTTTGGGAAGGGGAGAGTTTACACTACCTTTTGGAGATTACGATGTAAAACTAACAGTTCCCGAAAATATGGTCGTTGGAGCTACAGGAGAAATTCAAAACGAGGATGAGGTTTTAACCAATTTGCAAAAAGAGCGTTTAGAAAAAGCTAAAACAAGTGATAAGCCTGTAATTATAATCACTCAAGATGAGGCCATTATAAACGAAAAAAATCGGTCTTCCAAGACTAAGACTTGGCACTTTAAAGCTCAAAATGTTCGAGATTACGGATGGTGTGCAAGTCGAAAATTTATCTGGGATGCTCAAGGTGTTCAATTTGGCGACAGAACTGTAATGGCGATGTCATTATATCCGAAAGAAGGCAACCCTATGTGGGAGATGTATAGCACCAAAGCGATTGTTCTTACATTACAGACATACTCTAAGTTTACATTTGATTATCCTTATCCAGTAGCTTATTCAATCAATGGAAAAAGTATCGGGATGGAGTATCCGATGATCTGTTTTAACGGAGGACGAACAGATAAAGAGGGAAAGTTCACGGACAATGTAAAGTACAGAACCATTCTAGTTATTATTCATGAGGTTGGTCACAATTATTTTCCAATGATTATAAATTCTGATGAGCGACAATGGACCTGGATGGATGAAGGGCTGAATACATTTTTACAGTATCAAACCGAACGAGCATGGACAGACGAAAGTGGGAAGCCTTTCCCAAGTAGACGGGGTCCGGCCAAACTTATAGTTCCATACATGAAAGGTGATAAACGATACATTTCTCCGATTATGACCAATTCTGAAAGTATTTTTCAATTTGGAAATAATGCCTACGGCAAACCATGTACAGCACTCAACATACTGCGTGAGACAGTAATGGGGCCTGAGCTATTTGATTATGCTTTTAAAATTTATGCTAATCGATGGAAATTCAAACATCCAAGTCCAGCTGATTTTTTCAGAACGATGGAAGATGCAAGTTCAGTCGATTTAGATTGGTTTTGGAACGGGTGGTTTTACACAACAGATCATTGTGATATCTCAATTACGATGGTGCATCAACTGAAAGTAGATAATCAACGACCAGCGGATGAAACCACTAAAAAATCTAACCAAAAAAACATTAAGAATTTAGCAAAACAAAATAAGGTAAATCCTATGCTACAGGCAGTTAAGTCTGCAGAAAATCCAGCTCAAGCTTTTGATAAAATCAAATCAAATTTGACAGACATCCGAAAAGAAATTCTAGATAAAGAAGTTTATCTATGTCAAGTTGATTTAAAGATGATAGGTGGTCTTGTAATGCCAGTGATTCTAAAACTTGAATTCGAGGATGGATCAAGTGAAGAAGTTAGGATACCCGCCGAAATCTGGAAAATGCAAAATGAACTTTTGGAGAATTCCGTTAGTAAAGTTTTGGTTACCAATAAAGCCGTAAAGAAAGTAGTTCTAGATCCTAATCTTGAAACTGCCGATACAGATGTTTCAAATAACGCTTGGCCAAGATAACCTATTCAACTGTGACTTTAGCTATTCGATACGATTTACGACTTGTGGCAAAAATCACAAAAGTATTATCGGATATTTGCTCCGAACTCTTGGGTCTAATTCTAAGATTTTCGCGTCTATTATTACTAACTAAATTTTCGTGTTTAACTTCACCTAGACTGTTTATGCTCGAAACTTTTAAGTGATTCTGTTTACTGTCGTAAGTGTTGTAGATGAAGTTGATGACATCCTTGTGGATGACCGTAAAGAAACTAGAATAGAAGCCACCATCATTGGACGAATGCTGTGTTTTAGGAATTTTTTTAGCCCACTCGATGTTACCATCAGGACTTATACTAATTGCATAAATATCATCATAGTGATAGTGTGTTGTGGTGGTCGTGTACCCGCTTGCATTGGTTGTGTTGGTGGTATAAATATGAATGTATTCACCTACTAAAACAGCACCACCATTTTTTTTTGGTATAAAGTCTCTAAAGTTTACGTGTGTTAAGCCGACATTTTTTCCTTTTTTAGATTTTTTCAATGTTTTAGCTTTTGCACGGTCAGATAACCCTTGCACAATAAAATCTAAGTCAAATGGCTTCATACTTTGGTGCTTTATTCTAAAATCGTTTGCATCAAGCTTCATATAAAACACACCATCAGATCGGTAACCTTCTTCACTATAAAAGCCTCCACATATCAAATCACCTTGTCCGTCAACATTGAGTTTTAGTTCTCGAATAAATTTATCTTGTAATGCTAATTTGTGTTCGGCGATTATTCCGCTACTATCTACTACAATCATGTAATTTTCAAAATTACGTTCCCGGCGATTTCTTTCTTTTCGACTTTTGTATACGGTGGTTAGTATATACACAATACCAGAATTACTAATGTTAACAGACTGAATTTTGGTGAGTCCTTTTTCAAATGGGAATGTGATGCGTGTTTTCCATTGCTCATCAAAAAAGTGATCAAATACTTTGATAGTCATTATTTCTTTAGAATCGAGATCTCCTGGATGTCCAATGACATATGTGACTTTTTGTTCATCCTGACTTTTTGCATTTTTATATTCACCTATGGATTGTTTGTAACCCTTGATTAGTTTGATGTTATAGATGCTTTTTTCTTCTCCTTCAATTGTAAGACTTTCTGAGTTGATGCGTTGTGCTTTTAATGAAACATCGATTTTAGATCTTCTCAGGTTTAGTGCGTAAAGATTTTTATTAAGTGCTAAAATATTTTGGGATGAACGAACTCCTTGATCGTAGCTCTCAGCTAGCACAAGCTGATTTGATAAGTTAAGATTTTCGTATCGTTCTAAAAATGTGTTTTTATTGAATGATTTAAAAGAATAATTAATGGCGAAAAATTCATCTGGATTACCAATACTCATCATATCGGTAATTAACATCTTTCGACTTTTCATGTTTTCACTCCAGGAGACCTTCATTTTTCCTACTTGGGCCTTTGCAAAAAGTCCACTTAAAATCAAGATTGCTATAAGCGTAATTTGCTTCATTATACAAATTAAAATAGAAAAATTAAAACCCAAAACTATCTTTGAATTATGAAAAAATGGATTGCCGCATTTCGACTAAAAACCCTTCCACTTGCATTGGGAGCTATTATTCTTGGAAGTTGGGTCAACGATTTCAGTTTTGATTTTGAGATATTCCTATTCGCAAGCATAACAGCAATTTTGTTACAAATCTTGTCCAATCTTGCAAATGACTATGGAGATTATGTGAAAGGAACAGATCGACATCGAAAAGATCGCCAACTTGCTGAAGGTTCAATTAGTTCGCGATCCATGATTATTGCTATCATTTTATTTGCATTAGGTTCATTAATCAGTGGGATTTATCTACTAAATATATCGTTTGGCGATAATTGGAGTTTGTGGTTTGGATTTTTAGCTATCGGTATGGGAAGTATTGCAGCAGCAATTTTGTATACAGTAGGAAAAAGAGCATATGGATATATGGGTTTGGGTGATTTATTTGTGTTTATATTTTTTGGGTTGGTCGGAGTTTTAGGAACTTCGTTCTTATTCAAACAAGAAATATGGACCAGCACCTGGTTGCTTGCTATCGGATATGGTTGTCTGTGTGTCGGTGTGCTTAATGTAAATAATATTCGGGATTTTGACAAAGACGTACTTACCAATAAGATAACAATTGCTTCAAAATTAGGCTTACAGGGTTCTATTATTTATCAGACGCTATTGCTAATTACAGCGTTTATCACTTTTTCTTTTTACCATTTAATCGAAAATTACTACAGCTTTTCACCACTTCTAGTTCTTATCCTTAGTTTTGTTCATATTCAAAAATTAAAGACAGCACAAACCGAGCTTGATTATAATAATCAGTTGCGTTTTCTTTCAGTTGGGAGTTTAGGTATTGTTTTACTTTTTGTGATTCGTTTGTTCTTTTAGTAGATGTACACTTATTCACTCCAAAAACACGAATTGAAATTTAAGGTACCTGCAAAGACCTCACGTAATACATTTACGACGCGTACCATTTTTCTGATTACACTAAAAGATATTAAAAAAGGTAAGCAAGGGATCGGGGAGGCTTCTCCTTTATCCCTGCTTAGTTTGGACGATGTTCCTAATTACCAATTGATTCTCAAAAAAAAACTCGACGAATTCTGTCAAGTGGGTTCATTAGACCATTTGTCACTGGCGGCGTATCCAAGCATTCGTTTTGGAATTGAAACAGCGTTGCTTAATATGTCTGCAGATAGCGAAGGAGTTATTTTTAATACTGATTTTACAGCTAGAAAAAAAGCAATACCCGTCAATGGATTAGTTTGGATGAATGATTCTCCAACTATGTATAAAGAGGCTATTGAAAAGATACAGGCGGGGTTCAATGTAATTAAAATAAAAGTGGGAGCATTAGATTTTGACGAGGAGTGTCGTTTATTAGAAAAAATAAGGAAGCAATTTTCAGCCTTTAAAATAACCTTACGAGTTGATGCAAATGGAGCTTTTGATTCAGAAGATGCATTAGAAAAACTAAATGAGCTCAAAAGATTTGAACTTCATAGCATCGAGCAGCCTATTGCAGCAGGTCAGTGGGATTGGATGCAAAAATTTTGTGCAGAAAGCCCTGTAGATATTGCATTAGACGAAGAATTAATTGGCGTAAACGTATTTGAACAAGCTGATAAGATGATTAAGCACATTAAACCATCTTATCTCATTTTGAAGCCCAATTTGGTTGGAGGACTTTCGATTTCTGATCAATGGATTACGTTTGCACACAAGCATCACGTGGGTTGGTGGGCTACATCTGCTTTGGAGAGTAATGTAGGATTGAATGCCATTGCTCAATGGGTGAGTACTTATCAAAACCCCCTTCATCAAGGGTTAGGTACAGGGTCATTATTTTCTAATAATTTCTCATCTCGACTAAAAATGGAGCAGGGTCATATGCGATATGTATAACTTATAACATAAAATGATCACTAAAAAGCACATTTTATATCGTTTTAGTGTCAGATTTTATAAGTTTTTATTTTTGGCACACTATTTTCTATAATTTTGAAGTCAATTTGAAGCGGTTTTTATACATATTAACATTTTTTGCATTGAGTTTAAATCTCATGGCTGGAGATTTACCTAAGTTAGGGTTGAATTATCCTAATCCTGCAAAAACAAATACTTATGTAGATGTGGAGTTTTCGTCTTTGGAAGCCCAGCTAGTTTTATCCAATATACTAGGTGAGGTAATTTCTGTTCAAAAAATACCACATTCGGGTACGTATTCTATTGATGTCACCAACATACCTGAGGGTGTATATTTTTACACTTTGGAGGCAGGTAACGACAAAATCACTAAGAAACTTACGGTTAAGAAGTAATTTAAGGGTTATCTTTAAAAAATTTGAGCGTTGATTGGTAACCGCATCGAATTATTACTTGTTTTTGCTTTCTGCTTAATCGTCTGATTTTTGGGTTAAATCCTTTGGTGTTTATGAAAATGGATTGCTCTAATTGTTGGGTTCCTAATTTTCGTCTGCCAAGTGTCTCGCCACTAAGATGAGAAAATGCAATAATGAACTCTTTCTGATTGCTTATTACATGATTTGCCATTGATTGTTGAGAAGAGTCAATCTCGAGTTTAATGCCTAGTGTTTTCTCATTGCAAAGATAGTAGCTGTTCTGTCCGCTATTGACATACACAAGGCTATCAAATATGTGAAAAGGATAATTGTCAATTACTCCACCATCGGTCATGACTTTAGTATTCTGATTAGCTTCTTTTTTATGGACAATGGATCCATTAGGCTGAATAAAAACAGCCTCATAATAGAGCGGTATACTGATGCTGATTTTAACTGCATCAATTATTTTCATATCGGGATATGATTTATGACTAAACACTTCTAATCTTTGGTTGGTGAGATTGGCTCCAGTGATAAACAAGTCCTTAACTTTTGGATTAGTGGATCGTAGCTGATGGAGTTCCATAAAGGTAATATCAGGGGATATTCTTTTGTACTTCATGGCTTGAGTTAGGTCTTCCATAAACCGATCTGTTTTATAGTAGCCGTATTTTTTATAAAAACGAATAAGACCAGAAAGAATAGGGATACCAACTTGGCTATATTTTCCAAAGTTTTTTTCGAGATTAAGTTGAGTGATTTCTTTACCCTTGTATCCTATCGAAAAGAGTAACCCATTCAAGGCTCCCGAACTAGTGCCAGCCACTTGTTTTATCTGTGGTGTCACCCCAAGACTATCGAGTACTTCAATAGCACCCGAATAGGCAAGTCCTTTCATTCCGCCCCCCTCCAAGACTAAATTTTCGAATTGGCTAAAGGCACTTGTATACGCTAAAACTAGAGTAGAAACAACGAGTGTTTTTTTAAAAATTTTATAAAACTCTTTCAATTTTTGATTTATCCAAGAATAGCATTTCCAATCAAAAAATAGAGGAATAGACCAATTAAATCATTGCTTGTTGTAATGAACGGACCAGTTGCAAGAGCAGGGTCAATCTTCATTTTATCTAGGGTTAGAGGCACCGTAGTCCCAATGACTGCCGCAAGAAGAATAACAGAAAGTAGAGCAATACTAACGGTCATCATAATATCAGAGGAATTGCCAAAAACATATCCATAACCCATTAGAAGTGCAGAACAAACCAAACCATTGATAATGGCTACTGCAAGTTCTTTGCTAAGAGCAGCCCATATACCTTTGTTAGAAATGGAATTGTTCGCCAAACCTTGAACGATAATAGAACTGGATTGGACACCCACATTACCGGCCATTGCCATGATTAGTGGCATGAATAAGGCCAATTGTACGTTGTCTGAAAGTTCTTTCTCAAAATTTCCAATTACAAGCGAACTCGCTATGCCGCCCAATAATCCAACGACCAGCCATGGCAGTCTTGCACGCGTATTGAGCCAGACAGAGTCGATGTTTTCGACACTTTCCGATATACCCGATAACATTTGATAATCTTTTTCAGCTTCGTCTTTTACATAATCAAGGACGTCGTCAAAGGTGATTCGGCCCACTAATCGATTAAATGCATCTACAATCGGCAAAGCAACTAGATCATATTTCTGCATTGTATTGGCTACTTCTTCACCAGAAGAGTAGGTGTTTTCATAAATGATATTCGGATTGAATATTTTTTCAACCTTAGTGCTTTCTTTATTAAGAAGTATAGCTTTAAGGGATACCCATCCAACAAGTTCGTCGTACTCATCAACAACATAGGCTGTATAAATTTTAGAAACTTCTTCAGCTTGATGTCGTATTTCTTCCGTACATTGTTTTACGGTCCAATTACGTTTAACCTTTATCAACTCTTTAGCCATTAAAGATCCAGCAGTATTTTCAGGAAATTTTAATAAAGAAGCAATGTTTTTACTATGTTCTTTATCTTTAATGAGGTGTAGAATTTCTTTTCCTTCAGCTGTTCCCATGGAGTTGAGAATGTCTGCAGCGTCATCCGAATCGAGATAGGAGAAAAAATCATTGGCAATTTCATCATTTGAATACCCAGCTAAAAATTTAAGTTTAGTTTCTGCATCTAACTCAGTAAGAACATCTACTTTTTTTTGTGGTTCAAGAAGTGTGGTTACAAATACCACTTGATCAAGATTCAGTTCATCAAAAAGCTCTGCAATATCTGCAGCATATAATTTTTCAAAAATAGGTAAGAGTTCATCTTTTTTTTGAGCTTCAATAAGAGAAAGTAGCTCATCCTGGGATTCTTTTGTTATTTCAATTACTGACATGGGATTCTATAAACACACACAATTCTTCAAATTGAAGATATGTAAGATTTTCTGGTCGCAAGGTAGCAAATTGATGGTTAATTAAAAGATCTTTAGCAATAATTGATGCCAGACTATTCCTTAAGGTTTTCCTTCTTTGACCAAAAGCAGTTTTGACAACTCTTTTGATAAGTTTAGCGTCAGCTTTAAAGATATGCTCTTTTTTTCGTGCTTTCACAACAATGCTATTTACCCTTGGCGGAGGGTCAAATGCATTAGGAGGTAACGTCATCATTTGTTCAACATCATAGTAAAAAGCCATGAGGACACTTAAAATTCCATAGTCTTTTTTGTCTTTTGGCTGAGCAACCAAACGAGTACCCATTTCGAGTTGAAACATACCAACCCATTGTTTGATTAAATGAGAGTTTTCAATTATTTTAAATACAATCTGAGATGAAATATTATAGGGGAAATTACCAATCAGCCTGAATGAATCGTTATAGTAATCGTTGAGATTAATTTTTAGAAAATCAGCTTGTATGATTTCAATATTCTGCCATTTATTTTTGAGATAATTACTAGCATCATTATCAATTTCGACAGCTCTAAATGTCTTGGCTGAGTTCAATAAATATTGTGTTAGTATTCCCATTCCAGGACCAACTTCAAGCACATCTTGGTTATCTATAGTATCTAGTCCATTTACAATTTTTTGTGCCGTGGTTTGGCTTGTTAAAAAATGTTGACCAAGGTATTTTTTAGCTTTCAATTTGTTGAATTAACCAGTTATTTAATTTGTCGATTTCTATTATTTTGTGGGACATACTCACCGTTTCAATTTTATGCTTCAAGGTTAAGTGCTTGATTTTTACCCAATCTTTTTGCGTGCATACAAGTGTTGCTTTATTCGATTTTTCAACTAATATGTCCAATTCTTTTTGGGTATAAACATGATGGTCTTTAAACCCCTGAAACCCGTATAAGGCATACTTTTTAGCCAGATGATTTTTAAATGCAATGTTGTTAGCAAGCCCACTAAATCCAAATACTGGAGTTTTAATAGTTGGATTGACATAGTTACTTTTTGCATAAAATATAGGCTTATTTTTAGGGGGAATAAGCTCAAAATTTTCGGGGCATTTTGTCATTATAATTGCGTCGGCTCGATTTGCACCTTGTCTAGCTTCTCTAAGATTTCCTGCAGGTATTAACCAGTCTTTGAAATAGGGCTTCTCATAGGTGGAGAGCAGCAAAGAAACTTTTGGTTTAATCTTTCGATGTTGAAAGGCATCATCTAAAATTATTAAGTTTGTTTCAGGTTTTTCTTTTAGTATTCTTTTAACTCCTTGAACTCGATTTTCGCATACAGCCACGGCTATATAATCATAATTGCATTTAATCTGCAACGGTTCGTCGCCTACCTGATTAGGGGATAATTTCTGCTCTACCCATAAAAACCCCCTTGTTTCTCTTCCATAGCCTCTACTTAAAACTACAATTGAATATTTTTTAGAAAGAAGATTAATTAGGTATTCAACCATGGGTGTTTTTCCCGTCCCTCCAACAGCTAGGTTGCCAATCACTAGAATGGGAACATCAAACGATGTGCTCTTGAATAGCTGTTGATTGTAGCCCCAATTTCTTAGCGATGTGATTAGCCAATAGATTGCAGCAATCGGAGATAGTAATACAATTCTTATCAAATACACTACTACAAAGAAAAGGAAAAATGATGTTCGATTATAGACGGCTTACTTTTTACGAATAATGGAAAGAATCAGTTGATGAATTGCGTCTTCATCCAAATTATATTTAGCTCTCAATTCTGCTCTTGTTCCTTGTTCAATGAATTTGTCCGGTAAGCCCAGGTTGGTAATTTCCCCAGCGTAGTTTTGATCTTGGGCAATCATTTTTATTTGCTGGCCAAATCCGCCGATTAAACAAGATTCTTCAATGGTTATAATTTGCTCAAAGGATTGAAGTGTATATATAATTTTATCTTGATCTATGGGCTTAACAAATCGAGCATCGATGTGGCAAATTTGGTTTTGTTCACTTAGCCTATCAAGGGCTTTTTGAACGGCTACACCTATTTCTCCAACAGAGATAATCGCAATTTTATCGCCTTCACAAAGTGTTCTACTTGTTCCAATTTCAAGCGGTTGAATTTTATTTTTATATTCTTTTTTACTGCCTCTTCCTCTTGGGTAGCGAATGATCACGGGACCATTAGTAAAATCTGTAGCCCAATACATGGCATTTCGCAACTCATGTTCATCCATGGGAGATATAATGGTTAAATTGGGAATAGCATTTAAATAAGCAATATCAAAAGATCCGTGATGAGTTGGTCCGTCTGCTCCAACCAGTCCAGCCCGATCGATGCAAAAAACAACGGGTATATTTTGAAGGGCTACGTCATGAATGATTTGATCATAAGCTCTTTGAGCAAAGGATGAATAAATCGAACAAAATGGTCTTTTGCCAGATGCTGCAAGTCCAGCCGAAAATGTGACGGCGTGCTGTTCGGCAATTCCAACATCAAAAACACGGTGTGGCATAGCATCCATGAGTATTTTCATTGAACTTCCGCTTGGCATTGCTGGAGTAATCCCAATAATTCGTTGGTCTTTTTCTGCTAATTCCAGTAAGGTATTTCCAAATACATCTTGAAACTTTGATGGGGTAGGATTGTCTCTCTTTGACTTGGATGGATCAATTTTAACATAACTCACACTATGCCAATCTGTTTGGGCTTTTTCTGCGGGTAAGTATCCTTTTCCTTTGACTGTACGAATATGTAAGATATTGGGTGAACTAACAGCTATACTTTTTTCTAGCGAAGTAATTAATTCATTGAGGTCATGACCATCAACTGGACCCTCATATTCTAGTCCAAGTGTTTTAAAAAAATTGATGTTTTCATTAATGGTATTCAAGTGGTGATTGATGGCTCCAGAGTTTGGATCAATACCGATTTGATTATCATTAATAATAATTAGGACATTCGCGTTGGAAGTTCCAAGATTATTTAATGCTTCAAAAGCCATTCCCCCAGTTAATGAACCATCTCCAATTATAGCAATATGCTTGTGGGATTTATTGTCTAGCTTGGCTGCTTCTGCCATTCCAAGTATTGCTGAAATTGATGTTGAAGAGTGTCCTGTGCCAAAATGGTCATATTCACTTTCACTCATCTTTGGAAATCCAGCTAGTCCACTAAGTTTACGTATGCTATTAAATTCTTTTTTTCTACCTGTGAGTAGCTTGTGAATATATGCTTGATGTCCTACATCCCATATCAATCGATCTGTTTTAAAATCAAAAAGATAATGAAGGGCAACAGTGAGTTCTACAACTCCAAGGTTAGCACTAAAATGACCCCCATTTTTTAAAATTTTATCAATGAAGAACTCCCTAACTTCTGAACAAAGTTGGGGTAGCTGATCGGGCACTAATTTTTTAAGATCACTTGGGTCGTTTATGTTTTGTAGCAAATTCAGATTGCAAAGATGATGTTTTAACCCCAATATCCTATGATGTGGACACACCAAATAAATACCCAATAAGTGCAGTTAATAGTATGGCTAATGTACCCCAAAAGTAATACGATAGATTCTCTTTATAATTGTTAATGAAGCTCTTTTTGCATTACCACATGTTTGATACCTACCTCTTCAAATAAGTCAGAACATATTTTGTAGCCCATTTTTTGATAAAATCCAGTAGCATAGTGACGGGCATGTAAAACGATGGTTTTCATCTCGTTACTCTTTGCATATTTTTGAAGTTCATGTAACAATAGTTTACCATAACCCTCTCCTCTAACTTCAGGTATTATAGCCATTTGTCGAAGCTTGCCTGTATTTTTTTTATAATTAGACACCAAACTTACAGTTCCCAAAATTTGACTGTTATGTTCTGCCACAAAGTGAATTTGATTTGCTTCATCTGATAAATCTTCATCATAAATATTTAGATTCAAAGGCTTTCTAAGTATTTCATTTCGAATAACTAACCCCTTCTCATACCACAAATCATCTGTTTTAATTTGGTGAATCGTCATTTTGTTAGTTAGAACAAGCCTTTTTTACTTTGTGCATCAACTACAGCAAGGTTAATCATATTTACAATTTCACGGACAGAGCTTCCTAATTGCAATACATGAACAGATTTTCTGAAACCTACAAGAACTGGTCCAATGGCCTCAGATATTCCTAAACTTTGAACCATTTTATATGCAATATTTCCAGAGGATAAAGCAGGGAAAATAAACACATTTGCATTTTCGCTATCAAGCTTACAAAACGGGAATAGCTCCTGCCTTAATTCAGCATCTAATGCAGTATTTGCTTGCATTTCTCCGTCCACTAAAATCTCCGGATTTTCTGTATTTAATCGTTTTAATGCTTTCTGAATATTGGTTACGGTTTTTCCTTTTGCAGAACCAAAGTTACTGTAGCTCAGCATTGCTATCCTTGGTTTGATTTGAAGTTTATTTACAGATTTATGAATCAGTTTGACTATATCTACTAAATCATCTGATGTTGGGTCGATATTAACGGTAGTATCTGCAAAGAAAAGGGGACCTTGCTTACTCATAATGATATACATACCCGCTACCTTATTGGTTCCTTCTTCCTTACCGATGATTTCTAAAGCGGGTCTAATGGTGTCTGGGTAATTTCTATTTTGACCTGAAATGAATGCATCAGCCTCACCCAATTCGACCATCATCGTGCCGAAGTAGGTTCTTTGTCTCATTTTTCGAGTAGCTTCAAGAAGTGTAATGCCTTTACGAGCTCTTTTTTCGTAATAAATTTGTCCATACCGATTGGTGATTTCTGGTGATCGACTAGGGTCAATTATGGTGCAGTCACCTAAATTTAATCCCAAATCCTCTATTTGTCCTCTTATATAATCTTCAAATCCAAGTAATATTGGAATACAACTACCTTCTTCTTTAGCTGTGTGAGCAGCTTTTAAGATCTTAGGATTATCTGATTCAGCAAATACAACACGTTGTGGATTTTGTTTAGCTCTGAGGGTTAGATTTCTTAAAAAGCGATTGTCAAGTCCTAATCTTTTTCTCAACTCTGTTTTGTAGCCATCCCAATCAGTAATTTCAAATTGAGCAACTCCACTTTCCATAGCTGCTTTGGCCACAGCAGGAGATACGCTAGTAATTAATCTTGGATCTAAAGGCTTGGGAATGATATAGTCTTTTCCAAAACTCATATCAGGTTGGTTATAAGCAATAAGTACAACGTCAGGAACAGGTTCTTTAGCTAGTTCTGCAAGAGCTTTTACCGCTGCTAGCTTCATTGCTTCATTGATTGCAGTTGCTCGAACATCAAGTGCTCCTCTAAATATAAATGGGAATCCCAAAACATTATTTACTTGATTGGGATGATCAGACCGACCAGTTGCCATAATTATATCATCTCTGGATGCCATCGCTTCATTATAGGCAATTTCTGGATTTGGATTTGCGAGTGCAAAAACAATAGGATCTTTTGCCATTGACCGAATCATATCTTGTGTCACAATATTCCCGACTGACAAACCCAAAAACACATCAGTATCTTGCATCGCTTCAGCCAGAGAATTAAATTTTTTGGGTGTTTTGAAAAGTTCTTTCCATGGGTCTAAGTCCTCCCTATAATCACTCACTTGACCTTTACGGTCGAACATATAAATATTTTCTTTTTTTACACCTACGGATATCCATAATTTAACACAGGAAATTCCAGCGGCTCCAGCCCCGTTAACAACGACTTTAATTTCACCTATTTTTTTATTGGCTAGTTCTAAAGCATTGAGAAGTCCAGCTGTACTTATAATCGCTGTTCCATGTTGGTCATCATGCATCAACGGAATTTTCATTTCTTTTTTTAGGGTTTCTTCAATCAAGAAACTTTCAGGAGCTTTAATATCTTCCAGATTAATTCCTCCAAATGTGGGTTCCAACGCTTTAACAACATCAATAAATTTTTGGGGATCAGATGCATCTACTTCAATATCAAAAACATCAATGTCAGCAAATATTTTAAAGAGGACTCCTTTCCCCTCCATGACAGGCTTAGAGGCTAACGGTCCTAAATCCCCTAATCCTAATACGGCTGAACCATTGCTAATTACAGCTACTAAATTTCCTTTAGCCGTGTATTTATAAGCATCCTGGGGGTTGTCATGTATTTTTTCGCAGGGTTCTGCAACACCTGGAGAGTAGGCTAAGCTTAAGTCTCGTTTGGTTTGAGTGGGTTTGGTAGGGATAACTTCAATTTTGCCAGGTCTACCTTCAGCGTGGTAATCTAATGCATTATCAAATTGATTTTCCATTGGTTTTTGTGTTCAGTTTTAGTTGCTTGGTAAACAAAGGTATTTTTATTTCACAAAGTCACTCAAATTTCCTGCATTCTTGAGTTGGTAGCCTCTTTCCCCAAGAGAAACAGTTCCGCATTCGATGGATAAATCGTGTTCAAAAAATAAGAGGTACTCATTAGCAGTAGCCTCTTCTAAAAACGATGCTCGTTCTTTCATAGTTTCCAATGGTCTAATATCGTAACCCATAACATAATTTGGTTTGATGTGTCCTGCACTTGGAATCATGTCTGCCATGAATACAAGCGTTTTGTTGCCTGTAGAAATCTTTGGACAAAACATGGATTCGGTGTGTCCTTGAGCTAAAATGCCCGATATATTATCGGTAATCTGGAGGTTATCAGGCATGAATTTTAGGTGACCCAATTCTTGAATAGGGAGCATGTTTTCTTTCAAGAAAGATGCTTTCTCTCGAGGATTAGGATTTATAGCATGATTCCAATGCGATTCATGAACCCAGTAGGTTGCATTAGGGAATGACAACTCATAGCTGTCTTTCATAGTGTTCCATTTTACACTTCCGCCGCAATGGTCAAAATGAAGATGGGTGAGCACCAAATCTGTAATATCATTATAATCAACACCCGCATCATGGAGTGATTTTTTGAGTGAGTGAATTCCGTTGAGATAGAAGTATCCAAAGAACTTTTCACTTTGTTTTTCACCCATACCATTATCGATTAATATTAATCGATTTCCGTCTTCAACAAGCAAGCATCGCATGGCCCAATTACACATGTTCTGATCATTGGCAGGGTTTATTTTTTGCCAGATACTTTTTGGGACGGTTCCAAACATTGCTCCTCCATCGAGCATAAAATTTCCGGTATGAATTGTCTTTAGTCTCATTACGTTGCGAGTTTCACAAACTTAGCTATTTTAAATACACCATTGGCACGTACAACTAACGTATACATCCCTGATTTCAGATTGGTAAGATAAATGGTAATGGGAGGAGATGGACTCGAGGTAATACTAGTATATGATTGTGAGAGCATAAGGTTCCCAAAAACAGAATAAATCTGTAGGGTCACAGGAGCATATTCTTGGTAAGCAAACTGCATGTTAAAATTAATCCGATCAGTACACGGATTAGGATAGAAAAAGGAGTAGAAATAGTCATTACTACATACCCCATTGGAGGTAGTAGAGGGGTAGTTTACTCCACCAACATTGTACATCTCACAACCATTTCGGTAAGTCACATTATTGCAGCCGCATACGGGATCAAAAGAAGGGTCGTTGCACCGATAGTTGGGGTTGACGCGATTTGAATCGATACAATCAACCCATATTTGTGCATATCCATTTAAAGGCAATAAACACCCAACTATAAATAACAGCTGAAGTAGTTTTTGCATGATCAAAAGCGATAGGTTTTAGTATACAGGAACGATTGTTGGGTTGATTTTAATACGTTGAAAATTCCAACGGATTCCACCCATAATCCACCTGCCTGGCATTTGTGATCCTAATATTTCTTGATATTGGGTATCCAATGCATTTCTGACATCCACATATACACTCGCGGGAAATTCTTTGACGGTGTAACTCAGTTTTAGGTTGAGAATGGCGTATTGATCTTTTATTTTGGTTGAAATATCTCCAGTTAATATTCCATCATCGTTGATAGCTTTTACCGCGTCAGCATTTCTAGTAATCATTGCACCACCAACGTTGAGACCCAATCCAGCATATCGAATGTTTAAACTTCCATTGAGGTTATGAATGGGGTGGTTGGCAATATATTTTGAAACCACACTGTCTGGTGTAGACGTATTGAGGTAGGTATAATTCAAAGAAGCACCGATTCGTCCGTTTTGAATATTTTGGGTGTATTTCAGACTAAATTCATTCCCCCAGGTAGTTGATTCGCCAATGTTTTGGGCATAAAGATAGTTAGTACTGTCTTTAAGTGTATTCGTATTCAAATTGGTAATGTTGGTAGAATTAGTAAGGGTATAGTCAATTAAATTGGAGGATTGACGAAAAAACAAGGTGTTCGAAAACTGAAGGTTTTCATTCAAATACACATCTGCTCCTATATCAAAGTTATAAGAAGATTCAGCTTCTAAGTCTGGATTACCTACATTACGACCAGACCTTAGAGCACTTAGTTTATAGGAGGCAAATCGCTCCGTAAAGTCAGCTTGTCGAATCGATCGCCCAAGGGAGGAACGAAGAACCAATCTGTCCACTTTGTAGGAAGCATTCAATTGAGGTACTAGTTGTGTCCCAATTTTTTCGGAATTTTCTATTCGAATACCCCCGTTTAAGTGAAGTTGGTTGATTTTCTTTTGAGCTAAAATAAAAGCTGCATTGGAGGTGGTTTGATGATCACCTCTATCGGTACTCACAATGTCTTGCCAATCTGTTTGAAAACCAAAACCTACATCCACGCTTCCCATTTTACGATTTTGTGAAAGGGTAGCGTTGATGCGTTGTGTGGTGTGTTTATTTATTGATGATGGACTGAAGGCAAAGCTGTCTTTGCCATTTCTGTAGCTGGCATTCAGTTCAGTTCGGCTTTTATCCTGGTCGAAAATCAAAGCTGTTTGTGTCCAGTAGGAAGATACTTTTTCAACAGACTCATCGTATGTGCTAGTTGTATAAAAATGTTTGGCTGCAAAGTCTCGATAATCGGAGCCACCACGTGCATAAAACTTGAGTTTATCTCCACGGTAGGTTACGGCAGCAGTGTATGTTTTGAGGTCAAAGAAATTGCGGTGAAGGCTATTTGGTAAGATTGGTCTGTTACTATCTAGTTTAGCAATAGCAAAATTTGGGTTGACTAATTGCTCCCCATCAGATTCCGTAGATTTTACAGCAGCAGAAAAACCAAATCTTTTGGATTGGTGATGAATACCGGCATCGAGCAGAGATAGGTTGTGATCACCTATACCCACATTACCGTTTGTGCTTGAGATTTCTTGACTGTTAAATAAACCTTCGTAGGTTTTTGTCTTGATATGAATAATACCTCCAACAGCATCTGCACCAAAAGAGGCACTAGCCGATCCACGCACAATTTCGATGTGATGCACCTCACTCAAAGGAATGGGTAAATAGTTATTGAAGTGAGCAGTCAATGGGTCGTTGATTCGTTGATTGTCCACCAATACCAATACTTGAGAAAACGTAGAACCTCGCATTCCAATATCGGATTGGACGCCAAACCCACTTCGATTGTTGAGATTGACACCACCCACGTACTGGAGCAGTTCATCCACCGAGTTGACAGGAAGCTGGGCAATTTCTTTTTGAGAGATAACGGTAATATTTTTTCCGGATTCATACTTTTTAGACTGAATTCTAGATGCAGAAACCAATACTTCATCCAAAGCGGTTTGAGCATAATTGGTTATGAAAATAAAAGAGATAAGAGTTAATGATGTTAATCTTAAATTTCGCATAGTTATATAGTATTAATTATGGGGCAATTATAGGAATAACTTTATTGGTAGAAAAAAAAGACTGCTTCTAATCAATAACATCAAATCCGCAATACGGACGAAGCACTTCTGGAACAATAATTCCATTTGGGGTTTGATTGTTTTCTAAGATGCTAGCCACGATTCGTGGGAGGGCCAAGGCACTTCCATTGAGGGTGTGTGCAAGTTGTTTTTTACCCGATGAAGACTTGTATCGAAGTTTAAGACGATTGGCTTGGAACGTTTCAAAATTGGACACCGAACTCACCTCCAACCAACGTTCTTGAGCAGCACTCCATACCTCCATGTCGAAGGTCATTGCACTAGCAAATCCCGTATCGCCACCACATAGTAACAAGACTCGGTAATGTAGTCCTAGATCACGAAGAAGTCCTTGAACATAGTTGCTCATTTCTTCTAGGGTTTGATACGATTTTTCAGGATGCTGTATTTGGACAATTTCCACCTTGTCAAATTGGTGCAATCGGTTGAGACCACGTACATCTTTACCATAGCTTCCAGCTTCTCTTCTAAAGCATGGAGTGTAGCCACAATTTTTGATAGGGAATTGTTCCTCTTTTAGAATGACATCGCGGTAGATGTTGGTTATGGGCACCTCTGCGGTTGGGATAGCATATAGGTTATCGGTGGGCATGTGGTACATCTGTCCTTCTTTGTCAGGAAGTTGACCTGTGCCAATACCACTGGCTTCATTAATCAGAATGGGGGGTTGTATTTCCTCGTATCCGGCATCTCTGGCCTTGTCTAAAAACCAATTGATTAAGGCACGCTGAAGACGAGCACCCTTGCCTCGATATACAGGAAAACCAGCTCCTGTGATTTTTACGCCTAATTCGAAATCAATGAGGTTGTATTTTTCACATAGCTCCCAGTGAGGTAAGTTTTGAGTAAGGGTTGGTTTTTCGCCAACCACTTTAATGGTTTTATTATCTTCCTCACTCTTACCCGCAGGCACCTGATCACCTGGCGAGTTTGGAATTTGATATAAGACTTCAAGCAACTCGTTCTCTACCTTTTTCATTGCTTCACTCAATGAGTGACTTTGGGCTTTAAGCTCCGCAGTCTGGGCTTTTAATTGGTTGGCTTCTTCTATCTTTTTTTGAGCGAATAGCTGACCAATGGACTTAGAAATTTTATTGCTTTGTGATAAAATATCATCCAATTTTCCTTGAATTTCTTTTCGGCTATCATCCAGTTCAATAGCTTGGTTAACGAGGTCAGAAAAATCAACTCCTCGCTTGGCTAGTCTTTGAATGATGGCTTCTTTATCTTGACGGATGTTTTGGATGAGTAGCATGATTAATTATCGTAGTTGCAAAGTTTACTTTTTTTATGAAACACAAAAGCAGTTAGGGGCTAATTATTTGTAATATACTCCTCTAATTCTGCTACTCGATCTTGAATAATGAATTTATCAATCACGCTTTGCTTGGCTGCTTTACCCATTTTTTTACGGAGTGCATCGTCTTGAATGAGTTGTTTTGTTTTGATAGTAAAGTCAGTTGTGTCAGGATATTTAGCTAATAATCCTGTTTTTTGATCATTGATGATTTCAGGGTTGCTGGTGGTATTGAATGCGACGACGGGTTTACTCTTTGCCATGGCTTCAACAATAACAAATCCGAAACCTTCCCATGAACTGGGCAGTAAAAACAAATCAATTTGTTGCATAAAAAGTTCCATGCTTTTGATGAAGCCCAATAGGACAACTTCTTCTTGTAAGTGATACTTTTTGATGGATTCAGCTAGTTCCTCTGCAAGTTCTCCAGTACCCGCAATGAATAAGGTAAAATCCACGTTTTCTTTTTTTAAGTAGCGAGCTACTTCGATTAGATGGTGCTGACCTTTTTGTTTGGTCAATCTTCCTGCATTGCCGAGAATGATACCCTTTGGTTTTTTAGTAATAAAATCACCTTTGCCTTTTTTTATCTCGAGAAGTTCAGGCTGAATACCATGATAAATCGTTTTGACATTTTCGGAAGGAATGCTTCCTTGAAAATGCTGAAGAATGGTTTTTTTAGTTTCATCAGAATTTGCAATGATGTGCGTACAAGCACAGGTTAAACAATATCGATTGACAAAACTATTTTTTATGGGAACTGCTAGACCTCTTAAGTAAACAATACGAGGAATAGAAGACCAATGACCAGCTATACTTGCTGACTTAAAATCTTGCGAGGTTGTAAAAATAAGGGTGTCAATTTTATGAATCTTGAATTGTCTTTGAAGTCTTTTTAATTTAAAAACATTTAAAAAAGAGAGACTAGTTATGGTAACATCTATCGTTTCAAATCCATTCTTTTTTGCTCTAGTCCATAGCTCACTATTGGGGAGGGCAGCAATTACGATATCATATCCACGATTTCGAAATTCAATGGCATTCTCGAGGTGAAGTTTTTCACCACCACCCCAAAAGTTAGAACTATTAAAAAAGCAGATTTTTTTCACGGTGTAATTCTATAATAGGGCATTGTGAAATACATTTTGAACGTCTTCATCTTCCTCTAGTTTTTCTATCAAAAGGTTAATCTCCTCTTTTTGTGCATTGTTTAAATCAATCGTGTGGTGGGGAATGCGTTCAATATCCACTGAAACAATCTCCACATCAAGCTCCTCTAGTCCCTTTTGCATATTGCCAAAATTGGTAAATGCAGTATAAACAAGTGTTTCGTCGTCTACCTGTTCTATTTCTTCTAATCCAAAATCAATCAATTCAAGTTCTAACTCTTCGACATCACTATCTTGGGGGTTGATTTTGAAAATACACTTACGATCAAAATTAAATTCTTGAGAGCCACTAGTACCAAGTTCACCGTTATTTCGGTTAAAGATAGCTCGGATATTAGCAACAGTTCGGTTGATGTTGTCTGTTGCAGTTTCAATCATTAGACTAAGGCCAAATGGCCCTTTGCCTTCATAAAGTACCTCTTCGTAGTTGCTACTATCTTTATCTGAGGCTTTTTTGATTGCTGCATCTACACGGTCTTTAGGCATATTCTCAGATTTGGCATTTTTTATTGCCATTCTCAATCTGGAATTATTTTCAGGATCTGGTCCTCCCTCTTTTACAGCAATTGAAATTTCTTTACCAATTCGGGTGAAGGTAACGGCCATTTTGCCCCATCGCTTCATTTTTCGGGCTTTCCTAAATTCAAATGCTCTTCCCATGGTGTTTCGTTTTATGTGTAAGTAGGACAAATGTCTTTCTTTTTTACCAATATGAAAGTGAAATGTTAAACAAAATGTCGCTTTTAATCTTGTTAAAAATGCGATAAGCATATCAAAATATTGCTTTTCTTTGCAATCCAAATTAATTGAGATAAAAATGAATTTTGATGTAATCGTAATCGGAAGTGGTCCTGGTGGGTATGTAGCTGCAATTAGAGCTTCCCAATTGGGTCATAAAGTTGCTGTCGTAGAGAAGGCTGAACTAGGTGGTGTTTGTTTGAATTGGGGATGTATCCCTACCAAAGCATTGCTTAAGTCTGCTCAAGTATTTGAGTACATTAACCATGCAGATGATTACGGTATTTCTGTTGACAATGCAAAGCATGATTTTTCAAAAGTCATTAAGAGAAGTCGAGGAGTTGCTGAAGGAATGAGTAAAGGAATTCAGTTTTTGATGAAGAAGAATAAGATTGAAATTCTTACTGGTTTTGGAACTGTGATAGCTAAAGGTCAAGTAAGTGTCGACAACAATGGAAAAAAAGAGACGCACAGTGCCAAGCACATAATATTTGCAACTGGAGCAAAAGAACGTCAATTACCAAACATTCCTATTGATGGCGAAAAAATAGTAGGTTATCATGAAGCTATGGTACTCAAAGAGCAACCCAAGAAGATGGTTGTTGTTGGTAGTGGAGCTATAGGGATGGAGTTTGCATACTTCTATACTGCCATGGGTACAGAAGTAACGGTGGTAGAATTTATGCCAAGCATTGTACCCAATGAGGATGCAGATGTATCTAAAGAACTTGAAAAGTTATATAAGAAGAAAGGGATGACCATCATGACAAATAGTTCTGTCGAATCGGTAGATACGAAAGGAAAAGGTTGTGTGGTAAAAGTAAAAACATCCAAAGGCGAGGAAACCATCAAATGTGATATCGTTCTTTCTGCTGTAGGAATACAGACAAATCTTGAGAATATTGGGCTAGAAAATTTAGGAGTTAAAATAGAAAATGGTAAGGTAGTGGTTGATGATTATTACCAAACAAATGTTCCAGGGGTATATGCCATTGGAGATATAGTTCATGGTCCTGCTCTTGCTCACGTTGCCAGTGCAGAGGGAATTATCTGTGTTGAAAAATTTAGTGGTCAGCATGTAGCTCCTTTGGATTATGGCAATATTCCGGGATGCACCTACACGTGGCCAGAAATTGCATCGGTAGGATATACCGAGGCAAAAGCTAAAGAAGCAGGATACGATATCAAAGTTGGTAAGTTCCCATTTAGTGCAAGTGGTAAAGCAAGTGCTAGTGGTTCGAAAGAAGGGTTTGTTAAAGTCGTATTTGATGCCAAGTATGGTGAATTTTTGGGTTGCCACATGATTGGTGCCAATGTCACAGAGATGATTGCTGGGGTAGTATCAGCAAGAAAACTTGAGACAACTGGGCACGAAATGATAAAGACGGTTCATCCCCATCCAACTATGAGTGAAGCTATTATGGAAGCGTGTGCAGCAGCGTATGATGAAGTGATTCATCTGTAGTTAGATTAACCTTACTTTTGTATGATGTTTGATAGTCTAACTGGGAATGGTCGTGTTTGGATTTTTGCATCAAACCGAAAGCTGACAGCCAATGAGAAAGAGCAAATTAATGCCAAATTTGATGTCTTTTGTAAAGATTGGTCTGCCCACGGTTCACAATTGAAGGCAAGCTTTCAAATTTTTTACAATCAAATTTTAGTTTTAGGTGCAGATGAAGATTTTGAGCCAGCGAGTGGCTGTTCTATCGATCGATCAACTGCTATTTTTCAAGAAATAAATCAAGTTTTACAAATTGATTTATTCAATAGATTAAACCTAGTTTTCAAAGAAAATGATGAAATTGTTATGGTTCGAATGGCTGATATTCAATCAGCTTATGATTCACATAAAATTTCAGACTCTTCAACTTTTTTCGATAATTCAGTTAATAGTCTACATGACATTAGAACTCGATGGGAAGTTCCTTTTAGTGAGAGTTGGGCATTTGCCAAAATAAAAAAATAATGTCTAAACTACTTCTAATAGAATCGTCCAATGAAGTATGTTCTGTGGCTTTGTCAAGTAGCGAAAGCATCATTCAAGAAAAATGGATTAATGAGCCCAATTCACATTCCGTTTATCTAGCTACTTTTGTTGATGAAGTAATGCGGAATGCGGGGTTGTCTATTCATGAGCTTGATGGTGTTGTGATAAGTGATGGTCCGGGTTCTTATACGGGGTTAAGAATAGGATGTAGTTTGGCTAAGGGAATTTGCATGGGTGTAAATATCCCGTTGATAGCAGTTTCGACGTTAAAAGGGTTGGCAAGTGTAGCATTAAATGATTATCCCTCCGTCGACCAGATTATCGCATTAGTAGATGCTCGAAGAAGTGACGCATACATGGGGATTTATGATAAGCATCTCAATCCAATAGTTGAAGAACAGTTTGTGACGATAAATTCTGAACTTAGAATTGAAAAAAATAATACTGTGGTTGTAGGTTCAGGTGCGATTAAATTTATCGATGAATTAGACAAAGAAAAAGAATTAAAACACACTAAATCAGCATTATATGCAAGAGATTTATTGAGTGAAGCATTGAAAAAATCGGCAAAACAAGATTATGTAGATTTAACCTCTTATGAACCGAACTATATAAAGTCGGTATTTATAACCAAACCAAAGTCTAAATTTTAATTTATTAAGCTCGAGAGAGTGCATCTTAAGAGTATATTTGTATAAGTCTTTGAGCGTTAATGAAGTATTTGTTTTCGATATTAACTATCTTATTTATCTCTACCGAATTGGTAGGTCAAACTTTTGATGAGAAAACAACAACTTCTTCTAATGTTCGGTTAAATGTCACGAATTCGGGAACATATGGTAATGCTTTTAGAGGATATAAAAATGGGTCTGGGAATCCTTCTGGAGAATATCCAGCTGGAAGCGGAGTTGAGCATCTCTTTGAGAGTGGAATTTGGTTTGGAGGTTTAATTAATGGGTCAACAGTTGGGGTTAGTACAGCTGCTGTAGACGCTCCTCAAGGCTATAGTACTGGTGCGGCAGGTTTTGAATTTTATCCAGAGCAAGGCGATGTTCTAAAAGAACTTTCTTCACTTAGGAATAGCCCTTATTACAGCCCGGAAGCAATATCTCACCAAGATTTTATCGGTGTATATTCTGATGTCAATGTTCAAGTGCCGGGAACACAAATTCAGGTCGGGGGGCATATAGATCCTTTATTTATAAAGGTCAAATCACGATCGTTTAATTGGAATTACGGTTTTAGTGATTTTTTTGTGATTCTTGATTTCGACATTGAAAACGTTGGAGGATATACGATTGACAGTGCCTACTTTGGTTTGTGGGCAAATACTGTGGTTAGGAATATCAATGTAACACCAGCGGGAAGTGGAGGGGCTGCATTTTACAATAAAGGTGGTAACGGATATTTAGATAGTTTGCAAATGGCATACTGTTATGATCACTCTGGAGATGTGGGTTTCACGGACAGTTACGTCGGTCAAAAATTCTTAGGTGCAGAAGATAAGAATGGATTTCAACATCCCATATCAAATCCAAGATTCAATGCTCATTTCAACGCATGGCAATTTAATAGTACATCAGATCCAGTATATTTTCAGCCAACGAATGACAATACTCGCTATCAAAAACTCACAAAAGGATTAAATGATCAACCATGCTGGAATCAAAACAATAGTTCAAACTCAAGTTGTGGATCAAAAAGCTATCAAGAGCAATTAAATGATTTGGGTAATCGTTCAGATCTAGTTTCAGTTGGACCTTTTTTGAATTTTGAACCTGGAGATCACATCAAAGTCAGCTATGCTTATATTTTCGCTAGGAAAAAAGAGGATGGTAATCCTAACTCAGATAATAATGCAGTTCAGAGAAGTACATTTTTATCTAATGCAAATTGGGCTCAGACGGCATATAATGGAGAGGATGTAAATTTTAATGGCGTTTTAGATGATGGAGAGGATAATAATGGTGATGGAGTTCTGACTCGATTTGTTTTACCATCTCCACCTGACATACCCAACACAAAAATGATAACCTCTGATAGTAAAGTTGAAATTTTTTGGCAAGATAATTCTGAGGTTAGTATTGATCCAATAAGCCAAGAAATGGACTTTGAAGGTTATCGTATATACATGACGAAATTGGGTTTTGATGTTACAGATGTTCCTAATTTACAAAGAGATTTGGTAAAGATTGCTGAATATGACTTGCCTAATAATAGTTATGGATATGAGACAGGATTTTCTTCAATAAAACTAGATGAACCTATTACTATAGATGGTAAGGAATATCACTACAAGTACACAATTGATAAGGTATTAAATGGATGGCAGTATGCGGTATCAGTTACTGCATTTGACAGAGGGAATGAGGATAATAATTTGGAAAGTCTAGAGTCTAGTCCTGTGTCTAATAATTTCAGAGCATTTGCGGGTAAA
This sequence comes from uncultured Bacteroidota bacterium, assembly GCA_913050005.1. Classification (GTDB taxonomy): domain Bacteria; phylum Bacteroidota; class Bacteroidia; order NS11-12g; family UBA9320; genus UBA9320. The sequence continues at coordinate 45,210 of CAJXBI010000009.1, forward strand.
CCTGTTAACGAGAGCATTACTAAAAATCAACCATTTGTATATCCAAACCCATATTATGCAGGGGCAAGTTGGGAAGGTAGAAGTAGCTTTCAAGAACAAAGTAGAAAGTTATATTTTGCCAATCTGCCCAGGCATTGTGAAATTAATGTGTTCACTTTAGCAGGAGATTTTTTGGATCAAATAATACATCACGATGATTATAATGGGGATGACATTCGTTGGAATCAAACTTTTGGAGCTGAGAACCCTAAACAGAATGTTTTTAGTGGTGGTGAGCATGGGTGGAATTTACTTACAGAAAACACTCAGATTATTGCTAGAGGACTATATCTATTTACAGTAAAAGACCTTGAAACAGGGGATTTATATAAAGGAAAATTTGCAATTATTAAATAAACAATACAATGAAAAAACAACTTACAATTCTGATTACTGGCCTTTTCATGGTCACTTTATCGTTTGCTCAAACAGCAGTATCAGTTAGGGACATTCAATTTGTCAGTCCAACTGATTTAGCTAATTGTAAAGACTTAAGTTCTTATGATGATCAAGAAATAAAAACGATTGGAATCGTTATGCACGATGGTAATTTAACTGAGCTAGCATCTGGATCGGTTAATGGAGGTTACAGACCAGGGGTTCATATCCTAGATACTTCCTCTGGAGGTATGGGTAATTTTAGAGGTGTTCAGATCCATGGTGTATACACTGATGGTGGTGGTCAAAGTCAGCCTGTGAGTAAACTCGACAACCTTGTTGCAGGAATGATTATAGAGGTTACTGGTAAAGTTGGGAACTACCAGGGAGAAACGCAAGTTTTCCCTTCAGACAATTCATCTGTAAATGTGATTGGTTCCGTTACAGCACCAAGCGCTCAAGTAATTGATTTAGGGAAATTAAACGACAACACACGTA